>NZ_JAHYJB010000027.1 GCF_019429335.1 Sulfurimonas sp. | reverse complement strand
TTAAACTTAAGTGTCGGTTTTTACTCCAAAGTGTCCGAATCATTTCCGACACCACTGTCCGATTAGAACCGACATCACTGTCCGAACTCAACCGACATTAGTGTCCGATTTGAACCGTTTTTTGCAGGAAGATACAAAATGAGAAAAATAGTTTTGCCGCTAGCGGCAGCAGCAACACTCTTGATACTGTCTGGTTGTTCATCGCACAATGTAACTATTGCACCGAAGCAGCCAAAAAAATATGAAGTTTTAGGAAAAGCGGAGGGAAGTGCAAGCGGCTCTTTGGGAGTACTTGGCACAGCGTACTATTTTATCCCGATGGGTTTAAATTCAAGAACCGAGAGGGCATACGACAATGCACTAAAGAGTGTTCCTGGAGCTACAGGGCTTGTTAATGTAACTTATCAAGAAGATTGGTTATGGTGGATCATTGGCACAAGCAAAGATGTGACAATCAAAGGTGATGCGATAAGGGAGATAAAAGAATGAAATATATAAGAAAAATAGTTGCAATTGCTTCTTTAGGCATATTTGGTTTTTTTATCATAGGCTGCTCGGGAACCCCAATCTATATTGAAACTCCTGATCCAAAAGTATATGAGGGCTCAAAAGACAAAGGTAGAGAGATAAGTGCTTCCGCAAGTGGATTTCAGTTGCTGCTTTTTATACCCATTGACATAAATGATCGTCATGAGAAAGCTTACCAACTGCTAAAAGCTCAAGCAGGCAACGGCTACTTGACAGATGTAAAGATTAAAGAGTCCTGGACATACGCATTTGTAGGAACAGTATATAAAACAACACTAACTGCGACGGTCTATCCTAAAGAGTAAAATTTTTTAAATCCCAACTTTCTTCTTTTTTATGAGAGTTGGGCGGAATTTTTTACTCCCCAATCCTCAAAACTACCCCATTTGCGTCTCTAAGCTCCCGACACTCCTCAATCATATCTAGTAGCATATTATTCCCAATCTCAACACGGTTCACGCCCATCAAACCATCAAAAACTATTCTCTCTTCATACTCTAAAAGTATTAAAGAGGCGATACAAGGCAACTCTTGAACGACCTCGGCAATAGGGTCATAAAGCCCGTAAACCAGATATATTTTTTTGTTTTGGACATTCCACGCAAGCACTTCGGAGTTGTTGATGCGCTCCATAATGATAAATTGGTCGTAGAGGATATTTTTAAAGTTTTTTATCGTCTTTAGTTCAAGTTCACTTAAAAAGTTTTGCTCTTTAGTTAAGTACTCATCGATAATTTTTGGATGCGAGGCAAAATAGTCTCTAATGTCGAATATCTCACCGCTTTGCATAAGATCCATATCGCAAAAGTAGGTACCATTCTCCTTAACATTAAAAATAGAATCTTTTTTAGGACGCTTATTAGTTTTTGCATATTTGTCGTATGCAAAGGTAAGAAGTTTATTATAGCAGCTGTAGTAATTTCTCACTTCATCTTTTGAGAGTTTTGGCTTGTAGAGCAGCTTATACGGAGCAAGAGTGCTTAGAGGATTTTTGCTTTTATTCATACAGCACTTTTTATACTTTTTACCGCTGCCGCATGGACATGGATCGTTTCTCTTTGCCTTTTCAAAGTTCTGCTCTTCTAAATACTCCAGTTTTCTAAGTGAATCAAGTGTTGCGTAAGTCGGTATAGCATGTTGCACAAAATAGTCTAAAAATCCATCGAGTGTTTCGCCATCTTCTGAGAGTATCTTTGTAAACTCTTTTGTGTTACACAAAGAGAGCATCGATATCACTCCTGCAATATCTTCACTTAGCCCCTCAAACTCTTTATACTCAGCATGTATAGAGTGAATGAGTTTTTTAAAGTCATCTACATCATATCCTTTAACTTCAAAAGAGTTATAAAGAGGAGCAACGATAGACGGGACATATCTCTCTCTGAGTGATTCAAGAGTGAGTTTGCCGACAACTATTTTGCAAAGGTTTTTGCTCAGTGTTTGAATATCTCTGTTTTTAAAGTTGTCCTCATCAAACTTCATCAGAGTAAAGCTGATATCATTGCTAAAGTTCATTATTTCGTTGATGACTTCTCCGGCTTCATCGTCTGAATTAAATATGGCATTTTGAAAAAGAGTGTTAATGATATTGGTTGGCACAAACCGCTCCTCTAGTGCCATTGAGCCTAAGAGTGTAAAAAAGAGCTCAAAGACTCCCATAGGAGAGTTGATCTTGTTTAGGGTTTTTTCAATACGCTTGAGTGTATGTGCGGTAATTTTTTTGGGTTGTTGCATGTTGGAATCTTTTTTAGAGGTTATTATACGAAATTCTACTTTAAAATCTCGTTTATAAAAAAATCATTAATTATCTTGTAATTAAATAATTAAAAGTGTATTATATTAACTTCATTTATACCCAAGGTAATAAAATGCAAATTATCATATATAATCAAAAAGGTGGTGTTGGCAAATCGATGCTTGCTACGCAGATAGCTCTTCATTTTGACACAACCATCATAGAACTTGACCCATACGGTATGCTCACAAAAACACTTGATGACAGAGTAATAAAAATCGCACTTGATGCACAAGCACCAGAGATTGAAAGCGGGGATGTCGTTTATGACTTTGGAGGGTTTGATGATATTCGTCTTGAGAGTATTGCTAAAAACGCGACTCTTATACTTTTACCGTTTAATCCAACCATCAACTCTTTAGGAACAACCCTGCAAAGCTACAACCGTGTAAAAGATTTGGAGCTTCCCGTTTTGTTTGTGGTGAATGGCTACATCAAAGAGAGTGATATCGAGGATGCTGTTAGTTTTTTGGCAGAGCATACACAAGAGGAGATAGACTGTTTTGCCATTCCACATACAAGAGCACTGCAAACTGCCGAAAATGATGGAGTAAGCATCATAGAACTTGCCAAGAGTGGCGGACTCAAACAGCACACCTACAAAAAGATATCCTCTGTAATGCAAGATTTAATGAAAAAAATCGAGGAGTATAACTAATGGCTCGTGCAAAATTTGACAAACTCATAACCGAAGAGACAACAACACCGACTAAAACACACCTAGATCTTCAAAAAAAACAGGGTCGCCCAAAAGGGAGTAAAGTAAAAGCAGAACAGTCCACCGCCTCCATAACCATTGCCCTCACCCCTTCTCAAAAAAAAGAGCTTGAAACATACGCCAAAAGTGAGTTTCGCTCAGCAGGAAGTGTCATAAAGATGCTGCTTATTCAAAAAGGCATTATAAAGATGAATGAATAATTCTGTTTATTTCTCTTGTATTTAAATATAATAATGTAACTATAAATAGTGCAAAGTAATACTCGCCCGATTATGCTTCATCTCATAACTTACCTGTTGCAGTGACTCTTCATAGCTATAACCTGCTTGCGCATACTCAAACATTCTTCTTTTTGCAAAGTTCCATCTAAGCCCATGAGAAGCTTCAGGGACTTCATTTGAGAGAAGTGCTGCTTGCTTGATATCTTCATAATATGCTTGACGATTGATTTTAAATTTTGGATTTTGAGAGAGATGGCTTTGAAGTTCATTGTAAGTGTCAAGTGTTACTAAAACCTCGCCCTCTTTGCCCCCTTTTTCTTTTGTGAAAAGTGTCCCTTTTTGAGTGTTTGTGATAGCGTCTTGCTTTGTTCCTAAAAGCTGTTCACTCTTTATAAGCGCAACACCTTCAATTCTAGCTCCGCCCTCATGTTGGATTTTGGCTGCTAGTTTGTGAAATGAATCTTGAAGATTTGAGATTAAAAGTGTCGGGTTATTATATGCGCGGTTATGATAGTTGTTGACAACATATTTTAAATCTCTTGCTTCATCTAAAATGGTTTGTCTAATGGAGAAGTCATACTCTTTTTGGGCTCCATGGATATTTTTTGCAAAATGTTTGAGTGCAGTTTCAAGTTTGCCTAATGCGGCACTGATTTTTTCTAAGTACTGTTTAGATGGGTAGTACTCTATCTTGTAGTCCATGTAAGCCGCTATATGTTCGGCAGATATCTTTTCAAAATCTTTTATATTCCAGTGTTCTAAAAGATAGTTAAAAAAGTTGTTCCAAATAGCTCTATAGCTCTCCATTGTTTTAAAAGAGGCGACCTTTTGAAAATGGGGATGGCTTGGATTGATTCTATCCTCTTTTTTAGCTCCGGCTTCAAATATCTGTTTAGCTAATTGTGAACTTTGGTAATAGACGCTTCCTCTAATGCTTTATCCTTTTTTGTTTTATCTTTTGATAGATTTAGCCGCTATCTGAGGCAAAGTTTGTTTAGTCAATCTGCATTTGTTTTATAAAACTTGCATCTGTTTTAGCTCTTTTAGTTACGATGGTACATATACCCTTGGGCATATTGAGCTCCAACGATTAATTTCATGTGTCATAAATTTAATGACAAACTTTAGCATAGAAATTTGTTCGATTAAGGTTTTGACTTTTTCTAAGAGGTGCGAATGTTTTTTACGGTTTCCTTTTTGAAAGAGAGTGATTTTTAAATCTCCAAAAGATGGGAATTAGTGCTGTTTTAATAAAATTTGTAAAAAACACTCAAAAATACAGTTTTGAAACATCCTAAAAAACACTTTTTTTATAGTTCAATCGATGGTTTTTGCTCAAACAGTTATATTGACGATAGCTAATGTTTAATATATCAAATATTAGCTATAATATCACTATAGTTTATTTGAGGTTAATATGTTATCTATAAATATAAACACGCCCCAATCGGTAATGCAACACTTAGCAGAAAACTTCAAGCAAAAAAGACTTGCGTTAAACCTAACGCAAGAGGGCTTGGCAAGCAAAAGCGGAGTGAGTCTCGGGAGTCTAAAGAGGTTTGAAAACAGCTCACAGATCTCTTTAGAGTCACTCTTAAAACTCTCTGTCGTTTTAGGTTGTCTTGATGATTTTATGAATATCACAAAAACCAAAGAGAACTCCTTTAGCTCTTTAGATGAGTTACTTCAAACAAAAGAGAAGCCTTTAAAAAAGAGAGGGAAGTTAAAATGAGCATCAAAGTTGTCAATGTTTATTTGCACACACAATCTCAAAAACTCAAAGTCGGGCGACTTGCTTTGAAAGAGAGGCAGATATATTTTGAATATGATGGTAACTTTTTAAAAACAGGGATTGAACTCTCACCATACAAACTGCCTCTTAGCACAGGTGTAAAAGTGTGTGATGAGAGAATATTTGATGGATTGTTTGGAGTTTTTGCGGATTCATTGCCAGATGGGTGGGGAAAGCTGCTGATTGACAGACAGCTTATGAGTCAAGGGGTCAATTTTGCTCAGATTTCATCTCTTGATAGACTTATGATGATAGGTGAGTTTGGCACAGGTGCATTAAGCTATGAGCCGCTTATACAAAGCGTGAATGCCAAAAAGATGATCAACTTGGATGAGCTGGCTATATCCTCACAAGAGATTTTAAAAGGTGTAAGTGCCAAAAATATCGAAACTCTCATAGCAAACAACGGTTCAAGTGCGGGTGCAAGACCGAAAATCATGGTGCAGCTAAATAAAGATGCTCACTTGCTCCCATCAAATCAACCTCTTGTGGATGGATTTGAGCACTATATGGTCAAATTTGCAGGAAGTACAGATAGCCCACATATTGGGAAATTAGAGTATATCTACTCTCTTATGGCAAAAGATGCGGGTGTAGATATAAGCGAAACAAAACTGCTTCAAGGTAAAGAAAATAGCTATTTCGCCATCAAGAGATTCGATAGAAACGGTGATAAGAGAGTTCATATCCACTCATTAGCAGGGTTAGTTCATAGCGATTTTAGATTGCCAAGTATTGACTATGACGACATTTTAAAACTTACTCTTCATCTTACAAAAGATATGAGCGAAGTGTTAAAGGTGTATAGATTAGCGGTATTTAATCTGCTCACACATAACCGTGATGATCATGCCAAAAACTTCTCTTATCTTTTAAATGAAAACAATAATTGGAGATTTGCACCTGCGTATGATTTGACATTCTCTTTTGGTCCAGGTGGAGAACATAGTACAACTTATCTTGGCGAGGGAAGAGAGCTAGCGAAAAAACATCTTGAAGAGCTTGCGAAAAAGCATGGAATTAAAGAGTATAAAAGTATCATCGATAAGATTTATAGTGTTGTGTCAAACTTTAAAAAGTATGCGTCTGATGTGCAATTACCGCAAAAATATACGGATGAGATTTATGGTCAGTTTGTAGAGGTTTAAAATCCTCTACAAGCTCTCTCAAACACCAAAATCTTTTAGTGCATAAAGAGATTTTCGAGAAGGCGTTATCGTGCTAAAGCTAGGCAATAACTTTTGCTCATGATAGTGATGTTCAACATAAGGGTACTCTTGCGCAAAGCGTTTTGCGCTCTCAAAATAAAAGTTGATAGAAGAGAACTCTTCATCATACTCTTTTATTTTTTTAATCATTTCAAAAACATGTGTTCTTTGCCGACTCTCATTTTTCATAAAAGATTTTGCAATCAAGATACATTGTTCAACTTCGTCTTCGTCTTCGCTACTCAAATACTGCCACTGTCTCATCTTTTGCAGGTGTACAAAAGCCGTCGCCAGAAGAAGTGCTTGCAAGAAGTATTTTCCATAACTACCATTGAACTCATTAAAAACTCTCAGCAATGTTTTAAAAATCAGCTCTTTTATTGAGTAAACCAGATAAGCACTCCCTTTCTCGCCACTATTGCGAATCTTAAGCTTAAATTCTTGCGTGCGGTTGCTCTTAATACTATCATCATTTTTATCCAAAAAAAGCAAAATATGGACAAAAGTCGTGTGAAACGGCTCCTCGATCATCGCGTACGCAACGATAATATTTTTATATAGCTCAAGAGACTCTTTTGAGTGAAATATATAAATAGGGTAAAAATAGTATTTCATGGGACTTTTATCACCCACTAAAACATAGTGTTTGTGAGGCGGAGAATCCGCCTTGTTAGTACAAGTTTTTATAGGTGCATCCCTCTTTTTAATTGACTCAGTATCTATTTTTCTGTATTTCAAAAAGAGGTAAATAAGGAGTGCAACAAAGATAAAAATATATAAGACCATAACTATTTTCCAAGTTTTAATAAACCGCTTTGATGGATTATGTCTGTCCAACTCTCTAGCGTCTGAGTGTTTTCATACTCTAGGATCCTTGCAAACGAATATCCCTGCATCGCCATATTCCAGATATCAACAATAGCTTTTGCTTCGGATTTTGAGATATAGATTTTTTTACCATCGTCCAAAGAAAGCTCCAAGCTAATCACCTTTTTACCGTTTAACTCTCTTTGTACAACTTTAAAAAATGTGTTTTGCTCATCGCCTTTATCAAAAAGCTTTAACTCCTCTTTCAACAAAATCGTGTCTGCAAAATTATCTGTAATAACCTCATTGCCTACTATAAAAAGGACATTTCTCATATATTTTTTAGTGTTTTTGACATCAATCTCAAAGCCTCTTAGTATGCCTATTTCCATATGATTGTTAAGTGCCACAACAGTAGGCTCCGGCATATTTGTATCATCTCTTTTGATTAATTCATCCATATTAATTTTCTCCTTTAGCTTCATTTTTTATGGTTTCTAGCTCACTCCAGAATTTATAAAGCGTGGAGTGTGCGACCTCTAATTTGTGGTACTTTTTGAGGTACTGTGTAATTTGTCTAAAACTCAGATTTTGCTCTAACCTTAAGGTACGAATAACAGCCCAGTATCCGAACAGCCTGTCTCTTTTTGCTTTTTGTCTGACGCTTTTATTTTTTAGCTTGATTACATTAAGATTTACGGTATCAAGCTCTTTTAAAACATCATCAATCGCCAAAATCAAGCTAACTAACGTTAGTATTGCATTTTCAACATTGCTATAAGAACTCCTGAGCTTGTGAAAAAGCTGTTTTTGATGTTCCAAAATTTTTAGCTTTGTACTCGTGTCCACTCGTGCAAAAAGTCTAAGTTTTTGGTTTTGAACTTCTCTATTCATCTTTGTAAATTGTTCTATCAAAGACTCACTCATCCTGCACCTCAATTTCACACAATTTATCTTGATTTTCAAACATCCACTTCCAAGCTTTTTTGGCTTCATCAGGTGACAAATCTTGCATAGAATGTGTATTAAACAGATAGCCTTGTGTAGTGACTTTTATCCCTGTGCTGGTTTTAAAATCCAAAGCACCGTAACATACAATTTGATCTTTGTACGCATTCACAATTAAATTTTTGAAAAACTGAAAATCATGCAACCAGAGAGATTTATTCTCTTTTACTTTAGTCTCTTGTTGTCTATTATGTGCAACATGTGTCTCGGAACTGTTTAACATGTCTTGAACTGAGTGTAATTGACTCAATTCTAAAAGTTGTTGTTCCTGCTTTAATTTTCTTTTTTTTGCAGATATTTGCCCAGCAATCTGATTCTTCTTCTGTTTTTCAATATAAGGCACCATTAAACCATTTAATAATGGGGATACAAACATTTCTCCATCATCGGTTGTAAAAAGTTCAAAAAAACCATAACTTGCAATGACAGTTTGCAATATTGGTAAACTTATTTCAAACTCTGATGCCAACAGATCCAAATCTTTCATTGGGTACTTAAACTCTGGTTCATTTCGCAAAACTTCCATCATCAGTACTGTTACACCATAACCAACTCCACCAGGTAAATCTTTCATTGCTCGCTTCATTCTTCTTTCATTTCTTAGGTTGGCGGGGTGAGGAAACCAATGTTTATGCTTCAAATTATTGTTCATAACCTACTACCTCGTGCTCTTCGAACCACTGATCAATTTTCAATCTATCATATCTAACAAATTTCCGTCCAATTTTGCTATATGGTATTCTTTTTTCACTTCGCATCTTTTTTTGTGTTTCAACACAAATAGCAAATTCCTCTTCAAATTCAACAGGTGTTAACCATCGCTTTTGGTTCTCTTTCATCTTGTTTGTCCTTTAAGTGTTTTAAGGCGCCTTTGAATTATCAATTGATGTCGTTATTGTAGCGCTCAGGGTGTTTTGAGGGAATATAGGGACTGTCAAAGTTGACGATACTGTACTTGACATTATTATTAAATTGTGTTAAAGAGCCAATATCTATTTAATACTGGCTGTAATTTTACAGTTTTTACGCAAGATGTGCTTTTGTGCTAATATATCACTACAGAAAATATTAGATTGGCTTCTCTGATCTAGTAACAAAAAATTTTTAGAAGGGTCAAAAGTGATAAATATTTTTTATAATTTTATAGAATTAGAAGCAACTGAGAATACTGAAATACTGAATAAATTAGGTATTTTAAAATTTACGCCTGAAACACTAGAAAAAATGACCAATATTAATGGGCTAGAAGATAATGAATTAGAAAAAATAGATCAATTTTTAGAAAACACTCTCAAACTTTTTCCTCAATTGTTTCCTTATATAATACTAGAGCAATCCCAATCTCAATCTAATCTAATAAAGAGAAGAAACCAACACAATTTTAAAATGCAAAAAAGGGCGAAGAACAAAATCACACAACGAAGACCTGCAAATGAGATTTTTAATTCTTATAATGAAAAAGAGTATTCATCATCCACACATAGTGAAGAGTTTTTAGATGATATCGACAAGGAGATCACTTTTAAACATATCGAGGATGAGATATTAAAAATGGTTCAAGAAAAATTTCATCAGCAATTTCGAAACAATGAACTCGCAAAGCTATCTAAAATTATCACTGCAGAAATATACCTTAGAACATTAACACCAGAAGAATACATCAACACCGATGATTTTAAACTCTTTAAAAATTCCTACAACGATGTTATCAATCAACATAATGCACAAATTATTGAAAAACTAGAATTGAAGCTGGAGAGGGGAAGTAACAAAGAAGAATTGTGTGAACTCTTACAAAAAGAACTTCTGAAATAGCATGAGTATACTGAACTTCTAAGTATACTCATCTGATATTATTAATCACTTATTTTCGTTAAGGCTTACTAATCTGGATAAACCATAAAATTTAAGCCAATTTTATTCTTATCTTATCTAAGATGAGTGTCATGCTTGATATTCCCACCTTATTCATACATTTGCGTGCTTTACAGTAAATATTGTTCGTAATTAACGAATGTTAAAACCTTTATTATTTGTCATGATGCACCTCCTGTTATCGTTAGTATCGCATCTGAAAATCTATCTAAAGATTTTGCAAGTTTAAGTAGAATTTTTCTGTCTACCTCAGAAACCTCATGTCCTTCTAAAAACAAATCGATTTTAGCACTTATTCTCGCTAAAATCTTGTCAACTCTTTGAAACATATTGTTTAAATTTATATCAACATGTTGTTAAAGTAACAATTTTTTCTGTTTACAAATCAGTAAAAAATTTGTCTTATCTATAAAAAGCAATTAGATAAGCAGTGCACTTTTTTTTAGTTCTATGTAAACTCTTGTACATACTTACTGTGAACTTTATAATTTTAGTTTGCTTGGAAACCACACATTGCAAGAGATCAATGTTCAACTTATTAAAGCTTGTGTTTCCGTTTTCTGTCTATGCTTAATAACCTAGTTTTTTGCTTCAAACAACTTGACTTGGTCTTTTTTATTCTCTTTTAATTAGATTTTTTTATGGAACAAAATGATTATATAGATTTTTATTAAACATGTCAATAAAAAGCAATTTATTTTTTTTAAAAAGTGGGACTTAAAGTGGGATAAGTGCAAAACTTAAACGATTTATCTACTTTGCAAATCTCTTTAAAAGAGTCCATTTTAGGTAGTTTAGTAATGGTGCGCCCGAAGGAATTCGAATCCCTGACCGCTGGTACCGCAAACCAGTGCTCTATCCAGCTGAGCTACGAACGCATATGTTCTCTATTTAAGAGACCGAAATTATATCACTGTTAGCTTATACAAGAATAAATTTTCTCTTAAATTTCTAGTTTTTTTGCGATTTCCTCTATCTTCTGCTCCTGCAGATATAAATCATGGTTTTTGCGAACATAAGCATGAAGCAATACTTTTAAATCATTATTGCCCTCAATGTTAAAATCTTTTCGCATCTGCTCTTCTAAAAAAACGGCAAATTTCTCATCAACATCAACATCAAAACGTCGACCGCCTATATTTAGTCCAAGTTTTCTGCTCATAAATCTAAACCAGTATACTTTCTAATTTTTCCACAATTGCCTCTATCTCTGAATCTTTAAGGGCATTTTGTTCACTCAGCTTTTCAATCTCATGATTTTTAGCTTCGTTTTCAACTTTTAGCTTCACTATCTCTAATCTAAGCGCTTCGTTCTCTTCTTTAGATGAATTGTACTGCTCAACAATAGCCGATACTTTATCATTCAATTTACTCAAAGGTGTTTGATTTTGCATAAACAATCCTATACACGTTATATATGCATAATTCTATCATAATTTATCTATTTGGATTGGCTCTCTTATTTTAAAGAAACTTTTATCCATATCAACTGAAATAATTATTATAATAAAAACAAAATGTATAACTAGATACAATAAGCACACAGTAGCTTTAGTTATCTTAAAAAATATAAATGTGGCACACAAACAGACGGTTGTGTACTCAAAAAAATAAAGGAGATTAATGAAAAGAGTTGTAATCAAAGTTGGAACGGCAGTTTTGACACAAGACAATAATATTGCAAAGGAGCGTATGCTAAACCTGGTGTCGCTTATAGCCATGCTTAAAAGAAGGTATGATGTTGTACTTGTTACTTCGGGGGCGGTTGCGGCTGGATACTCCACACTAAAGCTTGATAAAAGAAAACAGATAGGCAAGAAAGCTCTTGCAGCCGCAGGACAGCCAATTTTAATGACCGCATATAAAAAGAAGTTTGATATTTATGATATTCCAACTGCACAGATACTGCTAACTGAAGATGATTTTGACTCAAGAAAACGAACTAAGATGTTTCAGGAGATTATAGACGCCCATCTGGAAAACAACATTCTGCCTATTATTAACGAAAATGACATAACATCCACACCTGAGCAGCTTTTTGGCGATAATGACCAGCTCTCAGCACATGTTGCCCATGCCGTAGGTGCTGAGCTGTTAGTAATTCTAAGCGATATTGACGGCTATTATAATAAAAATCCGCAGGAGTTTAAGGATGCCAAACTTTATAAGAGCGTAAATGAGTTGCCTCAAAGTGTGCTCGTAGACACCTCTACTCCAAACAACGAATTTGCAACAGGCGGCATTGTAACCAAACTAAAAGCTGCAGATTTTTTGATTAGTCGCGGAAGAAAGATGTTTTTATGCAACGGGTTTGACCTTGACGCAGCAGAATCATTCCTTTTAAGAGACAAGCATGAACTTGGGACTCTATTTGAGCCAAAGATAAATAAAAACCAGTCATAATCCTCACTAAACTTACGTCTGTGTGGAAATTTTTCCACATGGTCACAATCATCGTCATATTTGCCCTCTACAAATAAAAAATAATTTACTTAAAAAAAATTAAAGATGCCATATTTTTTAGCATTTTTTATCTCTTATATATGCTATAATTTACCTAAAAATCGGACATACTCAATAATGAACAAGAAAATTATCGGTACAGTAGAGATTATATCGATTCCTGATTTGCAACTATATGATCTTGATGCAAAGGTTGACACAGGCGCAGACACAAATGCTCTGCATTGCGATGATATATTTGTTGATGATAATAATATTGTGCATTTTAAGCTGCTTGACAAAGTCCATGCCGCTTATCATGGAAAAAAAATGGCAGTGCCTCTTTATCAGATGAAAAAAATCAAAAGTTCAAACGGAGAGATTCAGAGTAGGCCTTCAATAAGAGTTACTGTCAATTTTTTTGGCAAAAACTACAATACGGTTATCTCTTTGGCAAACCGCTCGGATATGAAATATCCAATGCTCATAGGAAAAAAGTTTTTAACAAAAAAATTTTTAGTTGATGTTTCACAAGAATATCTCACAAAACAAGCAAAATAAGTAAAAAGAAGAGATAGATGAGAATTTACATATTATCAAGAAACAAAGAGCTGTATTCAACTAAAAGATTGGTTGAAGCTGCTGAGGCAAGAGGATGGGAAGCGAGGGTCATAGACTACCTAAAATGCAGCATCGAAATTATGAAAGATGAGCTAAAAATCAACTATTTGGGCGAAGAGCTAACAAAGCCAGATGCGATAATACCGAGAATAGGCGCAAGCAGAACTTTTTACGGAACAGCCATGGTAAGGCACTTTGAAATGATGGATGTCTTTACATCTACAGGCTCTTTGGCAATAAAAAGAAGCAGGGACAAACTAAGAAGTCTTCAGATACTTTCCAAAAATGGTGTCGATATGCCCAAGACCGTTTTTGCCTCCAATAAATCAAGCGCCAAGGATGTTATAGCGCTAAGCGGCGGTGCACCGCTTGTGCTCAAAATACTAGAAGGGACACAGGGCGTTGGTGTTGTTCTGGTTGACAGCGAAAAGGCGGCAAAGTCCGTATTGGACGCGTTTTACGGAATGGATGTCAACCTCCTTGTTCAAGAGTATATTGAAGAGGCGGGCGGAGCGGATATAAGAGTTTTAATAGTCGGCGGAGAGATTGTTGGCGCCATGAAAAGGCAGGGTGCAGAGGGAGATTTTAGATCAAATCTTCACCAAGGCGGAAGTGCCAGCGCGCATAAACTTACAAGAAAAGAGAAAGCGACTGCGCTTGCCGCTGCAAGAGCGATGGGGCTTGGAGTATGCGGTGTCGATATGATTCAATCTTCACGCGGGCCACTTGTTATGGAGGTAAACTCCTCGCCAGGATTAGAGGGAATTGAGAAGTCTACAAAAATAGATATTGCCGGAAAAATAATGGAGTATATTGCAAAAAAGGTTACTCCAAAATCTGAAACAAACTCAAAAAAAAGAAAAATCAAAAAAGACAGTATCGGGGCATAATGGAACTTTTTTACGATATATTAAAACAGCTTATCCGCATCCCTAGTGTAGTCGGTGCTGAACATCCGTTTTTTATGTTTATAAAAAGAGAGCTTGAAGAACTTGGTGTCAAGGTAGAGTATTATGACGGCGTACTTGTAGCAAAAGGGAGCAATCCAGAGGCTGGCTATATCTCAGCACATGCCGATAGGCACGGGCTTATATGTACAGGGCACAACGAGTTTCAATATGCTGCGTTTATTGCTAAAAATAAAGCGGACTTAACCGGAGATTCAAGCTCAGAGCAGCTTCTACACAACTTTACTGCAAGATTCATAGATGAAAAAGTTCAGGCGTATGAGCCGTGGTCGGGAACATACATCGGGCTTGGCTCTATCAAAGATGCTTTTTTGTGCGAGAGAAGAAAAAATATTATTTTTAAAATAGACGGTTTTGACTATCTTTTTCCCGGTATGCCAATAGCATTTACCGACAAACTAGAGATAAAAGACGACCTTATCTCAGCACAACTCGACAATGTAATAAGCATAGCAATTATTATCTACATGTACGCTATCGGATATAAAGGAACTGCTTTTTTTACGGCTTCAGAAGAGGCTGGAAGAAGCTGGAGATTTTTGCTTGAATGGTTTAGAAGATTTAATATCAAAACAGACAAGCTGCTTGTTCTTGACACAAGCCCCTACTCAACGCTAGAAGAGATTAGAAACATAGATATAGTCATGAGAAACAGAGACTCAAATGCCGTGTTCAGGTCGCCTCTAAAAGAGAAAATAAAAAAAATAGCAATAAAAGAGAAGATAAAGTACGACTTCAAAGACAGCTATCTAAAAAACAAAATGAACAAAAACGGCACAATAAGGTCACTTGGAACAACAGAGCTCGGAAGACTTATTCACGCGACAAAAGGCGAGATTCAGGGAACGACTCTGCAGATACCGACCATTGGATACCACACGGTTCATGAAACAACAACTAAAAAATCAGTTGAGAGCATGATTAAGGTTTTACAAAAAGTGTATATTGATATTTAACGATATTTTAAATTAGTTTACAAGGCAGAACATGAAAAAAATAGCCGCTTTTATTGTCAACTTGCTTTTTTCCTCACTGCTTTTTGGTGCCGAAGAATTTACATATTTTGACAAAGAGAAAAACAGCTGGCTACAGGTTTACAGCAATATGCTAAAAGCGCAAGCTCTTGATGATGAGATTAATTTATTAGAGAGAGCAATAAGAAACGCGAGCAGCAAAAAAAAGATAGAACTCTCGCAGATGCTGCAACTTCAGACAAGCAAAAAGAAAATCCTCGATGAGCTGCCTCAATCTTTTGATGGCATGCTCGAGAAGATAACAATAGGCGACACTGTTAAAGATATAACCATCTTGGAGTATCTCTTTACGGGCCAAAAAAGCAAGTTCAACATACAAACCCAGAGATTGAATTTCTTACAGCAGGAGTATGACGAGGCCGTTCTATTTCTGGAAAAAGAGCTTATTGGCGTTGGTGAACAAGAGCCAAAAGATTTACAAAAAGAGTATCAGCTCAAAAAAGCGCTCGATTTTTTTATAAGCGCCAGAGGGCTTCTTGAGAATAAAGAGGATGTTTTAAGACGTACAAAACAGAGCTATCTAAACGAGATTGAAGCCTACAAGCAGACACAGTTGCCCGTACATATGATTAAAATTGCTATTTTAATCATTCTGTTTATCTTTTTTCACATCATAAAATATTTTGTTGCCCAAAAAATAGATGATGAAGACAGGCTCTTTAGAGTAAAGAGAGTTATGAATATATCTTTTTTTCTTATCATTCTTATGATGATAGTTACATTTAATATCAGCAATATTGTCTATGCCGCAACGCTTATCGGTGTAATTGCAGCGGCCATGACAATCAGCATGAAAGAGTATCTCCAAAGTGTTGCAACATGGTTCCATCTCTCATTTGGTAACTTTATAAACGTCGGTGACAGAATTTTAATGCAGATTAACAACAACCAAATAATAGGCGAAGTTATTGACATCTCGCTCTTTCAGGTTACGCTTTATGAAAGTATTAACAATACAACGTCAACACAGCTTAAATGTGCAGGAAGAACTATATTTATACCAAACAACCTCTTTGTTACAAACTATGTCTATAACTATACCCATGACAAAATGAAAACCTTGTATGACTTAGTGGAGTTTCGTATTCCTTTTACGGCTGACACAAAAAAGATTGAAGAGGCAGTTGTCGAAGTTACGCTTGAGGTGACGGAGAGATACATGGAAGTTGCGGCAAAACAGTTTTTAAGTCTAAGAAAACTCTATGATATGCGCGCTCGCGAGTTCAGACCACGTATCCATTTTATACCCGACGCAAAAGAGCCCTGCTTTACGCTCTATATCTGGTATGTAGCTCCTTACCATCAGATAATGGAACTAAAATCTCAACTTAGCCAAAAGATAGTCAGCAGATTACAAAAAGATGGAATTGAATTTTATTCAAGTTTAAAATAGGAAAACGTCATGATTAACATTCACTCCCTAGTAGACAACCTTCACTTGGAAGATTTGCGAAACAAGTCACATCCTGCGGTCTTTGATGAGAATGATGCATATGAGATGTTAATTTTAAGAGTGCCCGTCATTCATCAAAAACTCGAAATAACCTCGGTTGGTTTTATCATAACGCCCGATGAGAGTTATCTCTACGACAGAGAGAAAGATACTTTTGAGAAACTCGGTAGCCGTTTTGAGGCGCCGTATAAAATCTTAGATGGCATGATAGATGATTTGCTCAAGTCATTTGATGGCTATCTGGATTTAATCGTAGATATGGAGGAGACGCTCTACCTTAACAAAGCAAAAAAGTCCTTTATGAACCAGTGGCTTGAGCTTAAGCGCAATATCATAAAAATCGAGAGGCTACTGATACACTCATCTTCAACGATGGACAGAGCCATTGAGTATTATGAAAAAAGTCAAAACTTTCCTCTAAATCACTATCTGGATTTACATGAGCATCTTGAGAGAACTCTGCGCTCCGCCTCGCTGCAGCTCTCAAAACTTGACTATATCTACAAGTTTTACACAACCCAGACAAACGAGAGAATAAACCGCTCGATTTTTGCCCTTACTATTATTTCAGCTATATTTTTGCCTCTAAATCTGATAGTAGGCTTTTTTGGCATGAACACCAGCGGCTTGCCTTTTTCAGATGGATTATCGGGAACAAACAGCGTTTTGATACTAATGGCGTGTTTATCGGTTATAACTCTTACGGCTATCTATTTTATGAAAAGAAAAATCTAGGGAATTTTGGAGTGTGTCACTAAAATAGGCTGAGGGGCCTATTTTAGAAGGAGAAATAAAATTTTAGATATTTAAATTAATAAATATCTGTTGAGGGGTGGTTAGGCTTACTAATGGGAGCTTGAGCCTCTTTTGTATCGTAGTGAACTACGTTGTCTGCTTGAAGAGCACCTAGTGTCAATGCGATTAATAAAATGATGTTTTTCATTTTGGTTTCCTTTGGTAAGAACGCGTTACGCTCTAAATTTTTAAATCGGAGTAATTTTATCCGATTTAACTTTTAGCTTTCTTATCGCTTTTTAATTACATGTTAGTTTTAAGATTTAATTTATTTTATGCTAGAGTTACAGAACTATTTAAGGGGCTACATGCAGTTTCATCGGGTTTATATTGAAGTCACAAATATCTGCGGACTTGCATGCAGTTTCTGCCCTCCAAAAATAAATCCTTCAAAAACGATGTCGATATCATTTTTTGAAGAGACGCTCGTGCAACTTCAACCATACACAAAAACTCTTGCTTTTCACATTATGGGCGACCCTCTGACACTCTCAAATCTTAAAGAGTATCTTGATATTGCATATAAATATGGATTTGATGTTGAGCTTACAACAAGTGGCTACTATCTTGGCAAAACTCCACTACAAACACTCTTTCATAGAGCAGTCCGCCAGCTAAACATCTCTCTTAACAGCTTCAATAAGAACAGCATAAACATGAGCTTTAAGGAGTATATAAACTCTGTTTTAGACACATGTGCACAAAAAATAGAGCACTACCCTAAACCGTTTATAAATCTCCGGCTTTGGAATCTTGATGAAATCTGCAGTGAAGCAGACTACAATAAGATGCTGTTTCAAAAGCTTGGCTCTTTTTTTAAGTGCGATATTGGTGCGGATGAGATTTATAGAGAGAAGATTAAGTCAATCCGCTTGGCTCCAAAAGTGCTGCTGAATTTTGATAGATACTTTGAGTGGCCTGCCATTGCCTCTTCACACAACAGTGATGGAACATGCCATGGTCTGACATCACACTTCGGCATACTCGCAAACGCAACTGTTGTGCCGTGCTGTTTAGACGGGGACGGCGTTATCAACCTCGGCAATCTACACGAAAGCACACTTGAAGAGATACTAAATTCAAGGAGAGCACAGGATATAGTAGAGGGTTTTAAAAATTTCAAGGCGGCTGAAGAGCTCTGCAAAAAATGCAGCTACAAAGAGAGGTTTGCAAAGTGTTAATATGCAACAGATAAGCAACCACATCTTTTGTGATGACTCTATCGCCTCTCTGGAGCTAGAGACGCGCCTTATGACAAACCAATACTACGATTATCCCTATTTAATCATCAAAGATTTTTTCTCAAAATCTACATGTTACGATATATCAGAGTATGCCTATAACACCTCGGAGGGCGAAAAAGCCAAGGTAAAGACAAGGGTTTTGGGAAGTATTGTAAACCCAAGTGTTGATGAGAGCATCAGAAAGACCGTTATCCATAAACTCTCGGACCTACATGTTAGAATGTATGATGAGAATTTTAAATCTTTTCAGCCGCTTATTGAGCGCTTCTTTAGCGTCGCACTCACTACATCAACCGCGTTGCAGGCGCTGGAGTACACAAAAGGGTCGTTTTATATTAAACATGCGGATGACTCAAATGAGCTGGTGGATGCAGATGGTAAAACGGTAGGTTTTATACAAGTAGCCCCAATGCGCAAACTTACAACCGTTCTTTTTACAACTTCACACAAAATGCACAGCAGCGAAGATTACAGCTTTAGCGGCGGAGAACTGATTTTTAACTATCTCTTTGATGTCAACGGCAAACAGATCAAGCTCTATCCTCGGGCTGGAGATATGGTGGTCTTTCCAAGCAACCCGATATACAGCCATGAAGTTCTACATGTAGAAAATGGTTACAGGCTGACTCTTGTGCAGTGGCACAACGCTATCATAGACTGATAATAGCTAAATAAGCCATCACTCTATTTTCAAATAATAACGTCAAATCAGTTATAATTCTACATGTCAAAATTTAAAGTTTATTCAGATTATTCGCCTGCCGGCGACCAGCCTACAGCCATTAAAACCCTAAGCGATTCCATCCTAAAAGGGAACCGTTACCAAGCCCTTGAGGGCGTTACGGGAAGCGGCAAGACCTACACAATGGCAAGCGTCATAGAAAAAGTGCAGATGCCGACCATCATAATGACGCACAACAAAACTCTTGCTGCTCAGCTCTACTCTGAGTTTAGACAATTTTTTCCAAACAACCATGTAGAGTATTTCGTCTCCTACTACGACTACTATCAGCCCGAGGCTTACATCCCGCGTCAAGACCTCTTTATTGAAAAAGACAGCGCCATAAACGACGAGCTTGAGCGTCTTCGCCTCTCCTCAACTGCAAATCTTCTCAGCTATGATGACGTCATAGTTGTAGCTTCAGTCTCTGCAAACTACGGTTTGGGAGACCCGCAGGAGTATGAAAATATGGTGCAGTCCATTGCCATCGGCGACACAATTGCACAAAAAAAGCTTCTGCTTCGTCTTGTCGAAATGGGGTACAGTCGAAACGACACCTACTTTGACAGCGGACATATACGCGTAAACGGCGAGACTCTAGATGTATTTCCGCCCTACTTTGAACAGGAAGCCATCCGCATAGAGTTTTTCGGTGACGAGATAGAAGCCATCTATACCTTTGATGTAATAGACAATAAAAAACTTGAAGAGCATAAACAATTTACTATCTACGCAACCTCGCAGTTTAGCGTAAGCCAAGAGAAGATGGCAGTTGCCATAAAACGCATAGAAGAGGAGCTTGATGAGAGACTTGCATACTTTCAAAAAGAGGGCAAACTTGTTGAGTATCAGCGCCTAAAACAGAGGGTGGAGTTCGACCTTGAAATGCTTCAAACTACAGGAATGTGCAAAGGGGTTGAGAACTACTCAAGACTGCTTACAGACAAGAAACCGGGAGAAGCGCCCTATACTCTGCTTGATTACTTTGCTCTGCGACATAAAGAGTATCTTGTAATTGTTGATGAATCACACGTTTCACTTCCGCAATACCGTGGCATGTACGCGGGAGACAGAGCCAGAAAAGAGGTTTTGGTGGAGTACGGTTTTCGTCTGCCGAGTGCGCTTGACAACAGACCTCTAAAAGCTGATGAGTATATAAACAAAGCTCCCCACTATCTTTTTGTCTCTGCAACGCCATCTATTTATGAACTTGAGATGTCAAGCGTCATTGCAAAGCAGATTATACGCCCTACCGGACTTCTTGACCCTGTTTTGGAGATAAAACCATCTACAAATCAGGTAGAAGATATTCATGATGAGATAAAAAAAGTTATAGTAAAAAATGAGCGTATTTTAATAACCGTTCTTACAAAAAAGATGGCAGAAGCTCTTACCAAATATCTTGCGGACTTGGGCATAAGAGTAGAGTACATGCACTCAGAGATAGATACAATAGAGAGAAACCAAATAATCCGCTCGCTGCGTCAGGGCGAGTTTGACGTTCTAATCGGGATAAATCTCCTGCGTGAAGGGCTCGATTTGCCAGAGGTAAGCCTAGTAGCCATCTTAGACGCGGACAAAGAGGGGTTTTTAAGAAGCGAAACGGCTCTTATCCAGACAATCGGCCGAGGGGCTAGAAACTCAAACGGCAGAGTTATATTGTACGCAAACAAGATTACAAACTCTATGCAAAAGGCGATTGACATAACAAACGCCAGAAGAGAGATGCAGGATAAATACAATAAAATTCACAATATTACGCCTACTACTACCATCCGCAAACTAGATGAAAATCTTAAAGTAGAGGATTACGGCGCTATTTACCAAAAGCACAAAAAAATGGATAAAATACCGGCATCAGAGAGAAAAGCAATGATAAAAGAGCTCTCGTTGAGAATGAAAGAAGCAGCTCGTGAGCTAAACTTTGAAGAGGCTGCTCGCCTTCGTGATGAAATAACAAAAATTAAAAAACTATAAGGAAGCATGCAAATAATGGAAGATACATTTAGCAACCTCGCAACCTATGGATACATAGGACTTTTTCTCTACTCACTAGGCGGAGGATTTGTGGCGATTATCGCGGCTGGAGTTTTGTCGTTTATTGGCAAAATGGATTTGACCACATCTATTCTTATTGCTTTTGTCGCAAACGCGCTCGGAGATTTTCTACTCTTTTATATGGCAAGATACCAAAAAAGCATGATGATGAATGGGCTGAAAAAACATAGAAGAAAACTCGCTCTTGCCCACATAATGATGAGAAAAAACGGCTCATGGATAATACTAATCCAAAAATTTGTTTACGGAATAAAAACGCTTATACCAATCGCCATTGGTTTAACAAAATATGACTTTAAAAAATTTGCTATTTTAAATGTTTTAAGTGCTGGAGTTTGGGCTCTTGTTTTTGGACTTGGAAGTTACTATTCAGGAAGTTTTTTGATGAACATTGCAGAAACTATTAGCCAAAAACCTTGGATCGCGCCTATTGTTTTAGTCGTACTTGGCGGAGCCTTGTGGCTCTATATGACACATGCCACAAAGCGTAAGAATTAGCTTCTTTAGAAAGCGTAAGAATTAGCTTCTTTAGAAAACGAAGGAACTGATAGAGAGATTTAACTCTCTATTTTTGGTCCTGCAGCTGAGTAGTCAAACTCGCTATTGTCTACTTGATACTTTTTAAAATTTTCATTAAACATCTTAGCCAAAGTATCTCTGGTTCTATCAAACGCTTCTTTATCACTCCACGCATTGCGAGGGTTTAATATCTCAGGATTAATATTTCCAAGAGTTTTTGGGACATGGAGTTTAAATGTTCTAGTTACCTTAAACTCGCTATTTTTAATACTTCCGTCTAGTATCGCATTTATGCAAGCGCGCGTATCTCTGATGCTCATTCTTTTGCCTATGCCATAAGCTCCACCAGTCCAGCCTGTGTTGACAAGGTAGACATTTACGCCGTGCTTATCGATTTTCTCACCTAAGAGCTTGGCATACACCGTCGGGTGGAGCGGCAAGAAAGCCTCTCCAAAACATGCGCTGAATGTTGCAACCGGCTCAGTAATACCGCGCTCAGTTCCTGCAACTTTTGCAGTATAACCGCTTAAGAAGTAGTACATTGCTTGTTCACGCGTAAGTTTTGAGACAGGAGGAAGAACGCCAAAAGCGTCTGCGCTTAGGAAGATTATATTTTCAGGATGACCTGCATTTAGAGAAACTTCGTGGTTTTTTATATGTTCTATTGAGTAAGAAACACGGGTGTTTTCGGTCTTGCTTCCGTCGTCGTAATCGACTTCGCCGTCATCATTTAAGACAACGTTCTCAAGCAGAGCGCCCGACTTTATGGCGTTATATATCTCAGGCTCATTTTCGCCGTTTAGATTTATAACCTTGGCGTAACATCCGCCCTCAAAGTTAAACACACCCTTGTCATCCCATCCGTGCTCATCGTCACCGATAAGCTTTCTGTTAGGATCTGTTGAGAGTGTTGTTTTTCCGGTTCCGCTAAGTCCAAAAAATAGGGCTGTATCGCCTCTTTGACCAACATTTGCAGAGCAGTGCATAGGAAGCTTGTTTTCTAGTGGCAACCAGTAGTTCATCATTGAAAAGATTCCCTTTTTCAACTCGCCGCCGTACCAAGTACCGCCTATAATTGAGAGATTATTCTCTATATCAAATAGAACAAACACTTCAGAGTTAAGTCCATGTTCTTTCCATTTGTCATTTACTGCTTTGCAAGCGTTTAATACTGTAAATTGAGGTTTGAAAATCTCAAGTTCCGACTCAGTCGGGCGGATAAACATATTTTTAACAAAATGCGCCTGCCATGCTATCTCCGTTATGAAACGGATTGAGCGCTTAGAATCTACGCTTGCTCCGCTGTGGACGTCTGTCACATACAGATCTTTGCCTGAGAGTTGCTCTCTTGAAACCTCCAGAAGTTCTTTGAAAATTTCTTCGCTTACTTTTTGATTTACGTCGCCCCACGCAATATATTTGTTTGAAGGATCTCTATCTACAAAATATTTATCTTTTGGGCTGCGTCCTGTAAATACGCCTGTATCTACGGCAGTTGCCCCATTTTTGGTAAGAGTACACTCTTTGTTGTCAATTTCATGGCGGATTAGCTCATCATAACCAAGATTATGATAGATTTTTCCAACATTCTTTAGACCTATTTCTTCTAACTCGGTTAAGTTCATAATTTGCCTTATGGTACTTTTTAAATATGGACGAAATTATACACTTAATAAACCTAAAATAAAAGTAAATATCTTACATCAATTACTTTTTTAAATAACTTTTCCATAACATCAAAAACACAAATTAATTTAAGAATTTTTTGCTAGAATTACGCTCTTGCTCGCATAACTCAGTTGGTAGAGTGTTACCTCGACAAGGTAAAAGTCACTGGTTCGAGTCCAGTTGTGAGCACCATCATTTATTACTACTAATTACTTATTTTAGGCACTTTCAGCTTCCCCTATGTTTTACTTGTTACAATTTTAATATATCCATTTACTACCTATTACTGATAAAAAAGTGGGGTAAAAAGTGGGGTAAGATTTCTTCAAGCGAGGGGTTTTAAATATGTCTGATCTAATTAAAACAAAATTTGCAGGTATCTACTACAAAGAAGATGCACAAACCAAAGTAAAAACCTACATCGCCAGGATCAAGATAGCCGGTGTTATAGACACACAACAGATAGTCGGGTACTCTAATGATGCAATTAGAACAAACCCCTCTATAGCCTTTCAAAAAAGAAATGAACTTATACAAAAAATAAAAGCCGGTGATTCAATAAGAGCAGAAGACAATCCAACTCTTGATTCATATTTTAATGAATATATGAATTTTAAAAGTAGCGGCTCTTTATTGTCTACTAAAAAAATAGTTGTCTATAAATCGTTTTACCACACTCATATATCCCACTCTCTAAAAACAAAAAAGCTTAAACAGATTACAAAAGAAGATTTTCAAAAAGTAATCAATGTTATGGTTAAGAGAGGAAACAAACCAAGCTTTATAGAGACTGTAAAAACTTGCTTTTCTCCAATCTTCAATGATGCAATTGAAAAAGGTATCATTACTAAAAATCAAATCAAAGGATTGAAGTTCCCGGAGTATGATCCAAACAAATATTTTAATTTACCGGATGAAAAGTTAAAAGCCCTCTTTGAAGAGATTATGAATATTGCAAATAATGAATATAGAATTATGTTTATGTTTTTGCTGAGGGGGAGAAGAGCGGGGGAAGTTTTGGGCATGAAGTGGTCTGATGTTAATGTTGAAAATAAAACTTACATTATCAGAGACTCTCAATCAAAAGTGAGAAAAAATCTTATCTTTCCACTTGATGAAGAACTAATCAGGCATTTTGAGTATTTGGAGAAAAAAGAAGAAGATTTTATCTTTATCAACCCTAAGACAAAAAAGCCATTTTTTACATTTCCGATTCGTGTGTGGAACCGCATCAGAAAAAATGTAGGAATAGAAGAAATGACAATACATGATTTTAGACATCTACTAGGCTTTACACTTGTAAATAATAATGTACCTCTTGAGAGCATTTCAAGAGCACTAGGGCACTCAAAAATTACAACGACGCAAAGATATTCAAATCAAAAAGAGCTCATGGCTAAACAAGCTGTAGATTCATATTTAGGAATTATCAAAAAATAAATATTTATATCAGACTCCTTGGTTTCAAAGATTCTGACTATTGCTTCTCTTATTTACTACCAAAAAGTTCTAACGAAGCTTCATCAGCTTTTGAACTTAAGTCAATGATATAGTCTATATGTTAAAGCTCATGGCATCAGAAATAAGTCCCTGTTTTTCTTGCGCATCAATATAGTCCACTAGAACGCCCTTCTCTCCTCCCCAACCCTGTAAAGTTGACAAACTTTTAATCAGTCAATTTGTATTATGGCCTAAAGTGAAAATTATGGTATTAAATAAACGCACCAATTCAAGCATGAAGCACTTTTACCTCCTCTATATTTCCAACATGTAATATTAAAAATTTATAAACGAAATACTATCTTCGTATCCCCATCTTATAATCTCTTTATCTTAAAAAATTTACCAATACGGTAGCAAAGGATAAAAGATGAGTTTAATGACAGCAAACGGCACATATTCAAAAACAACCGAGACGTGGATTGTGGTAGCGGTAGTATTTAACATGGCGCTTGGATTGTTTTCAACGGTTGTAGAGGTAATGCTGCTGGATTATTTTGTGACTACTCTCTTGGAACCGATTCAGCAAGTAAAAGATGTGCTTGGCATATTTTATAGCGCGCTTAGATAAAACGAAAAATTTGTAGGCTCTATGAGCATACTTGAAGAGGCTTTTTTTAAAGGGGTAAACAATGGGAATAACAATTATTGAGGCTATTTCACCAATAATCCTTATGACTATAGGCTTAGTGCTTATAATATTTGAGGCTTTTGTGATGAGCTTTGTGCTTATCTGGTTTGGAGTAGGATTTTTTATGGTCGGGATACTTAGTCATCATTTTGCGTTTAACGATGCTATCTGGCAGCTGGCGGCAGTCTCTATGGTCTCAATGCTTTTGCTTTTTTTGCTGCGTACGAAGTTTGTAAGATACTTCATGGAAGAGGATGGTATAAATTGATTTTTTGTACAACATTGATGAGAAACAAAAATTTAGTAAAATTATTCGCAATATGCTACAATCAGCGACTATTTTACAACTGAGTGCAAAAAACGGTTCAAATCGGACACTAATGTCGGTTGAGTTCGGACAGTGATGTCGGTTCTAATCGGACAGTGGTGTCGGAAATGATTCGGACACTTTGGAGTAAAAACCGACACTTAAGTTTAAT
>NZ_JAHYJB010000055.1 GCF_019429335.1 Sulfurimonas sp. | reverse complement strand
TTGACTCTTTTGGAAAGGTTATTGATTTTAGAATTCTCACCTATTCAGACAGCGATGCTCTTAATAGTGAGTGTGATAAAATAAAGGGGAGATTGACAAATGTCCTCTTTCCCAAAAATCCTGATAATAAATCAGGTAAATATGTAATAAATTTAATATCGCAGGAGTAGACTTTGAAAATTTTTGTTTCAATTTTATTGGTTATGGCGTCTTTGTTTGCCAGTGATGCAACTATAGATGTTGTAAAAAAAGCAGATAGCCTTCCGAGCATCGCAGTAGAGGATTCGTCAGCTAGCTATGACCAAACTTTTAAAAGCAAATTTTTTAAGTCAGTAATAGCCGACTTAAATGTTCTGTCTATATTTAATGTAGATAGAAATCATAGAAATGTTAATTTTGATGCAGCCAGCGTACTTGTTGAAAATAAAAATATGAACTATGTCCTCAGATATAAATTGTTTGAGGGTGATGGACGTTCTTTAAATGTGGAGCTTAAGCTAATAAACAACAATGGTGTTGTTTATAATAAAAACTATAAAGTTAACAACACAAATACATACATGTTCGTTTCTCATACAATAGCATACGACATAAATAAATTTATGGGAGAGCCTCCTGTTGAGTGGATGAAAAGAAAAGTTATATTTGCCAGAATGATTTCTCCTCAAAAAAGTGAATTGGTAATTTCTGATTACACTTTAACTTACCAACATATTGTTGTTAAGGGAGGTTTTAATGTTTTTCCAAAGTGGGCTAACAAGGAACAAAGCGCATTCTACTACAGCTCTTTGGATGAAAATAAACCTACACTTAAACATGTAGATATTAAAACTGGGAAAAGTAAAGTTATAAAATCATCCGATGGAATGATGATATGCTCAGATGTTAATGGTGACGGAAGCAAGCTTTTGCTGACAATGGCCCCAAAAGGACAACCAGACATTTATCTATATGATGTAAATACAAAGGCTACTAAAGCATTGACAAACTATGGCGGCATAGATGTAAGCGGACAGTTTTTGGAGAGTGATAAAGTAGTATTTGTATCTGACCGTTTGGGCTATCCAAATATATTCTCTTTAAATATGAATACGGGCGCTGTTGAGCAAGTAGTTTATTATGGAAAAAGCAATGCAGCATGCAGCGTTTTTGGCAAATATATAGTCTATAAAGCAAGGGAGAGTTCTGATGCGTTTGGCAACAATACGTTCAATTTGCATCTAGTATCAACGGAGACAGATTTTATAAGAAGACTCACCGCAGTTGGTGTAAATGAGTTTCCAAGGTTTTCGGTAGATGGCGATGCGATAATTTTCATAAAAAATTATGAGGGCCAAAGTTCAATAGGTGTAATCAGATTAAACCATAACAAAAACTATCTTTTCCCACTTCAGTATGGGAAAGTTCAATCAATGGATTGGTAATATTTAATTTATTTTATAAATAAATTTTAATATAATTCTGATACAATTCCTGTAAACTAAATATAAGGTAGAAAAGATGAAAAAAGTGGTGATTTCAAGCGTGTTAATGGCGCTTTTGGTGTTAAGTGGATGTGGTGATAAAGAGCCTCAGGTTGAAGCAACAGACAGTGCTACTCAAGAAGTTCAACAAGTAGAAACGGAGAGTGTCTCCTCTGTAGAGGCTCCAGTTGTTACTGAGAGCGCTACAGAGTCTACAAGTCAAGTTATCACTAGATTAGAAAGTGAGCTTAAAACAATTTACTTTGATTTTGATAAGTTCAATATAAGAGCTGATATGCAAGCTAACCTATCTACTGGTGCTTCTGTTGTGAACACTCAAGCAAAAAACTTTTTCGTAAAACTTGAAGGAAATTGTGATGAGTGGGGAAGTGATGAGTATAACTTCGCACTTGGTCTTAAAAGAGCTGAAACTGTTAAAAAAGCTCTAACTGCTGAAGGTGTTGACGCTAGCCGTATCTCAATGGTAAGCTTTGGCGAGAGCAACCCTGTATGTACAGATAAAAGTAAAGAGTGCTGGTCTAAAAATCGTAGAGTTGAGTTCAAGCTTCTACCATAATTAATGAATATCAGTAAAATAGTTGCTATAACGGCAATACTTGTACCTTCATATTTAATCTGTGCCGAACCTTCTGCGTTCGGTGCAGGTGATTTAAATAATCCAAATCCTTATGGTTTAACCTCCACTGAGGCCACTCTGCTTGAAACTAAAAAAAATCTTCAAAAAGTTGTTGTAAAAAGCAACAACCAAGCGAACGAAGTTGACTCTTTAAGAGAGAGAATTGATGGGCTTCAAACAATAATAGAGTCAATTAGTTCATCTTCTCGCGAAAACAAGATGAAAATAAAATCTTTAGAAGATGAAAAAACAAATAGTTCCGAGTATGATAAAAGAGTTGCTGAGTCAATTCAGGTAAACAGCAAAGATATTGAAACAATAAAACTAAGCCTTGCCGAAATCTCTAAGCTTATTGATGCAATAAATAACTCATATGTTACAAAAGATGAGTTCAATTCATTGGTTAATGATGTAAATAAGTTTAAAGATCTTGTAGCAAAAGAGCTTAAAGCAGGATCGGGTCCAAAAAAATCCAAAACCACAGCTATGTCCGGTGCAGAAATAGAGACAAAAGCCAAAGACCTCTACAATAAAAAGTCTTACGGCGAATCTATTGAGCATTATAAGCAGCTTATTGCAATGAATTATAAGCCGGCTCAATCTCACTATATGGTTGGAGAGATAGAGTACTATAGAAATAATTACGCAGAGGCGATTGCTTACTTTAAAAAGAGCGCTACGCTCTATAGTAAAGCTAGTTATATGCCTACACTGCTGCTTCATACTGCTATATCTATGGAAAAAACTGGAGATAAAAAAAATGCAGAAGTTTTTTACGATGCAGTTGTCTCTCAATTTCCTGATAGCACACAAGCTCAGAGTGCAAAAAAGAAATTAAGTTCAATAAAACAATAATATAGCAACTTATTTGTAGTTACTACTGTTATTATGATAAAATCACAAAAAAAATAAAGGCACCCATTATGGCAATAGAAAAAAATCAAATTGTATCGATAGAGTACGAAGTAAGTGACGGAGAAAAAGTAGTAGATAGTAATGTTGGCGGAATGCCTTTAGTATTTATGTTTGGAAAAGGCCAGATTATTCCTGGACTTGAGAATGCAATCTCTAACATGTCAATAGGTGAAAAAGCAGAAGTTCTAGTAAAAGCAGAAGATGCGTACGGCGAGTACAATGCAGAAGCTAAGCAAGAGGTTCCAAAAGATCAGTTTTCAGGAATTGATTTGGAAGTTGGAATGGCTCTTTATGGTCAAGGCGAAGACGGCGGTACTGTTCAAGTAGTAGTTAAGGAAATCGGTGAGGAGAACGTTATTATAGATTTTAACCACCCATTGGCTGGAAAAGATTTATCTTTTGTGGTATCTATAAACAATATTAGAGAGGCTTCTGCAGAAGAAGCAATGAGCGGTATACCGGTAGAGAACCAGCATGATGATT
>NZ_JAHYJB010000026.1 GCF_019429335.1 Sulfurimonas sp. | reverse complement strand
AGAAAAAATCCAAGAGAAATAAAAAATCATTCGGACACTTATGCTAAAATATCGCCACAGAAAATATCTCTTCTTCAACTGTCCGAATGAAACCGACAGAGGTGTCCGGATAAACCGTTATATGCAATACTGGTAACACTTCTGTTTCCTAAAATAGGAGCAAGATGCTTCTTGTATTTGCTTATTCTGTCAAATGTGCTTCTAGAGCTGTCTTTGGTAGCAAAATATTTATCTGCTACTTCATTAAGAGTTAGGACTTTTTTTCTATGATGTTTTACAATTTTTGGCGGCTGTTCACCTTTGTTTTGAGCATTGAGTATTTCTATGCGCTTATTTTTACAATAAACTTCAGTAGTTCCATCTGTTTCGTCGCCAATCTTTACTCGTTTGAGTCTGTTTTCTTCATCTTTATATCTGACATAATATGATTTGGTGCCATCTGCTTTTATGTAATATTGAACACCTTCATATTTTTTAGAATTAATAAATTTAGACATCTAAAAGCCTTAGTATAAAAAGCCAAATAGCCAAAGCGGAATTTTATTGCCATATCCAACTTCAATATCATCAGCTATCACATAAGAGTTTGGTACATTTTTGATTTGATTAAACCCTTTATTCTTTCCGCCTATTTCAACTGTATATTTCTCGTCTATTAGAAAATCACCGTTATCTACATAGTGAAGTCTGTGTCCGGTGGATATATTGCTTACAAAATAAGTCTCTCTGAGTGTTCCTATATCTTTATTGACACATAAAGCTTCAAAAAGATTTGTGTTTGCAAGGTATAGTTTGTCAGACTTTCGTATAGCTGCAAATCTTTTGCCTTCATGTGTTATTTGTTTAATAAGTTCTGCGTCATTAAGGTATTGTATATATTTATAGAGTGTAGTTTTTGTGATTCCAACAGTTGAGGCTAACTTGTCTATGCTAAACTCAAGTGGTTTAGACACGCAGATAGTAAGAAGAAGCTTTTTTAATGTATCTATCTTATCAGGTTGAATTGAAAAAATCTTACTTAAATCTGTATGTAAAATAGTGTTAATTGTTTCTATAATTCTATCAATGTATTTACTTCTGTCTTCAAAATAAAACGGATAAGTTCCAACTTTCAAAAACTCATCATAAAATTTGAGTATTTTTTTATCCGGTAAAGATGAAATAATCTCATTAACAATATTTTCGTGGTTTGATAATATATCTTTAAGAGTGTAAGCTTTTAATGAAACATTATGCGTTAGCTCTAGGTACTCTTTTAGGCTTAGTGGATAAAGATGATACATGGAATATCTTCGTGCAAAGTCAGGATTTGTGAGATGCAGGGCAGATGAACCTGTAAAATAAACTTTTATATCTAAAAAATCATAGATTGATTTTAGCTCTTTTTCAAAGTGTGCAGCTTCATGTACTTCATCTATACAAATCAGTTCACCGCCTCTTTTACTAAACTCATCTACAAAATCAAAAAGTGAAACATCTTGAAACATTGCATGATCACACGAAATGTATAGTTTGTTGCTAATAGGTAAATCTGAACTTTGTAATATTTGCATAAGAGTTGTTGTTTTACCAATACCTCTGCTCCCATATACAGCTGTTATCTTTGCTTCTGAATTATAAAGAGAATCAAAAATATATCTTTTATATATAGGAAGCTTCTGGTTTGCCTTGAGTGCATAAAGTCTTTTTGCATTTTCAAGAAGTTTTATCATGTTATGCGACCTTTTAGTTTTTTTTATTATACTATAAATAAATATATAAGTCTAATGTAATATACTTATAGTAAGTGTGTTTTTACGAAATATTGCGACAAATTTAAATATTTTAATAATTTTTTTATAATAAACATACAAGTTCAATACGGGGTATAAGTTTAGAAATTTCATTAGAAAAATTATAACATAGTCTAGGTGACTAAAGGGGTGACTAATTAGTCACCATTATTGAAAAAACTTGATTTTACATGACTTAACTTGATATAATAAAAACCTTTAAAAGACCGTGTGTATAGTGATATTTGAGGTTAGTTGATGATACTTTAAGAAACTTGAAAAAACACCATTTTTCAAGTCCTCTCATCCGCACCATCTTTTTAATAAAAATAGAAAAAATAATCAATCTTCAATCAAATTTTGAACAACATAAAATTATCACAAAATAGTCAGCTTCATAAAACCAAAACAACACTTTTTTTAATTTACTGTATAATGCAGAAAAATATAGGGCTAACTTCATGCAGAGAGTGATTAAATATTTATCTATTAAATGGTTGGTTCCTGCGCTCTTAATTTCGCTGCTTATATTAATCAACATAAATTTTCACTATCTTCTTTTTCATGTATTTGCCGAATATTTTACTGTTTTTGTAAGCATCGGTATATCTCTGATTGCATACTACACATACCCATTTACAAATAACAGATATCTGCTCTTTATCGGTCTTGGGTATATATGGATTGCGCTGCTGCACATGTTGCACACACAAACATATTTTGGAATGCCATTTTACGGCATAGAGACTCCAGACACATCTTTAAATTTTTGGGTATTTACACGTATTTTTGAGGCTCTGCTTTTGTTAGTTGCGCCGTTTATGAGGTACGTAGAGTATAAAAACTATAAAGTTACCATACTTTTTGCGATAATTACTCTGATTATCACCGCTGTAGCGATGAACTATCCTCTTAGTCTGTTTGTAAAAGGAGAGGGGCTGACGGCTCTAAAAATAGGATTAGAGTATTTTATTATTGCTGCTTTGTTCCTAGCGCTGTATGTAAACAGACGACACAAGAGCGAGTTTGCTAGTGTAGTTTATGGTGCTATAAAGTATGCGATTATTTTGACAATAATGGCAGAGGTTGCTTTTACTTTTTACAGCGATGTTTACGATTTTATGAACGTAACGGGGCACATTTTTAAATTCTTATCTTTTTGGATATTGCTTCAAGCCATCATAAGAACATCGCTTGAAGAGCCAATCTCTCTTATGCGAAAGAGTGCTACGACTTACGAGGTTATCCCATATCCATCTATAATTGTTGGCAAAGACGGGATAATCAGACAGGTGAACAGAGCGGCTTGCACTCACTTGGACAAAGAAGAGGCTGATATAGTCGGCATGAGAAATCATCAGCTCTTTCATCCAAAAAGTATAAAAGAGGAGTTTTGCCCAATCTGCCAATCAATAGCCCAAAACGAGGAGCTGGATGATTGTGTTCTTGGTGACAAAGAGTCTGGAACTGTTACGCAATATTCGCTCAGTCCGATACGTACAACCGAAGATAAAATAAGCGGTATGGTTCAGGTAAGCGTTGATATGACACATACTGTACTTCTTGAAAAATCGCTTCTAAATCAATACGAACTGCTTCAAAATATAATAGATACAGTTCCTGTTGGAATTTTCTGGAAAGATATAAACGGTCTATATCTCGGCGCTAACGAACTTTTTGTCAAGGATGCAAAACTTGGGTCTTTAAGTCAGCTTATAGGCAAAAGTGAAAACGACCTGACATGGGAAAAAGAGGAGATAGAACGTCATATTAAAGATGATGAGGATATTATAAAAAGTGGAGAATCGAGGATTCAGTATGAAGAGACGCGAAAAGATGAGAATGGAAATACAGCCATACTCTCAGCATCAAAAGTCCCACTCAAGGATGACAAGGGAACTATTATAGGCATAGTCGGAAGTTATGAGGACATTACAAAGAGAAAAAATCTCGAGTACAAACTCGAACAGCAGCAGGAGATTTTGCGTTATCAGGCACACTATGATGTCTTGACACATCTGCCAAACAGGGTTCTGTTTCAGGATAGACTTATCCAAGCAATCCATAAAGCAAAAAGAAGCAAGAGTGAGTTTGCTCTGCTCTTTATAGACCTTGACCAGTTTAAACAGATTAACGATACTCTTGGGCATCAGGTAGGCGATGAGGTGCTGAAAATTTTCACTTCAAGGCTAAAAAACTCAGTTAGAGAGGATGATACACTTGCAAGAATAGGCGGGGATGAGTTTACGATTATTTTGGAAAATTTAAAATCAGCCAAAGACGCTTCGATATTGGCGCAAAAAATTATTGAAAATGCAAAACAGCCCATAGATATAGCAGGGCATCTGCTTTATGTCTCATCAAGCATAGGAATAAGTATCTATCCAAAAGATTCAACAGAGATGCAGGATTTGCTGAAGTACTCAGACAGTGCGATGTACAAAGCAAAAGAGGAGGGTAGAAACAGTTTTCAATTTTACTCTCCTGAGATGACACAGATTGCAATGAATAGAGTCGTTATGCAAAATGATTTAAGAAATGCTATAAAAAATGAGGAGTTTGTAGTCTACTATCAGCCTCAGATTGATATATCAAAGAAAAAAGAGACTCTTGTTGGGCTTGAAGCGCTTGTGAGGTGGGAACATCCACAGCTCGGGCAGATACCGCCGTTTCAGTTTATACCTATGGCTGAAGAGACGGGAATGATTGTAGAGCTTGATAAGCTTGTGATGAAAATGGCAATAACAAAGATTTCCGCTTGGTACAACGAGGGGCTTAATCCAGGAGTGCTTTCGCTAAATCTTGCGATGAAGCAGCTACAGCAGGATGACTTTATACAGACAATTAAAAAAATTATAGAAGAGAGCGGATGCAAGGATAAAAAGTATCTCTCTTTTGAGATAACAGAGGGGGATTTGATGATAAATCCTGAATCCTCAATCAAGAAGCTAAATATGCTTAAAGAGCTAGGCATTGAAATAGCAATCGATGATTTTGGAACAGGCTACTCATCTCTTTCATATTTAAAACGTCTGCCTGTAGGCAAGCTCAAAATTGACAAGTCGTTCTCAAGAGGTGTTCCAAACGACAGGGATGACGTAGTTATCTCAAAGACGATTATCGCTCTTGCTAAAAATCTCAACATGAAGGTTTTAGCAGAGGGGGTTGAGACACAGGAGCAAAAAGAGTTTATGTATGAAAACGGCTGTTATGAGATTCAGGGCTACTTCTACTCTAAACCACTCCCCGCAAATGAGGCAAGAGAGTTTATATTGAAATATCAGTAGCAGATGCTATTTGATTTTTGAAGCCTCTTTGTAAAACTTAACAAGCCCTTTTTTTGCTTTGGTATCAAGATTGTAAGATATATATTTTAGATAGTTTAGTATCTCTTCTTGAGGGATTTTTGTTCTCTTTGATGCCTCATTTAAGATATATCTTGGGATTTTTACTTCTCTTTTGAGGAAGTTCTTTTCTATTTTTTTATAAAGAGTTCTATCTTTGTGAAAGCAGAGCAGCGCGAAGACAAAAGGGAGTTTATGCTTCTTGTTCCACATCTTTGCCAAATCTACATGTTGTTTTTTTTGCAGGTAGTATCTAAGGGCATTATCGCCTATAATAACCTCGCCTTGCACGTTTAAAATCTTTGCAAGAACGTTTGAAGTCTCCGACGCAGAGTCGCTAATGCTCTTCTCGTTTGGAATTACCAAAACACTCAACACCTCTTTTTTGGCAATTATTCCAAGATTTACATGTTGATAATTTTTTGCTCTTATGCTCGATATAAAAGCGGCATCAACTCTGCGCGAGAGAAATTTTTTGTTGGTTTTTGCGGGAACATCTTTGTAGTAGTTCATGCTCATACTCTGTTGCGAGCTTTTTGCAAAATGCTTCATAAAAACATGAAACGGTAGAAGATTAAGGTACTCTATTTTGCCAAAAACCAATGCCTTCTCCAAGTGGGTATAGGCGAAATTATACAGCTCTTAACTTATAAAAAAGATGAGTTTGATATAATCATAGCAGTAAAATAATTTGGGAGCAATCTTTTGGTAAGAGTTGAATTTTTAGGACCGATAGAAAAAAAACCATTAGAGTTGGATATTTCAAATCTAAACGAGTTGGCAGAAATACTTCAGAAAGATAAAGAGATGCAAGTATGGCTGGAAAATTCAGCTGTTGCAGTAAACGATACGCTGGTAAGCAGCAGAGACGTTGCGCTAAAAGAGGGTGATCGAGTTGTTCTTCTTCCTCCGGTGTGCGGAGGCTGATGTATGCTTTATCTATATGACGGCTCACTTGATGTCCCGACTATTTTAAAAGAGTGGTACGAGCAGGAAGCAGACAGTAACTACGGCGCATATATACCGTTTGTTGGAACCGTAAGAAGCGAAGATAATATAGAGGGTCTTAGTTTTGACATTTATGAGCCGATACTCCGTAGTTGGTTTGAGGCGTGGCAACAAAGGATAAGGGCAAAGGGCGCTGTTATAAAAATGGCGCACTCCAGAGGCGATGTAATGCTTCATGAATCCTCGTACATCGCAGCAGTTTTCTCTCCAAAACGCCGTGTTGCGCTAGAGTTTATAGATGAGTTTGTAGAGGATTTTAAAGCATCTGCGCCGATTTGGAAATATGATTTAAAGAACGGAAAAAGAATCTATGCACTTGATCGTTCTACAGCTATAAAAGGGAGCGGCTTATTATCTTAAGAATAAGCCGCCTTTGGTCGCCACAGCGGCGTAAGCGAAGTTTAGGGACTTTGTTCCTAAACGGGGCTAACAAATGGAGGTTTCCTTCATTTTACTAGGTGCCCTTTGAGGGTATGCAATAAAATTAAGGATTTTTAAAATGAGTCTATTATCGTATGAAACAAGCCAGAATATGCTCGATTTGTTGCATGTTAATTCTGGGCGAACCGAGAATGTGGCACTTAACGCATCCCTTGGAAGAGTTTTGGCGGAGGATATAACAGCAGAGTATAACGACCCTCAGTTTCCAACCGCTTCGATGGACGGATATGCCGTAATACACTCAGATTTGCAGAATGAAGTTATATCGATAGTTGGGGATAACCCTGCAGGAAGCGATGAAAAAAGAACTATTAAAAGCGGAGAGTGTATAAAAACTTTTACAGGCTCGATGATGCCTCACGGAGCAGATACTTTAATCCAGATAGAAAACGTTACCGTAGAAGATGGGAAAATCATCATAAACGAGAGCGTACCTCTTGGCAATGCGGTCCGTCCGATAGGAGAGGGGTATAGAGCAGGAGACGTACTTATAAAAAAAGGGGCAAAAATCGGCTTTGTCGAAATCGGCGTTATGGCGGCACTCAACCATGTGATGGTAAAAGTTGCGCTCAAGCCTCGTGTTGCAGTTGTATCAACAGGAAGCGAAATTTTGGATCTCGGTGTAAACAGCGACAACCCCGCTCAGATAAGAAGCTCAAACAACTATACTCTTGCGGCGCTTTTTGAACAAGCAGGAGCCGAAGTTGTACAGCTTGGAACGGTTGGTGATGATAAAAACCTTATTATGCAGACGTTTCAAAACGCGCTCTCAAGTGCCGACATTGTAGTAAGTACGGGTGGTGTGAGTGTTGGAGATTACGACTTTGTAAAAGATATAGTTCCGCGCCTTGGTGCAGAGGTTATCTATAAGGGTGTAGCGATAAAACCGGGTAAGCATATTCTAGTCGCGCAAAAGGGTGAGAGATTTGTTTTGGCACTTCCCGGGTTTGCATACTCCTCAACCGTAACGGCTATTCTTTATGTGCTGCCTCTTATTGCAAAGATGCTCGGACGTGAGAGCGCTTATAAAACTGTGGCGGCGAAGCTCGGCGAAGATTTTACAAAAAGAAGCAGGCTTACGGAATTTACAGCGTGTAACGTAGTTGTCGAAGATGGCGAATATTTTGTAAACTTCAAGGGAAAAAAAGTTGGAAGTTCGGCGATACTCACCAACATGTTAGATTCAAGCGCCCTAATGATTGCGGGTGAGGATGACGAAAACCTCTCAGAGGGTACTTTTGTAAACGTTATTCTTCTGGATAATTTTTAGAATAGTTTCGGCTGAAGCTCTTTTAACTTGTAGCTTTTTCTATGAATCTCGGAGTAGCCATGCTTTTTAATCATCTCTACATGCAGAGCGGTTCCGTACCCCTTGTGTTTTTCCAGCTGATACTGCGGATATTTTTTAGCAAGCTCCAATATATCTCTGTCGTGAGTAACTTTTGCCAAAATAGAAGCGGCACTTACCTCTGCAACTTTGCCGTCTGCTTTTACCATTGTTTTAAGACCGCTAACACCAAATGCGGAGTTTCCGTCAAACAGGTACTCACTACATGTTAGATTTTTCATAATCTCTACAAGAGCTCTTTTTATGCAGACAGAAACACCAAAATCATCAATATCTTTTGCAGAGAATTTTACTATATGGTAGGTGGAATTTTTGACTATCAGCTCAAAGAGAGCCTCTCTCTTCTTCTCGGTCAGCTTTTTTGAGTCGTTTAAACCATCTACATGTACGTTTAAAATACATCCTGCAACAACCAAATCTCCCGCCAGCGGACCGCGCCCCGCCTCATCAATACCGCATAACATATACTCATCCTTAATTTCATTTATATTTTTATCAAATCCCTGCAACTAAATTTACACCTTAATCTCCAATAGCCCAAATATCAAATGGAATCATCTCTACATGCGAGAGCGGGTGACTCATGCTCCCCTCTGTGCTCATGGTAACTGCCGTTACCTTTTTAATCTGATAGGTAAAGAGAAATGCCTCAATCGCTTCCATCTTTTTAAAAAGTGTTCTCTCATCTGCAAAAGGCATTCCTAGTATAACCTCGTCACTCTCTGGCAGATAAAAATCAATCCCATCATCATAGAAGGCTTCGCTGTTTGATTTTAAAAGTTCTAAATATATCATATTTTCAAAAAGTTTGCTAAATTGTTTATCTATTGTAAGGGCTGATTTTAATGAGATATCGCAGAGATATATTTTTCTGATAGCCTTTGGATGGTCTATTTTTTGAAGCTGATGGATATACCCTTTTGAACTTAGAGTCTCAAAGGATGAGTATAGTTTGTCTTTGGATATTTTTTTCGTCTGTTTGAGTCTCTCATATATGGAGTATGGAGAGAGCTTTTGCGCCATCATTTTTGTACAGAATATAAGAATATCAAGCTCCATAAGTATAAGCGTATTTTTTAGGGTTTTTTGAAGATAGATAATCCTCCCGTCACTGTTGATTTTGTGCATTGATGGAAAGCCGCCTAGTTTGAAAAAATGGTTCAGTGCAGTTGAGTCATATTTATGTTCATAAGCCAAAAACTCCTCATAATCAAGCGGATAGAGTTTTACGCTTTTCAAGAAATCTATCTCATGGTGCACTTCGCTGCAGATGATAAGCTGTGGCACGTTTACGATTTTAATCTCAGGAGTGTAGTTGTCAAGAACAAGAGTGTTTATCTTATATTTGTTGCAAAAATCAAAAAGCGTTTTGTTGAGTTCTTCTATATCTATACGCAAATCCATGCAGTCTATATAGAGGTAGCTGCTCTTTTTAAGCCCAAAAAGGTAGTTTTTTACAAGTTTTGTCTTTCCGCATTGAGAAATTCCATTTATCTGATAGCTCGTAGCAGATATAAGCACCTTATCCTTGCTGAAACTATCAGATTTATAAGTGGGCGTTTCCAAAAAGAGTTTTCTAAAGTGGAACTTGTCCAAAATGATATCGGTTTTATATAATTCTTCTAGTAAAATTTCCATACCGTAATTCTACAGTTTCCTTATTAAAAGGAAATAAATTTGGACAAATTTCAAATTTTGACCCATATATTCTTGATATATAGAGATAGTTTGGATACAATTCCGCTCCCTTAACATAGTTAGGCTTGACCTGACGAGTTCTTTAGAAGGAAAAACATGGAAAAAATTCGTTTAAAATTGAAAGCTTATGATCATCGTGTACTTGATAGATCTGTAGCATCAATCGTAGAGGCTGTTAAGCGTACAGGCGCGGTAATTCGTGGTCCAATACCTTTACCAACAAAGATTCGTAAATATACAGTTTTAAAATCTCCGCACGTAAACAAGAGTTCGCGTGAGCAGTTTGAAATTCGTATGCACGCTAGAGTAATTGATATCGTTTCTGCAACGCCGGAAACTGTAGATTCTCTAATGAAACTAGATCTTGCCCCAGAAGTGGACGTCGAAGTTCGCTCTATGGATAAGTAGGAGGTCATCGTGGAATATATTGTTGAAAAAATCGGTATGAGCCGTACTATCACAGTTCCTAGTAAGCCTGTAACTCTTTTAAGAGTATTGGACGCTAAGGTTTGTGAAGTTAATAATGATGCTGCTATTGTTGCGTACAAGAGCGGTAAAAAAATGAATAAGTCAATTGAAGGTCAGCAAAAGAAATACAACCTTTCATCTGAGTTTAACCGTTTTGTTACTTTAGAAGTAGCAAACACTGAAGCTGGTGATTTAGACTTAACACCTTTGGCAGAAGCTAAAGTTGTAAAAGCTACATTTACTACAAAAGGTCGTGGTTTTACCGGTGCTATGAAGCGTTGGAATTTCTCCGGTGGTCCTGCTGAACATGGTCACAGATTTGGCCGTAGAACAGGTTCTATCGGTAATGCAGAGTGGCCAGGTCGTGTTATGAAGGGCAAGAAAATGCCTGGACAATATGGTAATACACAAAATAGTGTAAAAAATGAGATCATCTCTTTTGATACTGAAAACAAAATCATTGCTGTTGTTGGTTCAGTTTCTGGAGCTAATGGTTCTTTAGGTCGTGTAAAGGTAGCTAAATAATGAGCGCAATAGTTCTAAATGAAAAAATGGAAAAAGCTTCTGAGTTAGCACTACCGGAGAGTTTTTCTGGTATTAACCCTCATAACTTATATCTATATGTTAAGTCTGCGCAAGCAGCAATGAGAGCCAACAGTGCATCAGCTTTGACTCGTGCAGAAGTTAGAGGCGGCGGTAAAAAGCCATGGGCTCAAAAAGGCGGCGGTCGCGCTCGTGCCGGTTCACGTCGTTCCCCTGTATTTGTTGGTGGCGGTAAAGCGTTTGGTCCTAAAAACAACCGTAATTATGACCTTAAAGTTAATAAGAAGCAAAAAAAACTTGCTCTTAACTTTGCTCTGGCAGAACATGCGCAAAAAGGCAGTCTGTTCATAGTTGACAGTATTGAAATTGCATCTGGTAAAACAAAAGATGCTGTGGCAATGTTTAAAGCGTTAAACCAAAGAGACACTCTTTTTGTAAAAACTGTTTTAGATGAACAAACTTATTTAGCATTTCAAAACATTTCAAGCACTTACCTGATTGAAGAGAATGAATTGAATGCTTATTTAGCTGCGAACTATCGTTCACTTGTGATCGAGAAAGCGGTATGGGAAAATCTTGTAGGAGAGGCTAAATAAATGGCAGATATTACAGATATTAAATCTATACTCTATACAGAGAAGACTTTAGGTGTGCAAGAAGATGGAATCATCGTTGTGCAAACTTCTCCTCGTATGAGTAAAACTGGTCTTAAAGAGGTTTTTCGTGAGTATTTTGGAATTATTCCAACAAGAATTAACTCACTTAATCAAAGCGGAAAAATCAAAAAGTTCCGTGGCATGACAGGGAAGCAGAATGACTTTAAAAAGTTCTATGTTAAGTTACCTGAAGGTGCACAAATAGAAAGCTTGGCGGTGTAATATGGCAATAAAAACTTATAAACCAACAACCCCGTCTCGTCGTTTTTATACGAACGTAGAAAATAGTGACATTACTTCTAAGGCAAGTGTTCGTTCGTTGCTTGTTAAACTTCCGGCATCAGCAGGAAGAAACAATAACGGACGTATTACATCTCGCCATAAAGAAGCTGGAGCTAAAAAACTTTATCGTATTATCGATTTCAAAAGAGATAAATTTGGTATTGCTGGTACAGTAAGCACAGTTGAGTATGATCCATACCGTAACTGTCGTATCGCTCTAGTAACATATGTTGATGGCGATAAGAGATATATTCTTTTACCAAAAAATTTGAATGTAGGCGATGCAGTTATGTCTGCTGAATCCGGCATTGATATTAAACCTGGTAATGCAATGAAACTTATGAATATCCCTGTGGGTACATCTGTTCATAATGTTGAGTTAAAAGTAGGCAAAGGCGGACAAATGGTTCGTTCAGCTGGAACTTCTGCTCAAATTATGGGTCGTGATGGCAAGTATGTTTCACTTCGTATGCCTTCATCTGAAATGCGTTTAGTATTGGGTGAGTGTATGGCTACTGTAGGAACTGTCGGAAACGAAGAGTATATCAATATCGTTCTTGGTAAAGCAGGTCGTACTCGTCATATGGGTATCCGTCCTCAAACTCGTGGTTCTGCGATGAACCCAATCGATCACCCGCACGGTGGTGGTGAAGGTAAAACGAACTCAGGTCGTCATCCAGTTACTCCATGGGGTAAACCAACGAAGGGTTCAAAAACTCGTCGTAAAAAAGCAAGTGATAAACTTATTATTACTCGCCGTAAATCTAATCCGAAGAGGTAGTTAAATGGCAAGAAGTGTAAAAAAAGGTCCATTTGTTGATGATCATTTAATGAAGAAAGTAGTTGCAGCCAAAGCTGAAGGTAATAAAAAACCTATTAAGACTTGGTCTCGCAGAAGTGTTATTCTGCCAGATATGGTTGGACTGACTCTTAACGTTCATGATGGTCGCAAATTCGTTCCAGTATTTGTTTCAGAAAACCATATTGGTTATAAATTAGGTGAATTCGCACCGACTCGTACATTTAAGGGCCATAAGGGCTCTGTACAGAAGAAAGGTTAATCATGGCTAGAGCATTATTAAAATTTATCCGTGTTTCACCTATGAAATCTCGCCTTATTGCAAGAGAGATTCAAGGTATGAACGCTGAAGCGGCATTGGCAGCTTTAGAGTTTACACCAAACAAAGCAGCAAAAATCATTGCTAAAGTAGTTGCATCAGCAGTTGCTAACAGCGGCAGTGAAGCTAGCGATTGTACAGTAACATCATGCCGTGTTGATAATGGTCCAGTGCTAAAGAGATTTCGTCCGAGAGCTCGTGGTATGGCATCTGGTATTAGAAAGCCGACAGCGCATATTTTAGTAGAAGTAGAGGGTAAATAGTATGGGACAAAAAGTTAATCCTATTGGTTTACGTCTTGGTATCAACCGCAATTGGGAAAGCAGATGGTTTCCTGATTTTAAGACTGCAGCAGTCTCATTAGGCGAAGATTACAAGATTCGTACATATTTGAAAAAAGAACTTTACTATGCGGGTGTTTCCAACATTATCATAGAGAGAACAGCTAAAAGACTTCGTGTAACAATTATTGCTGCACGCCCTGGTATCATTATTGGTAAAAAGGGTTCAGATATTGAGAAGCTTAAAGATACTCTACAGTCTCTTGTAGGTAAACCTATATCAGTAAATATCAAAGAAGAGAAAAAAGCTCAAATTTCTTCTCAGCTTGTTGCAGAAAACGTTGCTACTCAATTAGAGCGCCGTGTTGCATTTAGACGTGCTATGAAAAAAGTTATGCAGAATGCGCAAAGAGGCGGAGCTAAAGGTATTAAAGTATCTGTAAGCGGTCGTCTTGGCGGAGCTGAAATGGCTCGTACTGAGTGGTACTTAGAGGGACGTGTTCCTCTTCATACACTTCGTGCAAAAATAGACTACGGTTTTGCTGAAGCGCACACTACATACGGTTGTATCGGTGTTAAAGTTTGGATATTCAAAGGTGAGGTTCTCACAAAAGGTATCCCGGCAGAAGTAAAAGAAGAGCAGCAAAAAGAGGGTGCTCGTCGCCCTAAACGTGCTCCTAAACGCGAAAATAGCGGAAAGGCTGAATAATCATGTTGATGCCTAAGAGAACTAAATATCGTAAGATGATGAAGGGTCGTAACCGTGGTTACGCTCGTTCAGGTTATACGTTGGCATTCGGTGATATTGCTCTAAAAGCAGTAGAAGCTGGACGTATCAACTCTCGTCAGATTGAGTCGGCTCGTATATCAGCTACTCGTCACATCAAAAGAAATGGTAAGATTTGGATTCGTGTATTCCCAGCTAAACCATTAACTGCAAAACCTCTTGAAACTCGTATGGGTAAAGGCAAGGGCTCAGTTGATCAATGGGTAATGAACATTAAACCAGGTCGTATAATTTTTGAAATGGCCGGTGTTCCGGAAGAGCTTGCTCGTGAAGCGCTTACTCTTGCAATGCACAAATTGCCATTCAAAACAAAAATAATTACTGCGGAGATGAGCAATGAAATATTCTGATTTAGCAGATAAAACTGTAGCAGAGCTTCAGGCAATGCTAAAAGAGAAAAAGACTCAACTCTTTACTCTAAAAATTAAAAGACAGATGATGCAACTACAAAACACTAGCGAACTTAGTATCGCTAAAAAAGATGTTGCTAGAATCAACACTGCACTCAGTGCAGCGAAATAGGGGCTGGCGATGACACATAAACGTGAAATTCAAGGTAGCGTAGTTAAAATTTCAGGTGACAAAACAGCGAGTATTGTTGTTGAGCGCCGTGTAATGCATCCTCGTTACCATAAAGTTGTAAAGCGCTTCAAAAAGTACCTAGTACATGATGAGCGCAATGAGTTAAAAGTTGGAGATCAGATTATTGCAATCGAGTGTCGCCCACTTTCTAAGACTAAATCATACAGACTTAAAACAGTAATACTAGGAGCTAAATAATGATCCAAGCGTTTACTCGTCTAAATGTAGCTGATAATACAGGTGCAAAAGAAGTTATGTGTATTAAGGTACTTGGCGGTTCTAAGCGTCGTTATGCAAGAGTAGGTGATGTTATCATTGCCTCAGTAAAAAAAGCGACACCAACTGCTAAAGTTAAAAAAGGTAAAGTTGTAAAAGCTGTTGTTGTTAGAACAAGTAAAGAGATTCACCGCGAAAACGGTTCTCTTATCCGTTTCGATGATAATGCAGCTGTTATACTTGATGACAAGAGAGAGCCGGTTGGCACTCGTATTTTCGGACCAATCGCTCGTGAAGTACGTTATGGCGGTTTTATGAAAATCGTATCTCTTGCGCCGGAGGTTGTTTAATGGCAAAGTTAAAATTTAAAAAAGGCGATACTGTAGAGATCATCGCCGGTGACGATCGTGGAACTAAAGCTACTGTACTTGCAGTATTACCAAAGAAAAACAAGGTAATAGTTGAGGGTTGCAAAATTGCTAAGAAAGCTATCAAACCTACAGAAGATAACACTAAAGGCGGACATATCAATAAAGAGATGCCTATAGATATTTCAAATGTTCGTAAAGTGGAGGCATAATTATGGCTCGTTTAAAAGAAAAATATTTAAGCTTAAAATCTGAATTGCAAGCAGACCTCGGGATAAAAAATCCAATGCAGACTCCTGCATTAGATAAAATTATTATCTCTGTTGGTGCAGGTTTCGCAATGAAAGATAACAAGCTTATCCAAAACATTGAAGATACTATTACTAAAATTGCCGGTCAAAAAGCAAGTACTGTAATAGCAAAGAAATCAGTTGCTGGTTTTAAGGTTCGTGAAGGTATGCCTGTTGGTATCCGTGTAACACTACGCGGAGAAAAAATGTATAACTTCTATGATCGTCTAGTTTCTATAGCTCTTCCACGTGTAAAAGACTTCCGTGGTGTTCCAAGAAACGGTTTTGACGGTCGCGGAAACTACAACTTTGGATTGCAGGAGCAATTGATTTTCCCGGAAATCAGTTATGACTCTATCATGCAAATTCATGGTATGAACATCACAGTTGTTACAACTGCTGATTCTGACAAGGCAGGCTTTGCTCTTCTAGAGAAAATGGGTATGCCTTTTAGTAAAGGAAGCAACTAATGGCTAAGAAATCGATGATTGTTAAAGCAGCAAGAGAGCCGAAGTTTAAAGTTCGTGGTTACACTAGATGTCAGATTTGTGGTCGTCCACACTCTGTAATCCGTGACTTCGGAATATGTCGTGTATGCTTTAGAAAAATGGCAAATGAGGGATTAATCCCAGGCGTTAGAAAGTCAAGCTGGTAAGCATTAGCTCCCGCTTGAAACTTCTAGTGATTAGCAAAGGAAAAAAATGATAAATGATTTAGTATCGGACGCGTTAACTCGTATTCGTAATGCTGGTATGAGAAGATTAGATGTTACTACTCTTGTTCACTCTAAGAGTGTTGAAGCGTTAGCAAACATATTAGTTGAAAAAGGTTATATTGAGAGCTCTAACGTTGTTGAAGACGGCGTTAAAAAAACTATCAATGTTGTATTAAAATACAGTGATAACGGTAAATGTGTTATTAATGAAATGAAGAGAGTATCTAAGCCTGGCCGTCGTGTATACAAGGGCAAGGAAGAGATTAAACGTTTCAAAAATGGTTACGGAACTATTATTGTTAGTACATCACATGGCGTTCTACCAAACGATAAAGCTTATGCTCTTGGTCTTGGTGGTGAAGTTATGTGTACAGTTTGGTAGGAGGGAAATAACATGTCAAGAATTGGTAAATTACCTATACAATTTGCATCTGATATCAAAGTAAGTGCAAACGGAAATGTTATAACTTTTGCTAAAGGCAAAAATAGTGTTGATTTAGATACAAAGGGAAATGTTGGTTTCAATTTAGACGGCGACGTTTTAACTTTTGCTACTCTTTCAGATTCTCGTACACACAGAGCTTTCTGGGGAACTTATCGTGCATTAGCTCAAAATATCGTAACTGGTTTAACAACTGGTTATACAAAAGCTTTGGAGATCAACGGTGTTGGTTACCGTGCTGCCGTTAATGGTAAAGTACTTAACTTGCAACTCGGTTTTTCACACGATATCAACTATGAATTGCCAGAAGGCATTGAAGCAGTAGTTGAGAAGAATGTTATTACTCTTAAAAGCCATGACAAGCAAGCGCTTGGTCAAAGTGCAGCTGAGATAAGATCATTCCGTCCGCCAGAGCCTTACAAAGGTAAGGGTGTTAAATACGCTGAAGAGCATATCGTGCGTAAAGCCGGTAAAACTTCTAAGAAATAAGGAAGGAGTATAAATGAATGCTAAAGTATTAAAAAGCAAATTGGCTAATCGTTTAAAACGTAAACGCCGTATTCGTGCAAAAATATCTGGTAGTGCTTCACTTCCTCGTGTTTCTGTATTTCGTTCAAATCGTTATTTGAGTGTACAAGCTATTGATGATGTTACAGCTACTACATTGGCTGCAATCAACTCAAAAGCAACTGGTCATAAAGCAAACAAAGAGGGTGCAGCCGCACTTGGTGAAGTATTCGCTGCTACACTGAAAAAAGCTAACATTTCTGAGATTGTATTTGATCGTAATGGTTACCAATACCACGGTGTTATAGCTGCATTTGGTGACGCACTTCGTGCAAACGAAATTAAGTTCTAGGGGTTAAGATGGAAATCAATAGAGAAGATTTTGAAGAATCAATTGTTAATATAGGCCGTGTTACAAAAGTTGTAAAAGGCGGACGTCGTTTCCGTTTTACAGCGCTTGTAGTTGTTGGTGATAAAAAAGGTACTATCGGTTTTGGTGCTGGAAAAGCGAAAGAAGTTCCAGATGCTATTAAAAAAGCTGTAGATAATGCGTTTAAAAACCTAAGCAAAGTTAGTATCAAAGGTACTACAATTGCACACGATATTGAGCATAAGTACAATGCAAGTCGTGTTCTTTTAAAGCCTGCATCAGAAGGTACAGGAGTAATCGCGGGTGGTGCTACTCGTCACGTTCTTGAACTTGCAGGTATTAAAGACATCCTTACAAAGTCAATCGGTTCAAACAATCCAGGTACACTAGTGCGCGCTACGGTTGAAGCACTAGGTCGTTTAAAAGGATAGAAAATGGGTATTGAAAATTTAACGCCTGCTGAGGGTTCTACTTCAAATCGTAAAAGAGTTGGACGTGGATGTGGTTCAGGAATGGGTAAGACTTCTACACGTGGTGGAAAAGGTCAGACTGCTCGTTCTGGTAGCTCAAGAAAAAGAAACTTTGAAGGTGGACAAACTCCACTTGCAAGAAGATTACCAAAGATTGGATTTACATCTCGTGTTGTAAAACCATACGTAATCAACGTAGATAAAATCAAAGTAGTTGCAGAGTTGAGCGAAATTACTATGGATAGCATCCGTGGTGTTCATAAGATTGCTGCTAGTGTGACGAAAGTTAAGTTAGTTGGTGCTTCTGCTAAAGAATTGGCATCAAAAATTAAAGACGACAACGTTACTACTACAGGTAAATAGCCGTGAATAAAAATCTAGTTAATAAGATATTTATTACTATCGGGTTTTTATTCATTTATCGCCTACTGGCATACGTGCCGGTTCCAGGCGTTGACGCTGCTGTTATAGCTTCCTTCTTCGATTCTCACCAATCAGACGCACTAGGTCTATTCAATATGTTTAGCGGCAATGCTGTTGAGAGAATGTCAATCATAGCTCTTGGAATCATGCCTTACATCACAGCTTCAATTATTATGGAGCTTTTAGCTGCTACATTTGCCCCTCTTGGACAGATGAAAAAAGAGCGTGACGGAATGGTAAAGTATATGCAAATTATTCGCTATGCGACAATTGTTATTACCATAATTCAAGCAATAGGTATAAGTGTCGGACTTCAGAGTTTAACGGGACCTAATGGTAACAGCGCAATATTAATTGATCACAACACATTTATCATACTTTCTGCTATCTCGATGTTGGCTGGAACAATGCTTCTTATGTGGATTGGTGAACAAATTACGCAAAACGGCATAGGCAACGGTATATCTTTGATTATTTTTGCAGGAATTGTCTCGGCTATTCCAAGCTCTATCGGTCAAATGATAACAATGGTCAATACAGGTGCCATGAGCTTCTTAACTGTAATCGCAATTCTGACTCTGATTTTTGGAACTGTTGCGATTATTATTTATGTTGAACTTGGTGAGCGCCGTGTACCTGTCACATATGCTAAAAAAGTTATGATGCAAAATCAAAATAAGAGAGTTATGAACTATATTCCTATCAAAGTGAACTTATCAGGCGTTATTCCTGTTATCTTCGCAAGTGCGATATTAATGTTTCCTATGACTGTTTTATCTAGCAGCAGCAATCCTACGATTATTGCAATTGCAGATTATCTGAATCCAAATAGTTATTTCTTTAACTTTTTGACATTTCTTTTTGTTGTTTTCTTTGCATTTTTCTATGCATCAATTACTTTTAATTCAAAAGATATTGCAGAAAATTTGAAAAAACAGGGCGGTTTTATTCCTGGTATTCGTACTGGAAATGCAACGTCAGAATTTTTAAATGCAACAGCCAGTAATTTAACTTTTACAGGTGCGCTTTATCTTGGATTGGTTGCTACGCTGCCGTTTATGATTATAAAAGGAATGGGTGTCCCGTTCTTTTTTGGCGGAACTGCTGTTTTAATTGTCGTTCAGGTTGCACTTGATACGATGAGAAAGATTGAGGCTCAAATTTACATGAGTAAATATGAGACGTTAAGTGCAGTTGGTCTCTAAGTAATGGCCATCGTGCTAAGAAAACCTCAAGAGATTGAGAAGCTTCGTGCTGCCAACAAAATTGTCGGCGGTGCGTTAGAATTACTAAGACAAAATACAAAAGTAGGGATTTCTTTAAAAGAACTTGATGCACAGGCTGAGGAGTATATCCGCTCTCATGGTGCAAAACCATCTTTTAAGGGTCTCTACGGCTTTCCGAACTCCGTCTGCACATCACTTAATCAAGTAATCATTCACGGTATTCCAACTGACTATAGACTCCAGGAGGGTGATATTATCGGGTATGATATCGGAACAGAACTTGATGGGTGGTTTGGTGATGCTGCTATAACCGTTCCTGTTGGCAAAGTAAGCGCTAAAGATGAAGAGTTAATCGCATGCGCGAAAGATTCTCTGTATGAGGCTATTGCAGCCATAAAAGTAGGAATGAGGTTTAAAGAGCTCTCGGCAGTTTTGGAAAAATCGATTTGCTCAAGAGGTTTTGTGCCATTGCATAGTTTTTGTGGACATGGCATAGGCAGAAAACCTCATGAAGAGCCTGAGATACCAAATTATCTTGATGGAATAGACCCAAAAGGCGGCCCAAAGATAAAAAACGGAATGGTTTTTTGTCTGGAGCCGATGATTTGTCAAAAAGAGTCAAAACCGCTTATTTTAGAGAATAATTGGGATGTTGTTAGTGCCGATGGTTTACGCGGCTCACACTACGAGCATACCGTTGCAATTGTCAATGGTAAAGCTGAAATTTTATCTCTGGCTTGAGAAAAAAAGGATTAAAATGGCTAAATCAGATGTTATCGAAGTTGATGGCAAGATTATAGAGGCTTTGCCAAATGCAACATTCCGTGTTGAGTTAGAAAACGGACATATTATTTTATGTCATATAGCAGGTAAAATGCGTATGCACTATATCAAAATATTACCGGGTGATAAGGTAAAACTCGAGCTAACACCATACTCTCTTGACAAGGGTCGTATCACCTATAGATACAAGTAATAGAGGTTAAAACCTCTCTTACACTTCAATTGGGCGGTTTTAAAATTGCAAAATCTTTGCATTTTTAAAACCGAACTTTTTATAAAAAATATACCAAGTTGGCGAAGCTTCAAAAACGGTTTCTGCGGATATCAATATTTCATCCTCACTATTTAAAGCAAACTTCTCTATAAGATTCTCTCTAAGTTCACTATCGCTTCTAAGTGTAAAGTCATCAAAAAATAGGTCTGTATGCTCAAATGAGATGAGCTTTTGCGATTTCTCTGTTTTATGCTCATTGCTAATTAAAAGAGATGGATTGTACTTAATTTCAAATGTTCCGTCTTTTGAGGGTTTAGACTCTTTGGTAGAGATAAAATCATGATATTTAAATACCCAAGCCATATATCCGCCATCAAGTATCGTCACATCTTCAAATCCGTGTTGGATTAGTATAAACGCCAAATAAGTTGAGTTTAGAGAATCTTGCTTTTGATTTCTTGTATAAATGACTACTTTTGAGTTTTTATTTATACCAAGTTTTGTAAGCTCTTTTTGTACATTTTTGCTAAAATTATCTGCCATTCTTGTCTGTTTGTCTTTAATAAAAATTGAGATATCAAGATGAAGTGCGCCGTTTACATGGCTATACTCATAGGCGGAGCGTTTACTTATGTCAAGAAGAATCAGGTTTTGCTCTTTAAGAATGTTTTTTAGTTCATGCGGCTTGATAAATGCATCATATGCGATAGCATTAAAAGTCAGTAGAAGTGATATTAAGAGATGTTTCATTGCTGTTTTTAAAAAGTTTGAGTATTTCTAAATTCTGATATTTCCGTCTCTACCATCTCGTTTATCATAATCTTGAAAAGATCAGATATCATATTTGGCGATACGTCGGCTTTTATTGCTGAGTGACGTACTTTTTGCAAGATGTAGTCCACTCTGTCTTCTGCCTTAACCTCTTCAATGCTATTCTTAAACAATGCTGCCTGACGCACAAGATGGCTTCTTTTGGATATAAGTTCAACGATTAAATCATCGATTTTATCTATCTCTTGTCTTACTTCTTCGAGCGAATTGCACTTTTTTACTTTTGACATCTAGTTTCTCCATTTCAAGTGAGATATGTTAGCCAAAAAGAGATAATAGTTTAATTATCGGATTCTAAATAACGACTTTATATAAACTTATTATGCCATATTAAACCCTCTCCTGTAGGCTTCTTCTATAGAGAGAGTTTTGTCTTTATAGTCGATGATATCACCTATTACAATCTCTATTTCGCGCCCCTTAGAAGGGTTTTTTATTGCAGACAACAGTATCTCATCCGCTTTTGAACGTATATAAACGGGAAGAATCGGAAGCCTGTTTTTGATGGCAATAATTTGAGAGCCCTCTTTAAACTCAGTAAGCTCCAAGCCTGTTTTATTTCTTGTTCCCTCAGGAAAGATAAAAATTGAGTTTCCTTCTTTTACGCAGTTTTTTATATCTTTAAAAAAACCGCTCATCTGTGAGGCTTCACGGTCGAGAAGAATTGTTCCTGCATTTCTTGTAAATTTACCAAAAAATAGCGAGTCGTAGAGCTCTTTTTTTGCTATCCAATATCCGAAAATAGAACTGTGCCTGGTTGCAATTTCAATAGTTAGAGGGTCGATTATGCTTCTGTGATTTGAGATTAGCAGATATTGACCCTCTTGTGGAAGCTTCTCTTCGTTTATAATTTTTATTTTTATGTTTAGTTTGTTTAGCAGAGTGCTTGCATACTCTATTCGGGCTTTTTTCTTCCCTTTTGAATCTTTTATATTTGTGAGCTTAAATCCGTAGTAGTTTGTAAGAATGGTAGAGTAGAGAGCCATTTTAATCTGGTTAAATGTCAAAAGTCGTTCCTTGAAAGTTTAGTTTGGCTTGATAATTTTTTTTATCTCTTTTGGCAGATGAGCAAAAGGAAGTGACTTTAGCCCCTCTTTTACACCGTTTTCAAAAACCATAACATCTACCGTCATCTTTGTTGGGTAAAATCTTATAATATTATATGAGACTTTTTCTAAAACAAAAGATATCTCTTTGTCTGTTAGCTCTATGCTTTTTTTATTTTTTGCCATTTTAGCTCTTGAGATATATTCCGGTATCTTTAACCTCGATATCTCCGCTCTCCTGAAGAGCGGTAAGCGAGCGTTTAAACTCTTTTTTGCTAAGCCCAAACATGTCGACAATCAGCTCGGCGTCGCTTTTGTAGTTGTATGGCATTGTGCCGCCGCTACGCTTTAAAAGAGAGATAATTTTTTCTAGGGAAGCATCTTTTTTCTTCGCTCCGCTGGATTGGAGAGTCAAGTCTATACAGCCATCTTTTCTAACGGTTTTAACATATGCTTTTCTGCTGCTTCCTATCTCGATCTTCTCAAAAATTTCGTTGTGATATATCAAACCCTCGTATTTGTCATCTACGATACACTTAAATCCAAGCGGAGTTTTTGCAATAATGAGTATCTCAGCCTCTTTGTGCGGAGCAAGCCCTTTTGGTCTTTTGTCAAAAAAGTCGCCAAGTTTCTCGCTTCCTACAAGTCTGTGCGTTCTCTCATCATAAACTACTCTTAAAAATCTTTTATCGCCGACTTTAAATGGTGTTTTTTGAAACATGTTTGGAACGAAGAGATCTTTTGCAAGACCCCACTTTACAAATGCTCCAAAGGGTGCTACATCTACAACCTCAAAAAGTGCAAATTCATCAAGCATCGCTTTTGGCTTTAGCGTTGTTGCTATAAGTCTGTCTTCTGAGTCCGTATATAAAAATACCTCTAATAGGGTATCGTCTTGCATCTCGTCGGTTACGTAAGCCTGCGGAAGCAGGACATCTTTTTCGTCTAGGGATTCTAAAAATATGCCGTGGGGAGTGTGTCTGTCTACGCGGAGACAGTTTATCCGCCCCAGCTCTAGGTGTTGGTTTTGTAACATGTTGTTTCCTTGTTATTCCGTCTATCTCAAAATGTTTGAGAATTTAATCCGACATTATATCTCTTTTTAAACAAGAGAGAGGAGTACAACCAAAAGAACCGGCGGCGTAACAATGAGACCGAATTTTGTGTATGACCAAAAATCAATCTTAACACCTTTTTTGTTTAATGTGTGAAGCCATAAAAGCGTAGCAAGCGAGCCAAACGGAGTCATTTTTGGTCCTAAGTTACAGCCGATAATATTTGCGTAAATCATAGCTTCGTTAGCGATATCTTTTAGAGCAATATCCATAATCATAATTGTCGGCATGTTGTTCATAACAGCCGATAGTATTGCCGCTAAAAAACCTGTTCCAACAACGGCAACAACCTCGCTCTGTGTGTTAAGATAGAGTAAAATTTCACTAAGATAGTCTGTGAGCCCCTCATTCTTAAGCCCGTAAACAACGATGTAGAGTCCAAGTGAGAACCATACAACCTGCCAAGGAGCATTTTTTATAATATGCTTTGGCTCTACACTCTTTGTGTAGCTTGCGATTGCCAAAAAGATAATCGCGCCTCCAAGAGCAAATGCTGATATCGGTATATGATACGCATCACCGATGAAATAACTAGAGAGCAAAATCGCCAAAAAGAGCCAGCTAAAGTTAAATAACGCCCTGTTTTTTATAACTTCTTCGGGTTTTTTAAGCAGGCTGACATCAACACTCTTTGGAATATCTTTGCGCAGAACAATCCATAGAACCAACATGCTGATAAGCGTGCTTACAAAAAACGGAAAAATCATATTTGAGAAAAAATCTCCAAAACCTATGTTGAAGTAGTTTGCCGTTACGATGTTTGTCAGGTTTGAAAATACAAAAGGCAGAGACGCGCTGTCGCTTATAAATCCACCTGCCAGTAAAAATGCGAGGATTGTTTTTGCATTTAGTCTGAGTATGTGCATTTTAGCAAGCAATATAGGAGTTAAGATGAGCGCTGCTCCGTCATTTGCAAATACCGCAGAAACAAATGCGCCAAGAATGATGGAGTAGAAGAACATTCTGGTTCCGCTGCCTTTTGAGAGCTTTGCCATCTTAAGCGCCGCCCACTCGAAAAATCCTATCTCATCCAAAACCATGGAGAGAATAATAATCCCTATAAAAGCAAGCGTAGCGTCCCAAATAATGTCAAATACCGCTCCAACGTCGCTAAAGTTTACCACTCCAAAAAGAAGTGCGACAACTGCGCCCGCCATTGCGGTAGTGCCGATTTGCAGTCCTCGCGGTTGCCAGATAACAAAGATGAGTGTTATAAGAAAAATGCCAAATGCGAGCAGCATGTTATGATAACTCAGTTTTTACAATAGGGAGCAGAGTGGTTTTTATCTCGTTATATGTTTTAACAAACTCCTCATACTCTTTGCCATCAGGATCAACAAAACCAACATGTATAACCTTTGTCTGTTTTGGAAAAATAGGGCAGGACTCTTTTGCGTTATCGCAAACCGTTACAACCAAATCAAAATCTACATGTAGAACTTCTTCAAGAGTTTTTGAGTGGTACTCATCTCTCCACGCGCCGTTTGTTTCTAATACTTTTTTTGCAAATGGATTTACTCTTGCGCTCGCTCTAACACCGGCACTCTGAGCACTTACACCGTCAATATACCTGTTTATCAATGCCTCTGCGATTATTGAGCGGCAGCTGTTTCCAGTGCATAATACTAAAACTTTCTTACTCATTTTTACACCCTTTGTTTAATAACGGTATCTTTATATCCGAACAGACAATCTCCTTTAGGATTGATTGTCTAAACTCATCAATGGGCGCTCTTACGCTGTAGTACGCCCATCTGCCTCGTCTGTCCACTTTTAAAAAGCCTGCATCTTTTAAAATTTTGAGGTGTCTTGATATGCGAGATTGAATCATTGAGAACGAATTTTCGATATCACATACGCACACTTCGCCGTTTGTGTTTATAAAGTGTAGTATCTCGACTCTCGTGGCATCATTTACTGCGCCGATGGTATTTAAAAATATATCCATTGCCAACACCTAATTTAAAAAATTGCAAAATTGTAGCAAAATATAAATAATATATCAAGATATATTGATATATAAAGAGTGTCATAATTATGTCAATCTTAAAAATATTTTTACTTCAAATAGGCTAAGAATATAAACAGAGCAATTTGATACTATTCGATAATAGATATCAAATAAGGAAAAAATATGTTTAAGATTATTGTAGAAAAAGAGTGCAGCTGCTTCAAAAAGAGCAACTTGGTAAACGGTTTAGAGATGGAGTCTAAAGATGAGGCGCTACTAAAGTCGATTGAGATGAGAAATTTGATGAATGACGAATTTTGCGGCAAACACAGCTTTAAAGTTCAAGAGGCACAGGATAGCTTCGTAATCGCGATAAGCGACTCAACAAGCAACGGCTGTTGCGGTGGCGGATGCGGAAGTCACTAAGACTTCCCCCCCTCAGAGCTTAGTCGTAGAGATAAAATCTGTTATATCTTATAATAGTGCTCAAATCTTTAGTGTACTTCTCCCCGATTTCAGAATATCTATCAAGTTTTTCAACTAGTTTGTAAGGGTCGTTCGTCTTCATTTTTAATTTTCTAAACTCCCTAAATGCGCTTGAGCGTCCAAGTGTTATGTAGTAGTCTCTCACAGACTCTTCGATGCTTCCATACTGTTTGAGCCAAATTGTCTGATTCCCCCGCTGCTGCGATGCTGCAATCCTCGGCTCTTTTTTGCTAAACGACCAGACTCCGTAGAGGTTATTAGCCTCTTTAAAAAATCTTGACTCACCCCATGCACTCTCCATCGCCGCCTGAGCAATGGCAATACTTTTTGGATGAGGTTTTAGGGCCATAAGCAGCTCTTTATCGGTTCTTACTTTGTAGCTTTTTTTCAGGTTTAATATTTTTTTTGCATAATGGTAGTTGTCTATATTATTAGAGATATCTTCATATTGGGCTTCTAGCTCTTTGTAGACCTTATTTATGGCAGGCACAACCAGATTTGAAAATCGCTCTTTTTTTCCGTCTAATTTAAATAGATTCTCAACAGGTTTTTTCTCAACTGCTGTTACAGGTTTTGGCTTTTTCGGTTCTGACTTTGGAAGGGTGTCGTATATAAATATAAGTAACAGAGTCGTTAAAAAAATCAGTGATAAGTTGTTTTGTAAATATTTCAAATTAAAAATTCCATGTTTTGTTTTTTTGTGTAAACGCCAGGCATTGCGCGCTCGAAATCATTATTTGTCGAGTGGATAAAGGTGGCTGCATGTAAAATCATCGCGTTATTATGCCAAAAAAATAGTTTTACTTCTAAAATTGAAATATTTAGTTAAACTTGTAAAAATAATTTAAGAAGGTAAAAGATGTTGCTTAATATATCACTTTTGCTAGTCGGAGGTGTCTACTGGTACCTTAGCGGACACTACATCCCCGCAATTATCGGCTTGATTCTGATTCTTAGTTTATATAACGACGCTCTCTATTTTGCCTCTTTGGTCATCGCAGCTACGGCAATTAGTTCGATTATATACTTTTTTTGGATTGACGTATACGCATATATGGGAGATGAAGAGAGTCTGCAATACGGCATAGGCGTTATCTACATGTTAGTTCTCTTTTTAAAGGCAAAAAGCATATTTGACTCAGATAGAATCTCTTTGTAGCGGGAACTTTTGCTTAGAATAGGAATGAAATATCTCCATTCTGAATTATTCTCTAAATTTTTATCAGTACATAACGCTAAGAATATGTCATTTTGCAATAATTTTTAAATAACTAAATTAAAGAGCCACTTGCAGATTCCCACAAACAACCAATAATTTAAGCTAATTTAAATTTTAAAAAGCCTTTTGAAATCGTGTAAATGGTATAATTTTTTACCAAAAAAACAATACAAAACATCAATCAAATAG
>NZ_JAHYJB010000025.1 GCF_019429335.1 Sulfurimonas sp. | reverse complement strand
ATTTGATTGATGTTTTGTATTGTTTTTTTGGTAAAAAATTATACCATTTACACGATTTCAAAAGGCTTTTTAAAATTTAAATTAGCTTAAATTATTGGTTGTTTGTGGGAATCTGCAAGTGGCTCTTAAGATACATGATTAAAATATAGGATTGACAAATGCCGACAAGACTAAGAATAGATTTAGCTGGGTATCATCATATTATAAATCGTGGAGTAAATCATTGTAATGTCTTTAATTGTCATGACGACAAGGAGATGTTTTTACAAATCATCAATAAAAGTGCTATTCTTCATAAAACAACACTGCATGATTACTGCTTGATGGACAATCATTATCATTTGCTTATAGAGACACAAAAGGAAAATCTATCAACTTTCATGAGAATCATAAGTGCGAACTATGCAAAATATTTTAACAAAAAACACAAACGCAGTGGTCATCTCTGGCAGGATAGATACAAATCAAAATACATTACATCTGAAAATTATCTTTACTCACTCATTAGATATATAGAAAACAATCCGCTTGAAGCCTCTATGATTAACAAAATAAGCACCTATCCGTACACATTATCATTTCTTATTTTTAATACAAAACCCTACTATCCATGTTGCGGTGATTCTATCTTAATCAAACAGTTTGACCTCAAAACTCTGAACGAATTTTTAGGAGAGCCTATGAGTGAAAAAGAGTTGGAGTATATAAAAACAAAAGAGAAACAAAAAATACTCAAAGAAGACGGTATCTTACATGTAAAGCAAGAAAAACAATTCCAAGAGCATTTCTATGATATTTTTACAAAAGTAGATAGAAACTTGGCAATACTTAACGCGCACCAAGACGGTTACTCTCAAGCAGACATGGCAACTTATTTGAATCTATCAAAATCATTGATAAGTAAAATTGTAAAAAGTGGAGATTCATTCACAGGGGTGTAATTAGTAGTTTTGTAATTTCTTTGTGTGGAAGAGGTTTTGAATATAAATAACCTTGCGCCTCATAGCATCCATGCTCCTGCAAAAACTCCGCCTGCTCTTGTGTCTCAACTCCTTCAGCAATCACCTTGAGATTCAAGCTAGTCGCCATAGCGATAATAGCACGCGTAAGCTCCATGTCATCCTTGTCATTGGGGATATCATGTACAAAAGATTGATCGATTTTCAGGCGGTTGACCGGTAATTTTTTGAGATACGAAAGAGAAGAGTGCCCTGTTCCAAAATCATCCACTGCGATAGAGAAGCCCAACTCTTTAATCTCACGAAGTATCTCTATCGTTTGTTCCGGATTTTTCATAATCTGCGTCTCCGTTACTTCTAGCTCTATATTTGTCTCGCTCACCCCAGCCTCATGAAGCATTTTCGTAAGCGTCTGGATAAAATCCTTTTGATTAAGATGTATCATCGACATGTTTAAAGAGAGAACACCTGGATTATACCCATCGCGTATCCACTGTGCAAATTGTCCGATAGCGCTGCGCATCACAAAGCGGTCAAGATCTACAATTAAACGCGTATCTTCTGCAAGTGGGATAAACTGATCTGGAGTTGCTACGAAAGTACCATCTTTAATCCAGCGTACGAGCGCCTCCATCCCAACCATACGCTTTGTACGCATATCGATTTGAGGTTGATAAAAAACTACAAACTCCTCATTTATTATCGCTTCTCGGAGTTTGGTTTCAAGAGTAAGCCTCTCATACGCTCTTTGCGTCATATCCTCTGCATAGAACTGATATGTATTTCTTCCCTCATCTTTAGCTTTATACATCGCTGCATCTGCATTTTGAAGCATCTCTTCGGATGTAGCGGCGTTTTGAGGAAATAAAGAGATACCGATACTACAAGAGATATAAAACTGATAACTATCGATTATCTGTACCTCTTTGAGCTTATTCATAATATTTTGGATAAGATCAATAATCGTATTTTCACTCTCAATATTTTCAATCAAGACCGTAAACTCATCTCCGCCAAAACGCGCGACACTATCTGTTTCGCGTACACTTGACTCTAAAAGTGTAGAGATATTTTTTAAAAGTTTATCCCCCACGGAGTGTCCAAAAGAGTCATTGACTTCTTTGAAATGGTCCAGATCTATAAAAAGCACAGCCACAATCGAGCTCTCTCTTCGCGCATTACGTAAAGATTGTTCAAGTCTATCCATAAACAAAACTCTATTTGGCAAGCTAGTTAAAAAGTCATGCTTGGCTTGATACTGCAGGGCAAGAGTGTACTCGTCAAAAACTTTTGCAAGTGCTTCTAGTTCATCATCCGTGCCGACTGGGCTACACAACACATCATTACCTGCACTTGATTGTTTAATTCTTTGATAGAGAGTTAAAATAGGCTTTGTAATAGAGTTTGCCAAAATTACGGAAGCCAAAATTCCAAAAAGAATAAATATAAATCCTATTACAGCAAGTCGAAGCATTGTATCTTTTACAGGAGCAAAATAGACATCTTCTAAAACTCCAAGCTCAATTTCTAGCCCTAACTTTGTAACAAGAGGCATGGATTTCAAAGGCGGAAGAAGATATTTTTGGTAGCTTTGCTCTTTTTCATATTGGTAGCTAAATAACTCTTTGCCTTTTTGAAACACTTTCATATAGATTGTATTATCTTCAGGTTTACTATATTTCAGTATATCTTGAAAATCAAAAAGAACAACAATAGCACCCTGTGTCGTCGCATAATATTGTATCGGGGCGATGAGTATCATATTGTTGGTTTGAGCATCAAGATAGATTACATCATGCCCAAGAGCAAGAGAAGCTCGAAGCTCTTTAGGGCTTTCATAACGCGGAATCTTCTCTTGTGTTTGAAAAATAGGTGTCCCGTCAAAATCTAAGACGCTCAAAGAGATAACATCTTTGCCATCCATAAAATTATTGACAATCGGTCGAAGGTAGTTTTGACGATTTTTTGCATCAATAAGAGCATTGACTATAAACTCATTTTTAGTAAGTAGAACAGAATTGTCAACTAGGTAGCTAATTCTACGCTCAATTCTTTGCCCCACAGCGTCGGAGTTATTCTCCAAAAGTGTGATTATTTGTTTGCTCATATGTTTATAGACAAGCAAAGAGACAAGTGCAAGGATTATAAACATCGCAACGGCAATAAGTGCAGAAACCCGCAGAACTACTCTACTTTTGATGCTCTTTTTAAGTGGATGGGCAAGTTTTAGTTCATTCATTCTCTACCTCAATAATCTCACCTCTGCTTCCATATCTTGCCATATAAAAATCCTCTACATCCAAAGCATCATACCGCTCTGACGTAAAAGGATAGATATATTTTTTGACTGCTCCATCATACACTTTAATATTTTGCACCTCTCTGCAAATCGCCTTATGCTCTGCGCTCCCAGTTTGTTCAAGAGCCAAGGCTAAAATATTCACCGAGTCGTAAGCATGCGCAACACCCGATGCTGCTTTTATATCTATTACATCCTTTTTATCATAGCTTTGGATGTAGTTTTGTGCTAGTTTTTGACTCACTTTGTTTGTGTTTTTGAAAAAAGAGAAGGTCTGAAAAAAGGTTAGATCAAGTTTTTGAATTGCCTTGGAATTCTCTGAAAAAAAATCTCCACCTGTAATTCCCCAGTGCGATACTATAGGTAACGGCTTTGACGTATTCGCCATATTTTGCACAATCACGGCTCCTTCAAGAGGGTTTGCAATCATAATCAGAGCATCCGCACCCTCTGCCAAAGAGCTAGCAATATCTTGCGTAAGATCACTTGTCCCCCTGTTAAATTGCTTTGCATAGACAATTTCCACTCCCCTCTCACCGAGATATCTCTTTATATTTGTATGGTTATCTCTGCCCCAAACAGAGTTTTCATAAAATATAGCAGGCTTTTTAAAACGTTTGAGTACATTTGATGCAATAAAATCAGATGCATAAAGATCATTTGCAGAGACTCTAAAAATACAGTCATGTTTTTTTATATCTGTCAGAGAGGAAACAGCAGCCCAAGGGACAAAAAGCGATATTCCAGAGTGTTGCATATATTCTAGCTGTTCCAAAATCACAGCACTGTGAAGTCCACCCACTACACCGATAAGATTTTTATACTTTAAAAGATCTTTAACATTCTTGGCTCCCTTACTTGCAAGAGCACTGTTATCTTTGACAATAACTGCGACCTTTTTCCCCAAAATCCCCCCTCTTGTGTTGATCTCTTCGACAGCAAGTTCCACCCCTCTCTTGATAGCGAGTCCTGAAGTCTTTGCATCCATAGAGAGGTCTACATCTACACCTATCACATAGAAATCTTGATCTTTTTTGTACTTATCAAAAAGAATCTCTTGAGTTTTTGAGAGAATCTCTCCGCCAATAAGCTCTTCATATTTTTTTGGGATATACTCCATCAACTTTTCTAGTTTTGCACGCTCTTGCGGTTGGAGGGCATTGACCTCAACACCACTTGCTTTAATTAATTCTAGAAGCTTCTCCTCATCCGCTTGTGCCAGTGCACGCTGCAAGGGAGTAATCTCTAAAGCTGTGTCGATAAGTATCTTCCTAAGCTCTTGTGGAAGTTTTTTGTAAGTTTTTAAACTGATACTAAAGATATACCCCATATATGCGTGTTCACTCAGAGTGAGATACTTTTGCACCTTATGTATATCCATACTCACAATCGCGTTAAGCGGGTTTTCTTGCCCATCCACAACTCCATCTTGAAGTGCTTTTTTTGTCTCATGAAAATCTATTGCTACAGTCTGAGAGCCAAGTGTTTTAAACTGATCTATGATGATACGGCTTTTCATGACACGAATCTTTTCATCTACAAAATCTTCTGCAGACAAAAGTGGTTTGTTGGAAGTAAAATGTTTAAAGCCATTTTCCCAAAAAGTTACACCCAGAAGATTTACAGAGGAGAGTTTGGCAAGAAGCATATTTCCAACTTCTCCGTCAAGTAAAGAGTAGAGATCCTCACGGGAGGGAAAGAAAAAGGGAAGATCAACAAACTGCATCGAGGGCTCTGATACACCCATTTTTGCTGATGGAGTTAGCAAAATATCTATCTCTCCTAAACGAGTCATCTCTACCATCTGATAATCATTGCCAAGTGCTTGATTTGGATAGATATCTATAAGGACACTGTTGTTAGTTTTTTGTGCAACTCGCTCTGCAAACATTTTAGAAGCTTGATGCATTACACTCTCAGGAGGCATATTGTGCGCCATTTTTAGTTTATATACCTGCTCTTTAACCAGAGCATCTCGCGTCTGTTCACTTGGAGTTTGTTCAAAAAATGGAACTGCCACAATCACTACCAAGAGAATAAGCAGGAGCATATAAAACAACAAATAACTCTTTTTCATAAATAACCCGCTTCAATAATAAAAATTTTAACTTTTTAAAAAACTTACTCCAACTCTTGTCTATTATTTTACAATTATTTTACTTATTTCTTATTTTTTTCCATGTTTTATGCTTTAGTTTTCAACGGCGGAGTTAAATTCTGCATAAAGCGGCATATGATAGTAATCTCACTGTAAAAGATTTTGAAAACAGAGGTGTGCAGCTTCATAAGATTGCAGAGAGCATTCAAGAGATCAACTCAATCTCAACTGTAAATGGAATTACACCCCTGTGAATGAATCTCTGAATGAATCTCCACTTTTTATCAAATAATTATATACTCTAAACTTTAACTAAAATCCTTCAATTTGCAATATATTTAATTGTAGAGAATATAAATAGTGTCTTGAAGAGCTTGTGCTTGATGTTATAAAACCCAGCTAAAGAAAAAACAGACGCATTTTGCTATAATACACTCAATAATTTATAAAGATAGGAAAAGCAGTGATTACATTAAAAGAAGCGTTAAAATTAAACAGAGACGAATTGGCAAAATTTAAAGAAGAACTAAAAACAAATATAGAAAAAAATGCGGACATTAACGCTTACATCGATGTTCACAATGTCGGCGAAGGTGTGCCGATAGCTATAAAAGACAACATTCAGGTTGAGAATTGGTCTGTAACATCAGGTTCAAACATACTTCAAGGATATATCGCTCCATACAATGCAACGGTTATAGAGAAGATGCTTGGCGCGGGACTAAGCCCGTTTGGGAGAACAAATATGGATGAGTTCGCTATGGGAAGCACGACCGAGTCAAGCTTTTACGGCAAAACTCTAAATCCACACAGCAAAGATTGCGTTCCGGGTGGAAGCTCAGGCGGAAGTGCGGCGGCTGTTGCAGCAGGTATTGCTATTGCGGCTCTTGGAAGCGACACTGGCGGAAGTATTCGTCAGCCTGCCTCTTTTTGCGGAATTGTCGGGATGAAACCGACTTACGGCAGAGTGAGCCGTTACGGTTTGGGAGCTTACGCTTCATCTCTTGACCAGATAGGACCGATAACGCAAAACGTTGAAGATGCGGCGATTTTGTATGACATCATTAGCGGGCATGACGAAAAAGACTCAACGAGTGCGAACAAAAACGACAAAGTAAGCGACAAACTAAACGCTTCAAGAAAACTCAAAATTGCAGTTCTGCCAAAACATATAGAGAATGCAAGCGATGATGTAAAAAAAGCATATGAGTTAGCGATAACCGCTCTGAAAAATGCAGGACATGAGATAGTAGAAGCTGAGTTAATGGACGCAAAATTTGACATCTCTGCTTACTATATAACAGCAACGGCAGAAGCTACTACAAACCTTGCTCGTTATGACGGTATCCGCTATGGAAACAGAGTTGTCGGAAAAGATTTAAACGACACATTTATCCAAACAAGAAGCCAAGGTTTCGGGGATGAAGTAAAGCGCCGTATCTTGCTTGGAAACTTTGTTCTCTCAAGCGGATACTATGAAGCTTACTATGTAAAAGCGCAAAAAACGAGACACCTTATAAAAGAGCAATACTCAAAAATCTTTGAAGATGTAGATTTGATACTCTCGCCCGTTGCACCTACAACCGCAAACAAATTTGGAGAGCTTTCAACCCCAATGGAGATGTACTTAAGCGACCTCTATACTATCAGCGTAAACCTTGCAGGACTTCCTGCCATCTCTGTTCCTGTTGCAAAAAGCTCTGAGAGTATGCCGATAGGTTTGCAGCTGATTGCAAACGCTTACGGCGAGCAGACACTGTTTGACGGGGCACTTAGCTTAGAAAAAGCAATAAACTACCAAAAATAGACGGAGAATGTGTAAAAAAAGGTTGGTTATGCAAAAGAGTTTCAAAGCACTAAATATCAAATGTGGCGGATGCGCAAACACGATAAAAAAAGCATTAGCTGATGAGTTTGGAGAAATTGATATAGATTTAACGCAAGAACCAAGAGTAGTCACACTTGAGATAAAAGATAAAGAAGCGGGGCTTGTTTTTCGCAAAAAAATGAGATTGCTCGGCTATCCCCTAGAAGATGAAAATTTAGGAAGCTTCACAAAAGGCGGACTTAAAGCTAAAAGTTTTATATCATGCGCTATCGGAAAGATAAATCAAAATTAGCTAAATTAGCCAAGAAGCCGCTTTACCTCTTTTTAACCACAAAAAAGCTATAATCCACAGAATTTTATAGCAACATAAAAACTTTTACCAATCAAAAGGATGACCATGAAAATTCGTAAACGCGCCCTAACGTTTGAAGACGTACTGCTTGTACCACAATACTCTGAGGTTCTGCCAAAAGAGGTCTCTTTAGAGAGCAAATTGACAAAAAACATTTCACTAAAAATCCCTATGGTCTCTGCAGCCATGGACACTGTTACTGAATACCGCGCTGCTATCGCTATGGCAAGACTCGGTGGAATAGGCATTATCCACAAAAACATGGATATAGAAGCTCAGTGCAAACAGATAAAAAAAGTTAAAAAAAGCGAGAGCGGCGTAATCATAGACCCTATCTATGTTCATCCCGATGCAACACTAGCAGAAGCAAGTGAGCTTATGGAAGAGTTTAAAATTTCTGGTGTTCCCGTAATTGACACACACAACAAACTTCTTGGAATTCTTACAAACCGCGACATGAGATTTCAAAAAGATATGAGCAAGCGCGCTGATGAAGTTATGACAAAAATGCCTCTTATCACTGCAAAAAAAGGGATATCTCTTGATGATGCGGCTGATATTATGCACAAAAACAAGATAGAAAAACTTCCAATCATCGATAATGAAGGATTTTTAAAAGGTCTTGTAACTATCAAAGATATCAAAAAACGCATAGAGTATCCAAACTCAAACAAAGATGCTTTTGGCAGACTTATTGTAGGCGCTGCAATCGGTGTTGGACAGTATGACCGAGCAAAAGCTTTGGTTGATGCAGGTGTTGACGTTTTAGTTCTGGACTCTGCTCACGGACACTCAAAAGGCATCTTAGATACTGTTAGAAAAATAAAAGAGACTATGGAAATCGACATAATTGCAGGAAATATAGCAACTGCAGAAGCTGTTGAAGCACTTATCCAAGCAGGAGCTGATGCCGTAAAAGTCGGCATCGGACCTGGTTCGATATGCACTACCCGCATCGTTGCAGGTGTCGGTGTTCCTCAAATCTCAGCTATTGCAGAGTGCGCGGACGCAGCACGTAAACATGGCGTTCCTGTTATTGCCGATGGCGGCATCAAATACTCTGGCGACATCGCAAAAGCTCTTGCAGTCGGAGCTAGCTGTATCATGGCAGGCTCACTTTTAGCAGGAACTGAGGAGTCTCCAGGTGAGACTGTCATGTTTCAAGGACGTCAATACAAATCATACCGCGGTATGGGCAGTATAGGCGCTATGCAAAAAGGCTCAAATGACAGATATTTCCAAGAGGGCACAGCTGCCGACAAACTTGTTCCTGAGGGAATTGAGGGACGTGTTCCATTCCGTGGAAGCATTGCAGGGATTGTCCACCAGATGATGGGAGGACTACGCTCATCTATGGGTTACTGCGGAAGCAAAGATATAGAAGAGTTTTGGGATAAAGCAGAGTTTGTAGAGATAACAAGTGCGGGTCTTAAAGAGAGCCATGTGCATGATGTTATCATTACGCAAGAAGCTCCAAACTATCATATATAACGCTAAGGTAAGATTTTATGAATGAAGTGAGATATGCCGGTTTTTGGGTTCGCTTTCTCGCCTCGTTTTTAGACACTCTTTTTCTTGCTCTGCCCGTTGGAATCGTTATCTACTTTTTGAGTGACGGAAACTGGTTTGACTTTTCACAATATCAGCAAAACATAGCTTATGCAATGAGCGGAAATGCTCAAAAAGCGTTGACAAACCAGCCTCAAACATCGCTTAAATGGGAGCTTCTTTTTGAAGTCTCAGTTCTGCTAGTTACGATTCTTTTTTGGAAGAGATGGCGCGGAGCAACACCTGGGAAAAAATTTGTACACGTTAAAATAGTAGATGCAAAAACCCTTAAAGATATTGACAATAAACAGGCAATTACACGCTCTCTTGGCTATATTGCTTCTACTCTTATTCTGATGCTGGGTTTTATTATGGTTGCATTCAGAGATGACAAGAGAGGTCTTCACGACCTCCTTGCAGGAACAGTTGTTATATACGATTCATAACACCACATACACATCAACCTCCCTGATTTTTTAAACACAAACTAGTTTATTTCAAATATTTTTTAGCGACAATTCTCGCTAAAAACAGTTATTGACTTTTGTTAAAAAAAACAGTAGAATTTATCAAAGTTATAACTTAAAATAATAAAGTAGCAAAAATGAAAAAAACAGTCTTTATGGATAGATACCCAATTTACAGCATAGAGTTATCAAAAGAGGAGATAAAAGTCTCATCTGCGGATGAAGCGGTTGAGTACTTTAAAGAGAAGATACAAAACCACCCTATTGCAAAATTTATTACAGTTTTTGAGCACTATTCGCACACAAAAGAGCTAGGCGGAGAGATTATGGATGGGCTTATAGATGCAAAAAATATAATTTTTTGTTTTGGACAAGCAATTCCAAATACAAAAATATTGGCATTAAGACCGAGAAGCATAGCAGTTTGTGAGTTTGAAGATAAGTTTGTTATAGATTTTTTAGAAGCCCCAAAAGAGGAGATGCACACCCTTATGGAGAATTGGGCAAAGGGATTGAAAAGGTAAATAGTCTCCCTTTAAAACTTACATTAATCCATTTTAGATAAAATAACAAAACTTATTTTTAATTTAAGGGAGTATTAAATGGATTTACAAACTAAAGCACTACATGCAGGTTATGAAAAGGGCGCCGAGGGGGCGATGGCGGTTCCTATTTATCAGACTACCGCTTATGAATTTAGAGATGCACAGCATGCTGCAAATCTGTTTTCTCTTAAAGAGTTAGGATATATTTATACTCGCTTAAACAACCCTACAACTGATGTTTTTGAAAAGAGATTTGCCGAGCTTGAGGGCGGAGAGGCTTCACTTGCTACATCAAGCGGAATGAGCGCAATCTTTTTTGCTATCGCAAACGCTGCCGAAGCGGGAGACAACATCGTTTGTGCAAAACAGCTTTACGGCGGGACACTTACCCAAACTGCTCACACGCTAAAGAGATTTGGAATTGAAGCTAGATTTTTTAACGTACACGACACCGCTGCGATGGAGAAGCTAATAGATGACAAAACGAAAGTTATCTTTTTTGAGTCTTTGACAAATCCGAGCATTGACGTAGCAGATATCGAAGCAATTACCAAAATAGCAAATAAATATGGAATTTTAACTGTAGTTGACAACACCGTTGCAACTCCTGTCTTATGCCGTCCGTTTGAACATGGAGCTGACATCTCAGTTCACAGTGCAAGCAAATACACAACCGGTCAAGGTCTTGCAATCGGCGGTATTTTGGTTGAGAGAAAAGGTTTGGTTGAGAAATTAAAAGCAAACCCTCGTTACGCTCACTTTAATGAGCCTGACAACTCTTACCACGGTCTGGTTTATGTTGAAGTGCCGCTTCCTCCGTTTACACTTCGCGCACGTCTTTCACTTCTTCGTGATTTGGGTGCGGTTGTATCTCCGTTTAACTCATGGCTCTTTATTCAAGGGATCGAGACTCTCTCTCTGCGCATGAAAGAACACTCCAAAAATGCACTTGCACTGGCTGAGTTTTTAGAGGCACATCCAAAGGTTAAAAAAGTAAACTATCCTGGGCTAAAAAGCAACGCTAACTATAAAAATGCCCAAAAATACTTTGAAAATGGTGCTTGCAGCGGACTTTTAAGCTTTGAATTAGACTCTCTTGAAGAGGCTGTAAAAGTGGTAGATGCAACCAAGCTCTACTCTCTTGTCGTAAACATAGGAGATTCAAAATCTATAATCACTCATCCCGCTTCAACGACTCATCAGCAGCTTAATGAAAAAGAGTTAATTGCTTGCGGAGTTCCATCAGGACTTATCAGAATCTCTTGCGGATTAGAGAGCAGCACAGATTTAATAGCAGACATTAAACAAGCTCTAGAGGCGTAGTTTGTCCCTAAATCTAAAAACGTACACCGAGCACTTTACCAATCCGCTCTACTTAGAGAGCGGACGTATTTTAGAACCGTACGATATTACATATGAAACTTACGGCTTTTTAAATGAAGACAAAAGCAATGTCGTTGTCATCTGTCACGCGCTAACGGGCTCACACCACTGCGCAGGAACTTATGAGGGCGATAAAAAACCGGGCTGGTGGGATAACTTTGTAGGCGGCGGCAAAGCAGTTGACACTGACAAATATTTCGTTATCTGCACAAACGTAATAGGGAGTTGCTTCGGTTCAACAGGACCTATGAGCCCGCAACACCCGCACCATAACCCATACCGTTATAAATTTCCAGTTGTTACAATAAAAGACATGGTAAAAGCTCAAAGAATTCTTTTTGACAAGCTGGGCATTCACAGCGTTCACGCTATTATCGGCGGCTCTATGGGCGGAATGCAGGCACTTCTGTTTGCAATCCACTACCCTAATTTTGCATCAAAAGTTATCTCTATGGCAACAACACATGCAACTCAGCCGTGGGCTATTGCCTTTAACAAAGTAGCGCAGGAATCAATTCTAAAAGACCCTGACTTTAAGGGCGGCTATTACGACAGCAATACTATTAAAGAACAAGGGCTCTCAGGAATGGCTGTTGGAAGAATGGCGGGACATATAAGCTTTCTCTCGCATGAGTCTATGAAGAGCAAATTCGGCAGAGAGTATAAAAATACCGACGGTCTCTACGAGCTTTTTGGCAAGTTTCAGATTGAGCTGTTTTTAGAGTATAACGGATATAACTTTACAAAGTGGTTTGACCCGCTCTCTTATCTCTACATAACAAAAGCTATAAATATTTACGATATCTCCCGCGGATTTGACTCTCTTAGCGAGGCTTTGAGAAAAATCAGCACCGAGCTGCACCTTATAAGTTTTAGCAACGATCAGCTATTTAAGAACTTTGAAATGAGAGAGATAAGCGACGCTCTTAGCAAAATAGGAAATACCAATCACACATATATTGATGTAGAGAGCAATTACGGACATGACGCCTTTTTGGTTGAAGTGGAAAAATTTGAAGAGTATGTAAAGGATATTTTAAATGGCTAAAGAGAAGTTGACTAAAGAAACCGAAGGTTTTACTAAAGAAACCGAAGGTTTTACTAAAGAAACCGAAGGTTTTACTAAAGAAACCGAAGGTTTTGAAGCAAAACTTGAGAGTGCAAAAAAAGTTTTAGAGACACTTATGAACCCAGAAATAACTCTTCAAGAGAGCCTAAAGGCGTATGAAAAAGGGATGAGCGAACTCTCTAGCGCTCAAAAAATCCTAGAAGATGCACAGATTAAAATTACCGAGATAAAAGGATAGTAAAAATGCTTTCATTTTGTAGCGATAAAATTATCCATAAGGATGATTTATAGTGAGGGCTGCCGTACTTCAACTCAGCGCACAGGGTATGAGTTCAACAAAGCTATATAACTATATACGCATTGCTTCAAAGCAAGGTGTCAAACTCCTGCTTTTGGGCGAATATATATTAAACCCGTTTTTTAAAGAGCTAAAAACACTCAGCACAAGCATGATAAAAGAGCATTCAGAGCATCAGATAAAAGTCTTAAAAGAGCTCTCTTTTACCTACAAGATTACCATTATTGCACCTCTTATCGTCGTAAAAAAACAGAAGATATATAAAACAATAGCCAAGTTTGCGCCCTCTTCCACCTCATACTATCAGCAGCAAATTCTTATAAACTATCCACACTGGAATGAAGAGAGGTTTTTTGATAATGAGCCCCAAGCGATAGAGTCGCCGCTTATCTTTAAAATCGAGGGATTTAAATTTGCTTTGATGAGTGGATTTGAGCTACATTTTGACGAAATATTTGAACATATTTCCTCCAAAAACGTCGATTGTATTCTGCTCCCTAGCGTCTCTACTTTTGACTCCTTTGAGAGATGGAAATCACTTGTTTTGTTACGCGCATTTACACACAACTGCTACATCTTAAGAGCAAACAGAATTGGCGAATACAGAGATAAAAACCAGAGCTGGAACTTCTACGGCGATTCACTTCTAGCTTCGCCAAACGGCGAACTTTTGGAGCATCTAGGCAACAAAGAGGAGCTTATGATTGTGGATATGAGCCACTCTGAAGTTGTTCAAGCAAGAAAAGTGTGGGGATTTAGAGAGTTTGTAAACAAAAGGAGTCAAATATGCAACGCGTTGAAGGTTTGACTCTTCTTGCCAAGGGCAAAGCTTTAGTGACTGAGTATAGTTTGAATTCGTTCAAATTATACGAGATTTATTAGTGGGAGACACTCTATGATGAAATATTTTCACAGACAGGTTCAGCTTTGGGGCGAAGAGACGCAAGTCTTGCTTCAAGGCAAAAAAATAGCGATAGTCGGCGCAGGCGGACTTGGAAGTTCCCTAGCGTTTGCTTTGGGTGCCAGCGGAATCGGCGAGATTCATATGATTGACTTCGATGAAGTATCACTCCATAATATTCATCGCCAAATTGCTTTTAAAATGGGTGATGAGGGTAAAAACAAGGCTCTTGTAAACAGCGCGATTATTGAGCAGAGATGCCCTTTTGTAAAAGCCATTGCCCACGAGTGCAACTTTAAATCGTGGTGCGAAAAGGAGATTGCAATTGATTTGATAATTGACGCGACTGACAACCTCCCTACCCGCGCCGAGATAAATGACTACTGCAAAAGCGTCAATATGCCATGGATTTATGGAAGCGTGGAGGCTTTTCATGGACAGGTCTGTTTTTTTCAAGACTCATCATTTAGAGACGCTTTTAAAATAACATCAAAAATGCCGGCGGGGATAGCAGCCCCGATAGTTATGCACATAGCTTCACTTCAAGCAAATCTCGCACTCAGATATCTAGCGGGGCTTAATGTCAAAAAAGATATGCTCTACTACCTCTTTTTTAACAGCGATGGAGAGCTTATGACTCAAAAATTTTCTATTCCCAAAGCATAATTTTGTTAAATACTCTGTTTCTCAATTCTAAAGGAGTTTGATAGCCATTAACCTCTTTTTTATAGATTTAAGATATAATCTCGCCTATTATAAAGGGCATAAAAACTATGAATTTTGAACCATATCCATTTGAAAAACTAAACACTTTATTGCAAGACATTACGCCTAATAGCAACTATGAACCATCTGCCATGACTATCGGCGAACCGCAGTTTGAGACTCCTGATTTTATACAAAAAACTCTCTGTGAAAACTCATCACAGCTCAGACGTTATCCTAAGACTGCAGGCGAAGAGAACTTAAGAGCTTCTCAGAGAAAATTTGTAAAAACAAGATTCGGGGTTGAACTTCGCAATGAGCAGATTATCCCTACTTTTGGAACAAGAGAGGTTCTCTTTAACTTTCCCCAATTTTTTCTATTTAACAAAAAAGAGCCGACAATAGCCTTTACAAACCCTTTTTACCAAATCTATGAGGGAGCAGCTATAGCTTCAAGAGCAAAAACTATATACCTGAATCTTACTCAGGAGAACAATTTTAAGCCTGAAATTGATGAAGAAAAATTATCCACATGTAATCTTGTTATTTTAAATTTTCCAAACAACCCGACAACCTCTACACTAAGCGTAGAAGAGCTTGGAGAGTGGGTAAAACTCGCACTCAAGCACGATTTTGTGCTCTTAAACGATGAGTGCTACAGCGAGATTTACACAGATAAACCTCTACCTTCGCTTCTTGAAGCTTCGCTACATGTAGGAAATGAAACATTTAAAAATGTGCTTGTTATCAACTCCATCTCAAAACGCTCATCTGCTCCTGGACTTCGCTCAGGATTTATTGCAGGTGATGAAAATATCTTAAAAGAGTATATAAATTACAGAACTTACATAGGGTGTGCCTCTCCGCTTCCTCTTCAAAGTGCCGCTGCAGTTGCTTGGAGTGACGAGGAGCATGTAGGCATTGCAAGAGAGATTTACAAAAAAAATTTTGAAGCGGCACATGAGATTTTGGGAGTAGCGATTCCGGAAGCGACTTTTTATATCTGGCTGAGAGTACCAAACGCTCTAGAGTTTACAAGAAAGCTATACCGAGACTACAATGTAAAAGTTTTACCCGGAGAGTATCTCGCAAGAGCCGATGAAAACAGACTTAATCCGGGCAAAGATTTTATCAGAATAGCTCTGGTAGAGGATACACAAAAAACAAAAAGCGCGCTAAAAAGAATCAAGGAGTGTTTATCATGAGCAAAGCAGAAAATTTAAAGGCAGAGGTGCTCAAAGCACAACAAAACTCAGACATAGCATCTTTGTACATGTTAGAACAGCGTGCTCACGACACTTTTGATGAAGATACTCTTGGCGGCTTTTACGCAAACATACTTGATTTAGCGTTAGAAAGACTGACCGATACTCTTGAGGCTCACAGAGTTATGGATACAAATGAAGTTCAGGATTTTGCAACGCTCAGAGCACTATATGAGTATGCCATAGAGAACTACAGCGCTTCTCAAATCCATGATGCAAGCGCACTTTTTGAAGTTCTAAGCGGTCTGAGTAACGATAAGAAATTTTCAAATGCCATGAAAATACACACTCTCGCTTCGCAAGAGAAGCTTACTTTGGATGAGTTTCTAGAAAAAATCGCAGATATAGACGAGACACAAAAAGCTGGGACTTTTTATATAAGTTGCTTTAATAAAGAGGCACAAAAATTGCTGGGTGATTCCCAAATAGACGGGGAGCTAAGCGAATGAAAATTCATTTTATCGGTATAGGCGGAATTGGTATATCGGGACTAGCACAATACATGCATTACAAAGGCCATGAAGTAAGCGGTTCGGATATAGCCGACACTGCAATTACGCAAAAACTTCGCAAGCTTGGCATAGGCGTTACGGTTCCTCACGATGCATCAGTAATAACCAATCAGAACTTGGTTATCCACTCTGCTATCATTCGTCCTGACAATCCAGAAATCACAGAAGCAAAAGCACAAGGCATCGAAGTTCTTGCCCGCCGCGAAGCACTCCTTAAAATTTTAGACACTTCAAAAGTCTACTCTGTTGCCGGAGCACATGGAAAAAGCACGACAACGGCGATACTGACGTCCATAATGGAAGGTTCTGCAATTATCGGTGCGGAGTCAAAGGCGTTTGGCTCAAATGTTAGATATAACCCGCAAAGCGATGTTATGATTTTTGAAGCAGATGAGAGCGATGGCAGTTTTATAAACTCAAATCCTCACTGCGCTATTGTTGTAAATGCGGAGCCTGAGCACATGGAGTACTATGACTACAACTATGAGCTCTTCTATGAATCATACAAAACATTTATTTCATCTGCCCCTTGCCGCGTTTTAAATGCCGAAGACCCGTTTTTAAGCAAGCTTGTCGACAAAGTAGAGGCTTTGTGGCTACACCCAAGCCGTGATATCACAAACATAGAGTTTGTTCTGATTAACGATGAGCCACATACAAGATTTACACTCAAAAATCTCGGTAGCTTTGATGTTTGGGGATTTGGAAAACATATAGCACTTGATGCCGCTTTGGCGATAATGGCGGCAAACGAGTCGATGGATATCGAACTTATACGAGAGAAGATACTTACATTTAAGGGTATCAAAAAACGCTTTGACATCGTTGGAGCTGAGAGCGGCAGAGTAATTATTGACGACTACGGTCACCACCCTACAGAGATAAAAGCTACGTTTGAGTCTGTCAAAGAGTATGCACATCTCAAAGGTTTTGACAAGATTACGGCGATTTGGCAGCCCCACAAATACTCACGCACGATAGATAACCTAGAGGAGTTTATAAACTGCTTTGAAGGTGCGCAGGAGCTTATAATCCTCCCTGTTTGGGCTGCAGGTGAAACAAAAAGAGAGATAGATTTTGCTGATAGATTCAAAAGATATAACCTAATTATGGCGGATAATATCACAAGAGCAAACAACACAATAACCATCATCAAAGACAAAGAGGCGCTTAAAACACTCGACAAAGGTCTTATTATAGGCTTTGGTGCTGGAGATTTAACATATCAAATAAGAGGAGGGGCATAGTGGCATACATAGCTGGACTTATCATCGTAGGACTATTTTTTTTAGTCTTGCACTACTTTACCGAACTTAACCGTACCCAAAAAGCAGTTGTTACTGCAGTAGCTTTAGCTATAGTTCTATCAGCTGTAGCCTTTAACGCATACACCGACGCTCAAAGAGAGAAGATGCTAAATGTAGTTATGAAATTCAACCAGCATAATACGGTTCAGTGCAATGGAGTGGATGTTAACAGCACAAACTTCACCCTAAGCATAGGAACATACACTTTTATCGGCAGAGAGAACACTCCTCACTACAGAGAGATGATTAGTGCATCTAGATGCGAGTAGATAACGGCTCAAAAATTGATCTGCTTATAAATCAACTTGATTTAAACGATCATATAAACTCATTCAAAAACTTCTTCTCTCGCGAGGGCTCTCTTTATATAGAGGGCGACCAAGAGCTACACTACCGCTACATAAAAGCGCTTGATGAGATAGAGTTTAGGGCACCGCCTAAAGTTGCCTACTTCACAAATATAAAACTTCATCTTCAAAAACTCGGTGTACTTCAGTTTGAACAGATTTTTGAAATCATTAAAGTTATAAGATATTTTCGCTACCTAAAAAATATGGAGCTAAAAGGAATTATCGGCGAGTGGATGGCTAAGTTTGTTATAGAGCAGAAATTTTTTGAGGTTGAGAAGTATTTTACAAGCGATGGAAAATTTGATGAAAATCTAGATGAAGTGCTATTTGGTTTGGGTTCGCGCATAAAAGAGCATAAATCAAATATCAGTGGCTCACTCAAGAGGCTAACATCAAGCCCGAAACTCTCATCCTATCTTATAGACACGCAGGTACATCTTATAAACGATGAGGAGTGTCTTTTGGTACGCGGCGGATTTAACCATGTCCTAAAAGGCGCAATACTCGGCAGAAGCAGCAGTGGCGGGTTTTACATATCGCCCGATATTATCCTAAAATCAAAAGAGCAGATTCGCTACATAAATGAAGAGCGCGAGGCGATTTTTTATGCCTACGCGAAAGAGTTCTCATCCAAACTCTCAGAGCTTCTGCCGTTTATCTCATTTTGCGACAAAGAGTTTACAAAGTTTGACAACTATCAAGCAAGAGTTCTTTTTGCCAAAAGCAAAGACCTCCAAATAGTCAAATCAAAAAAAGATTCTAAAATCGTCATAGAGAGCTTTATTCACCCTGCACTTCACCATGCAAAACCTATACATGTAGATTTTTCAAAAAATATTTTGATGATTACGGGTGTAAACGCCGGCGGTAAAACAATGCTTCTAAAGTCGATACTAAGTGCCGCTTTTATGGCAAAGTATATCATCCCGATGAAGCTAAACGAGCACAAGTCACACATAGGAAGCTTTAAAAATATACTTGCTATCATCGACGACCCTCAAAATGTCAAAAACGATATCTCTACATTTGCAGGGCGTATGCAGGAGTTCTCAAAAATATTTGAAAACAGAGATGCACTTATCGGTGTTGATGAGATTGAGCTGGGAACCGACAGCGACGAGGCAGCTGCACTCTTCAAGGTTATACTTGACGAGCTAGTTTTAAGAGGGCAGAAGATAGTTGTAACCACCCATCATAAACGCCTAGCCGCACTTATGGCTGACCGCGACGACGTTGAGTTGATGGCGGCGATTTATGATGAGAAGAACAGGGTTCCGACTTATGAATTTATGCATGGAATTATCGGCAAGAGTTACGCTTTTGAGACGGCAAGCAGATACGGAATTTCCAACAAAATAGTAAACGAAGCAAAAGCTCTCTACGGAGACAATAGCGAGAAGTTGAATATGCTCATCGAGAGAGGCTCGCAATTAGAGCGTGAACTCAAGCAAAAACACAAAAAAATTGACGAGAAGATAGCGGAGCTTGAAGCAAAAGAGCGTGATTTAAAAGAGGAGAGGATTAAGATTTTCCAAGAACTCCAACGTGAGAAAAATGCGCTTAAAGAGAGTTATAAAATTGCTATAGATGAAGCAAAAAATGCAGCCCGTGCAGGAGATGTACAAGCTATTCACAGAGCGATGAACGAGGCAAATAAAAAATTGCCAAAAGAGAAAAAAGAGCAGACAAATCTACATGTAGAATTTAAAGTCGGCGATTATGTGAAGTACCATAGCAAAAAAGGTGTAATCGTTGCCATGAAAGACAAGAACGAAGCAATCGTAGAAGTTGAGGGGATGCGTGTTCGAGTTAAAACCTCTCACCTCAAACATACTCAGATACTGCAGCAAAAGTCAAGAACGGACATAAGTCTTAATGTTCAAAAAAGGGCGGGACTGAAGTGCGATTTGCATGGTATGAGAGCCGAAGAGGCAACCGAAGTGCTCGATAAATTTATATCAGATGCGCTCATAAACGGCTGGGATGAAGTTATAGTCTATCACGGCATCGGAACCGGCAAACTCTCATACGCCGTCAAAGAGTTTTTAAAAGCTCATCCCAGAGTTAAAAAATTTGAAGATGCGCCGCAGCATATGGGCGGATTTGGCGCGAAACTTATTACTCTTTAAAAATTTTTACTTATGTTACACACTAAAAACAACCCGTCCTTTTTTCTAAAATTACAAGGTTGGTTACTTATAAAAATAAATTTATTATTATTTCTGTTTATATTGTATCAGCTTTGTAGTTATATAATTTCACATTAAAATTACGCAAGGAAAACAATGAGCATTCTAAAACAATTAGTTAAATATTATCTATATATGATACTGATATTTTTTATAGGCAGGTTATTTTTATTTATACTCTATTTTGACAACTTTAAAGAGAGTGGTGTAGATTACTGGCTGACTTTCATCTATGGTCTAAGAATGGACACCATAACCGCCTCCGTGTTTTTGCTTATTCCCATGATGCTTCTAACACTCAGCCCAAATAGATTAAAACATTTTGTAAATAAATTTTTAAGGTACTACTTTTTGATAGTACTATCAATTATTATCTACATAGAAAATGCTACTTTCCCGTTTATTGCTCAGTATGACGTACGGCCAAACTACCTTTTTGTAGAGTACCTTGTCTATCCAAAAGAAGTGTTTGCTATGATATTTGCCGACTACAAGCCTGAGCTATTTATAGCTTTTACTATGATAGGCGCCTTTATCTATCTCTACCTTAAATACGCCAAAGATAGTGCTACTTCAGTATTTGACACAAACTATAAAAAACGATTAATTCTGTTTTTACCTCTGTTTCTACTGCTCTTTATTGGCGCCCGATCATCATTTGGACACAGACCTGCAAACACTTCTGATGCGATGTATACAACGAATAGAATGGTCAATGAGATAACTAAAAACTCTATATATAACATTGTTTATGCAATCTATACTAACAGCAAGCATGGAAGCAAAGAGGTGCAAAAACGATACGGAAAAATGGATATCAATGAGGCTATATCTAGGGTTCAAAATAGACTCAATATCCAAAGTATGGATGCCGCCTCACCATTCTCAAGGATCGAAGAGAGCCACTTTAAGAGGGCAAAACCAAAAAATCTGGTTATCTTCGTACAAGAGAGTCTGGGGTATCAGTTTGTTGAAGCAACCGGAGGAGAGAAAGGAATTACGCCTAATCTTAACAGACTGAGCAAAGAGGGAATTTTATTTAAAGATTTATACTCAAACGGCACTAGAAGCATTAGAGGTTTAGCCGGAGCCTCTGCCGGAAACCTTGCCGTTCCAGGTGAGGGAGTACTAAAGAGAAGCAAATCACAAAGTGACTTTTTTACCATTTCAACTGCTCTGGAGCCATTTGGTTATCATACAACTTTTATGTATGGCGGAGAGAGCAGATTTGACAATATGCGAAGCTGGTTTATCGGCAACGGCTTTGATGAGATTATCGACCAGCCATGCTTTGCAGATCCTACTTTTACCGCTCCATGGGGAGTGTGTGATGGAGATTTGGCAGAAAGAGCAAATGAAGAGTTTAAAAAGATGCATACCAAAAATCAGAAATTTGCCACCGTTATGTTTTCGCAGTCAAACCACTCTCCATTCGAGTACCCATACGAAAAAATTGAACTACTCGATGGAGTGCCCGCAAATAGCGTTAAAAATGCCGTAAAATACGCGGATTACGCTATCGGGCGTCTGTTTGAACTTGCCAAAAAAGAGGAGTATTACAAAGATACAGTTTTTGTAGTAGTTGCAGACCATAACGTCAGAGTTTACGGTGATGATATGATTCCTGTTGATATGTTTCAGATACCGGCAATTATCTTAGGAGCAGACATCAAGCCGATGACCTACGATAAAATCGCAACGCAGCCAGACGTCTTGGCAACTGCGCTGGATCTGCTTGGGCTTGATTTGAAATACCCTATTATGGGACACTCGATTTTTAGCGATAAAAAGCAAAATATTTCTCTGATGGAGTTTCATGGTTCCTATGCCCTTAGAGTGGATAACAAAGTTTCGATTCTCAGCCCAAACAAAGAGGCGGTTACCTTTTTATATAAAAAGCCGGATACATATTTAGACAAAAACAACCATCTAACCCCCATTGAGCACGACTTAGAGCTGGAAAAAGATGTATTGGCGTTTGTCGTAACATTAGATCATATGTACGATAAAAAATTATATAGATAGGAGGAAGAAACTTGTTTAAAAATATAACACAAATCAGACTTATAGCGTTTGTCGCACTATTTTTTGTGCTCTTTGATAATGTTGCATTTTTTCAAAATGTGACAGAAGTCTATCCTTTTAGCGGATTTAAAAATATTGCTTTTGTATTCTCTCTTGCTTTTATTTTATTTGCTTTTACCGTTTTGCTATTTACGCTGCTAAGTTCAAAATACACAACTAAACCGCTTCTGATAACAGCAGTCATTATTTCATCACTTACAAACTACTTTATGAATACTTACAGTGTAGTCATCGATGACTCCATGATTAGAAATACAATGCAGACAGATATAAATGAGTCTATGGATTTGTTCACTTTTAAACAGTTTTTGTATATTGTGTTACTTGGTATTTTGCCGGCATTTATGATATATAAGGCAAAAATTGAGTACGGCACTTTAAAATCAGAGATGATACTAAAAGCAAAAACAATTCTTATATCTATATTGGTAATTGTTATAACTCTTTTTTCTTTTAATAAATTTTATACCTCATTTTTCAGAGAACATAAACCTCTTAGATACTACACAAATCCTACTTACTGGATTTACAGTATCGGCAACTATGTTAGCAAGACACTCGACTCTGGACCTGTTTTCTTAAATGAAATAGGGGAAGACTGCAAAATTGTTAAAGATGAAAAAGAGCCCAAAGAACTCATAATTATTGTAGTCGGTGAAGCGGCACGAGCTGACAGATTTTCTTTAAACGGCTACAAAAAAGAGACCAATCCTCTCCTTAAAAAAGAGGATATAATTAACTTTTCAAACATGTACTCATGCGGCACTTCGACAGCCGATTCCGTTCCATGCATGTTCTCTTTTTTCGACAAAGCTGACTACAGCTACAAAAAAGGCATTCAAACAGAGAATATCTTAGATGTGCTAAAGCGCACCAATGAAATTGAAATATTATGGAGAGATAATAATTCTGATTCCAAAGGCGTAGCGCTTAGAGTTCCTTATGAGGATTATAAATCACCCGCAAACAATACAATGTGCGATGATGAGTGCCGCGATGAGGGTATGCTTGTTGGTCTTAACGAATATATAGAAGCCAACAAAAACAAGAATATCTTAATTGTCCTTCACCAGATGGGAAACCATGGACCGGCTTACTATAAAAGATATCCAAAAGAGTTTAAAATTTTTACTCCCGAATGCCAAACCAACCAGCTTGAAGATTGTACGCAAGATGAGATTGGAAATGCTTATGATAATGCTATCCTTTACACAGACTATTTTTTATCAAAAGTTGTAAATTTTTTAAAACCATACTCAAAAAGCCATCAAGCAGCAATGATTTATATGAGCGACCATGGAGAAAGTTTAGGTGAAAACGGCTTATATCTCCACGGTATGCCCTATTTTATGGCACCTAAAGAACAAAAACACATTGGCGCGGTGATGTGGTTTGGCGATGAGATGAAAAAAAATATAGATACAGCAAAGCTAAAATCATACAGCGACGAGGCATTTTCGCATGACAATCTTTTTAACACAATCCTTGGCTTGTTTAATGTAGAAACAAAAATATATAATGACAATATGGACATGCTAAAAAATGCAACAATCAAGAAGTAGGGAGTTATTAATCACGCTGTTTTTGCTTTTAGGGGTAATTCTCCTATTTGCTTCTACAAACCTTGATATTTTTATACAAGAATTTTTTTATAATGCAAATAACAACCAATGGTTTTTAGACAGAAATGAACCTCTGCCAAAGTTTATCTTTTATGATGGAATTAAAAAGCTTATTATCCTCTTTGCAATAGGTATTCTTTTTGTTTTGATTTTTTTCAGAAAAAACAAAACAGTTTTAGAGTACAAAAAAGGTCTGATAATTGTCCTGCTATCTATTATAATAGTGCCTTTGAGCATCGGAAGTCTAAAAGCTGTTACCAATATGCCTTGCCCAAAAAATATTCAACATTTTAACGGTAAATATCCAGATGTAAATCTATTTCAATGTTATCCCGATGAGTTTAAAGCAAAAAACCCTGACTGCAGTATAAAGTGTTGGCCTGCTGGACATGCAAGCGGAGGTTTTGCGCTGCTTTCGCTCTTTTTTTTATTTAAAAGTCGAAGAAATCGAAAAAGAGCTGTTATAATTGCTTTGAGCGTCGGATTTAGCATGGGCACATACAAAATGTTAATTGGTGACCACTTTTTTAGCCATACAATCATTACAATGCTTATAGCTTGGCTGATAATTTTACTCATCGATAGCCTAAAAACAATACAACAAAGGAGATATATTGCGCAACCAGCCGAAATATAATTTTTTCAAAAATACAGGTTATGCACTAAATGGATTAAAAGATTTAATCCGCACAGAGACATCATTTAAAATCGAACTAATTTTAACTATTATTCTACTGCCTCTGATTATATTTATAGATGCCACTCTTATCCACAAAGCTCTGCTGTTTATCTCACTTACGGGAATGCTCTTGGCAGAGGCCACAAACAGCGCTATAGAGAGAGTCGTTGACTTGGTTACGCTGGATCACCACCATATGGCTGGACGGGCAAAAGACGTAGGAAGCACAATAGTTTTTTTAAGCATATCCGTATTTGTGGCAACTTGGATAATTGTATTAGTCGATATCTACATGTAAGCTTCAAATGAAAAACAAAAAAGTAGCAATCATCGGTGGCGGAGCAAGTGGGCTTTTATGTGCAATATTTTGTGCAAAAAAAAATCTACTCGTTGATATTTTTGAGCAGAACTCAAAATGCGCCAAAAAGATTTTGGTCTCAGGAAACGGGCGCTGTAACATTACAAACAAAAATTTAAGCGCAAGTGACTACTCTTCTCAGAACCCATCTTTTGTGGAGTTTGCACTTAAGGAGTTTGGATTTGGTGAGTTTGAGAGATTTTGCGAGAGCATCGGACTTCTACTTGACGCTAAAGATGACGGACGAGTCTATCCGCTTAGCAATGAAGCAAAAAGCGTTGCCTCTCTACTTCTTGGCCATGCAAAAAGTTTAGGCGTAAATATTCACACAGACACGAAAATAAGAGATATAAAAAAACTGTTTGGCGAGTATGATTCGGTGGTTATAGCAACAGGTTCAGAGGCGGCATCCCATCTTGGCGGAAACAGAGATGGTTTAGAGTTTGCAGAGCTGTTTGGGCACAATATAATCCCGACATACCCATCTCTTGTTCAGCTTCACCTTAACTCATCCGTTGTGAAAAAAATGAGCGGAACAAAGATAGATGGCGAAGTTACACTGTTTATAAACAACAAAAAAGATTCTTCGTGTAGCGGTGATATACTCTTTGCGGACTACGGGGCTTCGGGTTTTGCAGTGCTTGATATTTCCCAAAGAGCAAGTGTCGCCTTAATGGAGTTCTCACATGTTAGTATCTCAATAAATCTGCTTCCTGCTTTTAATGTGCAAAAGCTCTCAAACTATATAAACAAGATGTCTGAATTAGATCCAAAAATAACTATTTTCGAGATTCTTATCGGGCTCATCCCATCAAAAATAGTCTCAGGAGTTCTAGAAGAACTCGATATCTTACACTCAACATGCGGTAATGAAATCGGCATAAAACTAAGCAAAAAAATAGCAAATCAGATGCTGAACTGGCGTTTTGATGTAAGCGACACTCACGGCTTCAGACATGCAGAGGTTGCAGGCGGCGGAGTTGATACAACAGAGATAAACCCAAAAACTTTTGAATCACTAAAACAAAAAAATCTCTACTTCTGCGGAGAGGTTTTGGATGTTGTCGGTCGCCGCGGCGGCTATAACTTTGCCTTTGCTTGGGCAAGCGGGTTTTTGGCTGCAAGAGATATAAGTAGAACTTGATTATTTTGACTATTTTTAGCTATAATATAGTCATATTAACCAAAAAAGGCTAAATTATGACTAAAGTAAATCTTGCCGAAACTAAAGCTCATCTAAGCAAATATATAAATATGGCAGAGTTTGCGGGGGAAGAAATCGTCATTCAAAAACATGGTCGCCCTGTTGCTGCTCTAATTAATATTGAACTATACGAAAAGCTTAAACGGATGGATTCATCCGTTAACAATGATAAACTTGTATATGAAAAACTAAACTATAAAGAACATATTGTAAAACCTTTATATACTCTTGATGAAATGCTGCAGTTGATAAGCGATGAAGAAAAAGATGTAAAGCCTTTTTCGGACATTGATGATGTTGTGGCTTTTGCTAAAGAGCTTCGTAACAATGCGTGGAAGCGATAATGGCACTCTTAATTGATACTTGTATCATAATAGATTATCTACGAGACAATAGTAAAATTGATTTATCAAAAGAGGAAATTTTGATAAATCCTGTTGTAGAACTTGAAATTTTGCAAGGTGTTAGAAATAAAAAAGAGCAAAAAGATGCACTACGTCTTATGGAATCATTCGGGCATGTGGAGTATTCAACCGAATGTTTCAATTTAGCTAAAATACTGATACTCCGCTACTCACTTTCACATTCACTCAAACTCCCAGATGCGCTCATCGCCGCTTCATGTTTGATTTATGATTTGCCGCTATGGACATACAACATCAAAGATTTTGCTTATATCGATGGGATGAAAATTTATCAAAAAGGAAATGATGATGACGAATGAAGAGTTGAGTAAAAAGATATTAAGTGATATTCAATACATAAAAGAAAATTCTGAACTTTTACAAAAAAGGCTAGTAGATCATAACATATCTACTGATACTTTAAATGAAATTAGATCCGTATTAAATAAAATCTTCGACAATCCAGTACACAGCATCTACGGTGATAAAAGCGGAGATAAAAATATAGGCTTAGACCAACTAGAAAAGTTTGCATCTATTTTTGAAAAAATAAAAAAATAGATTCTATACTAAAGAAACAAACCCAACAAAATTTGAATCACTTTCGCCTTTGCTTGGGCAAGCGGGTTTTTGAGTGCAAGGCATATAACCAAAGTCTGATTTTACCTAAACCCTCTTGCTTAGCAGATATATTACTACTTTATGCCGCAAGTATTTATCTTGAGCAATTCATAAAGCGGGCACCAGTTTATAAGCGCTGTTGCAATAGGGATAAGACCTATAAGACCAAGCCAACTCCCAGTCATCATACCAAGAACAATAAAAATCACACCAATAACAATTCTAGCTACTTTATCTATTTTACCTATATTTTTTGTCATCTTAAATCTCCTAGTTTAATTTTATACTTATAAACGTCTGCCCTGAATAACACGAATTAAAATCACCACGATTGCTAGAACTAAAAGAATATGAATAAATCCACCCATTGTAAAAGAGGTAATCAATCCCAAAAGCCAAAGAACAACTAGCACGACAGCAATAATTTCTATCATATCTCCTCCTCCTAATCAATATGCCGTATGCTGTTTTAACAACATATTGCATATAACGGTTTATCCGGACACCTCTGTCGGTTTCATTCGGACAGTTGAAGAAGAGATATTTTCTGTGGCGATATTTTAGCATAAGTGTCCGAATGATTTTTTATTTCTCTTGGATTTTTT
>NZ_JAHYJB010000054.1 GCF_019429335.1 Sulfurimonas sp. | reverse complement strand
ACTTTTTTAAACATTGTGTACCTTAAATATTATATAATGCGCAATTATATTGAAAAGATTGTTTACACTAACTTTTTAGATCAAGAAAACCAATGTTCAAAGTAAATTGCAAGGATTATAAGTGAGATTAATATTGGCTACGTCAAACAAAGGCAAAGTAAGAGAGATTAAAGCGCTTTGTGAAGATTTTGAAGTAATTGCGTACAGCGAGATTATAGATGAGTTTGAAATCATCGAAGACGGGGCTGATTTTAAAGAGAATGCGCTTATAAAAGCAAGAGCTGTTTTTAACGCTTTAAGCGAAGATGACATCGTGGTTATAGCAGATGACAGCGGAATTAGTATTGATATTCTTGATAATAAACCGGGAATATACAGCGCTAGATATGCGGGCGAGAGTGCAACTGACAAAGATAATCTATATAAAGTCATAGATGAGATAAAAGCAAAAAAAGTAGAGAGTTCACCCGCACACTACACTGCGGCGATAGCAATCGTGACAAAAAATAGCGAGTATGTTGTTCATGGCTGGATGTATGGAGAAGCAATCGCAAAAGCGGTTGGAGATGGAGGTTTTGGCTACGACCCGATGTTTATTCCGCTTGGATATGACAAAACACTCGGAGAGCTTGATGATGAGGTCAAAAAGAGCCTCTCTCATCGTGCAAAAGCGCTTAGTTTGGCAAAAATAATTCTGCAAACACTATAGAATTTTTCGGCTTATATAATAAACTGAATCCTCAAATTTATCTAAAAAAGAGGCAAGTTTGGAGCTGTAAATTTTTATAATCTGCATGCGAGTTCCTTGTATAGATTATAAGCAAGCAATGTTCCATTTTTGGGTTTAATTGAAAAAAAGCAGTAAAGCTACACCAAAAATAATGCGGTAGATTCCAAACGCGACAAATGTAAACTTTTCTAAAAACTTTAAAAAGAGTTTTATTGTTAGATATGCGACTATAAAAGATGTGACAAAACCAACACCCAAAACCAAAAGATTAGCCTCGCTGAAATCTTGATAATGTTTGAGTAAATCGTAAGCCGCGACAGCACCCATTACAGGAAAAGCCAGCAAAAAGCTAAACTCTGCACTCGCTTTTCTGCTGAGTCCGACAAGAAGTGCGCCGATGATGGTTGAACCAGCTCTGCTTGTTCCGGGAATTAGTGCAAATATTTGTGCAAATCCTATGACCATTGACTGTCTTAGCGTAACTTTTTCTACATCATATACTGTGTTTGCATCTTCGTGAATAAAGAATTTCTCCACTACCAAAAATATCACTCCGCCGATGATAAACATAATCGCGACAATGTTTATGTTAAAGAGCTCTTTTATCTGTGAGGAGAAGATAAAACCTATAACAGCCAAAGGCAAGAAAGCTATAAAAACCTTTGTCCATAAATCTATTTTTTTGATTGTAAATTTATCTTTGTAGTTAAAAATTACTGCCAAAATTGCCGAGAACTGAATAATGACCTCATATGCTTTGTTTATTGCGTTTTGCTCTAATCCCAAAAACTCGCTTGCAACTATAAGGTGTCCGGTAGATGAGATTGGCAGGAACTCTGTAAAGCCCTCTATTACACCTAAAATTATCGAATCGAGTATAGTCATAAAAGCCCTTGAAGAATATCTGTTTTGAATTTTTTGTTGAAATTCTAGCATAAAAATAAAGAGTCACTTTATCTTATTTGGATATAATGCGAGGTTTTAAATTATAATTTATCAGGAACTTTTATATGTTACTTTTCACGCCTGGACCTACCCCGGTACCTCAAAATGTTCGCAACGCAATGTCAGACGAGACTATGCACCACCGTACACCTGAATTTGAGGCTATATTTGAAAAAACCAGAAAGCATCTTTTCAATCTTTTTGGAAGCGATGAGGTTGTGATGCTCGCATCAAGCGGAACCGGTGCCATGGAAGCTGCTGTTATAAACCTTTGCCACAACACGCTTTTAAATGTAAACTCTGGAAAATTCGGTGAGAGATTTGGCAAAATTGCTCTGTCTCACGGACTTGGCAGTGTCGAGATTAAAAACGAGTGGGATACGCCTGTTAGCGTTAAAGAGGTCGTGGATGCAATTAAGAGCAATCCAAATGTAGATGCTATCGCAATTCAGATAAGTGAATCTGCAGGCGGACTTCGTCATCCTGTTGAAGCGATTGCAAAGGCTGTAAAAGAGATTAATCCAAACATTATGGTTATAGCTGACGGTATTACAGCAGTCGGTGTTGAGAAAATTGATGTAACAAATATTGACTCTCTTATTGCAGGCAGCCAAAAAGCGCTTATGCTTCCTCCTGGACTTGCAATTTTAGGACTAAGCAACGCTGCAATTGAGAAAATCGGCAAAGGCAGAGGTTACTATTTTAATCTTGCTACCGAGATAAAATCTCAAAGAAAAAATACTACCGCGTGGACAGCAGCTACAACTCTGACTATCGGGCTTTTAGAGATATTAGAGACTATTGAAAGAAGTGGCGGAGCAGAGAAGCTTTACGAAGAGACTGCTACAAGAGCGGATGCAGTTATCTCTGCACTTAATGCTATTGGTTTGCATGTATATCCAAAAACTCCTGCTCTCTCTATGACGACTATTGATGATGAGAACGCATCACAAATCAGAAAGATTTTAAAAACTGATTTTGGCGTAAATGTTGCAGGCGGACAGGATCACCTTGAGGGCAAGATTTTCCGCATAAATCAGATGGGTCTGATTGCTCCGTATGAGATAGCATGGGTTGTAAACTCAGTAGAGCTTGCCCTTGCAAAGTTAGGTCGCAGAGCGTATGACGGCAGTGCAAACAGAGTTTTTAACGAAAAATATTTCAAAGTGGTTAGCAAATGATATTAGAGCAAGTGTTTTCGGAGCAATTCGTTAAGGTTGGTGTATAAATGATTTTAGAACATGAGATTCCTAGCGGCTCAAAACTCTATTTTGGCAAAAGCGCTAAGATAAAAAGAGAGATAGAACAGGTTGCTAGCGATATTTTGTATGCTAAAGGCTTTGAGGAGATTGTAACCCCGATATTCTCTTATCATCAGCATAAGAGTATTGCAAACGAGAAAGAGCTTATTAAAGTAAATGATGAAAAGAATAACTCAATCTCGCTAAGAGCGGATTCTACGATTGACGTTGTCAGAATAATCGAGAAGAGACTAGGGCGCAATACGGAACATAAAAAATGGTTCTATATCCAGCCGGTTTTTCGCTACCCGACAGATGAGCAGTTTCAAATAGGTGTTGAGTTTATGGGTGAGAGCAAACTCTCTTCTGTTTTAAATATAGCGATAGATATATTTGACAAATTAGAGGTCAAGCCTCTGATACAGATTTCAAACATGATGATACCAAAGCTTTTGGTTGAGATGTTTGATGAGTTGACACTTGATGATTTTCGACATGTAAATATAGAGAAATTTATAAACCTAAAGATTGATTGGCTTGAAAAGCTTGTCTATCTTCAGCATCCTGAGCAGGTTGACGGACTCCTTGAGATTGTGCCTGCGCAAATAAGAGCGGAGTTGGAGAAGATGAAGAGCCTGTGTGGTGCAATAAGTTGCCAAAACAGTGTCTTGGCTCCGATGTACTATGCAAAGATGCTCTACTATGATGAGCTCTTTTTCAGGGTTATAGAAAAGAATGAGGTCTTTGCCAGAGGCGGAAGATATAAAAACTCGGAACTAAGTTCTGTAGGTTTTGCAATTTATACAGATGTGTTAGTAGAAACAAAAGCGAAGTAAAAGAGGATAATGATGAAAGC
>NZ_JAHYJB010000024.1 GCF_019429335.1 Sulfurimonas sp. | reverse complement strand
GTCATAAGCAACGGCATCAACTCCTCTAAATCTAACTCTAATTTTTTCCCTTTGAATTCCATCTCTATGATTCCTTTTATTTTTATCATAGCTGATTTGGAATTTACAGAAATTATTTTACACTACCGCTTTCTCTTATAGGATTGGTCATCTACATTAACGGGGAGCTAAAAGGGTTTACCGTAGGGGAGAAAATCAGCAAAGATACAGCTACCGTTATTATAGAAAAAACTGATTTTGAGGTTCTGGGATGTGCGCAGTTTATCTTTAGAGAGTTTTCTAAGCTGCTAAAAGAGCACTACGGAGTTGCATATATCAACGTCGGTGATGATATGGGGTTTGAGAATCTTAAAAAAGTGAAGATGTCGTATCGTCCTTTTAAACTGGTTCCAAAATATACGATTTATCAAAAATAATGATAAAAAAAGCTTCACATAGCGATGTAAAAAGGCTTTATGAGCTTGAGAAAAAACTTTTTTCAAAAGAGAATTTTCCGCTCTCCTACGGCTCTCTCTGGTACCATGTAAAAAATAACATGTTATATCTCTTTGAGATTGATGGAAGTGTTGCAGGTTATCTGCTTATTCTTGTTAAACGAAGAGATGCAAAGCTCTACTCAATAGGAGTTGATAAAACGCATCGAGGCAAAAAAATAGCTAATGAGCTTTTGTCCTTTGCAACAAAAGAGCTCTCTTCAATGGGTTTTAATAAACTTCTGCTTGAAGTCCGCACAGATAATGAGAAAGCAATATCGCTCTATAAAAAAAGCGGATTTGAGATAAAAAAAACTATAAAAGAGTTTTACGGTGACGGATGCGATGCATCTCTTATGCAGATGGATATAAAAAAATAAAAGAGAGGAGTTAATGTGAAACCATCACCGCAAGAGCTAATCCAACAGCTCCGTGAAATTGATGCAAATTCTCATCCTTATGACATTGCAGAGCTTCTGCTTGATCTGCGCGATTATGATGAAAAAACTTACCTAGAGGAGCTTGCAAAAATCCCGCAAGAGCTCCAAGCTCAGGTGATGATTGAGCTTCCTCGCCATTGTCACGAGGAGATAGTTGAGCACTTTAGTGCAGACGAACTTGCAGGATTGACAAACACACTTGACACTGACGATGCCGCAGAACTTATCCGAAATATTGAAGATGTAGACGAGGATATCGCAGAGGAGGTTCTTCAGAGTCTGCCGCACAAAGACAGGCAAAATCTCGAAGCTCTAATCTCTTACGAAGAGAATGAGGCTGGTGCATATATGCAGACCGAGCTATTCTCGGCTTTTATAGATGAGCAGGTCGGAGAGTCTATTCTCAGGCTAAAACGTCTAAAGGCGCAAAAAGAGCTAGACAGCGTCTATCAGGTCTATGTTATTACGAGAGAAAATGACTTTTTGGGCTCCATACCTCTTGAAGACCTCATTTTGCTCGGGCCAAACGTAAGCTACAGCAAACTTGTGCAAGAGAGCATAAATACTGTTTGTGTCAACGCACTTGATGATATCCACGACGTTGTAGAGGTAGCGTCAAATTACGACATGGGCGTTATTCCAGTTGTAGATATTAGTGGCAAGCTTCTTGGGCGCATCACCTCTGATGACATATACGACATTATCGAAGATCGAGCAACAGGACAACTCTATAATCTTGCCGGCGTTAACGATGAAGCGGAGCAGGAGGAGAGCCTTTTTCACATAGGAAAGCACCGTGCATTTTGGCTTGGCATAAATCTCTTTACGGCGATTGTCGCTTCTGCGGTTATAGGGCTTTTTGATGCTACGCTCCAATCACTCGTAGCACTTGCTATTCTTATGCCTATAGTCGCTTCAATGGGTGGAAATGCGGGAACACAGACGCTGACGGTTACGGTAAGACAGATGGCTCTTGGCGAAATCAACACGAAAGATGCAAAGAGGACTATAAAAAAAGAGGTTTATCTCTCGCTTATAAACGGTATGATATTTGCCGTTGTTATGGGAGTGATAGCATGGGCTTGGTTCTCCATTCCTATGCTTGGAGTTGTTATCGCGGCTTCAATGGTTATAAACCTTATCTCTGCAGGTTTTTTCGGCTCGCTTATACCGCTGGTTTTGCAAAAAGCAGATATAGACCCCGCAGTAGGCTCTTCGGTGCTTTTGACAACCTTTACGGATATTGTGGGCTTTTTTAGTTTTTTAGGATTGGCAACAATAATTTTGTTATAGTATAAAGAAAAGGGAGGTTATAGGATATGAAAAAAGTATTATTGGTTTTTTTATTTTCGCTGCTCTTTGAAAGCTTTTTGTTTGCAGATAGCCAAGAGAGCGAGAGTGCAGTAGTCTTTATGTATCACCGTTTTGGCGAAACTAAATATCCCTCCACAGACATCAGACTAGAGCAGTTTGAGAAGCATCTTGAGTATCTCTCACAAAACGACTATGTGGTCTGGCCTCTCTCGAAGATTGTAAGATATATTTTAGAGAAAAAAAGCTACCTAAAAAAAACAGTCGCACTTACCATTGATGATGCATATAAAAGCATATATAAGGAGGCATTTGTTAGGCTTAAAAAACTGAACTTCCATTTTACGGTTTTTGTAAACACGATGCCTATAGACAACGGCTCAAAAAGTTATATGAGCTGGGAGCAGATGAGAGAGATGAGCGTCTTTGGAGCTGAGTTTGCAAACCACTCAATAAGCCATGATTATCTTATTCCAAGAGAGGGCGAGGATAAAGAAGCATGGCAGAGCAGAATAGGGCGTGAGATAGAGATTGCCCAGAAGAGACTTCAAGAAGAGCTTGGAGCAGAAGCAAACCAAAACCCAAAACTATTTTCCTATCCGTTTGGAGAGTATAGCGCTGAGACTGCAGAGTTTATTCAAGACCTAGGCTATATAGGCGTTACGCAGACATCAGGCGCAATTAATGGACATAGTAATACTAAAACGCTACCACGTTTTGCTATGTCTGAATCTTTTGGGGATATGGATGGTTTTTTATTAAAACTAAACACTCTGCCGCTTCCAATAGAATTCCTTTCAACCCTTGAACCACTTGTTGGCAATGAAAATCCGCCGCAACTTATCATAAAGCTTAAATATCCGATAAAAAACGTAGGGTGTTATCTCTCAAACGGCGATGCTATACCCGTTAAATGGATATCCGAGAGAGAGTTTAGCGTTAAGGCAGAAAACAGGCTTAAAAGCCCAAGAGAGAGATATACATGTACTGCAAAAGCAAACGATGAAAAATGGTACTGGTATAGTAATTTGTGGATAATAAAGTAGGTTATTTGATTGTGTTTAAATGGATTGGTTGCGGAAATAGGATTTGAACCTATGACCTTCGGGTTATGAGCCGTCTTTGATAACATTTTCTATAATCCTTAAAGAACAAAAACAATCCGTAAACTACCATAAAAAAGGGCTTTGCGGTAAATTGCAATTTTTCCTATATTCCGTTAGAATTACAATAATATTTATTGTGGGTTGGAAATAGGTTGGAAAAAAATGTCAAGAAAAAGAACTAAATTTACAGGTGTTTATTATCGCGAAACCACTACGAACGATAAACCTGATAAGACGTATTATATCACATTCAAAAATAGTAAAAATAAAATGCAAGAGTTGAAGATAGGAAAATTCAGCGAGGGCATAAGAGAACAGTATTGTAATTTGAAACGAAATGAGATTTTAACAAAACTTAGACTTGGCGAAGAGGTACATTTAAAGCATAGACAAAAAGATAAAGTTTTTTTGGATGATATTGCAAATGAGTACTTCAACACAAGACCAGACAGCGAGAGTAAAAACAAAGATGTCTCTTCATATAAAAAACATCTTCTCTCATATTTTGAAAATAGTGATTTAAACACTATTAATAAAAAAGATATACAACTCTTTAAAAAAGAAAAACTAGAGACCCCGCTTGCTCCAAAGACAGTTAATAATATTTTGGCACTTCTCGGTACTATTATAAAATTTGGTATCAATGAAGAGCTGCTTACAAATGATATTTCAAAGTTTATAAAAAAAGATACCGTGGATAACGATAGAGAGAGATTTTTAACAGTGCAAGAGATTAAAAAGTTATACAAAGCTGTTGAGGATGATAATAGATTGTATCTGTTTTGCAAATTGTCTCTAACTACAGGTGCAAGACTTGCATCAACTATGAATATAAGAAAAAACGACATAGATTTTACGCACAAGATACTCACGCTGAAAGACTTCAAAAATAATACTACATATAAAGCATTTTTAAAAGATGATGTATTAGGGCTTTTAAGGGATTATACGGCAGATATAGAACACGCCGAAAAACTGTTTGATGTGAACTCGACTACAATACAAAAACCTTTGAGAGAGATACTAAATAGACTTTTCAATAAAAAATTAAACTCAAGTGATAGAAAAAATAGAGTTGTAATCCACACGCTTAGACATACGTTTGCTTCTCGCTTGGCAATAAATGGTACTCCTATATTTACTATTCAAAAGCTCATGAACCACAAAGATATAAAAATGACTCTGAGATATGCAAAACTGGCAGATAATAGTGGTAGGAATGAAGTTGATAACTTGGAATTTTAAAATAAGATATAATTTGTTTTTTATATTAACCGGGGAAATATGACAGAGCTGAGAGAAAAGGTTTGTGTTCACGTAGACCTATCTTTGAAGAATACACAATATAATGAAGAGCTATGCTTTGCAGTTCCTCCAAAAACGGTTAAAAGACTGTTTCAAATTCTACATCTAAATATAGAAGATTATACATGTGTTATAAAAAAGACAAATCAAAATACAAGGAACGAAAAAAATGATACCTTACAATCCAGATTTTCTCGATAATGTCACTGTTTTTACAGAAGAGGAAAAAGCATTGCTTGATGCACTTAATGACAAGGTATCTCTCTTAAAGTTTCTTGCTAATAAGAGCTATGTAGATAAGTTTGGTATGGATTTTATACATACTTCTGCAAAGATTGAGGGGAACACTTATGACAAAAACGATACGCTCACTTTGCTTGAGTATGGGAGAACGGCAGGCGGGAAAAGATATAGCGATGCAAAGATGATACTCAATATGCGTGATGCGTATGAGCTGTTCATCAAAGAAGATTTAGCAGTGAGCAAAAACACACTCAAAGATTTGCATTATATCCTAGCCGATGAAATGGTTGCAGACAGTGAAAGAGCTATGCCAAGAAACGAAGAGGTAACAATCAAAGGATGCGAATATATACCACTCGCCACAGCTGAAAAACTTGATGATGAGCTGAACTATATGTTTGATAAGTACGCAACAATAGAAAATGCTTTTGATAAAGCAATTTACTTGCATTGCAATTTGGCTTATCTGCAATACTTCAAAGATTGTAACAAGAGAACGGCACGGATGATGTTGAATGTTTCTCTCAAACAAGAGGGTAAAATGCTCTATATTCCAAACGAGGAAAGAGTATCTGAATATTTAGGTGCGATTGTAGCTTACTACGAAAATGGCAGTTATGATAAATTCAAAACCTACTTCATCAAAGAATACCAAGAGACAGTAGATGCCATATTGTTCGTTGAGAACTCAAAGAAGCAAGAACAAAACAGACCGTTGAGAAAAAGATGACTAAATGATAGTGCCATATGTTTCTGAACTTATGCATTTTAATTTTAAATTTAATAGTCCATCAAATGGATTCTAAAGCCTTTTAAATCATCGTTCTTGACTGCTTTGTTATATGCTTCTTTTATTATGCCGACGGTCACATCATCGATGCCGTATAGCTCCATAGTGGTATTACGTGCCAAAAAGAATTTGTAATCTAACCCTATCTCATATTCATCTATATCTTCGCCATCTTTCATTTGAGATTTTTTATAATTCTTATACGATTCAAAATCTCTTACGCCAGCCTTTATTATTTCTTCGTCTTCTTTGCGTATAAGCTCATTAAGCTCTCTGCGGGTATCTTCTGAAAAAAGTCCACCGCCTTGTTTCTCTGGTTTTTTTTGACCAAAAATCTCATCATATATACCCAGTTCACGACACTTAGACGCAATTGCTTTAATATAATTCTTTTTTTTCCACTGACTTATAGCTGGTTGTGAAGTATCTATACGTTGTGCCAATTCACTAATGGTAAAAACATCATAGCGATTCATCATCCTGTCAATTAAAATTTCAGCTTCATTTTTCAAGTATAATCCTTTATAATCATATAATAATCTATATATAATCAAATAATAATCAAATTTAGCTTTATTTAAGTTATAAAGCATTATGATTACATTATATCAATTATATAAAGGTTATAAATCAATGAGTAGTATAACACAAATTATCGAAGAGATAAATAAAATCAATCCAAAGTTTAAGCAACTACTTGCTTTATCCCAATCGCAAACAGCAGCCGCAATCGGAGTGAGCTGTTCAACGTTAGAAAGCTGGAGGCGTGAAGGGATAGGACCGTCGTATAAAAAGCAAAACAACGGCAAGCGAGCTCGCGTTCTATACCCAAAACAAGCAATAGCGGAATGGCTAGCAGATACTGTTAAAACGGCGTGAAAAATTGATATAGAGGTACAAACATGAATAAATTAATACCAAACTCTTTTCAGATTCCGAATTCAATCGTGGATGACTTTATCAAGTTATTAAATTGTAATGATTTAAAAATATATTTGATAATTGTTCGCAAAACTAAAGGATGGAATAAAGAATTTGACGGTATTTCAATCTCTCAATTTATTCAATTTAGTGGGATTTCAAGCCACAACACAATCAGAAAATCACTCAAAAATTTAGAAAAACTTAAGCTTATAAAAGAGGTTAAAAGAGATGGTAAATTTAGCCTTTTTTGCTTGGACGACCCCTACCAAAATTTGACTATGTCAAATAATGACACGGTAGGTATGATTGAGGATGTACCCCTACCAAAAATTGACACACACCCCTACCAAAATTTGACAATACAAAAAGACAATAACAAAGAAGAAGAAGAAAGAAGAAAGAAATTCTTTGAAGATTTTTATAAATGGTTACCAAAATCAAACATAAAAAACGAAAAGTTTTACAAAAAATCTATCAAACAAAACTTACTCAAAGGAGATGTAAAAACGGTTGAAAATTTTGAGGAATTTATGAGTGAAAAAAGTGAGACACAAAAAGACAATATTGTTAATCAAATTGCAAATCAACAGTTTGAACTTTTACTTGTTTACCTCTCTGACAAAACTCCTAACGAGACTCTTAAATCACAAAATACCCAAGAGTACAAAAAAATTTTTGAGAAAAATACATGTGAGTTTATAAACTCTAAAAACGGGTTGGTTGAACTTTCAAGTTCTCTTGAAAATAAAAACTATCACAAACATCTAAAAATGGAGTTACAAAAGTTTTTTTTAAACTAAATCTTCAATAAAGCCCTATTTTTAGAGCTTTGTCGAGGGTTTTATACCTCGTGTTCAATTTACTTATCCGCCACCTCTCCGCGATTGGAGGTTGCGCAAAGCGCAGTAATGCGTCTTTGATGTTAATAATAATCAAAATAATAAGGCTAGAGCGCACTTTCTCTATATAGCCTTAGCCAAAGTATGGCTTGACGGGTTTTGATAGTTTTAAGTGCCTTTACGTGACGATTTTCAATTAATCGTTACTTTTTACTACTTTTTTAAAAAAGGAAAAACAAAAATGAAAACAGTAATTTTATATTTTTTAGTAGCCCTCAACCTGCTTTTAGTGCTTGGTTTAGGTTATGTAACGCGTGAGGCTAACCTCATATTTTCGGAAAATTTGAGAGGTTTAGAAAAAAAAGTACACGCTTGGAGCCCTCTAAAATACGAGGATTCGGACATCATAGAGCTTGATTTAAACAAGATTGAAGAGTTAAAAAAATCAGGAGTTTTACAATGAGTAAGCATATCGCAAAAATAAATCGAGTGCCATATTTACTATGGTTCAATGTGTTGACCGTGGTCTCGGTCGATTGGCAACGTGGTTGGATTTGGAACGATTTCGGGACAAAATCAAAAATCCAAAAAGTTAATAAGTGGTTAGTTTTTTTGATGAAGTACTTGCCTTTGCTCTTGCTTCTCTTGATTGGGGGCAATGCCCCACAAGACGCGCTAGAAGTGGCTCTTTTTGCGCTTGGGGCAATTATAGCATATTCAAGTATATGGGTGTTTACTGAAAAGCCAGATTGGTTTAAATTGTACGTCGTTGCCCTCTGTTTTGGGGGCTTGTGGTTGCTAACGCAATCAGAAATCAAAGAGATTGGGTTTTGGATTGACCGCACTCTGCTTTTCGCGACCGAGGCTCTTATTTTGGGCTTTGTTGTGCACGAAATAGTGACGGGCAAGTGGGACAAATATTACATGCTAAAACACGTCAGCAGCGACATTACACTCAAAAGTGAGTGCAAGTCAAAACCGCTTTTAAAGATTGCAGGCAAAGAACTCTTAAATGTCAGAACAGGCGTCGACTACATTAAGACTGTCCGTGTGGCGGGCTTCTATGCAATGATTGAGGACGAGATAGTCGAGGAGGAGAGAGAAAATGAAGAGGATAATTATTAGCTTTCTTTTGCTTATTGGTACTCTTTTTGGAGATACCAACACTAGCAAAATTCAAAACAAATACCTAGCAGAAAAGCAGCCAGAATTCAGTAATAAATTCGCATGCCCAGCGGTAAAAGAGGGCTATTTTACGCGCATCTATTCGGTTGATTATTGGTCGGGGACTACAACTTGTTACGTGTACGACTATAAGGGCGTAGTCGATAAGGTTCAACTTGCAAATCCGCTGCTCATGGGAAAAATGCAAGAGAGCCTTAAAAAAATTAAAGATGATGCAATCATCCCAAAGCCTAAAGACAACGGCGTGGATAGATATAAATCGATAAAAAATATCCGAGAAAACTATCTACAAAACTACACGAGCGATTCGGGGGGATACCTCAATCTTCCCTCATTTTTAATTGCAGGCTTGACGCTTGATAACAAGGTTGTAGATATCCCTTTGACCGTTTCGACAAACACGATTAAGCTTCAAAACGGTTACAGTTTGTATCCCAATTCTTACATCAACTATAATGTAGAGAACGAGTCTCATAACCTATTTATGAGCACTATGTACAGACTAGGTAATGGGATCGCCGACATAATAGGAATTGATGCACAGTTTGGAGCAAAAACTTATCAAAAATTGGCAGAAGAGGAAGTGAGTATTTTTAGCTCAACTAAGGAAATGCTTACAAACGTCATTATATTTGTGATTCAATTTGTTGAGCGTTACAACGTAACAATGCTAGAAATAAAGACGTTCCTACTCTTCACAATTGTCCCGATTACCACGCTCTTTTTGGTCACCTCAAAAGCCACTAAAAAGCTCTCAAAAAAGGTGCAGGATAAAGAGGATGTGTGGGAAAGAGCTGTTGTATCTGGCATTGCTTTATTCTGTTTCTATTTTACAACGAATACCGTCAAAATCGACGATGAGAGCACTATCAATCAAGTGAATTATCAGTCCTGGTATCGTGAAATATTAAGAAGCGGTTCGGGGTTCGCAGATGATGTTTCAGAGGCGGCACTTGATGCTTTTATTCTTTATAAAACGCGTGATGTCGGAATTGTCGGCGAAAACACAAAACGAGACCTCGTGATTCAGAAGAAAATGCTAGAAGAGGAAAGTCAGTTTTTATCTACAAGCTTGGAGAATGGGTGTTATGATTCTTACAATTTGGAAGAAGTGCGAAATTATGTAAATTTTCACACTTCTCTGAATTTGCCGTTTCCACCCAGCGAGACGACAACTGGAGCTAGTGGAAATGCTTTTAATTGGTACACTGAAAATTTTGTAAAAAATGGAATAAATCCATCTATCGCAATTTCAGGATGCGCGGTTTTGTATAAAAAAGAAAAACAAAATAAAAAGCTTTTAAAAGAAGTTGATAAGAAGATGTGGGAGGTCGCCGATGCGACAAATGACAGAACAATCAATAAACAGATGGAGCACTTAACAAAAATGCAATATCGTAACTTCGGAGAGCTTGGTTGGATAGCGGCTCCCATGATAGCGACTACAGACGCAGTGATGAAACAGCTTGACCATATTAACAATCAAGCTGAAAAGCTCAATAGAGAAGCCATATCAAGAGACAGAGAGCTCGCGGGAGCTACGCCAGAGAGTAACGCAATGGTACCCTCAAGTCTTGACGATGACCTGCTGAAAAACGTTCCATACGTGCTGATTCCAGGATTCAGCTCAATCAAAAACGAAATATCAGGATTTTTTCAAAAAATCCCATCTCTACCAGATAGTGGATTCTTTAAGATTTTTGCCAAATTTCAGAGCCTCGGGCTTGATATAGTAGCTTATTTTTGGACGCTCTCGATTATCAAGTTCGGCGTAGCGATGTTCCCGTTCGTGATGCTTTTAACAGCTTCACTTTTAGTTATCGGTTTTTGGGCAATTAGCATTCTCTTGTATTACATGGTTACACCGTTTTTGGTCGCTTTTGCGCTTGCGGCAAACCAAACAGAGCTTATCAAGAGGTTCTTAAAAACAGGCGTTATCCTTGCTTTTAAGCCTCTTATGCTCGCTATTTCAATCGTCATAGCAATTTTTGCAGTCGAGTTTTTGGGCAATTTGAATTCCCTTTTGATTGATTGGAACTTCGACAATCTCAAGTTTCTCTTTACAAAAATTGATACTGAATTAATGTATTTGATGATTCTAAAAGAGCTTCTGCATATCATAAATAGCATCGTAATCGCATTTTTAGCGTTCTACCTTGTGTTTAACGGCAGTGACATGATTTTAAATCTGATAGGTCTTAAAGATGTGAGTGTTGATGTTCAGGGCTCGCTCGGCGATAAGATTGATAGCAAATCTGCTAAGTATTCAACATGAGAGGAGTGACAAGTGCCTTATAAAATCAAAGACAGCAAAAAACTAGAGAGATATTTTAACTCTCTGGTTCGGAAATATGATAGTTTTGAGCAAAAAAGCGTATTGACATACGATGATGCCGAGAAAATAGAGGAGCTTGAGAGCATGATAAATAAGCTCTCTGGCTTTTTTCAAATTAAAAACAAAAAGGAAATAAAAACATGTCAAACAACGTAAATGATATTACACGCGGTGCGGTAGCGGTTCTAATCGCTCAAATACAACAAAAAGAGGAAGAGGGTTTAACAGTCCCTCAAGCCGCTCAAGTCTTAGGTGTAAGCGTTTCTCAACTAAATCTTATGAGAAAAAACAATCAAGACCCTCAATTTTACAAAGAGGACGGCAAAATCTTATATTCGCCCTCAAGCATACGAGAGTTTATCCAAGCAAGCACAAAAAAGAGCAAGCATGCTAGATAAAGATACGAAAAAAACGATTGAAGAGCTTACGATTGCGGTCGAAATGGTTGAAAGAGCGACATCAGTGTTTCAAGAGGTAAACGAAAAGCTAGACTATCTCCCAAAAGCTCAAGAAGAGTTAGTGGGATTTAGAAAAGAGCTTCAAAATCTCAAAAACGACACGGCGACAGAGCTTAAGAAACAGATAAACACGGCAGAGTTAGAGAAAATCTCTTTGCAGGCAGTCAAAACGCTTGACTACCTCGCAGACGAGACAATACCCGCACTTCAAAAAGCCGCGGAGGAGCAGAAAAGAGCAAGGCGTAGTTCAGGGTTTAAAAACATTTTAATCGGGCTAGTGATAGGCGGCGCGGCGACATTTGGTTATATGTCGCACTTCCTCTTTAAAATGGAAAAGAACCTTACACCGTTTGTAGTTCAATACTACGAAGATGTAAACCAAAAAATCATCGGAATACCAAACACAATGTTTCATAAGCAGGATACGAATCATGCTTATTTCAAAATTAACAAAAACAAAAACACAAAACAGAAAGGTTCAAAATGAAAAAGAATATCGTATTAGTATCGACAAAGGGCGGTGTAGGCAAAACGACAATAGGTTGGCACTTAATGCCTTATTTCTTAAAAGACAGAGAGTTTGAGCTTATAGAGATTGACAACAATAACAAAACGGTAAAAACATTCTCTAGCTCTTCTTTGCTAGAAAATAGAATGAGCAGCTTTGACATATCCGCGGGTACTGAAAAGTTAGAAGAGGTTGTAATCAACAATATGATGGATGATACTAAAATCAATGTCATTGACAGCGGCGGCGGAGATGATACAAAAGCAGTGTTAAACATGATTGAAAAGCTTAAAATGATTGATGAAACACTGTTTATCATTCCGTTCATGCCAGACTATGCACAAATTGAAAATTTGATTGATACTTATAAGCTTGTTCAAAATTATCAATTTATAGTTCTAGTCAATAACATTAATTTGAAAGATGATGATGACATGCTTTTTGTAAACGGCGATGCAGACCTTGAAATACCAGATTTTAGGAAAATGTTTAAAAACAAGTTTTACATTGTTCCAAAATCAAAATATTTCTCGTTCGCAGCGGCAAAGCACAAAGAGACTCTTTTTGATTTTGCAAAGATAGCTTTTGAGATGGACCAGAAAACAGCGATAAATCTAGTCAAAGAGCAAACGGACGGGAACAGAGATGCAATGCTCAATATATTACGAAAGTACAAAGAAGCGGACAACACAAAAGACTATCTTGAAAGCCACGAAATAGCAGAGTTAAAAAACTTTTTCGATAAGGCGGTGTGAAATGACATATGAAGAAATCAAATTTGAGGAAGTCAAAAACAAAATCTTAAACGATTTCGTACCATTGTTAAAAGCGTACGGAGATTTTAAAAAGATAGATATCAACGACAACGATGTAGATAAAAAACTTCAAGAGTTAGAAAGTGCTTCAAAAAGGTTTTTTATCTCATGGGATGATAAAGCTGAAATTGAATTTGCCTATGCAAGTTTTCAGCTTGAAAAGGAAAAGGGTAAACCGTGACAAAGCTAGAAAGATTTATGTCAAAGACGGAGCCTAAAAAATCAACCTCAAAACTAGCTACTGCTTGGGATGATATTTTGGTACTGAAAGAAAAAGGTTACACGCTTGAACAAGTTCAAGCGTATCTCCAAAATGAATTAAAAATCGAAACATCACTCTCCAACTTGAGTGATTTTTTAAAAAGACAAAGTTGCAAAAAGAGTGATACTCAAATCAAAAACAAAGAGAATGACAAGCAAATAAAAAGTCGCAGCTCTTCTTCTCAAGAAGTTGTTCAAGACACTGAAAAAGAAGAAGAAAAAGCTATGATTGCCGCTTTTGCAAAGAAAATGGGACTTAACTTTTAATCTGCCTTTTTCGTATCTTTTTCGTACGATTTCGTATCTTTTCGTATCTTTTCACTCTCATTTCGTATCTTTCCGTATTCGTTTCGATTTCATTTCGTATCTTTTTCGTATAGAGTAGTACCACACCCCACGCCCATTCGATAGTGGGGTTAATAAAACAATCAAAATATCTATCGTTTTTCTAAAAAATCATCAAAAAGGAGGAAATCAACATGATGTCAATTTCAAAATGGCAGTCGGCAAGTCAAGCAGAGAACTATTTTCAGCAAGATCTCGACTATTACCAAAACAATCAAGAACTCGGCGAGTGGTTTATCACTCAAGAGATGGCAGAGAGATATTCAAATATTGAACATCAATCGGCTATAACCAAAGAGAGCTATCAAGATTTTTCAGACCTTATCAATCAAAATCTCAAGGGCAATGCTACAGGAGAGCAAAGAGCAGGGTTTGATATTACATTTAGCCCAAGCAAAAGCGTTGATGTCATTTACACAGTAGCAAGTGAGGATATGAAAAGAGATATTCTCAAAGCTCAAGACAGAGCGGTTAATATTGCGCTTGAGAGGGCAAGCGAATATATAACCTACAGAATGAGAACCCAAAACGGCAGAGAGCATTTTCAAAACAACGGACTTGCAATCGCCAAGTTTCAACATCTCTCAAACAGAAACGAAGAGGTAAAAATACACACTCACTGTTTCATTGCAAATCAAACAGTCAATAGCAAAGGCGAACTCGTAAGCATTGATAATAAAAATCTCTACGATAACCAAAAGCTTATCACTCAAATCTATCATCAAGAGCTTTTTCAAGAGTTACAAAAGCTAGGTTTTGCAAGCGAGGTTTTGGATATCCAAAAAGACATCATTGAAATCAAAGGAGTGAGCCAAGAAGCTAAGAACGCTATCTCTACAAGAACGCTACAGATTGAAGAGTGGCTTGTCGAAAACAGAGCCAAACTGATGGAAAAATATCCAAATGCAAACGAAAGTCAGTTAAGGCAAATCGCTACGCTTGAAACTCGTAACTATAAGCAGTCACATAGCTATAGTGAGTTAAGTGATATTGAACAAAGAAACAGAGAGTTGGTGGAGGCGGCTGGATTCACTCAAGAATCAATTTTATCCTTGCAAAACAATAAAAGTGAAGAGCAAAAGAGTTTAAACATCAAAGAGCTTATTGAAAAAGCCGCCGCGATTGTGACAGAGCAGGAGAGCACTTTTACAAAAGAGGAGCTCTTAAGCAGAGCTATTAAGCTTAATGCTATTCAAGGTTACAGCTATGACATGTTAGAGCTCGAAGTTGCAATTTTTTTAAAACCTGAAATCATAGAGATTGATAAAAATGTTTATTCAACTCAAGAGATGATTGATATCGAACAATCAATCTTAAGCTATGCAAAAGAGAGCCATAGTACCAAAGAAGCTGAAACCACCCAAGAGCAGGCAGAGCAGTTTTTAAATAAAAAATACTCTGGCATGACCGCAGGACAAAAGGCGGCTTTTACACATCTCTTGACTTCTCAAGACGGAGTGAGCGGCATTTTTGGGGACGCGGGAACAGGTAAGACATATATGCTCAAAGCGGTTAAAGAGTTTCAAGAGCTGCATCAAAAAGACAACCTTATTGGACTAGCACCGACAAACAAAGCCGCGGGCGAAATCTCAAAAGAGAGCGGAATCAAGGGACAAACTATTGATAGTTTCATAGCTCAAAAAGAGCACAAAGATAACCAAATCATTATCGTTGATGAAGCCTCAATGCTTGATTCAAGAAAGATGAAACAGCTTGTATCTATCGCCGCGGTTACAAACTCAAAGCTCGTTTTGATGGGCGATACTAAGCAGTTTACATCAATAGGAGCGGGAGCCATATTTGAACAACTTAGTTCAAGAGGAGCAATTCAAACAGCAATCATGGATGAATCTATGCGCGCTAAAACCGACGAGATGCGAGAGCTTTATAAGCTTACTAAAGAGCAGCGGACAGATGATGTTTTAGACATACTGGAGAGAAAGCAGCAGTTTAATACTATTAACGATAACAGCTATGATGATGTTGTTAAAGAGTACCTACAAAACAAAGATGATACTTTGCTTTTGGTTATGAAGAACGATACCCGCAGAGAGCTTAATGAGCTTATACGCGAAGAGCTTAAAGCATCGAATCAACTATCAAACCACTCATCAATGGTTATTCAAGAGAAACAGCAGTTAGACAGCATATCAGCGCATCATCACAGCAGTTATATAGTTGGCGATAGTGTACAGATTATGGAATCGTATAAAGGAGGCTTTAAGAGCGGAACAGAAGCTATTATAACAGTTGTCAACGAAGAGAATAACAGTGTCATACTTCAAGATAAAAACGGTAAGAGCAAAGAGATAAGCTTATCGGAGCATGGCGACAAACTCTCTCTCTTTAAAAAAGCGCACAAAGAGTTTTCCCAAGGCGAGAAGATTATCTTTACCAAAAAAGATAAATCGCTAGGGTTAAACAACGGAGATATTGCGACAGTTAAAGATATAAAAGACGGAATTATAACTGTTGATGTCAACAGCAAACGCGAGGTAAAAATCAATACAAAGGATTACAACTACATTGACCACGCATACGCAATCACTAACCACAAAGCCCAAGGGCAAACAAGCGAAAGAGCTATATTTGTAGGCGATAGCCGCCTATCAAACCAAAACGCTTTTTATGTAGCACTCACAAGAGCAAAAACACATATAAGCGTTTTTACGCAGGACAAAGAGCAGTTCAGAGATGCAGTCTCACAAAGACAGCGCAAAAGAACAACACTGGACTACATCAAATTAAATCAGGAGTTAAAACAACATGGAAGAGCTAGAGAAATTATTAACAACATTGTTAGAAGCACAGCAAGCAAACTTAGAAGTATCGCATCAGATATTAGAGATACTATCCAAAGAACCAGAGGGCGAGAGCAAGTTATCGCAGACGCTAGACGAGATATTGCAGAGCTTACAAAAGATAGAGCAAAAGTTGAGTTGATGCAGGAGAGCATTAAAAAGAGTATTGATAAGGTTGAAAACCGTATCAACAATGAACAAACAAAAGAGGAAGATATGTTAATAAAAAGACCACAAAAGACAGAGCAAGAAGATATCGAGGTAAAGAGCCAAGAAATTGAAGATAAGAGTCAAGAGCAAGAGACAAAAGAGTCTCCACTAGAAAAAACATTTGACTTTATAGAGAATGTTCAGGATACGGTCGAGGTTGCGGAGGTCGCGTTAGATATTGCGAGCGGAGAGATACCAGATTTAGACAAAGCGACCGAAATCGCTTTAAGTGTCGCGGGCAAGAGCAAGCAGTCAATAGATACCTCTGTTGAAATAGGGCAAGAGATGTAAGGGAGATAAGAAGATGAACAAAAGTGAATCAAGTGTATTTTGGTTGAGTGTATTGGGCTTTGTAGGCTTTGGATTTTTCGCAAACAAAGCTATCGGGCTTAGTTCTGGCGAAACATTCGGCTTATTACTTGTGATGTATATAATTGCTATGTACATATATACACTCTTTAAAAAAGAGATAAAAAACAACAGGGTTTATTATGCAAACCCTGCAATGGCAGGCAGTTTTCCAAACTACGACAATGTAACAGGCGGTATAAAGTGGACGAGAGCCGCACGCGTAAAGAGCGAAGAGGAGGGAGTTTTAATAGATAAATTCAGATTTGACAAGAGCGTTAAAAACAGATTCTCGCTTATGCAAGGTTGGCAAGAGGGCAGACTTGAAAAAGATGTAATCATCAATCCAAAAGCACTTACAAGAGGAGCTCTTTTAATCGGACAACCAGGAAGTGGGAAAACCGTATTCCTAGAACCGATACTAAATCAGCGTTGGTGGAGCAGAGCACTTATCCACGATACAAAAGGAAGCCTTAGAGCAGTCTATTATGATTCGCGCAAAGATGTTATTAACAATCCCTTTGATGCAGAGGGCAGTATATGGGATTTATTTGAAGAGGCGCGGACTTATCCGCAGATCATCAAACCTTTCTTTATCAATTTGCTTAATGGTGTCCTTAATGAAAAGGGCAAAGGATTTTTCCCCGCGTCCGTGGCAGATAGATATATCGCTATCTTTAACAAAGTCTTAGTTCAAAATCTCGACACAAAAGAATCATGGGAGCTGTTCGTGCAATCGTGCAAAAAGTATTTTGAAGCGGCGATGAGCGGAACGCAAAAGAGTGAAATGGATGTCGTATCAACTATGAAGTTAATATTTGACTTCTTTGAATTTCAAAACTTCCGTATTCAAGAAGATGCAAAAACTTTTACAATAGGAGAGTTTATCAAACGCAAAAATGCAAAGCTTTTTTTACTTAACAAACAGAGCTACGCAACATTTTTAAATCCATACTTTGGAGGATTTATCGCCGCATATACAAATATATTCATGGATATGACAAAAGACAATACCGATGAATATACGCTCTTTTTGCTTGATGAGTATTTGACATTCCTACCGATGCTCGATGAAGCAACGCTTACGACACTTCATACATTAATCAGGTCTAAAGGAGGTTGTCTATTGCCTGCGGTTCAGTATGTACCCGCTCACTCTAAAGAGCTTATGCAAAAGCTTGTCAACAGTGTTGACCATCTCTTTGTGTTTCAAACGGCAGATACGGACACTATCAAGTTCATTAAAGAGAGTTTGGGAAAGCAAGAGCACCAGACAATATCAGAGACTAAAGACGGCTTCAACAAATCAACCCAAACGAGCGACCTGTTGACCGATGATATATTGAAGAGCTTAGGGAGTGATTACACTCATATAACCTATATTCCAAGCAGAAACATACTCTATAAAGGTTATACGGACAAGATACATCTTGAAGTAAAACATCCCGAATTTATAGACGCGGGGTATGATATGTACTTAATGCAAAAATATAGCTCTTAAATTAGCGAATTATACCGTTTCAACTGTTGACAACCAATCAAGAGACGGATAACTTTTTGCTCTTCAAAAATTATTAACGGCATTTTTCCAATAGGAGATTTGCCCGCCGTTTTTCCAATTTCACTCCATCCCCTTTTTTAAATTGTAAGTGTAGAAAATTATTAAATGAAACTGCGCTGAAAATTCTTAAAAAGCGAGCATATACTCACTGCGTTGCGTTATCCCTCTCTTTTTGAATATTAAGCTGCGTTCCAAGTAAAACTTTCTATTTGACACTTACAAAAAGGGCGACGAAGTGAAACTCAAGGGAAAAGGCAGAACAAAAAGCCTAAAGAGTGAAAAATCCTAAATTTTCAAAGAGCAAAAAGAAAAAAGGCTCAAAAGAAAATCTAAGTGAAAAGCTCTTTTAAAAAACAAAATCAAGGAGTTAGTTATGGGATACAAAAATGTAAATGAAGTTGTGGCAAACGCTACTATGGATGAGCTTATGGCGTTGAGAGATGCTTTAGAAGTTGAGATGAGTAAGAGAAATTGCTATTTTTGGGAAAGCGTGGAACAGCTTAATAAAATGGAAGAAAAAGCAAGGGTAGCACAAGAAGAAGTTAGAACGTTCATGAAAAATAATCATAAGCTGCATGCAATCGAAGAGATGGGCTTTAGTGTTGTTATTTACGATATAGACAAAGTTGGATTTATTAATTACGAGAAAAGCAAGGAACTTCCGCCAAAAAGCTATTACGGGTGTGAATACGGCATTGTAGATGGTTTTATCTTTAATGACAAAGTAAAACCTACGGACGAAGAGATTGAGCAGCTTACCGAAATTGTCGGGAAGCCTTTGTAAAAAATCAATAAAAGGATGAAAAAATGTCAAAAGAGAAAGAAGAAAAAGTATTTTTAGAAAAGTGCGAGTGCGGCAATATGGTACACGATGATGCGCCCGCTTGCTTTAAATGCGGTAAAGTTAAGGATAAGAGCCTTTACAAAAGGATTTCATTTTGGTTCAACTGGTATATTTTCACAGTTCCGTTGATTAATTATTTTGTACTCACTGGAGTGTTTGATGTGAAAGAAGATTTAGCAGAAAATATAAGTATTTTACTATTCGTTATTGGTATTATATTCGGCTTATTTATTACGCATGACTATAATAAAAAATTTAAAAAACACCCATACGCTCGCCGTGATTACTGGTAATAACTGATGCAGCATCCCTCATTTTTTTACACTCCCAATGTAGAGAAATGACGGGTTGTTTAAAATACTTAATACTCACATTAAGAAATTAAACATTGAAATAACAATAATCCTTAATACCCACATTAAGGATTTAGACAAAATCTACTCAATAATACTTAATACCTACATTAAGTTTCTAAATCACAAAACAAAATACATGAAGAAAAAGTAAGAATATATTAATTATAAGTCAAAGAGCAGAGTATAAAAAAGTGCATTAGCTGCTTATTTTGCCATTAGCTCTTTTTGATTTGAATATGTTCAATTTTAACTATGGTTGGAAATAGGTTGGAAAGCTATTTAAAGAAGAAAACTTAAAGCGAGTGTGTTTAATAAGAAAAAATTATTATTTTGGTTGCGGAAATAGGATTTGAACCTATGACCTTTGGGTTATGAGCCCAACGAGCTACCGAACTGCTCTATTCCGCGATATGCCTATAAATAGGGATTTTGTGGATGGGGTAGAGGGATTCGAACCCCCGAATAGCGGCACCAAAAGCCGCGGCCTTACCGCTTGGCGATACCCCAACAATAAAAAGTGAAAGAATTGGTTGCGGAAACAGGATTTGAACCTGTGACCTTCGGGTTATGAGCCCGACGAGCTACCGAACTGCTCTATTCCGCGTTACTTACAAACAAGCTAACTTATTTGTTGGAGTGGAATTATAGGCAATTAAGCCTACTTTGTCAAGGAAGTTGAAATAAAGTTGTAAAAAGCGGTTTTGAACTAAAATTAATCAACATTTATATATAATTCACACAATTAAAATAAAGAGTATATATGACACCTACACAAAGAGTATTAGAAGCGATAGAAGAGATTAAAAGAGGGCATATGGTCATAATGATTGATGATGAGGATAGGGAAAACGAGGGCGATTTGGTTTATGCCGCTGCCTTTTCAACTCCTGCACACGTCAATTTTATGGCTACTCACGCAAGAGGTCTTATCTGTGTTGCAATTAGCAAAAATATTGCAACAAGACTTGAGCTAAATCCAATGGTGAGCTCAAATACATCTTCATATGAAACTGCATTTACGGTTTCTGTTGATGCAAAAAATGCTTTAACCGGTATTTCGGCATCCGAGAGAGATGACACTATCAAGATTTTGGCAAATCCTATAAGTCATGCAGACGAACTTGTAAAACCTGGGCATATATTTCCGTTAATAGCAAAAGAGGGTGGCACACTTGTTAGAACAGGACACACTGAGGGCTCAGTCGATTTGTGTCGTTTGGCAGGTCTTAGCGAATCATCTGTTATCTGCGAAATCATCAAGGAGGACGGCACAATGGCAAGGCGTGACGACTTGGATATTTTCGGAGAAAAACACGCCCTTAAAACAGTGTTTATCTCTGATATCGTAGAGTATCGCCTTGCAAACGAGAGGCTTGTGAACGAAATAGGAGCAGAAGAGATGGAATTTTTTGACACAAAAGTTAAAAAACATACGTTTAGAGATCATGACGCCATTGAGCATACGGCTATTGTGTTTCATAAAGTAACTTCTGTTGCCAACGTGAGAGTTCACAATATAATTCCCGACATTGAACTTCTGCTAAACCAAAAAAAGTATAACAATCTTATCTCTTCGATAGAGTATTTAAAACAAAACAGCGGCATTCTTATCTTTATCAACAAGCCGACACATAATGACAATTCGGCGATTAAAGAGTTTGGAATAGGCGCGCAGATACTGAAATCATTTGGTGTATCCAAAATGAACCTTATCTCTTCACTTGGCCACGCTGAGTTTGTCGGTCTTAGCGGTTTTGGACTAGAGGTTAATGAGATGATTGATATATAATATGAGAGAATTATTCAGCAGAATTGAAGACGGCGAAGTTGTAAATATTGAGGCAGAGGTTGATTTAGAGGATGAAAAGGAGCTGTATCCGTGGCTCTTTAGCATTTTTGTAAAGTTTGGAGATCTTGATGAAGAGAGTGAGAACTTTGAGAACTTTTTAGAAACAAAAGAGTCTCTAATTATTGCATTAGAATACGAAAGCATGGCGAAATATATCGGCTCAAGAGTTAAAGATGAGTGGAATGAGTTCTACTTCTATGCAAGAAGCGCTAAAAATCTCGAAGTTATCGCTACAAAGATGCTTCGTGATAGTGGCTATAAGTATGAGAGCAGCGTTGTAAAAGATGCAAAGTGGGATTTTTACCATAAATATATATATCCTACCGAGTTGGAGTTTTGCAATATTGAGAGCGATAAGATAATATTTCTGCTTGAGGAGGAGGGCGATATGCTCTCAACTCCTAGAGATGTTGAGCATTATGTCTCGTTTGAGACTGCTACTCAAAAAGAGAGATTTGTACAGAGCGTTTTGACATGCGGATTTGAGTTTAAAGACGACATTAGCAGCGAAGAGTTTGAGCATGGCGTGGCTTTGGTAAAGAAACACAATGTTAAAAATGAAGAGGTTAGGGCAATTGTAGAGGAGCTTTACGCTCTTATTAAAAAAGAGCATGGATATTATGAGGGGTGGAGCACCGTTTTAGTAAATAATCAAGGTTAGCAGTTATGAGGAGTATGTTTGCCATTGCCGGAGTTATAAACTACTTAACGGTAGTTTTTTTAAATGCTTTTACCGATTTAGGGCACAAAATTATCATTCAAAATAGTGTTTTTAAAGTGTATGAGGGCTCGACGCAGATAATACTCACGGCAATAGTAAATGCGCTTATACTTTTGCCATTTATTTTGGCATTCTCTCCTGCGGGTTTTTTAGCAGACAGATTTGCAAAAAACAGCATCATGAAGTACTCATCCATTGCCGCAATCATCATTACGCTCATTATTACATACGCATACTACCAAGGGTGGTTTTTTGTAGCATTTGCTATGACTTTTTTGCTCGCACTTCAAAGCGCAATCTACGGACCTGCAAAATACGGATACATCAAAGAGCTTGTCGGCATAAAGTTTATAACTGCAGGAAATGGCGCTGTTCAAGCGGTCACAACGGCGGCTATACTCCTTGGAATAATCTTTTATACTCTGCTTTTTGATGCTCTTCTTAAAGACAACTTTAGCACAAAAGAGGATATTTTACATGTAATTGCACCGCTTGGATGGCTTCTGGTCTTAGGTTCAGTTATAGAGTATTTTCTGGCATCAAAACTGCCTAGCAAAATGAACGAAGCAAGCGAGCGGAAATTTAGGTTTAAGAGATATTTTAGCGGTGCATATCTTAGAAAAAACATGATTATGATTATGCGAAAAAAAGAGATATTTGACGCAATCATAGCGCTTAGTATTTTTTGGTCAATATCTCAGGTGGTTTTGGCTATTTTTGGCGAGTATGCAAAGAGTGAGCTGGGCATAACAAGTGCATCCGCCGTTCAGGGGATTATGGCTCTTGCGGTAATAGGCATAGTTTTTGGCTCTTTTATTGCGGCAAATTTCTCGAAATATTACATAAACACAGGTCTATCTGCACTCAGTGCTATTGGGATTGTAGTTATCTTGTTCTCTATTCCGATTACGACTTCTATATCTGTTTTAGTTGCAGAGTTTATACTCTTTGGGCTTTTTTCAGGAATGCTAATAGTACCGCTTAACGCAAAGATACAGTATCTCTCTCCAAATGTGCATTTAGGTACTATTTTGGCAGGAAACAACTTTGTACAAACTCTCTTTATGTTTGCTTTTTTAATGCTAACTACGATTTTTGCCTACTTCGGAACTGAAGCGCAGATTCTTTTTTATCTTATGGGCTTTAGCGGGATTTATCTCGCATATATACTCTTTAGAAGATATTTTATCCTTTCATTCTGGACATTTTTTGAATTTATTTTTAAAATAAGATATAGATTTAACTACAGCGGTCTGGAGAATATACCCCAAGAGGGCGCCGTAATGCTTATGGGAAACCATGTAAGCTGGATTGATTGGTTTATCCTTCAATTGCCCCTTGAGAGGCGGATAAGTTTTATGATAGAGAAGGATATATACAACTGGAAGTTTGCAAAGAGAGTTTTTCGCCTTGGGGAGTTGATTCCGGTATCTAAAAAAGCCTCAAAAGATTCCTTTTTTGAAACCTCAATGAAATTAAAAGATGGTAAAATTATAGCAATATTTCCGGAGGGTGAAATTTCCAGAAATTCTAAGGTCTCAAAATTTTATAGAGGCTATGAGTTTATCGACAGAGGCGGTGCGGCTATTGTACCGTTTCACATAGAGGGCGTTTTTGGAAGTCTCTTTGCAAGACATAAAGGCGATGCAAAGAGATGTTTTTTAAGAAAAAGAGAGATAACTCTCTGCTTCGGAGAGCCAATTTACCAAGAGATTAAGGCAGAAGAACTAAGAGAAAAAGTAATAAATTTAAAATGTAAATTAATCTGACGCTTTATGTGTCAAGCTTCAGTGCCATAGTGGTTAGCGTAGTCAATCGGAACTAGTTCCGATTGCGTGATATTCGTAAAAAAAGGATAAAGATTTGAGAACAACATTGATTATTGGTGCGGGCGGAGTAAGTCGTGTAGTTGTACATAAATGTGTGCAAAATGTGGATGTTTTTGGGAAAATAGTGCTAGCGAGTAGAACATTAAAGAGATGTCAAGAGATTAAAAATGAGCTCCCAAATGCAGATATAGAGGTTGCAACGGTTGATGCAGACTCTACGGATGAAGTCATAAAACTGATAAACTCATGCAGTCCCGGCATTGTGATAAATGTGGCTCTGCCATACCAAGATTTGGCTATTATGGATGCTTGTATTGCTACAAAAACACCATACCTTGATACTGCAAACTATGAACATCCCGATGAAGCAAAGTTTGAGTACAAGCTTCAGTGGCAGAGAGATGCGAAGTTTAAAGAGGCTGGTATTATGGGGCTTCTAGGAAGCGGTTTTGACCCAGGGGCAACAAACGTATTTTGTGCTTATGCTCAAAAACACTACTTTGACGAGATTCACATTATAGATATTTTGGACTGTAATGCAGGTGATCACGGTTATGCTTTTGCAACAAACTTTAACCCCGAAATCAACCTAAGAGAAGTTAGTGCAAACGGGCGTTACTGGGAGAACGGAAAGTGGATTGAGACTAAGCCTTTAGAAATTATGCAGGTTTGGGATTACCCTGAAGTAGGACCAAAAGAGAGCTATCTGCTTTACCATGAAGAGATGGAGTCGCTTGTAAAGCACATTAAAGGCTTGAAAAGAATCAGATTTTTTATGACATTCGGACAGAGCTATATAAAACATATGGAAGTTCTTCAAAATGTCGGAATGTTGGGAATAGAGCCGGTTGAGCATAAAGGCATGATGATAACTCCGATTGAGTTCTTAAAAACTCTGCTTCCCGACCCTGCATCTTTGGGCTCTCGCACAAAAGGCAAAACAAATATCGGTATCGTTGCCGAGGGAATTAAAGACGGTAAAAAGAGAAAGATATATATCTATCAAGTAAAAGAGCATGAAGAGTGTTTTCGTGAGACAAACTCTCAAGGAGTTTCCTATACAACAGGCGTTCCTGCCATGATAGGAGCAAAACTTATGCTTCAAGGTATCTGGAGCGGAGTCGGAGTGTTTAACATGGAACAGATGGATCCGGATCCGTTTATGAAAGAGATGAATACGCAAGGTCTGCCTTGGCAGATAAAAGAGCTAGAAGCGTAAAAGATGGATGATTTAAAAAATATTACTACACCGTACTACATGTGCGATGAGTCTCTTTTAAGAAATAATCTTGAAATTTTAAACCGTGTTCAAAGAGAGAGTGGCGCTAAAGTTATTTTGGCACTAAAAGGCTTTGCAATGTGGAGCATATTCCCGCTTGTAAAGCAGTATCTAAAAGGGTGCACTTCAAGCGGGCTTCATGAGGCGCTGCTTGCAAGAGAGGAGTTTGCGCAGGATGACAAAAATCTTGAGGTTCACACTTATTCACCTGCATTTAAAGATGAAGAAATAGATGAGATAGCGCGCATATCAGACCATATCGTATTTAACTCGCCAAATCAGCTCTTTAAATACTGCGATAGAGTTAAAAAAATAAATCAACATGTAAGTTTGTCTTTGCGCATAAATCCTGAGCAGTCTTCCTCTCCAAAAGATATCTATAACCCATGCGGACCATATAGTCGCCTTGGTACAACACTTGAAAATTTTGATGAGAGAGTTTTGGAACATATAGAGGGACTTAATTTTCATGCGCTTTGTGAGCAGGATGTTGATGCACTTGAGGATGTTTTAAAAGCCTTTGAAGCAAAATTCTCAAAATACTTTAAAGGGATGAAGTATATAAATTTTGGTGGCGGACACCATATAACAAAAAAAGGCTACGATGTTGATAAGCTCATAAATATTATCAAAAATTTTAGAGCAAAATACAGTACTGATGTCTACTTGGAACCGGGTGAAGCGGTGGGTTGGCAGACCGGTGTGCTTGTGAGCAGTGTTCTTGATATTGTCCATAACGGTATGGATATAGCCATTTTAGACACCTCCGCAGAAGCGCACATGCCAGACACCCTTGCAATGCCTTATCGTGCAATGGTAAGGGGAAGCGGTGAGGCTGGAGAAAAAAAACATACGTACCGTTTAGGCGGAAATACATGCCTTGCTGGCGATATTATGGGTGATTACTCTTTTGATAAGCCTCTAAAAGTAGGCGATAAAATTATATTTGAAGATCAGATTCATTATACTTTTGTAAAAAATACGACATTCAACGGTATAAAATTACCATCATTAGTTATACTAAGGGAAGATAAAACTCTAGAGTTAATTAAAGAGTTTGGATATCAAGACTACAGGAACAGATTATCTTAAAAAGGGGTTTATATGAACGAAGATAAGCAGAGATGGAATGAGAGATATTTAGACAATCCGATGCCACAAGATGTGTCTCCTCTGGTTGAGAAGTATATAGAACAAGCAAAAGTAGGACATGCTATAGATGTTGCATGCGGAACAGGGCGTAATGCGCACTATTTGGCAGATTTGGGGTTTACAGTCGATGCTGTTGATATATCGGACTATGCGCTTAACAAAGTAAAAAAGAGCGCTATGATTAACAAAATAGATGCGGATTTAGACAAATATAACTTAACTCCAAACAAATATGATTTGATAGTAAACGTCAACTACCTTAATCGCCGTCTTGTTTCGCAGATGAAAGAGGCTCTAAAAAGTGGTGGTATTTTAATGTTTGAGACATTTATAGTTGCACATGGAGATTTTAAAATGCCAACAACAAATCTTGATTATCTTTTACGTAAAAATGAGCTTTTACACTCTTTTATAGGACTTGATGTTATCTATTATGAAGAGAGAATCGATACTAATTTAAGAGGCGAGAGAATAAAAGTTGCTTCTTTAGTAGCTAAAAAAGCTTAATAGAGTTCTTGCAAAATTGCAAAAACTCTAATGTTTTTTAGCTTTTAAATTCGTTAATACGAGAATCTAGTGAATGAGCTACTTCAAGCAGATTCTTGGAATCATTTTCAATGCTTATTACCTTTTCCTTGTTTGAAGTCGAGTGAGCGTTAATCTGGGCGATTTGACTAATTATCTCATCTGTATGTTTTACGATTGTTTCTGAGTCCTCAACTGATTTAACGGCAACTTCAATGGAGTGCTGCATCTCTAGTGACGTGTCATTGACTTTTTGCTCAACATCTTGTGAAATATTTGTTAGTCTCTGCATTCCTCTTGCATTTTCACTCATCTTGTCGCTTACGTCGTTTATAGATTGAACAATAGTGCTAACGCTTATCTCTATCTCTGTGAGTGATTTTTGTGTGCGTTCTGCCAGTTTTCTCACCTCATCGGCTACAACGGCAAAACCGCGTCCATGTTCGCCTGCGCGCGCTGCTTCTATAGCAGCATTGAGAGCTAGAAGATTGGTCTGTTCCGCTATATCTTTTATAACAGAGAGAACACTTTTTACTTGATCTGCATCTTGCTTTAGATGCATTAATTGGTCTGATAAATCATGTTCTATCTCAATAAATGCCTCAACCTCGTTTACCAATTCACCCAGTGCCTCTTTTGATGAATCAAGATTTGCGTTTGCTTGAGAGACTCTCTGCTGCGTCTCTTTTGCCATCTCAATGGACCGGTCAAGAATATCTTTTATGGATTTACTTTTATGTGTAGCATCGGCGACTATTATACTCTCCTCTTCAATGCTTTTATAGATGAAAGATGATGCATTAGTAATTGTGTTTGCAATTGATACATTTTTGCTTCCAAGAGACTTTACGTCATTTATGGTGTTTTGTATTGAGCTAACAAAATCATTTACCGCATATGCAGATTGTGCAAACTCGTTTTCACGTACAACTTCAATGCGTTTTGTCAAATCTTTATCGCCATCTACAAGCGCTCTTATTCGCGAGCGAAGTTCATCTAATGGTGCAATAACTTCTTTTGAGAAGAAAAGGCTAATAATAACAAGAAACGCTATGAAAGCAACAACAAGCGTAATAAGTAGGATTATTTTTGTGTCACTAATCTCTTTATCATTTGCATTTAAAGAGACAACAAGATTCATGACGCCAAGAATATCTCCCTCTTTTGCATTATAGTGACATGAGATACAACTTTTGTCGGCTATCATTGGGTTGAGGAGCTGTATTGTGTGGAGGTTGTTTTGGGATTTTTCAATTGTTTTAGGCTCTTTGCTTACAAAAATATCTCTAATCATTGGATTTGTTGTAAAAGATTCGCCATTTTTTTTGTAGATTTCTAAAACCAATTCTGATTTTGAAATATCCAATGACTCTATGCCTTGAATTTTTCTTGCTTTTTCTAGTGTATCTTGAACAACTTCTGGATCACCGGCTAACATGCTTTGGGTAACTGTTTGAAAGATTGATTGACTTAGCATAGCTAGAGACTGTTTTGCTGTTCTATTTGAAAAGTTATTGAATGTATAGGAGATATATGTATACATAGAACTAATTGCAAGAGCAGCAAAAAACAAAATTGTGATAATAATTCTAGATTTAACTGATAGTAGCATTTGTACCCCATTGATTGTGAAATTGTCAAAATAGTAGCAAAAGAAACTTTTAATAAAGCTTTAAGCTCCTTCTGGGATAGCGTCAAAAATTTTCTGTAAATTCATCATCAACTTCATTTAACTGTTCCAAATCTTCCCAAGATACATATTTTCTATCAAGCCATTTTGCGTTTGTGTCTACAGCAAGCAGGACTAACAGACG
>NZ_JAHYJB010000023.1 GCF_019429335.1 Sulfurimonas sp. | reverse complement strand
AATACCTTCACGCCGAAGCATTGTGGCTGATAAACTCCCTTACTACAGCTTCAGACTATTTGTTACCTCCTAATCTGTGTAGTTTGGTACCCAACTGGCGGCTAACCTTTATTGGGGCTGGATTGTCTAGCTTGATTGCCTTAGCTTTGCTTGGCACACTCATTATATTCTCTCCATATTATTGTTTAAACTCTATCGTATCTTCTGGGATTGTCGTAGAATCTTTTTTTGTTTTGTCAAACGCTTTTTGCGCTTCTTCTTCATTGTAGTTTCTGCATTTTTCAATCATCTGCGGATCATCATTTGGCCCGATTTTTTCACACATTGCAAAATTAAACTCAAACTGCGAGCACCCGCTAAATAAAAAAGCGCCTATTAAAATATATTTCCACATAAATCTACCCTCTTCTTATTATTAAATCTAAATATTTTGACGGAGTCTTTCTCATCATCTCCTGCGCCAGCCACCTAATCTGAAAATATGCCGCACCGCTGTCTCTAAGTGTAAAGTAGTTCTTCAAGCTTCGTAAATTAAAAGTTACAACCATATCTACTTTTACATTATCGGTAATAATGTGTTTAAAAGCGTCTCCGACATTGCGCTTCTTTTTCCCTGCTTCAAGTACTTCAAATAGAACCTCGGCATTGTCCTTATACTCCTCTAAAAGCCCCAAAGAGCTCTTTGCTACCGCCATTGCGTTAAAATCTTTCACTGTTTTTGATTGATATACGAGCTTATCATACATCGCACCGATTTCGATTCTATTGTAGTGCTCATCACAAGTCACAAACATATCAAAACCCAAAACTTTGCTTATAAAAAAATCTCTATCACTATTTGTCTGCGAAGCGACAAAAGCATTTATAACCGAGCTCATCGTATAACGCGTACTTCGAACACTTATTGCCTGAATACGGTGTCGCGCATGCTCTTGAAGCACGCCTCTGCTGGTTCCCCTTACTAAAAAACTTAAATTTGCATGTTCCAAAATAGAGTGGTGAAAATGGGTCCACGCCAAATCGTTTAAGAGATTTGAGCTCTCTATCTCATTTAATTTTTTACATGTAGAATCATCGGGCATATGATTCTCTATATATTTGATAGCCTCATTTTCGCTATTTTCGAATGAATCATAACAAGTTCTAGCTGCTGCTTCTGCAACACCTATTCCTGTATCTTGCATCAAAACTACTTCAGGTTTTGAATATTTTATGCCATACATCTCTTCCATAAATTTATCCTGCTTTATATTCATATTATTTTACAACAATAAGCTTAGAGTCACTTCTGAATCCCGTCTAAAACAGGAACAAAATCACACGCCTCAAGCTCCTCTTTTGAGATAGAAGCTCCTGCTTTTTTAAAACGGGTAATTATCTGCTTCGAGCCAACTTGCATTGGAGCTACCAAAATCCCGCCGTCGCGAAGCTGTTCAAAGAGTTTTGCAGGTATCTGTTTTGCAGTGGCAGAGAAGAGTATCCTGTCATAAGGAGCATACTGCGCCCAGCCGTTTTGACCGTCATCGAGTTTTGTATGGACATTGCCAAGACCCAGTTTTCTAAACTTTAGTTTTGCCTCTAATATCAGCGGCTCAATTCTCTCGATTGTAAAAACACCGCGAAAAAGATGAGACAGAACTGCTGCTTGATAACCGCTTCCGCACCCTATCTCCAAAACCCTGTCTGCACCCTTTGGCAGAAGGTACTCCGTCATCTTGGCTACCGTTAGCGGAGAGCTTATCCACTGAGCCGAACCAAGCGGCAGAGCGTCTAGCTTGTAAGCGTTATGTCTAAAACCGGCAGGGACAAACTCTTCTCTGTTTGTTTTGGCAATGGCGTCTTTAACGCTCTGGCTCAGAGAGAATTTTTTATGACACTCTTCGGCTAATTTTGCTGTTTTGGTTGCTGTAATTCTATCCAATGCCTACATCCATATATCTTCTCATTGAGAGAATCTCTTTCTTGTTATACTCCATCTCAAGGCAAGCTCTGTCTCTGTTTCGCTCATCCTCTCCATGTGGTCTTATAATTCCGCTTAATTTTGTGCACTCTTCATTTTGGGAGTCGCTTGCAACAACGTAACACTGATTTATAATCGCAAGACTCTGGGTTAAAACTCTGAAATGCTCATCTCTTAAAGCACCCCACCAAGATGGAATTGCTATAACATCACACCCCTCTAGTTTTTGCCAAAAATCTTTAAACCGAAGCTCAAAACAGATTAAGATGCCTATCTTTATGCCATCAATCTCTACAATCTTTACATCTTCACTGCTTCCCTCTGACATGTACTTTTGCTCGTCACCAAAACGGAATAGTTTTGCCTTTGCTCTCTCATAAACAATCTCTCCGTTATGAAAAATTTTGGCAAAATTAAAAACCTCGTCCCCTCTCTTTTGGAGCATTGTAAGAATTACTATCTTATCTTTTGAAGCTTTTTTGAGTGCTTCGCTTGCTACATGTGAAAATTCGAGAGCTTTTTCATAGTTTTGATAATCAAAACCACTCAGACACACTTCAGGAGCTACAATTAGGGATTTTTCAGGTGCTTTGCCTATAAGCTCCAAAAGCGTTTTGAGGTTATCACTGTACTCTTTAATTGTCTCGAAAAGAAGCGAGCAGAGCTTGTACCCACCCTCCTTAGAAGTCGTCATCAAAGCTTAGGCTTCCTTTTGAATAGTTTGCGACCGTTCCTTCGAAAAAGTTTGTTTTCTGGTCATTGAATTTTGAGAAGTCATCAACCCATTTTATCGGGTTAGTCACATTGTAAAGTTTAGGAAACCCTACCGAAGCGAGTCTATCGTCTGCAAGATATTGAATATACTGCTCTAAAATAGCGTCTGTAAGTCCCAATATTTGACCGCCGGTTATATATTTTCCCCAGTCAGATTCAAGCTTTACAGCTTGTTTAAACATCGCAACAACTTCGCTCTTTAACTGCTCAGTAAATAGGTCAGGTCTCTCTTTTCTAAGAGAATTTATAAGATTTTGAAACAAAACCAAGTGTGTGACTTCATCTCTTTGAATAAATCTTATCATCTGCGCACTTCCTAACATCTTTCCGCTTCTTGCAAGCGTGTAGATATAGGTAAAACCGCTGTAAAAGTAGATACCCTCTAAAATCTGGTTTGCAAAACACGCTTTTACGAAATTGTGCTCTGTAGGATTTTTAGAGAGTTCCTCATAAACTGCCGCGATTGCGTCATTTTTGTTCTTTAGCATCATATCTTTGCGCCAGAGGTCATATATCTCTTTTGAGTTTGCCGAGATGCTGTCAACCATAACCGCATAGCTTTGAGAGTGGAGCGCTTCTTCAAAAGCTTGGCGTACCAATATCAGGTTGATTTCGGGAGATGTTACATAAGGATTTATATTGTCCATGATGTTGTTTGTTTGCAGAGAATCCATAAAAATAAGCTGCGAAAGGGCTTTGTCGTAAGCATCCTTTTCAGTCTGTGTAATCTGTTTGTAGTCGCTAACGTCACGGGTCATATCGACCTCTTTTGGAAACCATGTGTTGTTTAACATCATCTCCCAAAGATTATACGCCCACTGGTATTTTATATCATTTAATTCAAATATGCCTGTCGGATTTCCACCAAATATTCTTCTATCATTTACATTTTCAGTTGATTCAGGATTATATATTTTTTTTCTGTTCATCTCTTCTCCTAAAATTTTAGTTTATGATTATATCTTTATGAATATTTTGTTTTCATAAAACTAACTTTATAAATCAATATAGTTAAAATAGACTATTTTTTAATATAACTTTACCGCCTATAATTGTCTTAAATAACTGAAATAAGGAGTAGTGTGTGAAAATTTTTATATTTTTCATGCTTATAATTACAACAATGAATGCAACTGATTTAAAACCATGGACAAAAAAGATAGAACAGCTTAGTGATGAAGAGAAGCATGTGATTATAAACAAGGGAACAGAACGCCCGTTTGTAGGTAAATACACAAACGAAAAGTCACGAGGTATTTATACATGTAAGGTTTGTGACGCACCGCTTTTTGACTCTAGCAATAAGTTTGATTCACGCTCAGGATGGCCGAGCTTTGATGATGCAATAGAGGGAGCCGTAAAAAGGGTTCCTGATAGCGACGGCAGAAGAGTTGAGATAGTTTGTGCCAACTGCGGTGCGCATCTGGGTCACGTATTTGAAGGAGAAGGTTTTACTTCAAAAAATACAAGACACTGCGTAAACTCGATTTCGCTAAATCTCGTAAAAAAGCCTGATATCAAAGATGAAAAGCTCTCGTACGCATACTTTGCAGGAGGCTGTTTTTGGGGTGTTGAGTACTATCTTCAAAAGCTTCATGGTGTAAAAGAGGTAATATCCGGTTTTATGGGCGGGCATGTTAAAAACCCAAGCTACTATGAGGTTGTCCGTTCAAACACAGGTCACCTTGAAACTGTAGAGGTTGTGTATGAGAGCGCTATAATCTCATACGAAGAGATTGCCAAAACATTTTTTGAGATACATGACCCTACCCAGACAAACGGTCAGGGACCTGATATCGGAGAGCAGTATCTCTCGGCACTGTTTGTGAGCAGTGAAGAGGAGAGAAAAATAGCTCAAAGTCTTATTGAGAAACTTGAAGCCAATGGATATAAAGTAGCTACTAAAATATTGCAAAAAAGTGAATTTTACGCAGCTGATGAGGGACATCAGGACTACTACGACAAAAAGGGGAGTAAGCCATACTGCCACGGATATGTAAAAAGATTTAAGTAGTAAAACATTTTATTTTACTACTTTTTTAGACTCGTTATACCCCTCAATATTACGCTCTTTTACAAATTCTGTTGCTGAGTCGCTGATTGAATCAACCACTTCATTTTTATAATCTGTTATAGTGACTCCAGTGTTGTGAGAATAGATAATATATATGCCGACTACTAGTGCAAACAGCATCAATTTAACATTGTTGGTTCTGTAAAAATAAAAAGCCATTACGGCAACAACCAACAGTGAGACAGGGTACAATGAACCGTCCATTTTTTATCCTTTTTGTCGTTTGTTAAAAGTATAACACAGTTAGAAAAAAATAATTGAGATTCATTATATAGAGGGGCTTTATACCTGCCAAAAAGAGCAGGCATAAAGATTATTGATTATTTGCGAGTATGTCTCTTTCTTTCGCTCTCTGTTAGATATTTTTTACGGATACGGATACTCTTGGGCGTAATTTCCAAAAGTTCATCATCTTCAATCCACTCCAACGCGCGCTCTAGCGACATGTCACGAGGCGGAACAAGCTTAATCGCCTCATCAGCACCTGATGAACGAACGTTTGACTGAGCTTTTCCTTTGATTGCGTTTACTACAAGGTCGTTTGAGCGTGAGTGTTCGCCAACAATCATACCTTCATATACTTTAGTTTGCGGTCCTATGAAAAGAACACCGCGATCTTGAATGTTAAATAGAGAATATGCAAGCGTTTCGCCATTTTCCATAGATACAAGCGCGCCGTAGCTTCTTGATTCAACGCTTCCGCTGTATGGACGGAACTCTAAGAATGAGTGGTTCATAATACCCTCACCCTTAGTATCTGTCAAAAACTGCCCACGAAATCCAATAAGCGCACGAGCAGGAATTTCAAACTCGATTCTTTGGAAACCTTGTCCCATTGGAACCATAGATTTCATCTCGGCTTTACGCTTGCCAAGTTTTTCAATTACCGCACCGCTTAAGTTTTCTGGAACATCGATTACAAGGTGCTCAAATGGTTCACACTTAACACCTTTTATTTCTCTAACGATTACCTCCGGACGAGATACGCCAAACTCGAAATTTTCACGGCGCATGTTTTCAGCAAGAATTGTAATCTGAAGCTCACCACGTCCTGAAACTTTAAATTTACCCTCGCCTACAATTTCTAGTCTCATGGCAACGTTAGTTGTCATCTCAGCTTCAAGTCTGTCTTTAAGCTTATTAGATGTTACGTGTTTTCCCTCTTGACCAGCAAGCGGAGAGTCGTTTACAGAGAAGACAACAGTCAATGTCGGCTCTTCGATGTGCATTGGGTCAAGTGGCATCGGATTTGCAGGATCACAAATAGTATCTCCTACATCTACAGTTTCTAAACCTGCAAATGCAACGATATCTCCCGCTTCAGCCTCTTGAATCTCCATACGGTTAAGACCATGAAAACCGATAAGTTTACTTATTTTACCTTTTACAAGCTCTCCGTCTGCCTTTGCAAGCATAACGTTATCGCCTTTTTTGATTACGCCGTTAAAGATACGAGAGATACCGATTTTTCCTACATAGTTATCGTAGTCAAGCGTAAATACCTGTGCTTGTGTTGAATTTTCTCTATCACCCTTTGGCTCAGGAATTTGAGATAAAATAGTTTCAAAGATACACTCAAAGTTTCCATCAGGATGAGACATATCAAGCTTTGCAATACCATCACGTGCAGCAGCGTAAATAACCGGGAAATCTAATTGATCTTCTGTCGCGTCCATTGCAGCAAAAAGGTCAAACATCTCATCTACAACACGCTCCGGATCTGCCGAAGGCTTATCTATTTTGTTAATTACAACGATTGGTTTTTTTCCAAGTGCAAGCATCTTTTTAACAACAAATTTTGTTTGAGGCATTACACCCTCGTAAGCGTCAACAAGTACCAAAACGCCGTCTACCATTTTTAAAACACGCTCAACTTCACCACCGAAATCGGCGTGACCCGGAGTATCAATAATATTGATTTTGTAATCTTTATAGCGAATTGCAGTGTTTTTAGAAAGAATTGTAATACCACGCTCTTTTTCTAAAGCGTTGCTGTCCATAGCTCTCTCTTCGTGCTGCTCATGAGCGGCATATGTTCCTGACTGCTCTAACAGTCCGTCTACAAGTGTAGTTTTTCCATGGTCAACATGGGCAATTACTGCAATATTTCTAATCTTTTGCACAAGGCTTCCTTCTTTGGTCTCTTAAAAAATGAAACCAAGATAAAATTTTCGCGATTATACCCAAATAAAAGTTATACAAACGTAAAAGTAGTGATATAATACATATAGCACGCAAAACATATAAAGCATCGAAGCGAACATGACTAATTATCCAAAAAAATTAAATCCCATATTTGATAGATTAAAGAGTTATGATATAAAGCCTATTATTGTAGGTGGCTTTATCAGAGATTCTCTTTTAAAAATAGAATCTAAAGATATAGACATAGAGCTTTACGGAGCCATCACTTTTAAAAAACTCCAAGAGATACTAGAGGAATTTGGCGCTGTTAATATTGTAGGAAAAAGCTTCGGAGTTTGCAAACTGAGGTTTGAAGATTATGATTTGGACTTCTCATTTCCAAGAAGAGACAGCAAAATTGAGTCAGGACATCGCGGGTTTGAGGTTACTGTTGATTCTACTCTTGACTTTAAAGCTGCCGCATCAAGAAGAGACTTTACAATTAACGCTATAGGATATGACGTTGCAGAGAAAAAAGTGCTCGACCCATATAATGGTATAAGCGACTTAAAAGAGAAAATATTAAAAGCGGTAGATAAAAAGAGTTTTGCGGAGGATCCGTTAAGAGTTTTAAGAGCCGCCCAGTTTTGTGCGAGGTTTGAGCTTAAAATAGAGCAGAATCTATTTTTAACATGTAGGGATATGGTTTCAAAAAATATGTTAGCCCAATTGCCAAAAGAGAGGGTGTTTGAGGAGATAAAGAAACTTCTTTTAAAATCGCGCAAACCATCACTTGGATTTGTACTTTTAAAAGAGTTTGGTACAGATATTTACACCGATAATCTTGATGTAGTTGATGAGATAGCAAAGCGGCTGACGGCCAACAGTCAGACAAATCTTGTTTTAATGTTAGCGGGGCTTTGTTATAACTTTGAACAAAGAGAGGCAGAAGATTTTATATCAAAACTCAGCAATGAGAAAGAGCTTTTTAAGAGGACTCTTCTGTTGGTAAAATTTCATAACAAAATAGAGAATATATATTTAAACAATCTTAACGACTATCTGCTCTATAAACTATCTGCAGAGGCAAACATAGAGGAACTTCTTATTTTAAGCAGCGCAATATATTTTGCAAAAAATGACTCAAAAATATATAAAGCCGGTGAAGAGGTCTACAATAGAGCAAAAGATTTAAATATACTAGATAAAAAACTCCCTCAGCTTTTAAGCGGCAAAGAGCTTTTGCAGTTTGGACTTAAACCTTCGCCAATATTTTCAAAAATTTTAGATGTGGCTTACGAAGCTCAAATGAAAGGTGACTTCAAAAGTTATGATGAAGCGCTGCTCTGGTTAAAAGAATATATATCTCACAAAGCTTGTTTTATATAGCTTTAGGGGTTGCAAGAGACAAGATGTCTCTGCCACAAGAGTGGGCTCTGCTCATTCTGTATATAATAACTAAATTTTTAGGCTCTCTATCTCTATAACAGTGTGAACATTTCCTCTTGGGTTATAATCAGCCACAATTTTCATATATTTTGGTTTTAACTTTTCCTCCAAAACGGTGTATATCTCATTTGCGCTGTTCTCATGCGAAATATGTCTCTCTCTAAATGAGTTTATATATAGTTTTATGGCTTTTAGCTCAACAACCCACTCATCAGGCGTATATTCTAAGTGTATCGTTGCAAAATCTGGATATCCGCTTCTTGGACACAGACATGAGAACTCAGGAAGAGTCATCTTTATAAGGTAGTTTCTCTTATGCTCGTTTGGCCAAATCTCCAAATCTTTCTCTACGTCAAACTCACTAACAATCTTTTCACCGTATTTCATACTAACTCCTAATTTTTAAATTTTTTTCCAAAGGTGCAATATATTTGCCCTGAATATAATCTATTTTCAACTCTTGTGCCATGTTGACAACACTCTTATTTTCAACCATCTTTATCCAAGTTTTAACACCTTTTTCATGTGCCATTGTGTTAAATCCGCTAATAATGTATTTGCTTCTGTTTTCATCTATATCTCTGCTGTAAAAAGTGTCAAATCTGACTACATCTATGTTTAAATCCCTCAGATATAAAAAACTTGTATGGAGTGAGCCTAGTCTGTCGATGCCGATAAAAATTCCCTCATCCCTTAATTGTTGTAGGACTGCATTGAATTTATCAATTTTAGGAAAATATTCACTCTCACTAAAAAGAAACGTTACCCTGCCTTTTACACACTTATTTTTATAAAAGAGCTCTTTTATTTTGTTTAAAACTATCGGGTTTCTTATTGATGTCGGCGATATAGTAATGGCATAGTTTTCATTATCTGTTTTTTTGCAGATATTTACTATTTTTTCCAAAACCATCAAATCATACTCATGCATCAATCTTAATTTATCCAATATTTTCATATAGTTTTTTTGATGCAGGAGCTTGCCATCAGGCATATTAAGTTTAATAAAACACTCTTTTAGGATTTTATTTCCTTTTTCAAAAACATCTTGAGTTATAAGAGTTAAATCTCTTCTTTTTATAGCATTTATTACAAAGTACTCCAAATCGCTTGGATTTATTTCGCTCTCTTGATTTAGCATAATCTTTGAGTCTCTTTTTTTACTTTGCATTTCAAAAAGATTTTCTATAAGATAATCAAGATTATTTGAAAAAGCTATATCGTTTATAGCGCCTGATATCTGTACTTCAATGTCATCTATTTTAAACTCTTCACTCTTGAGGCACATCAGCTCCATAACGGTTTTGTATTGGTTCTTATTCCCTTTTAATCCTACTATAAAATCTCCACCTTTTATATGTCCGATGGGAAAATTATATATATCTTTTGTTTTAAAATATTCAGCTATCCATAAAACTGTTTCATAAAGTATCTTATCCCCATTCTTTATGCCGTAGCGTTCATTTATCTCATAAAGGTTATCTATGCTTATAAGCAAAAGTGTGTACTCTTTAGAATTTCGCAGCTCTTTATTTAAAAAATCGTACATGTACTCTCTGGTAAAAGCTTTTGAAATATTATCCGTTATCTTTGTATCAAAACCTTTATAGATAAGGTAGAAGATAAAATAGATGCTAAATACCAAAACCAAGATGGATTCTATATAAAAAGAGCTGCTGAGTGTATCTTGGCTTGTTGTAAAGGTGTGAAAAATCAAAGCGATAACAAGAGCAAAAATCGGAAGTACCATTCTAAGTGCTAACTTAAAACGGTACTCTCTCTCTTTGGTTTGCGGAAGTAACATGTAGTTTTTTTATAGCATCAAGATGTTAAACATCTAAATGTTTAACATCTTTAGCGTGTGTTTCAATGTAGTTACGGCGCGGTTCAACTTCATCGCCCATAAATAGAGTAAATGTATCGCTTGCAAGCTCTGCATCATCGATAGTAACTTGCAATAAAACTCTGTTTTCAGGAGTCATAGTCGTCTCCCACAGCTGATCTGGATTCATCTCTCCAAGACCTTTGTAGCGTTGAATATATGCGCCTTTTTTTGCATAATCTATAACATCACTAAGTACTTTAATAAAATCATCTTTAAAATCTAAGTTCCACTCTTTTATTTTTCTATATACGAAACTTGCTTCATTAAAGTGAGGTGCCGCAAAGAGATCATCATTAATAAGTAACTCTTCCATTCCGTCTTTTGTTTGAACAAATATGTGAATAGAATCATCATCAATACTTTTTGTTAAAATGTTATTTCCGTTTTGAGTTAAAAATTCTTCAACTTTTTCATACATAGATTTTATATCTAAACCAATAAGATCCGGATTTTCTATAAAATGGCGGATTAACGAAACAAGCGCATATCTTCTCTCTAGCGCCTCCAGTGAGCCTCTGTAATGGTCAACCATTTTAAAGTAAGAAATCAAATCTTGATGACCTACACTCTCAATCTCTAAAGACTCGATACCGTTTTCTATAAGATAATCATTCATAGCGCGGTCATCTTTAAAATAAATCTCTTTTTTGCCTTTTTTATAGCGATAAAGCGGCGGCTGTGCCAAATATAGATAGCCGTTATCTACAACACTTCTAAAGTGACGGAAGAAAAATGTAAGCAAAAGTGTTTGAATATGGCTTCCGTCAACGTCGGCATCGGTCATAATAATGATTTTATGATAACGAAGTTTCTCTTCGTTATACTCTTCACCGATTCCGCAGCCCATTGCCGTTATCATATTTGTAATCTCTTCAGATTTTAAAATCTTGTCAAGTCTTGCTTTTTCAACATTTAATATCTTACCTTTTAGAGGTAAGATTGCCTGAAATACTCTATCTCTGCCCATTTTTGCCGAACCGCCTGCAGAGTCGCCCTCGACCAGATAAAGTTCACATATTGAAGCATCTTTGCTTTGACAATCTGCAAGTTTTCCAGGAAGTGTTCCAACACTCATGGAATCTTTTCTGCGTGTCAATTCTCTTGCCTTTTTTGCAGCTTCACGACCGCGTGCAGCCATTAAAGATTTAGCAACAATCGCTTTTGCTTCTATAGGGTTTTCTTCAAAATATTTACTTAAAAGTTCATACGTAGATTTTTGAACCAACGGTCTTACATAAGTGTTTCCAAGTTTGCCTTTTGTTTGTCCTTCAAACTGAGGCTCAGGAACACGAACTGAAACGATGGCAATAAGTCCCTCGCTTGTATCTTCACCGCTTATTTTTACGTCTTTCTCTTTTGCAGCTCCGTTTTGAGCATTATAGTTTGCAATAACACGTGTTAATCCTGCTCTAAAACCTGCTTCATGTGTTCCGCCGTTAGGAGTACGAATATTGTTTACAAAAGAGTAAACTTTCTCATCATATGTATCGTTGTACATAAGAGCTATGTCAAACTCTATATCCTCTATTTTTGAATTAAATTCAAAAACTTTTGCTACCTCTTGTTTTTTATTTAAGTCGGCTACATATTGAGCAATACCGCCTTCAAAATGATAATCCTCTTTTACGCCTGTTCTCTCGTCTGAAAATTTTATGGTTATAAAAGGGTTTAGATATGCAAGTTCTTTAAATCTTTTTGCAAGGTATTCAAATTCAAAAGTTGTAGTCTCTGTAAATATACTTGGATCTGGAGAAAATTCAATAGTAGTACCTGTTTTTCTAGTAGTTCCGATTGCTTTTAAAACTTCTTGTGGTATACCTTTTTTAAAATCTTGTTCAAATATTTCGCCGTTTCTGTAAATAGTCATTTTAAGGTCGGAAGAGAGAGCATTTACAACTGATACGCCGACGCCGTGAAGACCACCTGAAACCTTATATGTATCTTTATCAAATTTACCGCCGGCATGAAGAACTGTTAAAACAACGGTAGCAGCACTCATACCCTCACCAGGGTGCATATCTGTAGGAATACCGCGTCCATTATCGACAACTTTACACGTACCGTCTTTTGTAAGAGTTACATTAATCGTGTCACAATGTCCAGCCATCGCTTCGTCAATGGAATTATCAATAACTTCATAAACTAAATGATGCAAACCTCTGTGACCTGTATCACCTATATACATACCAGGTCGTTTACGAACTGCTTCCAATCCCTTTAGGACTTTAATATTACTAGCGCCGTAATTTTCCATTAAATTCTCCAATATAACTTTTGACATAATTGAGGATATTTTATCTAATTTATTCTAAAAGAAAGTTTTATGGTAATTTAATGATAATCTGACCTTACCCACTTTTGTAAAAAAGAGCGTAGAGTGTCAGTTTTTCTCCCCTATCGGAGAAATAGTAGTAACTTTAGAGGGTTGCAGGGACTTTAGTCCCTGCCATTAAAACGGACGTCCATCTTAATTCGTAACATCAATTATATAACTATAGGCATAACTACAGTTTTAAAATTGCCTTCGCTTAAAACAAACGGCAGGTTGCTCTCATTTAAACCTATGGTAAATTCTGAGCTATTTATCGTGTTTAAAAAATCCAAAAGATATCTGCTGTTTATTGCAATAACAAACGGTGTTGAAAAATTTGTAGCAAAATTAATCTCTGTTTTGGCCTCTATATTATCATCGCTAAGAGACTCAAAAGTTATAATGTCGTTTAAAAAAGTAATTTTAACATCAGTTGATATGGTTGTAATCTGCTTAATAGCTTCAATCATTGTCGCTTTTGGAAGTGTAAGCGTTTTTGATATCTCTTTAGGGATAATTCTTGAGTATTCAGGAAATTTGCCGTTTATAAGTTTTGTAAAAAAAGTATATTGATCAGAGTGGATAATAAGACTGTTTTCATCGTAGTATAACTCTATATTGTCAAAAAATAGTTTTTGTATTTCAATAATTGCTTTTTTTGGAATAATTATGGATAACTCTGTGCTGCTATCATTATTAATATTTACAACTGCCAATCTTCTTGTGTCTGTTGAAGCAAAATTAATGCTTTTCTCTTTTATATCAATCAATGCGCCGTTTAGTTCAAATTTAGGATTGTTGATATCAATAGAGGGTGTTATTTTTTTCAGAGAATCTATAAGAGAGTGTGAATCTATTGCTATTGTGGGTTTTCCATCATATATTGGGAATGCAGGGAATTCGTTATATGAAAATGTCGGCAGTTTAAATTTAGAGTGAGATTGAGAGATATATAATATATCGCCTTTAACCTCAAGATTTATATCACCATCTTTTAAAATTCTTACTATATCAAGGAGTTTTTTACCGTTAGCAGTTACATTTCCGTTTTCAACAATATTGATTTTGTCAGTAGATACAATCAAACCGATTTCATAATCTGTAGCTTTGATTGTTAGATTAGAGCCAGATACATCAATGAAGACATGGGAAGTAATTTGTGAAGTGTCTTTTTTTTCTAAGAACGGCTGAGCATGGACTAAAATATTTTCAATGATAGATTTTTGTACAGATATCTTCATTTTAATTCCTATTTATTATATAAAATTATAGTATTAGTAGTAGGAGGCGGTGAGAATGTGAATATCACCATCTAGCCCCTAGTACAAGAGAGCTTCAGATGTGATGAACTACCACAATCTCATTCACACTTATTCACTTGAGCAATTATATCTTTTTTTTTATTTTTTATGAAGACGAGGTAATTTTATTTGTCAATTCTTCAATCTTGACTTTAAAATCTTCGTCATTTAACATCAATTCATTTATTTTTTTCAAGGTATGGCTAATCGCTGTATGATCCTGCATGCCGAAATACTGGGCTAGTTGAGGCATAGTGTTTTGTGTTAGTTCGCGGCAGAGATAGATAGCAATTCTTCTTGCATAGACTAGATTTTTACTTCTTCCTTTTGAGCGGATTTCACTTGGTTTAATATTTAGATCTTTTGCTACGCTTTGAGTGATAATATCAAGGGTGAGATTTGCACGATTTTCTTGAAGCTGGTCTTTGAGTACATTTTTTGTAAACTGTAAATCTATATCGACATGCATAAGTTGTGAATATGCATGAAGTTTCGATAATATTCCCTCAATTTCACGGACATTGCTCTCTATAACGGTTGCTATATAGTAGATAATATCTTTTGTAAGAACGACTTTGTTTATTTTGCACTTATTTTCAATAATAGCTATTTTTGTTTCAAGCTCAGGTGGCTGAATATCGGCAACAAGCCCATGTTCAAACCTGCTTTGAAGTCTCTTCTCAAGACCTGCTATTTTTTTAGGATGTTTGTCAGCTGTTAGTATAATCTGTTTTCCGATACCTTTTAGTGCTTCAAAAGTGTGAAAAAACTCCTCCTGAATCCCCTCTTTATTGCTTAAAAACTGAATATCGTCTATAAGGAGCACGTCACATTTGCGGTATTTCTCTTGAAATCTTTCCATAGTTTTATTTCTAACATGTCGTATAAAATCATTTAAGAATTGCTCAACCGTAGTATAGATAACAATTTTTCCCTGATTTTGTAAAATATTTCCGGCTGCTTGCATAAGGTGAGTTTTTCCAAGACCTACACCGCCATAAATAAATACAGGATTATAGAGTTCACCCGGTTTTTCACTAACGCTCTTTACGGTTGCATATGCAAACTGGTTTGAACCCCCGACCATAAAGTTGGCAAATGTGTGAGATGGATTTAAAAGTGAATGCTGCTGCGGCTTTTGTTCCGGTATTTGCTGAATTTTTTTTGTATCGGTCTGATTTTTTAGTAAAATGCTGACATTCACCTTTCCAGAGTTTTGTATATCAAAGAGATGTTTTATCTTTGCACAATACTTATTTTTTATCCAATTTAAAACTAAAGAGTTTGAAACATAAAAAATAGCGCTGTCTTCGGTGGATTTTTTAGTATCATAGACCAAATGTTTAATATATCTGTTATATTCAATTTCTGGAATCTCTTCTTTTAGCAGAAGCAAAATTTTTTGACCGATGTTCACATAAAGCCTTATTTAATATATAATTTATATGTGAATAGTAGCTATAATTCCCATAAATAAAGTTAAAATGATGTGAATAAAAAATTTATAACATGTGAAAGAAAATTATGACAATTTTAGGAATTGACCCTGGAACTAGAAAAATGGGCTATGCACTTATCTCTTTAGAGAAGGGAAAAATTGCACTGCTTGAGGCTGGACTTATAAAGATAAAAGCTGAAGAACTGCAGTTTCAAATCCCGCAGATGGTCGAGGCATTTGAGACAATATTTAAAAATTTTAAGATAGATGAAGTGGCAATCGAAGATATTTTTTATGCACATAATCCAAAAACAACAATTAAACTTGCACAGTTTCGTGGAGCTATCATGCTTATGCTTCTTCAACAGTTTGGGCAGTTTAACGAATACACCGCTCTTCAAGTAAAAAAAGCATTAACAGGAAACGGCAAAGCGACAAAAGAGCAGGTAGCATTTATGGCAAAAAGGCTTTTAAACATAAAAAAAGAGATAAAACCGCTTGATATAACGGATGCAATTGCGGTTGCAATAACCCACTCACAAAGAGTAAGACTAAAACAGCAATAATCCTCTCTTGCTTTAAATCAAATAGCAATTTTTTTAAAACAGTATAATTTTTAAAAAAATAAAGGATTTTTATAAATGAACAATTTTGCTTCTCTACCCGAAGGACACCCGGTTAGAGTCTATTTGGAAGAAAATATGCTAATTAGGGGAGTGATAGCAAGTATAAACAGCATAAACATAATAGAAAATTTTGATGAGTTTAAAGAGAAGTTTGTAAGATTATGTTTGGTTGAGAAACATTTTGCAAGAAAAGAGAACCAGCTTTTTCCATATCTTGAGAAGTACGGCTGGACAAGTCCCTCACAAAATATGTGGGCTTTTCACGATGATATAAGAGCAGAGATAAAAACCGCAAGAGCTTTAGTACAAGAGAAAAATATGTCCGCTTTGATGCAGCAGCTACAGGTAGTTTTTGCAAACTTAGAACATATCATGCAGGTTGAAGAGGGAAGACTTCTTCCAAATGCGCTAAATATGCTTGATGAAGATGACTGGAAAGAGATGCGCTCAGGCGATGAGGAGATAGGCTGGATGTTTGATACGCCGCCTGCTGCTTATCCTGCACATATAGAGGGTGAATATATCCACCCATCACAAGACAAACAGAAGAGAAAACTGCCATTCTCGCTTGAGAACAGAATTAATCTTGAAGAGGGCTACATGTTGCCTGAGCAAATTAACTGGCTTTTAAAGTTTATGCCTGTTGATATTACCTATGTCGATGAGAATGACATCGTTATTTTTTATAACCGCGGAGATGAGAGAGTATTTCCAAGAAGTGCGGGAATTATCGGTCGCGAGGTAAAATTTTGTCATCCTCCGAAGTCTGTTGATCAGGTTTTGATGATACTAAGAGAGTTTAAAGCAGGCCGCAGAGATGAGGCAGAATTTTGGATTACATTTAAAGGCAAATTTATTCACATCCGTTATTTTGCCATCAGAAATGATGAGGGTGTTTATAAAGGTGTTATAGAAGTTTCTCAAGATGTTACCCATATAAGAGAGTTAGAGGGTCAAAGAAGATTGCTTGATTGGGAATAGGGTATAATTTCAAAAAATATGCCACTTAATGTGGCGCTTTAGTGCCATAGCGGCTAGCGTAGATATCGCGATATCGTACCAAATGAATGGAGGATTCCTTCATTTTATAAAATAAAATTAAGGAAAAATAGTGTCAAAATTTGAAAATGTAACCGTGGTTAAAAAAGCAAATATCTATAGAGATGGAAGCGTTACAAGCAGAACAGTAGAATTTGCTGACGGCTCAAGAAAGACTCTTGGAATTATGCTTCCTGGAGAATACACTTTTGGAACCGACGCTGCGGAGATAATGGAGATAATGAGCGGAGAGCTTGATATCAGATTGCCAAACGAAGAGTGGAAAACGCTTCACACTCCCGAGACTTTTAACGTGCCTGCGAACTCATCGTTTGATCTTAAAATAAAAAGAGTTACAGACTACTGCTGCTCGTATATAGAGTAGTTTTGGTCGTAGTATTAATACTCCGGAGTTCTATCTTTTAAGCCGGTGTAAAGCTGGCGAGGACGAGCTATTTTTATAGTTTTTTGCTGATTTAATTCGCTCCACTGCGCAATCCAGCCAGGCGTTCTGCCTATAACAAATATAACGGCAAACATCTCTTTTGGAATTTTTAGTGCCTGAAGAATTAATCCTGAGTAAAAATCAATATTCGGATACAGATTTCTGCTTACAAAGTACTCATCGCTAAGAGCTATTTCTTCTATTTTGTTTGCAACTTCAACAAGTTCACTGCTTATACCCAACTCTTCCATAAGATTATTGCGGATATTTTTTAGTATTGTTGCACGAGGGTCGAAATTTTTATATACGCGATGCCCGAATCCCATAAGCTTGAACGGGTCATTTTTATCTTTTGTGCGCGCTATAAACTCATCTACTCTGTCTAGCGTTCCTATCATCTCCAGCTGACGAATGACACTTTCGTTTGCTCCGCCGTGGCTTTTTCCCCAAAGAGCTCCTATTCCTGCGCTTATTGCTGCATATGGATGGGCATTTGTTGAAGCCAGATTTCTAACGGCTGTTGTTGATGCATTTTGTTCATGGTCTGCATGAAGAGTAAAAATAGTGTCAAGCGCTTTTATTTCTATCGGTTTTAGTTCAACATAGCTGTGCGGATAAGCTCTTAACATGTAGAGAAAATTCTCTGTAAATCCTTTCTCCATGTCTGGATATATAATAGGCAAGCCGTTAGAATATCTGTACGAAAAAGCTGCAAGAGTAGGGATTTTGGCAACTATTCTATTCGCCATCTCTGTATACTCTTCTTTGTTTTTTATATCTAAATGTTTGTAGTAAAATGTAGAGAGTGCGGAGACGCCTGCCGAGAGAATCGCCATTGGATGTGCTCTGTCCGGAAAAGAGTCAAAAAGTTTTTTTACTCCCTCGTGTACAAAAGAGCGTTTTTTCATCTCTATTGTAAAATTATCCAACTGATCTTTAGTGGGAAGTTCGCCGTTTAAAAGAAGATAAGCTGTATCTAAAAAACTTTTTTTGCTTGCAAGGTATGCTATATCATATCCCCTGTACATAAGCTTTCCCTCTTCGCCGTCTATGTATGTTATATCTGATTTGCATGATGCCGTGGATGTATAACCCTCATCATAGGTAAACATTTTGGTCTCTTTGTAAAGAGTTGAAATATCAATTACAGATGGACCCACTGTTGCATCGAGTATGGGAAATTCATAACTTTTACCGTCACGATTGTTTGTTAATGTTATTGTGTCTCTGCTCATAATATAGTCCCTTTTTATAGTAGAGTTCTTGCAGAACCCTTTTTACACGCTAAATGAGCAAAGCCCATTTAGCTACGCTAGCCGCTGTGGCACTAATGTTTGCCTCTTGTAAGGCAAAATACTTCTTACAGTTTCGCAAGAAGTATAATAAATAATTATACTATATAAATTGTGTAATGAGTTTGTTTAGGCTTACATCATCCAGAGTGCCTGAAACCCTTTGAACCTCTTTTGGATTTTTGAAAATTATAATCGTCGATGTGCTTCTTTTTTCCTACATGTTAGGTTTTTTATAAGACAACAGCGTATATAGAACCTCTTCTATATACAAAAACTCTCTTCTTCTCTTTTGACGCGGTTGCCTTTTTGAAATCTTCCAAAGTTGCAATCTCGCTGTTTTCTACCTGCACGATTATGTCGTTTTTTCTTATTCCGATTTTATACGCTTCGCTCTTCTCATCCACGTCAACTACAGCAACACCGTTTATGTTAATGTTTAGCTGCTGTTTGTGTGTTTGGCTTATTTGAGCCAGCTTTATACCCTTGTACTCATATCCGCCGTTTGCTACTTTATCCTCAGGTGCCCCAAGTATAACATTCACAGCGTTTATCTTCTTGTCTCTTAGATATTTTATGTTTACCGTCTTTGAAGGAGCGTATGAACCTATCGTATTTTTTAGCTCACTTGCACCGCCTATTTTTTTGCCGTTAACCGAGATAATCAAATCCCCTCTCTTGAGACCCGCTTTTGCAGCAGGAGAGTTATCCTCCACGCCTGTTATTAGAGCTCCGTATTTATCATCATAAAAAGCGCTCATATCATCATCTATGTCTGAGATATTTACCCCAAGATACGCACGTGTATATTTGCCACTCTCTATGAGACTTGTTGCAACTGTCGTAACCATGTTTGATGGAATTGCAAAACCGATGCCGACATTTCCGCCTGATTTTGAGATAATTGCAGAGTTGATTCCTATGAGATGTCCTGCTGAGTTAATAAGAGCGCCGCCCGAATTTCCCGGGTTTATCGAAGCGTCCGTTTGGATAAAATCTTCATACTCTACAATTCCAACACCGCTTCTTCCAGTGGCAGAGACTATCCCTTGTGTTATAGTCTCACCGACTCCAAATGGATTTCCAAGCGCAAAAACCACATCCCCGACTTTCACCTTGTCTGAGTCAAAAAAAGTTACTGCATTTAAATCTTTTGCCTCGATTTTTATAATAGCTAAGTCGCTCTTCTCGTCTTTGCCTATTAGCTTGGCTTCATACTCTTTTTTGTTGCCTGCTAGATTTACTATTATCTTATCTGCACCGTCAACTACATGGTTGTTGGTAACAATGTAGCCATCCTTTGAAACAATAACTCCAGAGCCTAGTGACTTCTCTATTCTCTCTTGAGGGATATCCCCGTAACCTCTAAAAAATTCTCTGAAAAACGGGTCGTTTAAAAAAGGATTTGCGTTTAACCCTGCACCGCTAACCTCTTTTTTTATAGAGATATTCACAATGCTTGTTCTTACATCTTCTAAAATATTGTTATAGGAGAGTATGCGGTTTTGGTTTGTCGGATGTTCCCGCTCTATGCTCTTTGGTGCGTACTTAAACTCTACATCGCTTTTGGCATAAACAAGTGTAAATATCAGAAGTGAAAGCAGAATGATTTTTTTCATGAAAACTCCTTTTTGTTTAAAATGTTATAACTAAAAGGTTAATGAAGTGTTTTTATTGTTCTCGAAAAACAGAAGTTTTTTGTAGCTTTAGTGGGTTTGCAAGGGAGATTTGCCACTGCTACGAAAACGAACATGTTCGTTTTCGTGTGTAACATTAATCAAAAGGAGCCTTCTGCGTATTTTAGCGAGGAGGCTTTTATCTGGCATGCAGAGTTTGCAGCGGCCGAGAAACTGTTATAGGCTCCAAGCGCAAATCTAAAAGAGTCTTCTTTATGGATAAGCGTTATACCTTCGCTTAAATCTGCATGCGGAAGTTTTGAGCTCTCAATAAGTCTGGCATCACTTACGCCGCTAAACTCAAATCCAATAGTTATCCAGTCAAATCCTCTTGCGCTGTCTTGTGCTGCGAGAGTAATTTTAAGTGTGGTAGGAGTTAAAATCTCAATTGATCTAAACTCTGCATCAATAAAGTTGCCAAATCTTTTTAAGAAGCTCTCTAAATCATTTTTTAAAAGAGGTCTCATTTAATAAAACTTTTTATTGGCAACCGACACATTCCAAACTTCTGTCTTCAACGTCGCTTGCCATTTCAGGAGACTGCGAGCGCAGGTAGTATGTAGATTTAAGACCCAGCTTCCAAGCTAACATGTAGATTTCGTTTAAGTACTTTCCGCTTGCTTTATCAAGGGTTATAAAGATATTTAAACTTTGACCTTGGTCTAACCATTTTTGACGAATCGCCGCCGCTTTTATAAGTATGGTTTGGTTCAAATCATAAGCCGGAGTGTAGTATGCCCAAGTATCAGGTGAGAGTTCAGGAACAACAACCGGAATAAGACCCGATAGATTCTCCTCGTACCACTTTCTCTTAAATACCGGCTCAATTGCCTGTGTAGTTCCGGTAAGAATTGAGATAGAACTAGTAGGCGCTATTGCCATAAGATAGCCGTTTCTTATTCCCTGCTTTTTTACTTTTGCGCGAAGCTCTTCCCACTCGTAAGACGAAGCAAAAAGTCCGCCTCGGTCAACAAGTTTTTTAACATCGGTCGTAGCATGGTCCATCGGCATTATGCCTTTGCTCCATTTTGAACCCTCATATTCGGGATAAGGGCTTTTCTCAAGAGCTATATCGCTAGATGCAGATATGGCATTAAAGCTAACGGCTTCCATAACTTCGTCTATCTTGTCAAAGTGCTGCTGACTTCCCCATGTTATTGCCTGCTGTGCTAACATCTGAGCTTCACCCATAACACCAAGACCGATTGCTCTTGTTTTCATGTTAGTGCGTTTAACCTTCTCTATAGGGTAGAAATTCAAATCTATAACGTTATCAAGAGCACGGATAGCAATTGGAACTATTCTGTCGATATCCTCTTTCGTGTTTATGCGCGAGAGATTAACTGAAGCTAGATTACAAACAGCAGTGTCGCCGTTTATCTTCTCTTTTTCAACAACGTAAATCTCTCTGCCGCCCAATGAGTCAAGCGCAGTTACTTTTTTAGCCGGCTTTTCAACTCCGCTGTCAACTTTAATGATATCCTCTTCCCCATAACTAACACTCTCGCCGTTTTCAAAAATAAACTTTATTTTATAACGGTTAGGGTTTGTGTTTTGGAAAATCTCAGTACATAGGTTAGAACTTCTTATAACACCTGTGTGGCTGTTAGGGTTGGCTCTGTTCGCATTGTCTTTGAAGCACAGGAAAGGACTTCCTGTTTCAAAGTAAGATGTGAGTATCTTTTTCCAGAGGCTTTTAGCTTTGAGTCTCTCTTTTACAATACTCTCATTTGCCTCAAGCTCTTTGTATCTTTTGTTAAACTCTTCACCGTAAAGCGTTGCTAGCTCTCTGCAGTCATAAGGGTCAAATAGAGTCCAGATTCCATCCTCTTCCACTCTTTGCATAAAGAGGTCGTTTAGCCATAGTGCAGGGAAAAGGTCGTGTGCGCGGCGACGCTCTTCGCCAGAGTTTTTCTTCAAATCCAAAAAGTCGTTTATATCAATGTGCCAAGGCTCCAAGTAAACAGCAATAGCGCCTTTTCTAGTCCCCAGCTGATCAACCGCAACAGCGATGTCGTTTGTGATTTTCAGAAACGGAACGGTTCCGCCTGCCGCGTTTTTATGCCCGTCGATAAAAGAACCCATTGAGCGTACATTTGTCCAATCCCAGCCGATTCCTCCGCCGAATTTTGAGAGCATCGCCATCTCTGCGTAAGAGTCGAATATCCCCTCTATGTTGTCTGGAGTTGAACCGATGTAGCATGAACTCAACTGGTGCCTTGTTGTTCTCGCATTGCTTAGAGTCGGAGTAGCTAACATAACTTCAAAAGTAGAAATCATGTTATAAAACTTGATTGCCCACTCCTCTTTTTTCTCTTCTCTTTGAGCTAAAAACATGGCTATCGCCATAAACATATGCTGAGGCAGCTCCATAGGATTGCCGTTTCTGTCTTTTATAAGATATCTGTCGTAGAGTGTTTTAACGCCCAGATAGTTAAACTGCATGTCGCGTTCAGGTTTGATATGTTTTTCTAAGCTATCAAGGTTATACATCTCTTTTAAACCAAGGAGAAGTCTCCCCTCTTTTTCACCTTTTTCAAAGTAGCTCTTTAGTGACGAGTAACCTGTAAATCCGTTTACTTCATGATATAGGTTAAACAAAAAAAGTCTTGATGCGACAAACGTCCAGTTAGGAGTATCTATGTCTATCTTGTCAACTGCGGTTTTAATAAGAGTCTGCTGTATCTCTTTCGATGTAATTCCGTCACGGAAGTGAATCTGCGCATCGACTTCAAGTTCGCTTTGAGAAACATTAGCCAGACCCTCAACGGCTGCTGAAGTGTATTTCTGGATTTTGGTAATGTCGAGAGTTTCTGTTCTGCCGTTTCTTTTTATAATTGTTATCATTTTAACGTCCTAGGTCATACAAAAGTGTTCTCTTTTGTACTTTTAATATTTTTATACTTTTTCATTTTAATGCTAAAAGAATATTAGCAGAATTTTGTCATTTTAACGAAAAACTCTCGCAAAAATTTTGTCAACATTTTTTGTATAGTAGTCAAAGTTAAAGCATTCACGAATTGCCTCTTCACTCAGACTCGCTCTTAACTCTTCATCCGCCAAAAGGTGGTTTAGGTATAGGCTCTCACCTTTCTCGTTTGTTGTAGGTTTGCCCTGCTGTATCTCTTCCCAGACCTTCATCGCGTTTCTCTGAACTATGCGATAAGCATCCTCGCGGCTAACACCTTTTAGCGGAAGCTCAAGTAGAACTCTCTGAGAAAAGACAAGTCCTCCGGTAAGATTGAGATTTCTCATCATGTTTTGGGGATATACAGTTAGGTTAGCGATTACATTATTCATGCGGTGTAACATAAAGTCGCTTGTTATAAATGAGTCGGGAAGCCAAAATCTCTCAGTTGAAGAGTGGCTGATATCTCTCTCATGCCAAAGCGCTACGTTTTCCATGGCAGGTATTGCGTAAGCTCTTATCATTCTTGCCAAACCTGTTATGTTTTCTGTTAGTATCGGGTTGCGCTTATGAGGCATAGCAGATGAGCCTTTTTGACCCTTTGCAAAATACTCTTCGCACTCGTAAACTTCAGTTCTCTGCCAGTGGCGGACTTGAACTGCAAACTTCTCTATTGAGCTTGCCATAAGAGCCAACGAGGTAGCAAGTCTTGCGTATCTGTCTCGCTGAATAACTTGGTTAGATGCGGGTGCAGGTTTTAGCCCCAGCTCTTCACATGTATACTCTTCAAGCTCTAAGGGAGCGTGAGCAAAGTTACCCATTGCCCCGCTAACCTGTCCTACACTTATAACATCAAGTGTCTGCTCTAGATTTTCTAAATGTCTTGCCATTTCGTCATACCAAACAGCTAACACAAGACCGAATGTTATAGGCTCTCCATGTATGCCGTGGCTGCGTCCAACCATAAGAGTCATCTTGTGTTCCATCGCTCTTTTTTTAATCGACTCCATAAGCATCTTCACATCTTCTATGATTAACTCCAGAGAGCTTTTCATCTGTAGTGCTACAGCTGTGTCAATCGTATCTGAACTTGTCATGCCGTAGTGAAACCATCTGCTCTCTTCGCCCAGTGTTTCAGATACGCTTGTGGTAAATGCTATAAGGTCATGGCGGGTGACTGCTTCTATCTCGTCAATCCTCTCTATATTAAACCCTGCATTCTGCACAATTTTTTTTGCATCTTCATCAGGAATCAGACCGAGTCTGTTCCAAGCCTTGACTACTGCTTTTTCTACATCAAGCCAAGCCTGATATTTTGCCTGCATAGTCCATTTAGAGCTCATCTCAACTCTTGAGTATCTTTCGATCATATGTGTTGCCCTTATGATAATTATCTTATGTTTTTATGTTAAAATTAAGTCATTAATTTTACAGAAAATAATGTAAATCGTTGATTAAATAGGGGTTAAATTTGCCATTTGTAACTAAAAAAATGTTTGCACGAGAAAGAGAGAGTGCTTTTCTTTTTCTAAAGCGGGAATTGGGATACTCCCAAAGAGATATTCAAAGATATATAGCAGTAGGAAGAGTTCTCGTAAATGGCATTCCGATTACAAAGCCATCAGATTATTTGGAGGGTGAGTTTGAGTTTATATATTTTGAACCGATATCAAAAGGTTTAGCTCCGCATGTTGTAGATGAGAAGTTTGTGGTTTTTGACAAACCAAGCGGTATGCTTATCCATCCTCAAAACAGACACACAGAGTACTCCCTTATAGATGAGTTGAAGTTTCAGTTCGGAATGGATGCAAATATTGCTCATAGAATAGACCAAGAGACTAGCGGACTTGTTTTGTGCGCAAAAGACAAAAAGAGCGAAGTTGATATAAAGATGATGTTTCAAGAGCGTGATATGAAGAAGAAGTATTTGGCTATGGTTCACGGAGAGTTAAAAGATGAACTTCGTATTGACGCTCCGCTGCTTCGATATGATGATGAAAAGAGTGCACTTATCAGAATGGTTGTAAAAGTGCATGAGAGCGGCAAGGAATCACTTACATATATAAAACCGGTTAAATATTATCCAGAGTTAAATATGACGATGGTTGAGTGTTCTCCACACACAGGAAGACAACATCAGATAAGAGTCCATATGTTTCATGTGAAACATCCGATAGTCGGTGATCCTGTTTATGGACAAGATGAAGAGAACATCGTAAAGTATCTCGACAGAGAACTTGACAGAGAAACAAGAGTTACGATAAGCGGCTCGAGAAGATTGCTTCTGCATGCAAATGAATTAGAGTTTGAATTGTACGGCAAAAATTATCATGTTAAAAGTAACGTGGATTTTGAAAAAGTTTGTTTAGAAAATATGAAATAGAAAAAGTCATAGCTGAAATATTTTCATACATATATTAAACATATAAGCCATTACATGTGAATAACTTAAAGTAGCTTTTGAGGACATTTTTATTATTAATACAACAGCTCATAATTAAACTCTCACATAGCCCTAAAATAGGCACTTTTAATGATATGTAAAAAATATAATTTCAGGTTATTTTTATATAAATTAGTTCTTAAGCAAATACTGAATTTTTAAATTTGCACTGTAGAAAACATTATATTGTTCACACTTTAGAGCAATGTGTGAATAGTACACATATTGAGTAAAAAAATAACTTTTTTTTATGGAAAAACTTTTTTTAAGAGAGTGAAGGAATTTTTTATTAATAAATCTAGGGTATGATATTATTTATAAACGACCTCCCTGGTGTGTTGGTCGTTTTGTTAATTAGTCTTCGTTTTTTTTATCAGATGTTGCTGCTTTTATAAAACCTATTACTCCAACCGCAAACACAAGAATTAAAAATACAATTTGGAAAATTTCTACATAGTTCATTTTAACTCACTCCCTGTTTTTTCTTTTAGCTGTCCGCACGCCGCACTGATATCTATCCCTTTTGAGTCACGGATGGTACACAAAAGGCCATGATTAACTAGATACTCCTGAAAAGCAATCATATCTGCTTTATCTGGTCTTTGATACTCAGTTCCAGGATAGGGATTGAAATATATAAGATTTACCTTCGCTTTTATGCCTGAGAGTAGTTTTACAAGCTTTTTTGCAGAGCCGATATCATCGTTTTTGTTTTTTATAACCAGATACTCAAACATAACTCTTTTTCTCGTATCAATAGGAAAACGTTTAACAGCTTCTATAATAGAAGAGATATTGTGAGCCTTATTCATAGGGATAAGTTCAGTTCTAAGCTCATCATCGACCGCGTGAAGCGAAATAGCTATATGAACACCCAAATCCATCTCTCCGAGTCTGTCTATCTTGTTGCTAAGCCCGCTTGTAGAGACGGTTTGTCTTTTGCCTGAAATGCACAACCCCTCTTCTTCTTTAAAAATCTCTATGGCACGTGCTAGATTATCAAGATTATCCAGAGGTTCACCCATTCCCATGTAGACTATATTTATCATTCTGTTGTGTTTGTGTTCATTATCACGCTTTAGAGCCACAACCTGCCCTACTATCTCTCCTGCGGTTAAATCCCTTGTAAAACCGCCTTTTGCAGTCAAACAAAAAGCACAACCGACTTTACAGCCGACTTGTGTGGATACACAGATGGTATATTTCGCCTCTTGTGTAACTTCGCCGGCTTCGTCTGTGAGCGTTTCTTTCATCTTGAGCCAAACTGCTTCTACCGTTTTCCCGTCTTGAAGTTCAAGCAGATATTTGATAGTGCCGTCGATTGATTCCTCTTTTTTTATTATCTTAAGAGGATTTAGAAGATATTTTTCAGCCAGCTCGTCTCTAAGCTGTTTTGGAATATTTTTCATCTCATCAAAGTTTTGAACATATTGATGATATAGCCAGCCATAAATCTGTTTTGCCCTAAATGATGGCTTTATGTTTTCTTGCAGCTCTTTTAGCGTAAAATCAAGAAGTGATGGTTTCATTTTTTTGTTAATTCCTTGATTCTTTTTTTTACATGTATATTTAAAATCTTTTTTGCTTCTTCGTGATTTTTTAAAAAATCCTCATGGGCATTTTTGTTAGTAAAGTTTGTTATACAAAAAACTCCGCCGGCTGGAATATCAAACTCCTGAGCAACCCTTAAAACAGCAAAAAACTCCATGTTTTCTATGCCAATACCGAGGTTTAGAAACTTTTTTGTTAGCTCTTGGTTTGTTGAGATATAGTTTGAAGAGTTGACTATAACATCTCTTTTTGTTTGCTCTGTGTTAGTGGAAATAACATTATCTAAAGGAGTGTATGCATCGCCGTTTAGAAATGCAAGTTCTATATTTGATGCTGTTTTTGACTCTATTATGTCAAATATTTTGTGTTCTCCATAACTTCCGGCACTTCCCACAAACAACAAAAATTCAGGTTTGTCAAAAAGGCAGGCTCTTGTCAGGTTGATTGTCATCTCAATTAGACCTACTCCCATAGGAGTGGCAAAATCAAATGTTTCATTATTTCCAGCGCAGATTATCATATACAAACCTCTATAATCTAACTGGAATATTATTATCGTGTAGGTAGTGTTTTAAATCCATAATATTTATCTCTTTGTAGTGGAAGATACTCGCAGCGAGCGCCGCATCTGCACCATGTAAAAACGCCTCTTTTATATGCTCCATAGTTCCGGCTCCGCCGCTTGCGATAACAGGAACGTTTACAGCGCTGCTTATCAACTGGGTTATGTTTAGCTCAAAACCGGCTTTTGTGCCGTCCGCATCCATTGAGGTTAAAAGTATCTCACCGCTTCCTCTGCTTACTGCCTCTTTTGCCCACTCTATCGCATCGATTCCAGTGTCTTCCCTGCCGCCGTTTAGATATACGTTATATCTGTTGCCTGTTTTTTTAACATCTATCGCTGTGACGATACACTGTGAGCCAAATCGCTTTGCACCTTCATCTATCAATTGTGGTCTTTTTATTGCTGCAGAGTTTACGCTTACTTTATCACACCCTACATTTAGAAGTTTGTAGATGTCCTCAAGTTTTCTGATGCCTCCGCCAACAGTTAGAGGTATGAAAATTTCGCGTGCAACACGCGCCACTATATCTACTATGGTGTCGCGGTTATCACTTGATGCGGTTATATCTAAAAATGTAATCTCATCTGCACCCTCTTCATTGTATCTTTTTGCAACTTCAACTGGATCCCCTGCATCTCTAAGACCGATAAAGTTGACACCTTTAACAACGCGTCCGTCTTTAACATCAAGACAAGGAATAATTCTTTTTGCAAAATAGTTCAAAAGTAGCACCTTTTATAATATAACGAAATTATACACTTTATGGCTTATATTTACTTTTGATATGTTTGGCATGAGATTTGGTTTCAAACTGTAAAATGTTTCATGTGAAACATATGATTATTTTATTTGTAAGAGCCACTTGCAAATTCAATCAAGCAACCAAGCCAACACCTTCTAACCTCAATTTTCTAACTTTTTAAAAAACTGATTTTAGCCATTGCCTGTAATTTTACAGTTTTTTGGCTGATTTACTTTAAT
>NZ_JAHYJB010000022.1 GCF_019429335.1 Sulfurimonas sp. | reverse complement strand
TAAACTTAAGTGTCGGTTTTTACTCCAAAGTGTCCGAATCATTTCCGACACCACTGTCCGATTAGAACCGACATCACTGTCCGAACTCAACCGACATTAGTGTCCGATTTGAACCGTTTTTTGCAGTACACTATTTATTTTGTCAAATATCAGTTTTTTAGATAGAATTGCTCTACTATACACATAGGGAGTTTTGCTTGAAAATAGTTCACTTTAGCGATACCCATCTGGGGTTTAACGACCTCGATATCTTAAACGAAAACAACGTAAACCAGAGAGAAGCGGATTTTTACAATGCTTTTTCCCAAGTCGTAGAGCAGATAAAGGCAATCAAGCCCGACTACATCATCCACACAGGCGACCTTTTTCACCGTCCAAGCCCATCAAACCGTGCCATAACATTTGCGCTTGAGCAGTTTAAAATCATTGATGCGCTAAATATTCCATTTATTCTCATTGCAGGAAACCACTCAACGCCAAGAACAAACCTAAGCTCACCGATACTCAAGATTTTTGAGAATTTTAAAAATCTACATGTGGCTTACAATCAAGAGTATAAAAAGATAGAGTTTGAGGGCGTAATTTTCCACACCCTGCCCCACATGAACGACGAAACAAAGGCGCTATCTCAGATAGAACTCTGCGAAGAGCAAATTGATAAAAGCAAGAAAAATATTATGATGATGCACTGCTCCGTGGGTGCATTTTACCTTATGAACGAGTTTGGCGAGTGGGTTTATCCGAGCGAAAAAGAGTATGTTTTCAAGATAATGGACTATGTAGCACTAGGTCACTGGCACGGTTTTGGACGTGTAGGCAGGCATGAAAACGTCTATTACAGCGGCTCTACCGAGAGAACAAGCCTAAACGACAAAAGAAACTCAAAAGGCTTTATAGAGATAAATCTGTATGATGAGCTGTATGTTGAGTACAAAGAGATAAAAATCCGCCCGATAATCCTAAAAGAGATTGATTGCGAGGATTATGAAAGCTCTGTTTTGGGAGTTGAAAGAAGCGACACAAAAGATGCAATCCTCGAGGTTAAACTCACAAATCTAACCGTTTTACAATCCATCGACATTCAAAACTCAGAGATAAAAAAGCTCTTTGGCGAGGCTATGAGCGTCTCTGTAAAGAGAGAGTTCAAACATGTAGCAAATAGTGCGGATATCTCAGACGCAGAGGCTCTCTCGCTTGAGAAGTACTTTTTAGAGCACATAAAAGAGGATGCCACACCTCAGGAGTATGAGAGGCTGAAGTTTAAAGTACAAGAGCTGTTTGCGCAGTACGAGGAGGTCTGTGATGATTCTCTCTAGATTAAAACTAGAAAATTTTAAAAAATACAGCTCCTATGAGATTGAGTTTGGCGAGGGACTAATCGGCATTATCGGCAAAAACGGAAGCGGAAAATCGACAATCTTTGAGGCGATATTTTTCGCACTTTACGGCGAACTAAAGGGCAAAGGGTACAAAGAGATTGTCAAAAATTCAAACGCCGCCGACAAAGATGCTGTCGTTGTGGAGCTTGAGTTTGAGTTTGACTCAATCTTGTACAGAATCGTGCGAGAATTTCGTGGAAAAGCTCTAAACGCAAATGCAAAACTCTACAAAAACGGCTCGCTCATAACAAGCGGAGCCAAAGAGGTTACCGCCTCCATAATCTCGCTTACAAAGATGAGCAAAGATGCTTTTATACATACGCTTTTTGCCTCTCAAAAAGAGCTCTCAAGCCTCAGTGCTTTAAAAAATGAAGATAGAAAAAAGATGATAAGAAAACTTCTTGGGCTAGAGAAGATAGACTTTATAGAGAACTCTTTGGTTGAGAAGAGCCGAGAGCTAAAACGCCAGATAACAGCCTTTGCAGAGCTGCTTTTAGGAGAAGCGGAGATAGCACAAAAAAAAGAACATGTGACAAACAGCCAAGAGACAAAAAAGACTCTGCAAAATGATGAACAGAGCAAAACAAAAGAGCTTGAAACCATAAAAGCAAAAGAGCTCTATATTAAAAAAGAGTCAGAGGTTTTTGCAAAGACAAAAGAACAAAAACAGAAGCTTTACTCAGAACTTGAACTTGCAAAAAACTCTAAAAATTCAGAGATAATGAATCAGGTAAAGCTTATCGCCGAACTTCATGAACTAGAGGACAAACAGCAGAAGCTAGAGGCTCTTAAGAGCGCAAAAGCAGAGTACGAGGCACTTCTGGAACAGCTAAAGACTCAGGAGAAGCTAAAAGAGTACTATCTTAAAAAAGAGGGATTGCAAAAGGAGCAGATTCAGCTGCGGGAACAGTACGTAAAGAGCAAATCGGACATTCATACGCTTGAGAGTGAGTGCGCAAAATATGACGAACTGATTCTTAACGCAAAAAATCTTGAGATAAGCATCGCCGTTTTGCAAGATACCATAAGCTCAAAACATACCATAGAAAACGAGCTTAGAGCCGAGATTGCCGCAGAGCAAAAGCAGATAGACGTAACGAACGCCAAGATTGCAAAACTTCAAGAGCTTGGCAGCGAGGGAGCTTGTCCGACATGCACCAGACCGCTCATAGAAGAGTATGACAATGTCATAAACTCGCTTCTTGCCACAGTAAACGAAACACACCAAAACAAGATAGAGGAGCACAAAAAACAGCTCCAAAACGTCCTCTTGCAAAAGAGTGCGTTTGAGGCAGAAAAAAAGGCAAAAGAGAAAGAGTTTTCGGAGCTGATAAACGGCATCAAAATCATCGAGAGCAAACTTCAAGACCTAAACAAAGCACGCGAATATTTTCTACATGTAGAAAAAAAAGGGCTTAAAAACCAAGAAGAGTTAAAAGTGCTAGAAGCGCACAACTACGACGAGAAAGAGCATGAGAAAATCAGAAACTCTCTTGCTCTTCTAGAGCCAAAATATAAACTCTTCCTTACACTTGAAACAGAGTTAAAACGCTTCTCGATTGTAAAATCAGACCTGCTTCTTGTAAATAAAAAAATAGATGAACTTACAATTACATGTAAAAACAAAGAGGATGCGTTTAATCTCGTTGTTTACGACGAAGAGAAGCATAAAGGGAAGCTAATAGAGCATGATGAAGTACTTAAAGAGATAGACTCAAAAACAATGCTATTAAATAATATCAAAGTTCAAATAGCCAAAATAGAGGGCGAGATAAAAACTCTCCAAGGAGCACTTCAAAACAATGAACTGCAACTCAAAAAACTTGGAAGCAAAAAAGATGATTTGATTGATTATGAGAAGATAAAAACAAGTCTCTCGGAGTTTAAAACTCGCCTTAACGCAAAAGTTGCTCCGCGTATCTCTGCCATCGCCTCGGAGATGTACGCACGCATCACCAAAGGGAAATATCAACACATAGAAGTGAGCAACGACTTTGACTTTTTTATCTATGACGAGGGCAAAAAATACCCCATAGAGCGATTTAGCGGCGGAGAGGTCGACTTGGCAAACTTGGTTCTTCGCATCGCAATCTCAAAAACACTCACAGAACTAAGCGGTGCAAGCTCTATAGGTTTCTTGGCATTTGATGAAGTGTTTGGTAGTCAGGACGAGAGCAGAAGAGTGGAGATACTAGAAGCTTTTCACACCATAAAAGAGCAGTACCGACAGATATTTTTGATTAGCCACGAAATGGAGATTAAAGAGATGTTTGAGCGGGTTGTAGAACTGTAAAATCAACTTTACATCCGGACAAACATCAAAAACTTACTTGGGAGAAATCCCAAGAATAAGATTTATTAAACCAAATACAATTTGTTCATCTGTTATACTGTTTCATCCTCATACAGTACTGTACTTAAATATCTCTCCCCAGTATCACATAAAATGGTCACAATTATCTTGCCTTTATTTTCAGGTCTGTTTGCAATTTGCTCTGCAATAAAAGCATTCGCACCTGCGGAGATTCCGACTAGAAGTCCCTCCTCTTTCGCTAAGGCTCTTGATGTAGCAATGGCATCTTCGTTGCTTACTTGAATAATTTCATCATAAATATCTGTATTTAATATAGATGGGATAAATCCAGCTCCTACTCCTTGAATTTTATGCGGTCCCGGTTTTCCTCCGCTCAAAACTGGAGAATCTACTGGTTCTCCCGCTATGATTTGGATATTTGGATTATGTTGTTTTAAAACCTCGCCAATACCCGTAATACTTCCACCAGTCCCAATGGCAGAAACTAAAATATCTATCTTTCCATCAGTTTGCTCCAAAATCTCTTTTGCAGTTGTAATTTTATGGATTGCGGGGTTGGCTTTATTGGCAAATTGTTGTGGCACAAATGAGTTAGCTGTTTCCTTACCTAATTCATAAGCTTTATCAACGGCTCCTTTCATACCTTTTTCTGCTTCTGTTAAAACTAATTGAGCTCCTAAGGCCCGAAGTAATTTTCGTCGCTCCAAACTCATAGAGCTTGGCATGGTAAGGATAAGCTTGATTCCTTTTGCCGCACATACGGCAGCGAGCGCAATCCCTGTGTTACCGCTAGTTGGCTCAATTACAGTAGTCTCTTGATTAATCAATCCCTCTTTTAAGGCTTCATTAATCATACTAAAACCTATCCTGTCTTTGACCGAATGTGTTGGATTCATAAACTCACATTTTCCCAAAACCGTTGTTTCATTTACGCTGGCTTTTTTTAATTTCACCAATGGGGTGTTTCCAATCAATTCCGTAATATCATTTGCATATTTCATCTTTTTTTCTCCTTTTTTTATCCTATATTCTATCTTATGGCACTTTAGAAGAGATAAAACGCTCTTAATTTGTGATATTTTATCAAGCTTTTTATTAACAGAGCTTAATCCTCTAGCTTTTTAAACTCATTAAGTATCTCCTCTATAGGCTCAATTCCTACGGATATTCTAAGAAGTTCTATTGGAAGTTGTGCTTTTTTTAAAAACTCTTTCCCCTCTTTTGTTTGTATTAAATTCCAATGAGCTAGATACGTATAAGGCATAAGCAAGGTAAACATGGTGCCCAAACTAGGCCCCTTGGCAAAGTTTAGTTTATCATAAACCTCTTCTAAAGGCTTTTTAAAAGTCACAGAGACCACCCCCGTGTATGAGTTATCATCTCTTGCGACCACACTATAGTTTTCTCTGTTTGTCTCTGAATAGCAGTGATAAAGCTCTTTGACATAAGAGCAGTTTTGCAGATACTCTATGAGCTGCTTTGTGTTTGAACTTACTTGTTTCACTCTTTGCTTATAATCTTTTATTTCGTATGCCAGCCTTTGAATATCTTCAATAAAAACAGGATCACAATGCTTGAAAAACTCAGCTGTACTATGAGATAGATTATGTTTTGTGTTGAGGATGATTGCACCCATTAAAACATCGGCATTGCCGCATGCAAATTTTGTAAGTGATTCTACAAAAATATCTGCATACTCCCTCAAGTCAAGATTATAGGGTGTAGCAAGCGTTGTATCTACTACCAATGGTATATCATACTTATCACATAAGCTTCTAAGTCTTTTAATATCTACTGTTTTAAGCGTAGGATTTGAGGGCATTTCTGTTATTATTGCACTGACTTTAAGCCCGCTTTCTTTTAAATACTCTTCTAACAAATCAATATTTAAAATATCAGTAAACACTTTAGATTTTTCGCAGTGATGCTTCACAATATTCATAGTATCAAAATAGAGCCAGCCAAACTGAATAAGTATAGTTCTTTCATTTTTTGCTTGAATTGAGCTCAATCCCATGATAGCTGCATAAATTGCATTCATACCAGAAGGTGCAATCATAATTTTCTCTGTTGGTTGATTATATGCAAGACTAAGCTCACACATAACAATATCTTTTGCAATATCTCTGTTTTCTAGCTTCTCTTCTTGTTTATTTTTTAATACTTTGACTCTGCACAGATAATCTTGTGCAAATCTTGAAGAGACGCTACATCCAACATGTTGTATATAGTTCAATACATTTTGCAGTTGATTTGTCTCATTTTGAACGAGTACCACCCCAAACGGCTCATCAACATCTATTTTATTATCTATAAAGTATTTTTCACTTACTAATTTTACAGCTTTGTGTGAACTTAATAAAACTACTTCAAATTCACTAGCTATCTTGTATTTGTTTTTTATATAAGAAGCCAGCTGCTTTACATATGGATGAAGTACAAAACGTGGATAACCACTCTTTATCTTGTCAAATATTTCAGGTGTTTGCTCTTCATAATCAAATACATCTTGTAGATAAGGCATAGACACAGATACTGCATGTATATTATTTACAGGGAGGGATTGACCCGTTGGTATGTGATGAAAATATTCATGACTCATTGTTTGCTCTTTAAATATTTTTTTATTGTACTGCTTGTTTTATATCTTCTATTAAATCTTGCACATTCTCTAAGCCTATAGAGAATCTAACTGTTCCAGATGTTACACCTATTGCTTCAAGCTCCTCCTTGCTAAATGAAGCGTGGGAAATCTTCGCAGGTATCTCTACTCTTGAATCTGGACTACCAAAAGAACACTTTTCTCCAAATATTTCTGTGTTTTGTATAAACTTTTCGGCAAGTTCAAGTGACTCAAAATCTGCACAAAAAACACCTGGAATATAATCCATCTGTTTTTTTGCCAACTCATATTGTGGATGTGATTTGAGTGCAGGATGCGTTACTTTTGTGATGTAATCTTGCTTCTGTAAAAATTCAGCAATCTCTATAGAGGATTTTTGATGCTCTTGCATTCTTATTTTTAAAGTAGCGATACCAAGTGAGATTAAGTAAACATCCATAGGATTTTGGCTTCTGCCAAGAGCATTTGCATAGTAATGAATCTCTTGTGCCAGTTCTTTTGTTTTAGCCACTATCGCGCCTGCTACAACGGCACCGTGACCAGATACATACTTTGTCGTTGAAAAAAGGCTAAAATCAGCCCCAAATTCAAGAGGTCTTTGGCTCATAAATGTTGCAAGCGAGTTATCAACTGCAAAAAGAGCGTTGTATTTGTGCGATAAAGTAGCTGTTGCTTCTAAATCAATTATCTTAAGACCTGGGTTTGTCGGACTTTCACATAAAACTAAATCAATGGGATTATTTTTTAAAATATCCTCTAAATTTTCTTGTTCTAAAAAATTAGCAAAATGCACAGTGATTTTATACTTCTCTTTAAAAACTTTGAGCAATCTAAATGTTCCGCCATAACAATCAGCTTCAACTAAAATATGAGAGTTTACTTTTAAAACAGTTTCAAACAGAAGTGCAACCGAGGCGATTCCTGTATGTGTACACACACAACCAGCACCTTTTTCTACATCTGTAAAGAGATTTTCCAACATCTCTCTCGTTGGGTTGTCACTTCTTGTGTAATCATATATTTTCTCGCCATGTTGCTTTTTTAAATCAAAAGTTCCCGTATTATAAATAGGAAAGTGAGAAGCTCCTGCTACATCTTCAAAAGGTGCGTATTTTGCTATATGACTCAGAGATGTTTCTATGCTTTTTTTCATAATCATCCTATACTTTTTTTGGAATTGTATCGAAGTTTCACCTAAGAGAATTTGACTTCACAAAGTTTTTAAAGGCACTCTTTATGAAGCGCAAGCTCTTTTGCAAGATACTCACCTGTATAACTTCCTGTTTTTTTATGCTCGTCTGCTACCTTTTCAGGACTTCCCTCAGCGATAATAAGGCCGCCGCCGCTTCCGCCCTCTGGACCCATATCTATAACATAGTCGGCATTTTTTATCATATCAAGATTATGTTCTATGATAAGCACCGAGTTTCCAAGCTCTACAAACTTGTGAAGAACGCCCGTAAGCCTGTCAACGTCAGCAAAGTGAAGTCCTGTTGTCGGCTCATCTAGTATATAGAGAGTTTTGCCTGTATCTTTACGGCTTAGCTCTTTGCTCAGCTTGATTCTTTGAGCCTCGCCGCCTGAGAGTGTCACGGCATTTTGACCTAGAGTTATATAGCCAAGTCCGACGTCAACAAGAGTTGAGAGTATCTGATTTATCTTTGGTATTGGTCTAAAAAACTCATAAGCCTCTTCCACGCTCATATTTAGCACGTCAGATATATTTTTGCCTTTGTAAAAAACTTCCAGAGTCTGCTGGTTGTATCTTGTTCCGCGGCAAGTGTCGCATTTGACCATAATGTCTGGCAAAAAGTGCATCTCTATCTTGTTTTCGCCCTCGCCTTGGCACTTCTCACATCTTCCGCCCTTAACATTAAAGCTAAATCTTGAGCTTGTGTAGCCTCTTATCTGCGACTCTTTTGTCTGTGCAAAGAGATTTCTTATCTCATCCATAACGCCCGTATATGTTGCAGGATTTGAGCGCGGCGTACGTCCGATAGGGCTTTGATCGAGATAAATAACCTTATCTACATGTTCGAGTCCGTTTATCTCAACACCGGCTACCTTGTTTACTTTTCTGGCATGGTTTAAAAGCTCTCTAGCCGTGGGAAGAAGTGTTTGAAGCATTAGAGAGCTTTTTCCGCTTCCGCTTACTCCCGTAATACATACAAAATTATTAAGAGGAATTCTTGCGCTAAGATTATTGATATTATTTAATGTGACATTTTTTATCTCTATATATTTCTCTTGCGCTCTTCTGTAAAAATACTCTATCTTCTTTCGTCCGTAAAGATAGTCTGCAGTAAGTGTTTTAGCCTTTTTCAGCTTCTCTAGAGTTCCTGCAAAAACAACCTCTCCGCCGAATTTCCCCGCACCCTCGCCGATATCTACAATAAAATCTGCATTTTCTATCGTCTCTTTGTCATGCTCGACAACTATAACGCTGTTTCCCTTCTCCTGAAGGCTTCTAAGCGTGCGGATAAGCTTTAGCGTATCTCTCTCATGCAGTCCGATGCTCGGCTCATCTAAAACATACAAGACACCCGTTAAACCGCTCCCTATTTGTGAAGCGATACGGATTCTCTGAGCCTCGCCGCCGCTGATTGTTCTTGCATCGCGGCCAAGGGTGATGTAGCCAAGTCCGACATCAAACAAGAAGTAGAGTCTCTCTCTTATCTCAGTTAAAATCGGTGCAGATATCTGCGTACTCTGCGCCGTTAAGTAGTTGAAATTACTTTTGTTTTCAAACCACTCATAGCTTTTGGAGATTGGCATATCCAAAATATCTGCAATTGCATTACCGCCGACCTTTACTGCGAGAGATTCTCTTTTTAGCCTGTGTCCGCCGCACACACTGCAAACTTTCTCGCTCATGTAGTCTGCCAACTCTTTTTCATCCTTGAACATGTCATAAGCTATCTTGATAATTCCAGGCCAAACTCTCTTTACCTCATGACTTTTCCAAAGAAAACTCACCTCGTCTATTCCACCGTGTAAAATCGCTTTTTTCTTATAGTCAGGCAAATCCGAATACGGTATGGTCGTATCAATCTTGTTTTGCTCACAGAAGCCTTTTAAAAATGTAAAATAGTACCCTTTATTAAAGCCGTAAACTATCTTTACTGCGCCCTTTTCTACAGACAAATCTATATCTATTATTTTGTCCTGATCTAGTGCGTAACGAAGTCCAAGTCCGTCGCACTCTCTGCATGCGCCTTTTGGAGAGTTAAAAGAGAAAGAGAGAGGCTCAAGAGGGTCAAAGCTCACCTTGCAGTCAAAACATGCATTATGCTCACTGTAGTGAATATGAGAGCGCTTTAGCCCAAGCTCTTCATGGTTTAATATCTCTATCTCAAGCTCGCCGTAACTCTCTTTTAGAGCCTTTTCAACGTCAGCTGCGATGCGTTCTTTGTTTTGCTCGTTTACTACAACCCTGTCGATTACGACTTTTATAGTGTGTTTTTTTGTCTTGCTAAGCTCTATCTCTTCATCAAGTCTGACCATCACACCGTCTATCATCGCACGTACATAGCCTTTGTGCACTAAAGACTCCAGAACATCAGCATAAGCGCCTTTTTTCTCGTTTACTATCGGAGCCATAAGAACAAGTTTTGCACCCTCGGGAAGCTTTGCAACCTCGCCTATAATATCTGAGACACTCATCTGCGAAATCTCTTTGCCGCACTTATGGCAGTGTTGCATGCCAACACGCGCATAAAGAAGTCTTAAGTAGTCATATATCTCAGTAATTGTCCCGACCGTTGAGCGCGGATTTTTAGAGGTTGTTTTTTGGTCAATCGCGATTGCAGGAGTAAGGCCCTCTATTTTATCCACATCTGGCTTGCCGACACGGTCAAGAAACTGTCTGGCATATGATGACAAAGACTCCATATATCTTCTTTGCCCCTCGGCATAAAGTGTATCAAACGCAAGAGTAGATTTTCCGCTTCCACTTAGTCCTGTAAAGACTACAAGCTTATTTTTTGGTATTTCAAGCGATATATTTTTTAAGTTATTCTCTCTAGCGCCCGTTATTTTTATTACATCTCTGTTTTTCATATTTGACTAATTCCCTCTAAAAAATATTCTAATTGCAAGATATATAACTATTAAAAGATAAAAACCTACTAATAATTTTTTTTGCACTACAGAATCTACTTTGTCTTTAAGGTTTATGCCTACATAAACACCGACAAGTGACGATAAACCTATGACCACACCGCTGTAAAAATCTATATCTCTGCTTAACGAGTGGGAGATAAGACCTGCAACCGATGAAAAAACCACAAAAAAGAGCCCCGCAGAGATTGCTTTTTTAATATCTACATGTAAAAACCCGACTAGTATCGGAACAAGTATTATGCTTCCGCCGACACCAATCAGCATGCTTAAAATACCCAAAAACAGACCTATTAAAAAGAGTAGAACCTTGCTTGCCTCTCTTTGTGTCGCTCCCATCTTTGTTTTAAAAAAAAGTCTGCTTAGCGCAAAAAGGGCAAAAGCAAAAAATAGAATCTCCAATAACCTGTCATCGACGTTTGAAGCTATAAATCCACTTAACATGGCACCAAAGAAACCGCCGACTCCGATGGTTAGGACCATTGGAACATCCAAAGTTTTCTTTTTATTGTTCAGATAGCTTCCGTAAATTGAGCTAAATACCATCTGAACTATCGAAATACTGATAGCATCTTTTATCTGGTGCCCAAGAAACAACAGCATCGGAACGAGTATAGTTCCGCCGCCGATACCAAAAAAACCGGATAGTATTCCGACACCGATACCCAAAAAAATCAACTCAATCATTATTAAAAAACTTTTTTGCGAATTATATCATCTTAAAATAGAGTTTAATTTTACTTTGAGAATCAATAAAGTATAATCACCTAAATAAGGGTGTGGAATGTTAAAGATAATTATTGAAGCTTCGAAAAATTTTTGTATCCATCAAATCAGAGTACCTCATGAGATAGTTGACGACTTGACCCAAAAGAGAACGCTTATTGCTTATATTGACATAGAAGCTATGAATGGCAAAAAGCACAGAATTTATATCGGTGCAACGCCTAGTTTTGCGCAGAGAATTTCAACACTCCTGCTTGAGGAAGATGAGAGTGATGAGAACACTTTGATAGACATGACTCTTGAGACGACAAATCTCATAGTCGGGAGTGCTAAAGTGCTGGCTGAACAAATGAGTGAATATGCCTACACAATGTCTACCCCTCACTTTGAGAAGATTGACAATTTTGATTTTGCGTATGATCAGGCAAAGGTTTTAAGAGTTGAAAATGATGAGATGATTATTGCCATCAAGGAACTATAATTGAAAAAAAATAGACGTAACTACGGGGTCAAAGAGACAACTTTTAACCCAGCAGAGGAGCTCTCTTGGATGGACTACTCAGGTTTGCTGGACATGGAGGTGGAATTTGTTTCCGATCTCGGCGAAACAGAGCTATCAATCGGCGAGATACTCAAACTTACAAAAGGCTCTATTATAGATCTTAAAAAACCTGCCGGCGAGAGTGTTGAGTCTTATGTAAACGACCGTATTTTAGGCAAAGGCGAAGTAATGGTTTATGAAAAAAATCTTGCAATTCGTATAAATGAGATTCTAGACTCAAGCGCTGTTCTATACCACCTCTCCAAAGAGAAACTATGATTAAACTATTACTGCTATTTTCAATTCCATTCTATCTGCATGCTTCAAAAATACTTAGCTACAACATCTATGACAGAACTGACAGAGTAGATGTTATGATTACATTTGACACCCCTTATGATGGCGTAATAAAGCAGAGTGTGAGCAACTCGACTATTACTATAAAACTCCAAGACGCTTCTATAGAGTCTCCTAAAATAAAGCATCTATCATCCAAATATATAAGCTCAATCTCTATCACTCCCATGCAGGATTACACACAAATAGTCGCAGAAGTGCCGCCATCTGTAAACCTGCAGGCTTCTAAAACATCTGACGCATACGGTCTGAGGCTGAGATTTACCACGAATGTACTATCAAGCAGTGCTCAAGCCCAATCAAAAATGCCTGCTAGCAACTCTTTGAATGCTCTTCCGACAAAAAAAAGCGATGATTTATCGCAGAGTTACTATATTGTTTTGACAATCCTGATTCTAGGAATCTTAACGCTCTTTTATATAAAAAAGAAGATGAAAACACCTCAAAATAGACAGGCTAAGCCATCTTGGCTCTTTAAGGAGAGCAATGAACCTCAAAAAGAGGTTGTGCAACAGCAAAATCTTAACAACGTTGCCATCAGATTTCAAAAGGCGCTTGATAGTCAAAACAGTGTCGTAATGCTTGATTTCGGTGAGCAGAGCTATCTTGTGCTTATGGGAAAGAGCAATATACTGCTTGATAAGTTTAATGGTAACAGACCCGCTACAGAAGACGATTTCAATTCGATTTTACAAAACAGACACAAAGAGTTAGACAATTTTTTAAACAGTGACAACGACCAAAAGGACTCTTTGCGCGCATACAAAGAGAAGGCTGCTTCTATCTCGTATGAAGCTTAGAGCTCTGTCTGAGCAGTAGTTCTCTCTTCTAGAAGTTTTCTAATCATTGCAAGATTAGATGTGTTTAGTTTATACTTCTCATCCATCATTTTGCTTATATGATAAACCTCGGTAATAGTAATGCCGTAAGGGTCTTTCTTCTCTCTGACAATCTTGTTGTTATCATCATAGGAGTATATATATAAAACTTTTCGCGTCTGATGTATATAGTAGGTTAACGTAATCTCATCGGTGTGTTTTTTCTCTAGTGCAACTATAACACGATGGTCATCTTTGCAGCTTTTGTCTAAATTAAGCTCATCTCTAACTTCAGAAGCATCAATATAGCCTATATAAAATTTATTGTATAAATCATGATATCTTTGAACTTTCTCGCTCATTAAAAAATTCATATCAATAACAAATTTTTTATGGCTTCTTATCGTTTTTGTAATCCATGAGATTGTGTTGTAATACCTAAATGGATAGAGTTTTAAAGTGTGTGCCTCTATCATCTTGCTTGATTTTATTCTCTTCTTTGGGAGAAGTTTTCTAGCATCCGTATCAACTATATAGTCAAGCACACCCTTTGCTGAAAACTCCTCTGTAAGCCAAACGCTGCAATATGACGGCAGCTGTCTTACACCTGTAGCGCCTTCATTTAAAATAATAAGTGCTTTAATCTCATAATTTGGAAATATTATCTCCAAAAGTGCCTTTTTCTTTCTAAGTCTTTTTCTTAGTTTTAAAACAGACTTTACGAGTGTCATCTCCACAAAATAAAGCTCTTGGTTTTTTGTGATAAACATGGCGTCAAATTCGCTTATTTCTCTGCTTTTTGTTCTATATACAATCTGCTGTTTTTCACTTATGGAGAGTGTGTTTGCATATGATTTTATTTTATCTTGATGAAAGCCCTTTAGGACAAATTTTTCAATTTCATCGTTTTCAACTGCATATATTAAAAGCTTTTCAAAAACATAATTTTCAAAAACTTCGCCCTCAAATGAGCGGTATGAACTTAGAAAGTGCTGGTCATCAAGGCTCACACCTTTTCTAATAAGAGACAATAAATACTTTACATTGTAGTCGTAGTGAAGAAGATTGTCTGCTATATCACTCTCGTCAAGTGTTTTTATTGATTTACTTATTTTTAACAAACTGTCTCACTATTACTAAAAAAATCATCTATTAGAGCGCGGTACTCTTTAACATCAACTATATGGTTGACGCTATCTCTTAGTGCTGAAGCGCCTCTATAGCCTTTAGAGTATGTATGCGTATGTTTTCTAAACATACTCACCCCATGAGGACCATAAAATTCTATCATCTTATCAAAATGTTCCAAGATTATATCATGCTTAATATTTTTGTCAATATTCTTAGTTCCGGTTTTTAGCTGATGAAAAATCCAAGGAGCTCCTACAGCACCGCGACCTATCATAACTCCGTCTGCGCCGGTGTGTTCCAACACCCACTTTGCTTTCTCATAGGAGTCTATATCGCCATTTGCAATTACAGGTATTTTAAGGGCTTCTTTTATCTCTCTTATTGCGTCATAATCGACTTCTGCAGTGAATTTTCCGGCTCTTGTTCTTCCGTGAACTGCCAAAAAATCAGCTCCGCTGTCTTCAACTATTTTGGCTATATCAATATGGTTTTTCTTCTCAAAACCGAGTCTTATCTTTACGCTTGTACATCTTTTGCTTGAAGTATCTTTTATGGTTCTTATTATTTTGCCCATTAGAGGAAGATTTAACAGCAGAGAACTTCCGCTTCCGTGTCCTACCACTTTTGGAACAGGGCAGCCACAATTAAGGTCTATAATATCTATGCCCTCTTGCTCGTTTAATATCTCAACGGCACGTCTTATTACATCAACCTCTGCACCTGCTATCTGAACCGAATATGGGTTTTCATTTGGGCTTTTTTCTATCATGCCAAAAGTTTTTGCAGAACCATGGACCAGAGCATTTGAGCTAAGCATTTCGCTTACCGTCAAGTCTGCTCCAAATTTTTTGACTACGCTTCTAAAAGGCAAGTCCGTAAAGCCTGCAAGAGGGGCCAAGACATAAACAGGCTTCTCAAAGGATAGTTTTTCAATCATCTATAAACTATACAAAAAGATTGATGTCAAAGTGTTTGCCACACTCTCTTAATGAACTATACGCTTTAAAATGTGCATACTCATTTGGTTGTGAAATATCTAATATCTCTTTTGCCGGCGTTAACATCTCTAAATCAAACAGAGTAAAGAGATATGAATCCGTTGCCGCATCATTCTCATTGCTCAGTGTCTCAAAAAGTTTAATTCTCTGCTCAGGAAGCATCGCTCTTGAGAGTTTTTTAGATGCTTCAATATAGTCTCTCGATGTTAGTTTCAAATCTTTAAAGAGAGAGAGCAAAGAGTCGTTAGAGACAACCAGTGTTTTGGTGTCAGCATTCACTCTTGAGAGTATCTCAAAAAGAGACTCTTTTGTAAGAGCATTTTTATATTTTTCAATACCACTAAGCGGTGCAGTTTTTACAAAATCTATATAAACCTCTTTGCGCAGACTGATATCAAATTTATTCACTCCACTTAAAATATCTTCGGCGCTGATTGCAGCTTTTTTATATCTGTTTCTCTCATTTTGAATAACATAAGCGTTTGATGGCGGTAGCGAATATCTTCTTAAATCAACAACTTCGCCTTTTTTAATACTCTTTATCGCACTAAGAACATCATTGATTTTCTTGTTATCAACTTCAAAGTCAAAATCTTCAGTCGGGAATATAGTCGCATTGTCTATTAGATACCCAAAAAGTTTATATCTGTCTGTTTTAAACGAGCTAGAGCGGTTTTCTTTTCCAAGGTAAGCGTCAACTATGGAGTCCACGATTTTATCATGATCTTTCTCATGTTTGTGAAGCCTCAAGGCTCCAACAAGTGAGTAAAACAACATATGAATTACACTTGCAATGTAGAAGATTATCAAAGGTATAATAACTAAAACAGCTATTGGCATTGATGGTAGTGTTTGTCCGAAAAAACTAATGCTTACGCTTTCCTGGGTTATAAAAGAGTAGACATACCAGCCAACTAAAACAATTAATATAAATGCCGCTATCGTGTATTTTTTTATCTGCATAATCACTTCCTTATCTAGATTTTTCTATTATCTCTCTACAGTCTATACAGTATATCGCATGTGGTTTAACTTTTAATCTTTGAAAACCTATCGGGTCTTCGCACATTTCACATATCCCATAATCACCCGTTACAATTTTTCCTAGAGTCACATCAATTTCTCTTAGTTCTTGCTCTTGCTGCTGTATTATTGCGCTCTCTACCATTGAACTGTTATCTACGGATGCATGATCGCCCTCATCATTTAGCTCCATTGAACTTAACTGATTTAGCTCCTCGTTTACACCTTTGATATTTTTAATAATTTGCTCTTTTCTACTTTCAAGCATCTCTTTAAAGTATTTTAGCTCGCTCTCTTGCACTTACGTTCCTTATTTGTGATATGGGTGACTGCTTAAAATTGAAAAACCCCTATAAATCTGCTCAAGCAATACAGCTTTTGCAATCTTATGGCTCATTGTAATATTTCCTAAGCTTATAACGGTATCGCCTTTTTTTAAAAAGCTATCCTCGAAGCCGTATGCCCCGCCTATGAAAAATTTAATCGCAATTTTACCATCTAATAGCTTACTAAATTCATAACTATCAATTAATTTTCCATCGGGATGCAATATAACACTAAAACCCTTTGATGCATATGGCTCTAAAAGTTTTGTATAAGCCTGTTTTGAGGCTTCTGGTGAGATGGTGTGTGCTTTTGTTACATCCTTATTAAAAAGTTCTATATCATCTACTTTTGCAAAGCGGGAAATCATTTTTTGAAGCTCTTTGTAGAGAGGATCATATATTGAGTGCTCTTTCTTGGCAATTGAGACTATCTCTATATTCACTAAAGAAGCCCGCTTCCCATCACATGATAAGTAACATGTGCAAATCTGTCACTCTCTCTTACACCGCCTATTGCAGCAACATAATGTTTGGAGAGGGATGCTATATCATCTAGTTTTTCGCCTATTACTGCTGAGATATTATTTTTGGTATCCGTATCTCTATAAGCGCCCAGACCGATATAGTTTAAATCCATCATATTTGCTTGCAAAACCTCTTCTTTATTATGCGTAGACAAACCTAAAATCTTCTCTTTCTCTATAACTTCTCTAAGAATTTTTGCGGCGGTAAATATATCGCTGTCTATTGCTCTTAAATCTTCCTGTCCTACATGAACACCGTCACAAAACTCCACAAGCTCATAAGCGTCATTTACTACCAAAAAGCCGTCATATAGCCCTCTTATTTTAATGAGCTGCTGTTTTATAAATGCAACATCCGAGTTTTTACTTCGATACTGAATAATCTCTGCATTTTTTTGTTTTGCGATATTGATGAAATCTTCCAAAGAGAGACCTTTTCTATCTAAAAGGTCTTGGTCGCAAAGAGCGTAAAGACGCATTATGCAACTTTTAGCAGTGTTAAGAGGTCTGAGAGCGTCTTTTTAAGATCATTTCTATTTACAATCATATCAATAGAGCCTTTTTCAAGTAAAAATTCCGCTCGCTGAAAACCATCTGGGAGAGCAGAGCCTATTGTCTGCTCAATTACTCTTTGACCTGCAAAGCCGACAAGAGCACCTGGTTCAGCTATTATTATATCGCCTAATGTCGCAAATGAAGCGCTTACTCCGCCCATAGTCGGGTCAGTTAACACAGAGATATATAAAAGATTATGTTTTGCCAATCTTGCAAGAGCTGCAGAAGTTTTGCTCATCTGAAGCAGAGAAAACGTACTCTCCTGCATCCTAGCGCCGCCACTGGCACTTAGTATTATCAGTCCCTCTCTCTTCTCTATAGAACGCTCTACCGCGCGAACAATTTTCTCGCCCTCTACCGAGCCTAAAGAGCCACCCATAAATGCAAAGTCAAATATAACTATCTGCGCGCCTACCCCGTTTATTTTACATTCGCCGCTTACTACAGACGAAGTTTTTCCAGTTTTTGCCTTTGCATCTTCAAGTCTCTGTTTGTATGATATTTTATCCACAAATTTTAGAGGGTCAACCGGCTTTAGATTGCTGTCATATTCGACAAAAGTGCCCTCGTCAGCCAAAAGCTCGATGCGCTCTTTTACGCCTATTCTGATATGAAAACCGCATTTAGGACATACTTGTTTTTGATTTTCAACCTCTTTGTAGTACATCAAGGATTGACAAGATTTACACTTTACCCAGTGTGCTGGAGCTTCGCTTTTAAGAGGTTCTTTTATATCTTTATTTCTAGAAAAAATGCTCAGGAGGTTCAAAAATTATCCTTTTTTTATATAATGGCGAAAATTATATCGAATTTATGCTTGATTTTTCTCTATTTGATGATGTGGAATTTTTCTACATGTAAAAAAAATATCTGCATGTAGAAAAATTATTGCTCTATTTTAAAAGGGATTTTACTATGCTTCTTGCCGCTTCACGACCGTCATACGCCGCGGTTACAACCAAGTCGGCACCTCTGTAGCAATCGCCTCCTGCATATACTCCGGAAGTCGTAGTCTCATGGGTGTCTTTGTTGATAATAATTCCGCCCCACTTGTTTGTCTCAATCCCATTTTCTGCCAAAAATGACGGAACTTCAGGGTCAAAACCAAGCGACATAATTATAACATCCGCATTTACTCTTGATTCGCTCCCTTTTACCTCTTCCATCTTTTGACGTCCGCTCTCATCTTTTACACCAAGAGCAGTTTTAACAACTTCAACAGCTATGGCTTCGCCTTTGTCGTTTAAAATAATCTGCTTTGGAGCGACAAAAAATGTAAAATCAACGCCCTCTTCCATTGCATTTTTATACTCTTTTTGACTTCCGGGCATATTGTGCGCATCACGGCGATAGAGACAAGTAACACTTTTTGCACCCTCTCTTTTTGCTGTTCTTAGACAATCCATTGCCGTATCTCCGCCGCCTATTACGACTACATTTTTCTCTTTAAAGTCAAATTTTTTATCATAAGAGGTTCTAAAATTCTTTCTCTGTATTGCGGTTAGATAATCCATGGCCTTATAGACGTTTGGTGCCTGCTCTCCGTTAATAGAAGCTTTTTTTGCCTTTGTCGCACCCACACCTATAAACATGGCATCATGCTTGTCGGCTATCTCTTCAAAAGTTATATCCTTGCCCACTTCGCAGTTAAGAACAAGCTCCATTCCTGCTTCAAGAAGAAACTTTATACGGCGCTCAATAATTTTTTTGTCAAGCTTAAAGTTCGGGATTCCGTAAGTCATAAGCCCGCCTGCTCTATCGCTTCTCTCATAAACACTAACTGCTATTCCTGAACGCAAAAGATATGTTGCAGCGGAGAGTCCAGCGGGACCGCTTCCTATAATTGCTACTTTTTTATCTGTCGTGATTCCAGGGAAATCAGGTTTAAATCCTGCCTTAAAACCCTCTTCTGTTATATGCGTCTCTATAGAGCCGATAGTAATAGCCCCATGGCCGTCGTTAAGCGTGCAATCTCCCTCACAAAGCCTGTCATGCGGACATACTCTGCCCATTACTTCAGGAAATGGTGAGGGCTCATTTGAGAGCTTAAATGCAAACTCCAAATCTTTTTCGCTTACTGCTTTTAGCCACTGAGGCACATAGTTGTGAAGCGGACACTTATTTAAACAAAAAGGGTCTCCGCACTGGATGCATCTCTCGCTTTGAGTTGCCGCTTCATTCTTGTCGAAAACCTCATAAATCTCGCCGAAATCTTTTGTTCTCTCTACGACTAATCTTTTTCTTGCTTCAATTCTGTCAATTGTTAAAAATTCTCTCATGATTAATCTCCAATCTCTAAGTTCATAGGTAATTTAGTTAAATTTTTAGGTTTTACAAGCCAGAAATTTCTAACCTCTACTCTGAAATTATCAAGCAGAGCTTTTGCTTTTTTGCTTCCTGTTTCTACAATATAATCTTTTAGAAGTTTTTTCAGATAGTGTCTAGCCTCATCGCCATCATCCGTATCTATGCGAATAGGCTCAACAAGCTCTCTATTTACGTTCTCTATGAAAGTATGGTCAAAGTCATACACAAAACTGATTCCACCGGTCATACCGGCGCCAAAGTTAATTCCGGTACGCCCCAAGATAACAACAACTCCGCCCGTCATATATTCGCAGGCATTATCGCCTGTCCCCTCAACAATGGCAAGCGCTCCAGAGTTACGCACGGCAAATCTCTCGCCCACGCTTCCGGAGATGTAAAGCTTACCGCCTGTTGCTCCATAAAGACAAGTGTTTCCGCCTGCAGCGAATTTCTCTCCCTCATTAGAAGAGGTAACTATAACTTTACCGCCGTGCATACCTTTTCCGATGTAATCATTTGCTACACCCTCAAGATATATTGAGATACCAGGCAACAAGAATGCACCAAGCGCCTGACCTGAAATACCTGTAAGATTTATCTTTATCGTATCAGGATTTAGACCCTTGTCTCCGTAATATTCAGCTATCTCACCGCTGATTAGAGCTCCAAAACTTCTATCTGTATTGGCTATCTCTCTTTTTATTCGAATAGAGTTTAAAGGATTTCTGATTGAACTCATAGCCTCTTTTAAAACATCTTTCTCAAAAGTATTATCATCAAATGGATGGTTTGATTTTTGCTGACATGTGTTAACGCCTTTTTCTTGATGAAGAACTGAGCTAAAATCAAATTTTTGAGCAAATTTGTCATCAACTACTTTTAAAGTATCGCTTCTTCCTATCATCTCCTCCATTGTTCTAAACCCAAGCTCGGCCATTATAGAGCGAATATCCTCCGCTAGAAGAGTAAAATAGTTTATCAGCTGCTCAACATGACCTTTGAAGAACTCTTGACGAAGTTTTTCATTTTGTGTTGCAATACCGACCGAGCATTTGTTTACATGGCAGATACGAAGCATTTTACAGCCTACAATAGTTAACACACCGGTTCCAAACGCATAACTCTCTGCACCCAAAAGTGCAGCTTTTATAACATCAAGTCCAGATTTTAGACCGCCGTCTGCCTGAACTTCGACAAGACCTCTCAGGTTATTGGCTTTTAGGGCGTTATGAGCTTCACTAAGACCAAGTTCCCAAGGATTTCCTGCAAACTTAATAGATGTAAGAGGTGCCGCTCCCGTTCCGCCGTCACCGCCAGAGATAATAATCTTATCTGCATACGCTTTTGCAACACCTGCTGCAATTGTTCCGACACCTAAAGTTGAAACAAGTTTAACGGCAACTTTAGCCTTCGGATTTACCTGCTTAACATCAAAAATAAGCTGTGCCAAATCCTCGATTGAGTAGATATCATGATGAGGAGGAGGCGAAATAAGCGTTACTCCCGGAATTGTATGGCGAAGCTTGCCGATAAGAGGCGAAACTTTGTGCCCTGGAAGCTGTCCGCCCTCTCCAGGTTTTGCACCCTGAGCGACTTTTATCTGAATCTCTTCTGCACTTCTTAGATACGCCGCAGTTACGCCAAATCTTCCCGATGCAACCTGTTTGATTTTAGAGTTTCTCTCAGTTCCAAAACGTTCAGAGTCTTCTCCGCCCTCTCCTGAGTTTGATTGCGCGCCGATTCTGTTCATGGCCATTGCAATAGTCTCATGCGCCTCCGGACTGATTGAACCAAGACTCATAGCCGCTGAAGCAAATCTTTTAAATATAGCCTCTTTTGGCTCAACTTCGCTTATATTGATTGGCTTCTGGTCAGATTTTATCTCAAAGAAATCACGGATAAATTTAAGACCTCTTTTGTTTACCAAATCTCTTAATTTTTCATAATCTTTTTTGCTTCCGCTATCTGCCATGGCATGTATTGCATGAATAACTGCAGGCCCGAAATCATGGTGCTCTTGACCGCTGTAAAACTTATAATAGCCACCTATATTTAGAGGAAAAATTCTATTAAATCCATTATCCTCAAATGCATCTTTATGGTATTTTGTTAGTCTCTCGTCGATATCATCATAGTTGAGACCGCTGAGCGCATAGTTTGAAGTAGAAAAACACTCTCTAACAACCTCTTTGTTTAGTCCCATAATGTCAAATAGACCGGCATTTCTATATGAAGCAATGGTTGAGATTCCCATTTTTGACATAATTTTTAGTATTCCCGCATTTAATGCGCTGTGGACTGCTTTTAGGGCAACATTGCAATCAATTGAAATATTGTTTGATCTCTTTGCATGCGCTATAACTGTTTCTGCCAAAAGCTTTGGATGTATAGCATTTGCACCGTAGCCAATTAAGACCGCTGCGCCATGAGGGTCCATGACCTCTCCCGTAACTGCCACCATAGATGCAAGGTGGCGCACTTTAGCTTTTAGAAGCGCAGTGTTTAAACGCCCGATTGCCATGGCCATAGGAATTATCTTATTATTTTTGCTAAACTCATAATCATCAAGGATTATAATTCTCGTACCTTCATTTTTTACAGAGTCGATAACATTTTCAACCAAAGCGTCAAGCGAAGCTTTTAAGTCGCTCTCATACGCTGTAGAGAATGTTTTGTTACGGTAAAAATCCTGATAACTCGGTGATTTTTTATCCCCAAACGACTTTAAAATCGTAAGCTTCTCGCTTGTAATAATCGGAGAGATTGATTTAAGACGATGCGCGTGAAATGGAACTTCGTTAAGTATGTTGTGAACCTCACCAAATCCTGTGTTTAAACTCATAACCACTTTTTCTCTTATCGGGTCTATCGGAGGGTTTGTAACCTGTGCGAATTTCTGTTTAAAGAAGTCGCTAAAAGCTCTCTGCTTATCTGAAAACGCAGCAAGAGGCGTATCATCGCCCATTGACCCAACAGCCTCCTTGCCCTCAAGCATCATAGGCTCTATCACCTGTTCTATAACTTCGTGAGTTACGTTAAAGTATCTCTGTCTTGCAATCAGCTCTTTTTTGTCATACTCTGAAGTTGACATGTACTGGTCAACAACGTGCTCTTGAAGATATATCATATGCTCGTTTAGCCAATCCATATAAGGATTTGAGCTCTTTAGATAGTCGTTTATCTCGCTGTTTTTAAATATTTTTCCATATTTAAGGTCAAGCCCGAGCATCTCTCCTGATTGCAGACGGCCTCTCTCTTTTATCTCATCCTCTGCGATATCCATAACACCGTACTCACTTGCTATTAAAAGAGTGTCATCTTTTGTTATTATATATTTTGATGGACGAAGACCGTTTCTGTCAAGCACACATCCGACATATCTTCCATCAGTTACCGAAAATGCAGCAGGACCGTCCCACGCTTCAAAAACTGTTGAGTGAAATTCATAAAATGCGCGAAGCTCTGGGTCCATATGCGGAGCATTCTGCCAAGCAGCAGGAATTACTGCGCGAACAGCTTTGAAAAAATCCATACCGTTTACAAGCAAAAACTCAAAAAAGTTATCGGCTGATGCACTGTCTGAAGATCTCGGCTGTAAAATAGGCAATATTCTTTGTATCTCTTCATCAGTAAATACATCACTCTTGATTGATTCTGATTTTATCTCAACGTTTAGGCGATTTCCTTCAACAGAGTTAATCTCTCCGTTGTGTGCAACCGCGCGAAAGGGCTGAGCCAATTTCCACTCGGGGAGAGTATTTGTCGAGAATCTTTGGTGAAACAGTGAAAAAGATATCTTGAAGCTCTCATCATTAAGGTCCTCATAAAACTCTTTGATGTGGGTAGGCATGATAAGCCCTTTGTATGAGAGAACTTTAGAGCTCATAGAAGCTATGTAAAAATCTCTGTCATTCAGAAGTTTGTGCTCACTCTCTTTGCGTGACAGATAAAGAAGTGCGTCAAATCTGTTTGTTGCCATTATTGAGTTTGGAGTTATAAATAGCTGAACTATCTCAGGAAGAGTTGCAAGAGCCTGTTCACCAAGAGCGTTTATGCTGATTGGAACTTCCCTTCTAAAAACAACCTTTAAATCGTTGTTCGCGCAAACCTCTTCTACTATAGATAGATTGTTGATATCTTTTGTAAAAATTGCTGCAACTGCAAACTGTTTTGGCAATTCAATCCCGTTTTTAGAAGCCTCTTGGCGAAGAAACTCCTCAGGAAGTGAAAGAAGCAGACCGCTTCCATCGCCTGTTTTGCCATCAGCCGCAACAGCACCCCTATGCATCATTCTCTCTAACGCCGTTATGGCATCGTTTAGAACTTTGTGCGATGTCTGGTTTTTGATATTGGCAACAAGACCAAAACCGCAGTTGTCCTTAAATGATCTTAACAAATCGTGATATTCAACCATGCTAACTCCTAAAATTTGCAATTTTCTTGTAAATTTACTAAAATTTTAATCTCTTTTTAAAGAAACTTAGTCTATTTAGAGATAAGAGTTGCATTATACGATTTAAAGGTTTAAAAAAATATAATATCAGTATAATTTTTCTATAAAAAAATAAAATATGTGTATAAAAGAAGCGGATTATGCAGGGATTTATTCTAAATCTTAACAAAGTTAAAGATGAAGATTTAATAGTTACTATATTATCAAGAGAGAGCTTAGATACTCTTTATAGATTCTATGGCGCAAGACACGGTGTTATCAACCTTGGCTTTAAAATCGACTATGAAAAAGAGCACTCCTCAAAGTCAACTATTATAAGATTAAAAGATGTAATCCATATAGGTTATAGATGGATTAACGACTATAAGCTTCTAAGGGTATGGCAGGATTTTAACGCGCTTTTTTACAAGCACCTAAAAGATGCTGAAGAGCTTGACGAGTTCTACTTTGAGCTGCTTGAAAGTGCTTCGCTAAACTGGAACAAGCAAAACCCTAAAAGAGTTGCTATTGAGTCCTATATAAAACTTTTGGAGCACGAGGGAAGACTGCACAGTGAGTTTGACTGTTTTTTATGCTCAGAGACGATTGCAGAGGATGATGTCTCTCTTATTCGCGCGTTTTTGCCGACTCACAAGAGCTGCAGCCACACATTTGGCATAAAAAAAGTCTCTCTTGTCGAGCTATATAAAAATAAATCTACCCTCTTTTTAAACGACGAAGAGATAGAGAGGCTCTGGTGGCTTATTTTAGAGGGGTTTTAAACAGTTCTACATCTCTAAAACAAAAACATTAAAGCCGTTTTCATGGTGGTATGAAAATATGAAGTTATGCCTATGTGCAACTCTCTGCACCAAACTAAGACCCAAGCCGTATCCGGACTGAGTTCTTGAATTATCCCCTTTTGTAAATGCCTCACAGTAAAACTCAAGCGGCTTATCAAGCGGCTCCCCCGTGCTTTTTAGAGAAATTTTTCTATCTTCTGCAACCAGATATACTGGTCTTGTTGTTCCATATTTAAGAGCGTTGTCTATCAAGTTCTTCAAGGCTATTGAGAGATAGTTAAGATCACCCTTGATTTCAAAACTTGAGTTTATAGAGATATTAACCAACGATTCATCATCTATGAAAAGTTTTGAGAGCGCTTCTGTTATAAGTGTCTCTGAGCTAAATGGCTCAATATTTAACCTGTTTTGATTTGAATTTAACTTTTCAATATATAAGAGTTCATTAACCATCTCGTCTATTTGAGAGAGTGCTTTATTGAGTATTCTTTTATATTTGCTCTCCTCAATCATCTCGAGCGCTATTTTTGATTTTGAAATTGGAGTTTTTAACTCATGCCCGATGTCACGAAGCAGTCTCTCTCTTGATTCTATCAAATCTTGAATATTTGATGCCATAGAGTTAAATTTTTTTACAACTTCTCCTATCTCATCGTTGCTTGTTGCGCTTACTCTCAGGTGGTACGCACCCTCTCCGAACTTGCTGATTGCTTTTGATATTTTTTTTATCGGATATACCATCTTTAAAATTAAAAAAGACAAAATTATCAGAATTAAAATATCCGCTAAAATCATATAATCAAGAAACTTTTTTTGTTCAAAACTACTATTTTGAGACTTGTCTATTACTAAAATATCATCATCTAGATATCTCATATATAGCAGATATTTATTATCCTCATGCATTATAATTCTTATTTCAGAGAGATCGGTGTTGTACTCATAAAGAACAAGCGATGCCTTGAAATAGTGCTCTTTCTCCTCTACTATCTCAAACTTTAGCTCTTTTATCTTTTTTTGCAGCTCTGAGTGATTGCTGTTAGAGAGATAAGTGAAGAGTTCATCTGAAACATATATATATTTGTCTTTTAAGAGCGTCTCGATTGTGTTTTGCATAAGGTTATTTGTTTTTGAGGATACAAATATCATTAGAGTAAAACTGATTAAAAAGAGAGTTATTACCTTGTATATTATTGACATCAACTATCCTATAAACTTGTAGCCTATACCCCAAACGGACTTTATGTATTGCGGGTCTTTTGGATCATCGCCTATTTTTTGGCGTATATTGCTTATGTGCATGTCTATCGTTCTCTCTTTAGAGTTGTATTCGATTGCACTTACTGCATTTGATATAATCTCTCTTGATAAAGCCTTACCTCTATTTTGCAAAAAAAGGTTGAGTATGTCATATTCTATTTTCGTTAGCTCAAGCGCCAGACCGTCTATTTTTATCTCAAGCTTATCTTCATTTATTTCAAAATCACCGATTATTTTGTTCTTGTTTGTGCCTCGCTTGAGTATCGCTTGTATCCTAAGAACAAGCTCTCTAGGCTCATAAGGTTTTGCCAGATAATCATCTGCTCCCAAATCAAATCCCAATATTTTATCTCCTATGTCGTTTCGCGCAGATGAGATGATTATCGGAACAGAGGATATTTGCCTGATTTTTCTGCAAACATCAAAACCGTCTATTTGAGGCAGCATCAAATCAAGCACGACAACTGCATATCTGTCTCTGTTTTTTTCAAGAGAAGAGAGAGCTTCAAGTGGCTTTGCAAATGCATCTACATGCAGATTATAGTTTTTAAGATAGTCGCTAATAAGCGTCTGCATGTCAATATCGTCTTCTATAAGCAGGACATTATGCATCAATTAACCTTCCAATCATCAAAATGGTTTATAAATCTCACTCTCTGCTTTAGATTTAAAACAACATGTATTTTTATTAAAAGATTTTTTTCAATCTCTCTTGCTCTGAAATCAAGCTTCTGATTTAGCCTCTCAAGCTCATCATAGTTAAAATACTCTCTTAAAAACAGATCTTTTCTTCTTTTTTCTATCTCTTTTTTAAAAATTTCAAACTCTTTTAACTCTATCCTAAAATCATGCAGTATCTCTCTAATCTCCATGCTTTGCTCTTTTGAGAGACCTAGGTGGGATAGCCCTTTATTTATGTGTCTATATTCATACTCATTGCTGGCAAATATGGCACAAAAAAAGAGTAGCAACACAACTATAATTTTCATCTTAATATCCTATTTTAACTCAGGTATTTTAATATCTTTATCATTTAACAAACCTTGTTCTATATTTTTATTACAAATTCTGCAATTTGGCTTAGCCGCTATTTTTTTTGTTTTCAAATACGCTTTTGTTTATATTTTCATGCCTCTTATCCCAACAATGGTTTTAGTTATTACTAATGTCTTTTTTTCTCTATATACTTTTTTAAATTTTATATACTCTCTTTTATTTAACTCTCGGCACTATTTTCAACGGGATAATCTTTTATAGAGTTCTTCTCCTTCTTATCGTGCGAAGCGTCATATTCAAAATATTTTTCAAGATTATCCATTATATTAACCAATGGCTCCATTGGAAGCAGATGTGGCGGATAGAAAGTGTAACATGAGATAGACTCTCTCTCAAATAGGCTGTGCTCAACTTTCTTATCAGTCGGATTGGAAGCATCTGCCAATAAAATATTTGACGGGCTTGCCAAAAGATAGAGTAAAAAAACAAGTGATGAGCCAACCCATGCAATACCAAAAACTTTTTGCAAAATAGTAAGCTTCAGCCCATCACTATTTGCGCTTTTATAACCGTCTACTATAGAATCAAGTGCTTGAGATTTATGTAAAACTATATCTATTATAACTCCTGCAATATGGACGAATACTACAAACATAAAAGCATTTACAAAAAACTCATGCAAATCCTCAAAAAAGTCCATCTCCTTAAAGAGCGAGATATTTAAAAAAGAGAGCAAGCCTATCCCCTCTTGCGTGCCGTAAACGATAACTCCGCTTACAACCGAGGCAAGACCTAGAGCTATCATGGCTACTATGGCCCAGCTTGAAACAGGGCTATGCCCAACATACTCTTTTTTGTTGCCGAAAATATTTAACATGTACTCTGCTAAATCTTTAAGGTTAAAGTTAAAATCTTCAAATTTTGAAAATTTAACATCCATATATCCCCAGAGAATTCTAAACAAAAATAGCAATCCGACAACATATCCAAGAGCTGCATGATAGCTTAGCAGATTTTCAAAATCAGCTATCAAATACGCCACCGATACAGCGGCAATAAGAAAAATATGAGAGAGCCTTGTAAAAATGCTCCACACATATATTTTATTCATATTCCCATCTTCCGTAGTTTGGAATATTTATCTCCCACTTGCTATATGAGCCCTTGTCGGCTTTTGTGTGGCAAGCCATACAGTTTGATATCGATTTAACCTCTTTTTGCTGAATCAATTCACTCCCTACGTCTCTATGCTTTTGAATAAAATAGCGTGTTTTTGTTATAGAGATTTGGGTTTGTGTCGTCGCAATACTCTCATTTATTTTTTTGCTTTTTTTGTAGTTTAAAGATTTGTCTGCCGCATTATCCTGCAGATATTTTGATATATTTTTCTTATCAGCGCCGTCAATACTGGCATCCGTTCCGAAATGGTCATCCAAATCTTCCATTATACTCTTCCACGATTTGCTTGGAAGCAGTCCGGGTTGATAGGCAAAGTGACAACTTCCGCACTCTTTTAAGTATAGAGCGTCTGTTACGGACGCAACACCTCTTTGATCTTCAAACGATACATTTTTTGCCATTAAGGCTCCTGCGATTAACATCGATGCGATTGCTAGTTTTTTCATGATAAGTCCTTCGTATAATATATTTATCAACCAAATAGTTAAAATATGGTTGTGTGTTCTTAAAGACTCATAGTTTTCACAAAAGCTAATAATAAACAGGTTTCTTTCCTTTTTGGACTACAGTACCAGCACATAAAACGTCTTGTGTTAG
>NZ_JAHYJB010000005.1 GCF_019429335.1 Sulfurimonas sp. | reverse complement strand
AGCAACAATTATGTACTCAATTTTTAAATACAACACACCATACAATTCTAAAAGAGTTTTAATCTCTAAATGATATTAAAACGGTTAGTTTTAACACTTGTGAAAACAATGAGTTTTTAAGGAACACTGACCAAAAAACATAACCTTTAAAATAGTGGTTATATCTTTGTATTTGATCATCTGAGCATTTATACTTTTTAAATACTCAAATAATGAAACACATTATCTATGTCTATAAAAAATAGCTATTGGTTTAAGCTATTCTTTATAGGATGGTTTTATTATTTTAAAATCTCATATCGCTTTTATCATGCTCTAGGTGTTTTTTATCTTTTAAAAATTCAAAAACAGTGCTGCTTAACTCGCCTAGCATGTCATCAAAACCGATGTAAGCGGCTAAGAGCTCGTTTGTTCTTGCCTTGAGCGGCGAGAACTCTTTTTTTTGCTTCATATCTGCGTTTATTTTCGCAAATGCCTTTACCATCTCCAGATTTTCAAAATCCGAAAAATCGACAACAGCATCGTACGCGGAGAGGTCTATATCCATTCCCTCAGCTATGCGGTTGATATCGGCATCAGTAACACCAATCTCATTCGTAAAACCCATAAGCTTTTCCAAATCATCATAGAAGTAGCTCACATCAAAACCATCCGCAAAAAAAGCAAATGCTTTTGCCCTTGAATCAACTCCGATAAGAGCCACTCTTTGAACACCTCTATTTTTTAAAAGTTTTACAAGCGCTCTCACTCCAACGATATCCCCGACCAACTTCTGCTCATCTCTTATAAGAATATCGCACATCCCGCAAAGCTTAACTGCTTCGCTTGAGTCATCAAGCACCTCAACGACACCTTTCATATATTCATTAGATATCAGTGCGCCGTTTACATGTGACTTTTTCATATTTACTACCGTAAAATATAAATCATCCTCGCGTATATTCATCGGTATCATCATGGCATCTCTATTTTCTGCTTTAAAGTGCTTGTTTAGCGTTGCAGACAAACTGCTCTGACCGGCATACTCGCCTATAAAACCGTAGAGCTTGGTGTGATGCGATATCTCATTGCCGTTGTTCATCATCTTACATATCTCCTCTTATACCCCAAAGTTCTCTTGCCTCTTCTTCTTCAGCCTTGCATCTGTAACAGAGTTTCTCATTGGAGTTTGTGCTAAAGATGACACTGCACTCGTTACATCTTCTTACCTTAAAAGTGATAAGATTTTGAACTTCCGGTTCAAACAACTCTTTAACCCTGTATGTAGGCGAGAGAGTAATTGCTTCTGGTTCACACACATCATGGCAGATGCTGCACTTTATACAAAGAAAAGGGTCAAACTCTATCTTTGAATTTTTAACATCCGAGCTGAGCGCTCCCGTAGGACAGACTCTATAACACATCTGACATGCCGTACATTTATCTGCGTCTAAGAGCTTCATTGAGGTAAACGTAAGCTCATCTGCTTCTATTACATGATAGACGGATGGTTTTTTGACTCTTTTTAGTGCTGTAAAAAAAAGCTTTCTTCTCTCTGTAATACGTTTTTGACGCAAAAGCGCAATGTCGCTCTTTTGCAGAGTATGCGCGACAAGCTCGTCTGTCGCTTTTTGTATCTCTTTTTCAAACTCTATTTTTGTTTTTACAGCATTTTTCAGATTGACTTTACTAAAAAACTCTCTTCTGTTTGGCACATTTTCTTCACCGTTTTGCTCTTTTTCATACTTTACATCTTCAAGTTTTATAACAGCTTCACTCTCCATAGCTTCTAACATGTAAGAAGCCTCATCATGGTTTCTTAGAATCTCAGGTTTGCATTTATGAGCTATCGCACATCCGTCGCAATGTCCCATGTCAAATACCATCTCTTTTTTAAGTAGAGCCATCGAAATAATATTTTCTATATTTAGCGCAGCAATGCAGGGAACATTTTTTCTGCATGAGATAAGGTTGGCTTCATCTTCCATATAGTTAAAGAAAAAATCACTCGGGCTGAAATCATCTAAAAAAAGCGCTTCATTTGGACACACCGCATCACAAGCACCGCAACCCACACATGCGGAGAAGTTAATACTTGGCAGCGGATTATCGCCTACGATTATTGCTTCCGTAGGGCAGATAAGTTCACACTTGTTGCACTCACTCTCCTTTGAGAGCGAGCGGACACAACGGCTGGCTTTGAGTTGTATCATTTAAGTATTCAGCTCTTTTACCAGATATTCGTTATCACTTAAAATAAACTCTAAAGCCATATCCGCAACATCATAGTAAAGCGGTGTTCTAGCCTCATATTTTACATTTATAAGATAGAGCGGCGCCCATCTTAGAAGGTGCTTGTCCAAAAACTCTTTTTGAATCTCTCTAAGCGCTTTAACAGCCTCTTTGTCACCCTCTTCCAGAGCTTTTAATTCGGCAACGGCTAAATGGTGCATAAATTCAAGCTCAACGCCTATATGGTCTGCAGAAATAGCGCGCGCGGCCTCGTAGTCAACCATAAAATTATATGCGCTGTACATGTCGGTTACAGGATTTGCTCCGCCGGTCTCGATTTTCTGATCTTCTCTTGTGTAAAACGTCTCATAAGGAATAAGGTGCAAAAGAGATAAATTTACAAAATCAGGATTTAAATACTCTTCCAAAAGCTTGCTGTTTTGAACTTCGTTAAACGGTTTCCACTCTTTGAGTGTCGGAAAAAAATCTAAAATATTTTCATCATTTTTGATTGTTTGAAGCATCTTCTCATCGAGCTCTTGAAGCAGCACACGGGAGAGAAGTGCGTAAATATTAGCTCTTGCTTTTGTATTTTGCATTATATCTATTCTTTATTTTGATTTTTTTGGTTTGTGATTTTATCTAAAAAGTATAAATGTAGAGTTATGTTATTGACCTAAAACAAATCGCTTTAGGATAAATTATGATAAAATTTCCAAAAAAAAGGATTACACATTACTTACACTTTTATCCATACGCTCCATATCTTTTCTGTCTTTATCTACGGAGGTTTTTTATTCGTAGATGTGCTTTTTTTATCAAAAATGAGTCAGAATCTAAGCGATAAAGAGCATAAAAAAGCAAGAGAAGCAATTATGGTACATGTAAGAGAGGTTGTTCCTTATGCCCTGATGGTAGCTGTCGCAAGCGGACTCTATCTAATCTCACAGATTTTCGGCAAGATTGAGGGCGGCTCTCTCTCATACTTTCAGACTCTTTTGTCCATAAAAGCTTTTCTTGGAATATGGCTTGGAATCAGGGGAATCAACCAAAAACTTTTTAAAATAAATCCATGGGTATTTAAAAGCCACTTTTTTCCTTTTAGTCTGGTTGTTATAATAATTCTTCTGTCTCAGTTTATGTATCTGCGATAACTTACAATCTAATCGAATTTAGAAAAAAATTACAAAATAATCACAAATAATATGTTATCATTCAGCAAAAAGAATGTCGGAGGTTTCAATGTTTAAAAATTTAAGTATTCATAAGAAAATGAATTATTTTGTCGCGGTGGTTACGATTTCCATTTTTGCCGCTGCAATATCCATGTTTCTCGCACTTGGGCACATTGAGTCAAAATATGACCACCTATATGAGAACTCAATGGAGAGTGCATTAACGACGCTTGAAATAGAGAAAAATCTAAATTTTATCAGCAGACTATCCAGAGACATTATGCTCGGTGGCAATTATGAGAAAAACATAGCTAACCTCAGCGATACAATCAGTAAGATTAAAAACAGTTTTGACTCGCTTGAAAAGCTTATGGCTGGAGAGAAGTCGCTAGATATCGTAATCGAGGCTAAAAACTCTACATTGCTATTTTTAAACAACTCTCTAACTATGATGAAATCGCTTACCCAGCAAGATATTAAAAACGATAAAGATGTAATTTATAGCAGATACAAAAATGATTTAACACCTTTTGCAAATGCATCCAGAGACTCTTTTAAAAAACTGGTTGATTTAAAATCAAAAGAGCTTGACGGTGACTCCATAAATCTTGGCAGCATTATTATATTTTTTAAATACCTAGCTTTGATTACGGGAATAGCTGTAGGCATTGTAGTACTTATTTTTGCAACAATAATTAGAAAATCAATTACAAGCGGAATAAACGACTTTACAACCCTAATAGGCTATGTATCAAAAGGTAACTTCAGCCATGATGCCACAACAACAGATAGAAATACAGAACTCGGCATTATGGGACATGAGCTCACAGAACTTATAAAACATACAAAAGATCTTATCCACGAAATCAATACTACAATCACTGACGCATCAAAAGGAATATTTACACACAGCATCTCATCTGATGGTATGAGCGGCGAGTTTGTAGATGCTATAGAGAGTGTGGGCAAAAGCATTGAGTTTATGAAAGCTCAACATGCAAAGGCACAAAGAGATATATTTAACTCTAAAATCAGCACAAGAAGCGTTAAGGTCACGGAATCACTATCCATGATTATCTCCGACTTAGACGGCAACCTTCATGACTTAAAAGAGATTACCTCTGCAACTAGAGATGCTTCAGATCTGGCAACAAACTCTCGCAACGATATTACCGATATCACGACAGAGTTAAACGCTCTAAACGAGCAGGTAAATATAAACAACGACAGTATAGGAGAGATTGCAAATCAGGCAAATGATATAACTTCTGTTATACAGCTTATTACCGACATTGCAGACCAGACTAACCTGCTTGCACTTAACGCTGCTATCGAAGCCGCACGTGCCGGCGAGCATGGTCGCGGATTTGCAGTTGTCGCAGACGAGGTCAGAAAACTAGCGGAGAGAACGCATAAGGCCACTGGAGAGATTTCAGTCTCTATCAAATCTCTACAACAAAATATGAGTGAAATTCAAACAAGTTCTGACAACATGAAAATAACCGTTGAGGGTTCTACACGAAAGATAAACGGCTTTGAGAATACTCTAATCGAGCTGAGCGAAAACTCTTCTAAAATAGTCGACTACTCTTACGGTATGGAAAACAGCATATTTATTGTTCTTGCAAAATTAGACCAGATACTCTTTAAATCACGCGCTTATAACTCTATCATATCGCTTAAAAATGTCGTGCCTTCAAAAGCAGGTGATAAGTGCCGTCTTGGAGAGTGGTGTTCTGAGGATGGTCAAGCAAGATTTGCAAAGACTGAATCTTTCCATAAACTGGACGCTCCTCGCATAATGCTCAGCAGAAAAGTTCATGAAAATCTCAGCTATCTTGAAAAAGATGCCGAGAATGAGACTCTTAAAAATGGCGATAAGATTGTTAAAAACTTTGATGAGATGGAGGATGTTTCTGCGGAAGTCTTCGTATTGCTTGACAAGATGCTAAAAGAGTAGCCAAAGACGCTCTCTTTACTCCCAATCTCCATAGATAGGGGAGTGCTTATCCTTTTTATATCGCCTTGCGTTTTTTGTTTTATCAAGCTGATTTGAGCCGTAAAGAATCTCCTCTTTTATCTCTAAAATATCCTTATCACCATCTCTATAACCTATTATCTTTTTAACCAGCTTTTGCAACTCCTGCAAATCACCTTTATAGAGTGCTATCTCTTCGACTTTATGAAGAACTTTTATAGCACTCTCTATCTTTTTGCCATAACCCTCTTTAGTAAGATTTGACGTGCTTGTGAGATATGAGACGATACTTTTGTGAAACCTCTCCAAAGCTCTTATATAACGAAGCCTTTGTGAGTTATCTATTGCTTTTTGAGATGCCATTTTTACCTATTGTTTATCTATTTAGAGGTACAATTATACCCTTAATTTAATGTATGGGGAAGATATTGAAAAAAATAGTGTCATCGCTTCTGTTATTGTCCATTTCGCTTTTTTCGGCTGTAACAAACGAGGAAGCATCAGAAAAGCTAATCAACTCTAACATACCGATAGTTGATATCAGAACACCTGGGGAGTGGAGAGAGACGGGCCTTTTAAAGGGGTCTATTCCTATAATGCTTTTTGATGAAAAAGGGAACTACGACCTAAAAGATTTTTTAGAGAAACTAAACATAGCGGTTGATACAAAAAAACCTTTTGCTATTATATGCAGAACAGGTAGCAGGACAAGTGTTCTGGCACCGTTTCTATCACAAAAGTTAAACTATAACGTTATCAACATAAAAAGCGGAATAGTATACGCAAAATATTTAAAGCTCCCTATTCTGCCATATCAAGCACACTAAACCTCTTTTTTAGGTTCGATTTTATTTACCATAGCGTAGAGTGTTGGTAGATAAATCAGGTTCAAAACAGTTCCCCAAATTAGACCAAATCCAAGAGATATTGCAATTGGCTGCAGTATAACCGCCTGACCGCTTGCGTAGAAGATGAGCGTAAATAGTCCCAAAAATGTTGTCAAAGAGGTGATGAGGATGGGACGGAGTCTGAGTTTTGCACGTCGCAAAAACTCATCCAGCTTATGAGTACCGCGCAGAAAGTCAAGCATAATTATTCCATCATTAATAACAACACCTGCGAGACCTAAAATACCTATTATCGAAGGCATTGTAAGATTTATCCCAAGCAGTTTATGTCCTAAAAGCGCACCTAAAATCGATAGCGGAATAACGCTCATAACCATTAGCACGTACTTTATCTTAGGAAAGATAAACAGCAGTGTTAAAAAGACTAAGAAAAGCGACAGAAACAGAGCGTTTTTCATGTCGCTCTTTAGCTGTTGATTCTTCTCCTTCTCTCCCAAGAGCTCTACATTTATGCCCGAAGCTCTTATTTCGTTTAGAGCAGGCTCTAATTTATCCAAAATCTCCTGAGCAGTCACCTTTCTTTTGTCTATATTTGCATATACTGTTTTTACTATATTGCCGTTTAGTTTATCTATCTTCTCATAATCTCTAATCTGCGTCATGTCGGCAACATCAGACAATTTCACATACCTCCTATCACCAAGAGCCACGTTAAAATCCAACAGCGTAGAGATGCTGTCTTTGGCACTCTCCTGCGTTTTTATATCCATAACGCCTCTGTCGTTAAACGTAGTTGCCTGTTTTTGTTCTAAAAAATATCCGCTGAGAGTTCTTGCAACAACGGCCTCGCTAAGACCCAAACTCTCGCCGTAGGAGTTTATTTTAATTTTATACTCCATCTTGCCGTATTTTATATTGTCGCTATAGTCTCTTATATTCTCCATCTTCAAGAGCTCATTTTCAAGTTTTAAAATCCCCTCTTGAAGTCTCTCGTCATTACTTCCTGAGAGGTTGACCTGAATATCACTCTTGATAAGACCAGACTTATCCTCCATAACTCCGATATCTTCCATCTTATACTTCTCTCTATAGGGCGCTATTATCTCTTTTGCCAAAGGAGAGAGCTCAAATGTCTGTTTTTTTCTTATGTTCTCAGGATTGTCAAACTCAAAACTAAAGTTTAATATCGGATTTACATACTTATCTATCCAGTTTGTCTCTTCCCTGTCATAAAGTTCCATGGTTATCATAAAAACACCGTTGTTTCTCTGTGAATCGCCCGAGAGGCTTCTTCTGAATCCCACAACGGATGAGATTGATTTTAATGAGAACTCCTCTGCATGTTTCATAAGCTCTGCTTCTATCTCTTTTGAAACCTCATAAGTATCTTGAAGCGGAGTATTGATATCTAGCTTTCCCGAGATATAGAGATAATTTCCGTCAAAATTTGGAAAAAACTGAAACTTCATAGATTTTGCCGTATAAAACGTTGCCAGCGGAATCACTATCAAAAAAAGCAGAATAGAGATTTTTTTATAGTTCAAAAGATGTAGAATTATTTTTTCATATAAATTCTGAAGAGGCACCCAGCTTATCGCCTTGTTGCTCTTTTTTAGAAACTCCTTCGCATGCAGAGGCAAAAAGAAAAAGCTCTCCAAAAGAGAGGCAAGCAGAATGATTATAACCGTAATGGGGATGAGGATAATAAAAAGAGCTATCTCTCCTTGAAGCATAAAAATAGGCAGAAATGTTGCGACGGTCGTTATTGTCGCAAGCGTTACTGGAAGCATCATCTCTTTTACCCCTGCAACTGCCGCATCATAATTATTCATGCCCTCATCGATATGCCGCTGTATATTTTCACCGACGATTATCGCATCATCAACTACAATTCCTATTACAATCAATCCTCCAAGAAGAGAGATAACATTTATAGAGTATCCCATATAGTAGATGCTCAGCAATCCTATAATAAAAGAAAAAGGTATTCCAAGCGCTACGATTACCGCAATTCTAAGGTTTATCAGAATATACATCGATAAAAAAACAAGAATCAAACCAAACATCAGGTTTGATATAATTACGTCCAATCTTTGCCTGACTGGCTTAGAGCTGTCTTCGTAAAAATTAAAATCAACGCTCTTATAGTTTTGCTCTGTTTTTTTAACATACTCCCTAAGCTCTCTGGAGAGAACAATAGAGTCACCCTCCTCTCCCTTTGATATAACAAGCGAGATTGTCTTTTTATTGTTGAATGTCGCAAGTGTGTCGGTCTGAGGGTACTCTATATTTACTTCGGCAATATCGCCTAGTTTTATATATTTCCCATCAATATTCAGGATGCTATCTTTATACTCCACCTCATCGGCCTTGCCGTTTGCCGTGGAGACATAGGCAAATTTTCCTCTTTGTTCTATATTTCCTATGGGGAAAATATATGAGAGGTTTGATATCGCCCTCTGCACGCCCTCATGTGTTAAGCCATACGCCAAAACTGCATCAGAGTCTATCCTTATAATAACCTCTTCGTTTGAGTCTCCGCGGATTAAAACCTCGCTGATGCCGCTGATTTTTGATACTTTTGTTTTCATATCTTGCGCCACAAGCGTTAGCTCGCCTATCGAAAGTGTTGAGGAGGAGACTGCCAGTTTTATAAGCGACCTTGTCTTTTGGCGAAGCTTTGCAACCGGCTCATTCATGTCGGAAGGCAAATACTGTCTGGTTGATGCGATGGCGTCTTTGACAAGTCCTAAAGCAATCTCTCTGTTTGCGCTTTTGTTTAGTGTTAAAAGTATTGCAAATGCGCCTGGTGTAATAGTCGTCTCTGTTTTGTCAATCCCAATGACGTTGCTAAGCTCATCCTCAATGTCACGCACAGCCATCTTATCCATAACAGAAGCACTAGCTCCTCTGTATGTACCTAAAACAGTTATCTGGTCAAGTTGGGCATCAGGAAAAATCTCTTTTGGGATATTTATGTAGGAGTTGACTCCCATAAAGATTAAAAAAGCCAATATGGCATAATTAAGTCTGCTGTTTTTTATAAAAAATTCAATTAATTTAATCAAATGTGTCTCTTATAAAAGTGATTTAATAACATTGCTTACACCCTGATGCAAGTTATAATTTGAGATAGGAAAGTCCAAAGACTCATCTTCAAGATTAACGCTGTATCTTGCCAAATAATCCCCAAGCCTCTTCAAATCTATGCTCTTATAATTTCTACATGTAGATTTGTCCAGATTTGTTCTTAGAAGCTCATTTGCATCATTTGACTTTTGAATCGTAAACGCCAAACTCTTTAAACTTACAAAATCGCTCCATGCAAAAAAGAGTTCGGGAGTGAGTGTTTCTGCCGACAAGCCCTCGGGAGTAAAAAGCATATTTGCATCCCTGAGCGGAATCAAAACGCTCAAAATTGCTTCACTAAATGGAATAACCTTGTCACGCCAAAAAGGTGATTCGCTTCTTGTGTTCAGCTCTGTCTCCAAAACTTCTAAAATTGTTTTAATCTCTGCGCTTTTAAAAAGGTCGTAGCTCTCTTGTTTCATAAATTATCCATTTATTATTGATTTGTGTCATTATAAATTCTTTTTAGTATAATTTGGCTTTTATTATCTATAAGGAGTCATTTTGGCTCCTTCTTGCCATAAGGCAAAACTTTAGTAACTGCATATAATTTGGACATTGTTCAAATTATATGAGATTTAATAATAGGAGCTCAAAATTGAGACTATCTAAAACTTTTATAACCGATCTTATTGCCGCACTCTTAGTTGCTTTCTCATTTCTTTTTGAGGGAACACTTAGCTCTTTGCTTCTCTACACAGGTCTTTTTGCGCTTTCCGGCGCACTTACGAATCAGCTTGCAATTCACATGCTTTTTGAACGTGTACCGTTTCTTTACGGCTCAGGCGTAATTGTGGAAAAATTCGAAGCCTTTAAAGAGTCGATTAAAAATCTTATGATGACTCAGTTTTTCACGCCAGAACAGTTGGACGACTTCTTCAGACATGAGGAGAAGAAGATTGACTTGACGCCTATTATCGAAAAGACAGACTTTTCTCCCGCTTTTGACGCGCTCAGTAAAACCGTTATGGAGTCATCTTTTGGCGGAATGCTTGGAATGTTTGGCGGAGAGAGTGTCTTGGGCAGCCTGAGAGAGCCCTTTAGTGTAAAAATGAAGAGCGCCGTTATAGAAATAGTAAACAGCGAGAGCTTTAACGAAACTATGAAAAATCATCTTCAAAATTCATCTTTGAGCCAAGATATGATTAAATCGATAGAAAACATTATTGACGCTAGACTCGGCGAGCTTACTCCGCTTATGGTTAAAGAGATGATTCAAAAAATCATACATGAGCATCTCGCATGGCTTGTGGTTTGGGGCGGAGTGTTTGGCGGACTAATCGGGTTGCTTAGTTCGTTCATTTTACAAGCTTAAAAAGTGTGTTTGTCTCAATTAAGTTTATGTTTTAGATTGCCACGCTTCTAGCGAAGCTCGCAATGACTGTTATTGCAAGGAGCTGCTGTAATCGTCATTGCGAGAAGCCCGCGACGAAGCAATCTATAATATCAATTAGCTCTAAACGACCTCTATAACCACATCTGCGACTTCAATAGTCTCGCCGCGCAGTATCTTGGCTCTTTTTCTAAGCTCTACTTCGCCGCCTCTTCTTACATGTCCATCAGCTATAATCATCTTAGCCTCCGCTCCGCTGTCTACCAAATCCAAAACCTTAAGTAGTTTAAACAGCTCTATATACTCATCTTTTAGCTCATATTTCATAATCTCTTCCTTTTTTAATTAATTTATCACGCTAAGCGAACAAGTCCGTTTAGCTACACTGCCGCTATGGCACCGAAGCTTGTCTTTTACAAGGCATATAGATATCTTGCAATTTTGCAAAACATCTGCTGAAATATTATCAGATTATTAGCTACTTTTTTAAAGCAATTTTTAAATCCCAAAGAAGTAGAATGAAGATTATGGAAATAGGTCTTAATTCACTCTACAACATCGGTACAAACTACTCAATTAGGCTCAATGAGAAAGAGGCTTTAGTTGTCGAAGATGACCCTCTTAGAGAAAATAAAAAGTCTGACGAAAATAAACTCTCGCAGGAAGAGGAAAAAAAGCGCCAAGAAAAGTCAAAATCCCCTGACGAGCTTAGTATTGATGAAAAAATATTGGTACAAGAGCTTCAATCAAGAGATGTTGAAGTACGTTCACACGAATCGGCGCATCAGGGTGCTGGCGGAGGAATGACCGGAGGGGCTTCCTTTACCTATCAGCAGGGACCAGACGGAAGAATGTATGCAATTGGCGGTGAAGTCTCCATATCCATCCCATCAGGCTCTACACCGCAAGAGACTATAAGAAATGCACAGCAAGCCATTGCCGCGGCAATGGCACCCTCAGACCCGAGCGGTCAAGATTTTGCCGTTGCCTCAAGTGCAATGGTGATGCTTATGAAGGCTCAGCAGCAACAAGCCAAGGAGATGCAACAAGAGATGCTTGGCAAAGAGATATACCAAAAGGAAAATGACAATCACAGTGGCGATGAATCAAGCAAGGATGAAGGTGTAGATTTCCCAGCCTGATTGTTTTATCTTAATTATGCCTCTTTGTCTAAAATAGAGAACCCCAAATTATACATAGCTTTATCGACCATCTCTATAGCTTTTTGCATTGTTTTTTGAGAAATCTCAGGAAGTTCTCCGCCCCACATCTCCTCAGCTTCTTTAAAACCTTGAAGCATTCCCTCGCGCCCTGCGCGCAATCTGCTCTCATCCTCTCCTGCTCCGTTTATAACGAAATTTGCTATTCTCTCAGATGTTTGAGCGATACCGAAAAACCCATCTTCGCTAACAAGATTTGCCGCCTCTTCCTGTGAAAGTTCGGCTATCGGTTTTCCGTTATATCCGATATCATTTAGAAAGGATTGGAACTCGTCATACTGCTTCTTAAAAACATCGCCTCCGCTTGAAAGCGCGCCTTGAAGAGATGTTGAATTAAAAGCTATAGCATTGGCATTTTGCTTAATCTTCTCTCTTATCTCTAAAGCCTCATCTTTTGAGAGCTTCTGGGCAAATTGCGTCTTAATCTCCGACATGCCCTTTATTGGTCTAGCGGCACCAATATTTGGTGATATCTGCATTTTAAATCCTTCAAATTAGATGCGTATATATCGACTTCAACAGGACTTTTTTAAACTTTTTATCTTTAATGCGCAAAAAATTAAAATTTAGGTTATAATTTTTCTGATGAAAGATTTTGCGTGCGAGTTCATCTATAGTATATTCTGCTAGACAAACGACTCTCCCTATATTTTGACTCCTCTTCCACAAGAAGTGAATTTTTACCACAGAGGTACTACACATGGCAGAATTGCTAGACGGATCAGTAAAATGGTTCAATGAAGAAAAAGGTTATGGTTTCATTCAACAAGACAACGGCGGTAAAGACGTATTCGTACACTTTCGCCAAGTAAACAGAACAGGACCAGGTCGTGTTTCTTTATCTGAAGGTCAAAAGGTAACTTTTGAACTAGGAGAAGGTCAAAAAGGTCCTCAAGCTGAGAATGTAACACCTTTATAATAGGCTTTACCTTGCAGGCATGATGCCTGCAAACTTTTGTTAAGCACTAAAACGAAGTTTCTTTAAAAAAATAAGTTTTTCGAGATTTATAGAATATCCCATCTTCCAACTTAACTCAAACACTCTTTAAAAAAACAAAACTTTTTTTTACAAAACCGTTCTTCTCGTAAAATCTATGGGTATCTTCTCTTTGAATTCCTGAAGAAAGAACTATATTTTCACACATTCCCATCTTTGCAAAGTCTCTAAGATACCCAAGCATCATCTCACCATATCCATTACTTCTATATTTCCCATCCGTAACCAAATCAAAAACAAAAAGATGTCTCTTGTGGTAAAGATTTGTTTGGATTGCAACGCCCGCATAAGTTATCAGCTTCTCTCCGTCCACAATTCCAAACATTTTATACTCCATGCTTCTCATCTCATATATCAAATCTTCAAATTCATCGTACGAAAGCGTTGTGCGAAGTTGCGAAACTAAATCATATGCGCTTAAAAGCTCTTTTAAATCCAACTCTCTAATCTGCATATCCACCTGCCTGAAACATTATGAAGTATTATAACAAACTTGCTACAATACGACTAAAAAATATCCTTGGGCGGTAATTAATAATGAGTAGCAAAAATTTTGAGGTTATTATAGTCGGTGCTGGCGTATCTGGTGCCGCATTAGCTTATGAGCTGGCAAGATATACGGATATAAAATCTATCGCTATTATTGAAAAATACGGTGATATTGCAACTCTTAACTCTTGCGGAACGAGCAATTCACAAACAATACATGTAGGCGATATCGAGACAAACTACACTCTGCAAAAAGCATCAATAACAAAACGCACTGCAAAAATGGTGGAGAAATATTGTCTGCAGCACCAATACCAAAACAAGATAATCTTCTCACACCAAAAAATGGCGCTTGGCGTCGGCAAAAAAGAGGTTGAATTTTTGCTCCACCGCTACGAAGAGTTCTCGGAACTTTTTCCGTATCTTGAGGTTTGGAACAAAGAGAAGCTAAAAGAGCTTGAGCCGCGTGTCGTGTTTGATAAAGATGGAAATGAGCGCAAAGAAGATATCGTAGCCATCGGAGCAAGAGGAGAGTGGACTACGGTTGACTATCAAAAACTATCTAACTCTTTTATAGAGAATGCAAAAAAAGAGAGAGACGTAGAGCTGGAACTTTTTTTAAATACCAAAGTAGAGAGCATTGAGAAGAGCAAAAAACGCGGTTACGTAGTCAAAACAAAAGATAATACCTTTTATGCCGACTTCGTGGTCGTAGATGCGGGGGCACACTCACTCTTTTTAGCACACAAAATGGGTTTTGGACTAAATCTGGGCTGTCTGCCGGTTGCAGGAAGCTTTTACATGACAAATGAGAAGATGTTAAATGGAAAAGTATATATGATTCAAAATCCAAAACTCCCCTTTGCAGCCCTTCACGGAGACCCTGACGTGCTGGCAGACGGTAACACCCGCTTCGGACCTACGGCACTTATACTTCCAAAACTTGAGCGCTATAAAAGCGGTACATATATGGACTTTTGGAAAACTTTGCGTTTTGATAAAAATATTGCCATAGCACTTTGGAAACTTTTAAAAGAGCGAGATATCCGCAGATATATCTTTAGAAACTTCCTCTTTGAAATTCCTTTTTTCAACAAATATCTCTTTTTAAAAGATGCAAGAAAAATCGTCCCATCTCTTAAAATCAACGAGTTTAAGTATGCAAAAGGTTTTGGAGGAGTTCGTCCTCAGGTGCTAAACAAAGATGAGCAAAAACTCCTCCTCGGCGAGGCTTCAATCTATACGGGAGAGGGTTTGATATTTAACATGACACCATCCCCTGGTGCGACATCGTGTCTTGGAAATGCCCAGAGAGATTTAAAATATATAGTCAAATATTTAGGCAAAAATTTTGATGAGAAAAAATTTAATGATGAGCTTACAGATGGCGAATATTGCGCTCTGCCTGAGCCGATTGCATCACAAAAAGCAATCGTAAATCTAATTAGAGCCGAGATTCAAAGAACCGAGGAGAAGTATCTTCAAGAGCTACATGTAGGAGAGCCCGATGCTGAGTTTTGGGATAATCCGCATAGTAAAATATAAGTTTTAAATCAAGCTTTAAACAACGATTGGCTACAATCGCGAAAAATTAACAGACACATTTCAGCTGTGTCTAAACGAGAGATAAACTATGGTAACAGTACAAAAATTAGTTATGCGTTATGGAAACAGGGTTCTATTTCAAGACATAAATCTTAAACTTGACCGTCATAAAAGATATGGCTTAATCGGTGCGAACGGTGCCGGAAAAACAACCTTTTTAAAAATACTCTGTGGAGAGATTAAAGAGTATGAGGGTGAAGTAATCATCCCAAAAACAAACAAAGTCGGAGTTTTAGGGCAGAATCAATATGCTTATGAAGAGTTTACAATTGCCGATGCTGTACTTTATGGAAACAAAAGACTCTATGATGCAATAAAAGAAAAAGAGGAGATTTACGCAACAGGCAACTTCGAAGACGATGCCGTAAACGACCGTCTTGCAGAGCTTGAGACTATCTGCGTTGAAGAGGACCCTACATACGAGTATGATGTAAACATCGCAAAAATTTTAGAAAACGTCGGCATCCCTGCAAATCTGCATAATGAACTTATGAGCACACTCGACAGTGCGGACAAATTCAAAGTTCTTTTGGCACAGGTTTTATACCCAAAACCGGACGTTCTTTTCCTTGATGAGCCTACAAACAACCTTGATATACAAACAATCAGCTGGTTAGAGCATGAGTTGCAGCGCCATGAGGGAACCATGGTTGTAATATCTCACGACAGACACTTCCTAAATGCCGTTGTTACAAATATTCTTGATGTTGATTATCAAAAAATCCGTGAATTTACCGGTAACTACGATGATTGGTACATTGCTGCAAATGTTATTGCAAAACAAAATGAGCTTAGTAATGCAAAAAAAGAGAAAGAAAAGGATGAGCTTGAGGCTTTTGTTCGCAGATTTAGCGCAAATGCTTCAAAAGCAAAACAAGCAACATCAAGACAGAAAAAACTTGACAAACTTGTTATTGATGATATAAAACCATCTTCACGTCGCGACCCTAGTATTGTTTTTAAAGCAAAAAGAGTTATGGGAGATGAAGCTTTAAATATTACCAACGTAAACCACTCTTACGGCGATAACGAAGTTTTAAAAAATATAACTCTAAAATTTGAACCGGACGAAAAAGTAGCACTGATAGGTCCAAACGGTGCCGGTAAAACAACTCTCTTAAAGATAATTATGGAAGAGATGAAGCCGACTAGCGGAGAGATTCACTGGGGCGCAACTATTGAGAACAGCTATTTTCCTCAAGATACGGCAGACATCATCAAGGGTGATGGAACTCTTTATGACTGGCTTAGAGGGTTTGACCCAAAACGCGATATTGCCGAGATTAGAAACTGTTTGGGAAGAATGCTTTTTTCCGGTGAGCAGCAAGAAAAATCGGTTGTAAGCATTTCAGGCGGTGAAAAGCATAGAATGATGTTAAGCAAAATGATGCTTGAGGGCGGAAACTTTTTAGTTCTCGATGAGCCTTCAAACCACCTTGACCTTGAAGCCATTGTTGCACTTGGAGAAGCACTTTTTAACTTTAAAGGCAATGTTATATGTGTCTCACACGACCGCGAATTGCTAGACGCTTTTGCAAACCGTGTAATTGAACTTAGAGCTGATGGAAGTTATGTTGACTTCAAAGGAAGCTATGAAGAGTTTACAGAAGCTAAAGAAAATGGACAAATATAGAGATTTTCTAGGCCTTGGGATTGCAGGCAACTTTGCACTACACCTCGCACAGGCCGGCGAACTTGAAGATTTTAAAGATGTTATTACAGCTGATGAAGCGGCTCCAAAAGGGATGTTTCCTTTTTATCTACCAAAGATAGTTAAAGAGGCTAAAGAGATACTAAACATCTATCCTCTCTCAAGCTCTGCTATTAAACTCCCAAAAGAAAATGTCAATGTTCAGGCGGAGCCGGAAGTCGGACTTATCTGCAAACTTGAGTACACAAACGATAAACTCACAAAAATAATCCCAACACATTTTGGCGCCTATAACGACTGTTCAATAAGAGTTGCTGGGGCAAGTAAGATAAGCGATAAGAAAAATTGGGGTGATAGCTCAAAGGGATTAAGCAATAACCTAATCAAGATAGACAAGTTTAGTGAGGGCGGAGTTATGGACGGCTACTCTATCTGCTCTTTTCTAAAAAGAGGGGGCGAGGTTCACGCCTATGGAGAAGATGTAGAGCTAAGCGGTTATAGCTACTTTTACGAGAAGCTTCTTGATTGGATGGTTGTGCAGATTAATGAGCAAAAAGATTTCGGTCCGCTTGAGCCGTTGAGCCAATATATTTCTACATGCAAGAATCCATCTGATGCAGTTATCAGTATAGGCGCAACAAGATATACGCCTTACGGGGAGAGCACATTTTTAAAAGAGAGTGACGAGGTTTTCGTAGTGCTTTATAATCACACAAAGCTCTCTTTGGATGATGTGATAAAAAGCATCGAGGATGATAGCTTTGAGAGTGCCGATATGAGCATCTTAAGGCAGAAAGTCATCTCATGAGCAGAGGAAAGAGGCTCGATATCTTTGTAGGAGCCGATATAGAAGATGGCTGGGCAAAAGTCGATACTCCCAGAAAAAGTATTATCTCAGATGAGATATTGGAGCCAAGCAAGCACTTTTTGCTCTTTAAAAAAGAGAGGAGAAGAGGCAAAACCGTCACTCTTGTAGGCGAATTTCACCTGCCGCAAAACGATTCAGAGGCACTCTTAAAAGCTTTAAAGAAAAAGCTCGGCTGCGGCGGAGCTTTTAAAGATGGCTGGATGGAGTTTCAAGGGGAGCTCAAGGAGAAGCTAAGAACCCTTCTTGTCCAAGAGGGCTTTAGATTCAAGAGTGGTCACTAGCTCTCTCTTCTAAGCCTCTAACTCCTAGATTTCCATATCTGTGGTATGAGTTCGCAACACTCTGTTCTATAAAGTAGTGGAGGAGTTCGATTCTGCCATGCGGTACAAAAGGCTCTCTTGCAATATATTTTGCTTCATCTTTTAGGGAATCATATATATTTTTTGTTACATGTTTTGGATTTAAAAACCTGACTCTTTGAGCTTTTTTCATCGACTCTATCAACTCATCTTCACTTTGAAGTTCCAAAATATCCTCTTTTGCCAGAATATCTCTTGAGTTATTTATAAGCCAAGCCAGCTCATCGCTATCTATCTTTTTAGGAAGCGAGATATGCAGCGTTGCCCCCGCAATCTTTGTCGCCGTTATGGAGGAGAGTATCTCATGAAGCTTATCGCCTTTTTGACATCTCAAAAGAACGCTCTCTACACCCAAATAACGTATGATATTGCTCTCACCTCTAATGTTTGCATAATCGTGTTCTTTGCTAAACTCAGCTCTGTGCCACTTTACAAAATCTTTTGCTATCTCGGAAGCTTTTGAGACCTCATCTGCAAAAATTCCGTGAGAGAGAAATTCGCCCATCTCCTTAAACTCTATCTCATCCGCACTTATGTTCATTAACTGCGTGACATAGTTAAATCCGCCAGCTTTTTTGCCGCTTCCAATCGCCGATTTGCCCATCCCGCCAAAAGGCTGTCTAATGACTATCGCACCGGTTGTGCCGCGGTTAATATAGAGATTTCCGGCTTTTAGCTCCCCTCTCCATATCTTCTGTTCCCTCTCATCAAGACTCTCTATCCCCGATGTTAGACCATAACCAGTAGAGTTTACGGCATCTATGGCATCTTTTAAATCATCCGCTCTCATAACGCTGAGCACTGGGCCGAAAAGCTCATTCATATGACAAAAATCACCCTCTTTTGTAGCCCATCTGATTGATGGCTTTAGCATATATGGATTATCGCTATCGGCGTAAGACGGCGGAACTAGCCACTCTTCGCCATCATCGAGATAACTCAAAGCTTTTTGAAGATTGCCTGAAGGTTTAGATGAGAGTGTTCCGATTCGATTTTTAAAATCCCAAACGGAACCTACATGTAGAGATTCTGTTGCATCAACCAACATTCTTTTAAAATTCTCATCATTATAAAGCTCATCTTCTAACACAAGCAGGGATGTTGCCGAACACTTCTGCCCCGAGTTGTTAAATGCGGAAGCTACAACGTTTTTAACTGCCTGATCACGATCGCTCATGGAGGTAACAATGGTGGCATCTTTGCCTCCCGTCTCGGCACTTAGATGGATATCTGGACGCTGTTTTATCATGCCATAAGCAGTCTGCTCGCCTCCCGTAAATATAGTAAAATCTATATCTCTGTTAGCAATAAGCTCCTCTCCCGCCAAAGTTCCGCTAGATGGAAGAAATTGAAGCGTATTTTTACTAACACCCGCACTCCAAAAACATTCACAAACTATCTGCGCGCAAAGAACGGAGTCGGATGCGGGTTTAAGTATAACCCTGTTTCCTGCTGCGAGTGCCGCAGCAATACCGCCTGCCGGAATTGCTACCGGGAAGTTCCATGGGCTAACCACCAGCCCTACCCCTTTTGGAGATACATGCAAACCCTCTAGCTCCTCTATTTTTCTCACACTGTATGGATAGAAGTTTAAAAAGTCTATTGCTTCAGAGACCTCGACATCCGTCTCGCCAAAGACTTTGCCGACTTCCGCCGCGGCAACTCCTATAAGGTCTGCTCTTCTTTTTCTAAACTCATGTGCCACGTTCATAAGTATTTTTTGACGCTCTTTTGTGCTGAGTTTTCTCCAACCATCAACATCCTCTTTTGCTACTTTTACGGCTTCATACATATCTCCGGCACTGGCTTTTACGTAAGAGCCTACAACGATACCATCATGATACTGGGACTTATCAATTATCTCTACAATATCATCACTCTCAATCTCTTTTGAGCCGACAACAGGTTTTGCATGATAACCGCCGCTTTTTGCGATATTTTTCCACTTATCGGCAATATCTCTTGCCCACTTTTTATTCTGCATAAGAACAAAATCCGTATCAGCTTCACTCTCATACATGTAACTGTCCAAATCAATCTCAGGCTTTATCGGCTCTATGTTTCTATCTTGAACCCTATATGGAGTAAGTCTCAAATCTTTTATCTCACCCAAGGCGTCATCATAACTCTTTACAAGCGTCTTCCACGCCCCAGAGTCTGCTTTTAGTCCGAAACTATGGCGCAAAAAATTCTGCTGTGCAGTGTTTTCATCAAATCTTCTCACAAGATATGCTATAGCATTTGTAAAGGTCTCTTTTGTCGCCGTCGGAGCGTAGAGGATGACGCTTAAGCCCTCTTTTTTAAGAACCTTGTAAGCAGTCTCGCTCATACCCTCCAGCATCTCGGCAGTGTAAAACTTCTCAACTCCTCTCTCGCGTGAGAGAAGCATTCCAAGAGCGTGGTCAAAAAGATTGTGCGAAGCAACTCCTAGATGTGCGTAAGGCGCTACGTCAGGGTCTAAAAGGTAGTCCATGATAACTTTAAAGTTGGCGTCACTTTGCGTTTTTTTTCTATATGTGACACACTCCCACTCTCTCAGACTCGCTTCTGTGAGTTCCATCTCCTGATTTGCACCCTTTACCAGACGTATCTTAATAGGTGCTCCGCCGTTACCTACTCTCTCTTTTGCCCATGATACAAGATTTTTTGCCAGCTCCAGCGTATCGGGAAGATATGCCTGAAGAACGATTCCTGCATGAAGCTCTTTAAACTTCTCTAACGAGAGTGTTTTTTTAAAGACATCGATAGTCAGGTGTACATCTTTATACTCCTCCATATCAAGATTTACAAACTTATTGCTCTCTTTAGCGTCCATATCTACAAATCTGTTCTGCATTGCGGCACTATATATCTTCTCCAGCTTACTTGAAATCATATCCACGCTCCACTCATGAGCCAAAGAATTTATCTGAGAAAAAATAGTAGATATCTTTATAGAGATATAGTCGATATTTGGATTTTGAAGCGTTTTTATATATTTGTTAACTCTATAGTCAGCTTCCTCTTCGCCTAGGACTATCTCGCCGATTATGTTTATATTTACCCTTGTTCCCTCTGCCCTTCTCTTTTTTATATGCTCCATAAGAGCCTTCTCTTCTCCCGGTATAACGACATTTTTAATATCGTTTCTTAAATACTTTATAAAAATAGGTATGGAGATATTTGACATATAGATACCTACTTTGCGAAAAGAGAGAAGAAGAAGCTCCTCAAATGTGCTAAAAAAACTTGTATCTTTATATTTGTTAAATATATGCTCTATCTGATCTGCAACTCTGCGAGGGTTACCTGAACGAAAGCTCTGGTCTAGAAGCTCAATCAGAAAAATCTTATTCATTGGATTTTTTAGCATCCTGCCGATTGTTTGGTGAAACTTCTCCTCAACGCCCTCCCTGTGATCTTGTATGTAGAGCTGCCACTCCCTAGCTACCACTTTCGCCTCTTCAAATCTCTCTTTAGATATATTCATAATTATAAAACTCCCTAATCTTCTTGGCGCAAAACTCTAGGCACATCTCTCCTAGACTATCAAAAAAAAGTATATTTGTCAATTTAAAAATAGCAAAAATTAATCATTTTTTTTAAAATTTTATTAAATTTGCCTCTTGTTATAGAAAATTTAATTTACTTTATTGTATTATCCACGTCTATTTAAAATCAGAATAAAAAGGAAGATATATGCCATACGTAAAAGACGTTTTTGAATACCTAAAGAGATCTAGCCCGTCTCAAAAAGAGTTTTATCAGGCTGCCGAAGAGGTTCTTGAATCACTCCGCCCGTTAATGGAAAAATATCCAAAATATAGAAAACATAAGATTATAGAGAGAATTGTTGAACCTGAGAGACAGATATTTTTTCGTGTAACCTGGGTTGATGACAACGGCGAAATTCAAGTAAACAAGGGGTATAGAATAGAGTTCAACTCAGCACTTGGACCATACAAAGGGGGTCTAAGATTTCACCCGAGCGTAAATGCGGGTGTTATCAAGTTTTTGGGATTTGAGCAGATTTTCAAAAACTCGCTTACAGGTCTTCAAATCGGCGGCGGAAAAGGCGGAAGCGACTTCGATCCAAAGGGCAAATCGGACAACGAAATCATGAGATTTTGCCAAGCATTTATGAGCGAACTTTTCAGACACATTGGAGCAAATACTGACGTTCCTGCAGGAGACATTGGAGTTGGCGGCAGAGAAATCGGCTACATGTTTGGTATGTATAAAAAACTCTCAAACAAATATGAAGGTGTGCTAACAGGAAAGTCATTAAAATGGGGCGGTTCACTCGCACGTACAGAAGCTACCGGTTATGGAGCGGTCTATTTTGCAAAGTACATGCTAGAAGACAGAGGTGAAACTCTAGAGGGTAAAAAGTGTGTAGTTTCAGGAAGCGGTAACGTTTCTATCTATACAATCGAAAAGCTTTACCACCTTGGTGCAATTCCGGTTACATGCAGTGACTCAAACGGTATGATTTATGATGAGGCAGGAATTGACTTAGAGCTTTTAAAAGATTTAAAAGAGGTAAGAAGAGAGAGACTAAGCGAATATGTAAAAAGCAGACCAAATGCAAAATATACTCCCGTTGAAGAGTATCCTCAGGATTGCAACGGTGTTTACACTATTCCTTGTTTTGCAGCATTTCCAAGTGCTACTCAAAACGAGCTAAACCTAAACGATGCAAAAAATCTTCTTGCAAACGGTTGTATCTGCATAAGCGAAGGTGCGAATATGCCATCGACTCTTGAAGCTGTTCATGCGTTTATTGATGCAAAAATTTGCTACGGACCGGGAAAAGCTGCAAATGCAGGCGGTGTTGCGACAAGCCAACTAGAGATGCAGCAAAATGCTTCTATGAGTAGCTGGACTTTTGAAGAAGTTGATGCTAAACTGGCTCAAATTATGAAAAACATCTACATAGACGCAAGCACGACAGCTGCTGAATTCGGCGAGCCTACTAACCTAGTTTTAGGTGCAAATATCGCAGGATTTAGAAAAGTAGCAGACGCTATGATTGAGCAAGGACTAGTTTAATTTAAGCACTCGTCTGCTCCGCTGTATGCGGGGTAGCCGTGCTTATATTAGTTGTAATAGTGTATCCGTCCCTTCCGCTCTCTTTAGTTTTATAGAGCATATCATCCGCCTTAGTTAGCAAAATCTCTTCATTAAGTGCTTCATCCGCCACACAGCATGCCACACCTATTGAGATTGTTAGATATTTGCCTATTTTTGAACCTTCGTGCTTAACCTCTCGCGCTTTTATGGCATCACAAATATTTCTAGCTATTACTGCGCTGTTTGACTCAGGTGTCTCTGTAAAAAGAACCCCAAACTCCTCTCCGCCAAGTCTGAAGACAAAATCACTAGGACGCTTTAAAATATCTTTAAAAACTTTTGCAACACACTTAAGAGCAGCATCGCCCTCTATGTGTCCATACATGTCGTTATATTGCTTAAAGTAGTCGATATCAAGCATCATAAATGTTATATAGCTGTGGTTTCTTTTAGCCCTTTTTAACTCTCTGTCGTAAACCAGATTAAAATATCTTCTATTATGCAGTCCCGTTAATGAGTCCGTATATGAAGCATTTTCAAGCTTTTTATTTACAATTTTTAACTTCTTTGTAGCTATCTCAAGAGCACTCTGGTCACTTTGAATACTCTTAAAAACATAAAATGAGACTATCATTACGCCAAAAATTACCATAATTAAAATAGTGCCTACTTTAAACAAAATAGAGTCATAACCAATTAAAAAATTTTTCCTCTCATATTTGGCAACATCCACCTCATAATTAATCAGCTTGTTTATCACATTGTGGATATGAATTATTTTTTTCTCAACACTCTCTATAACCAAATCTTTTATCTCATAGCCGTTTTCAAGAGCTTTTAGCACGCTGATAAAATATTGATTTGTAGCTTTTATCTCTGCTGCTGTATAAGCTACATAAGGCATTTCGCCATCCCTTTTAAAGTGAGCTTCGTAATTTTTCCACTCTTTTTCTATTCTATTTATTGAGAGTTTTATTTGTGATTGCGCCTCATCTGGGCTAATTTGCATGTTTTTTGCCATATATAAGCTATTTGCCAAATTGCCGTGATACGATAAAAGAATTGTATTTAGCTCAATGACGGGAACTAGTGAGCCAAAATAGAGAGAGTCTAGATTTTTTTTCATGGAACTAAGGTTTATGGCTCCCATGATGCCGACAAAAAGAAGTCCAATGGTAATAATTATGAATATAAAAAAAAGTTTGCTTCTTAATTTTAAAGCTTCAATAAAATTCATTTGACTCCCTATAAAACATCTTTTAACTAAAGCAAACACTATGCCAAATATATTGACTTACTGTAAAAGAGCCATCTTTTATGATAAAATACTCAGCATATGAAATTTAAGACCGGTACTCTAAAAAATCTTTTAAAGAAGCAAAACAGCATTTATGAGTGATAAACTAAATTATATAAAACAGCTCTCTTTCTTTAGCTCTCTAGATAGCGAAAAATTGAATATTATTGACACTATCTCAAAAATAACCACCTACCCCAAAAACTCTATACTCTTCTATGAAAACGACTCAAGCAACAAAATCTTTTTTCTAGTCTCAGGATTATTAAAAGTATATAAGATAGACAAGTTTGAAAATGAGATATTTCTATATCATATACATAAAAATTCACTTATATCAGAGCTTACTGCTTTAGAAGACAACATAATACACTGCTTCTCTAATGCCGAATTTATGAAAGAGAGCACTGTTTTGGAAGTTGGTTTTTCAGAGCTGAAATCAGAGTTTTTATCAAAAAACATACTAACCAACGAATTTATAAACGAAATACTGCTAAAAACTCAGCAACTTCACTGCGTAGTAAACAGAGAGCTTGTATTTGATGCAACTGCAAAAGTAGCATTTACCCTGCATAATGATTTAGAGATGTTTAACTCTCTAAAGAGACATGAGATATCTTTTATGCTGCATATTCAACCGGAGACGTTATCAAGAGTTTTAAAAAAACTAAAGAGAAGTGCTATTATAGATATTGAAAATACGGACGTCGTTATCTTAAACAAAGAGATGCTAAAAAGTATCTACAGGGGTGAACTGCCATGATAAAACCTAATAAAATCAGTACAAAAATCAAGCTTATAGGTGCATTGCTTATAATTTTGATGGCAAGTGTAATCGTAACTACCATATATCTAAATCAGCAAAACATCAAAGATGCGCTGGTAATAAACATTGCCGGCAAACAGAGAATGCTTACGCAAAAAATAGCAAAAAACGTCTTTTACATATACTACAACTCTACTTTGGATTTTTATGAGCTAAACTCCGCATCCGATGAATTCATAGAGGGGTTAAGCACTTTAAAGCACGGAAATCAAGACAAGGGAATTTTGGTCGCACCGACAAGTGAAATTTCAGCACAACTGCGCGAAGTAAGCAAGTTGTGGGAAATTTTCTACGAAGATGTACAAAATTTCAAACTCCTCTCAAATTCTGAAATTAAAAAAACAAAGGAGTTTGAGGAGATAGTAGCCTCTATCTACAAGCACAACACCATACTGCTAAACAACGTAGATAAACTCGTAACCATGTACACAAACCACAGCGAAGACAAAACGAACTTTATAAAAAGTTTTCAATACTCTTCAGGAGCTATACTGTTTTTGCTCTTTATCTACTCTCTTGTGCAGTTAAAGTCGATAGAATCACATGTAGACTCTTTTATGCAGTACTCCAAAATGCTTGTTGACAACCAAGACATATCAAGCCTGACTCCTATAAAACTTGAGGCTGAAAGCGAGCATGAGATTATTGAGGTAAGTGACACGATAAACTGTTTTATAAACAAGATAAATTCTGCCATGGAGCACTCAAATGAGGCGCTGCTGCAGTCTCAAAAAGCCTCCTCAAAACTTGAAGAGCTGACCGATGAGTTTGATTCAATTTTAGGCGAATTAAAAGATAAATCTCTTACATCAAAACATCTAAACAACAGCGAAGATATTGTTATAGAATCTACCGAGGAGCTTATAAACTCGACAAAAAAGCTTACTAATCTCAAAAAAGAGCTCGACAAACTTATCAAAAGCTGCCAAGAACAAAAATCTTAAAAAAGAGACTCTTAATTTTAAAAACTTATTTTATTTTAAGTGCTGCATGACTATATAAAGCTAGTCGATATTAATCTGAACTTAATAATAATAACTACTATTATGACTTAAGTCAAAGATTTTTCTATTTAAAAAGTGGTACCATCAATCTCGTTAATGGACACCTTAACAAAAAAATTAAAATATTGCGGTTTTGTAATCTCATATTTTAAAAATAATTAAATAGGAGAAAATATGTCACTTTCAAGAAGAGAATTTCTTAAAAGTTCAGCGGCGGCATCTGCAGCAGCGGCTATTGGTATGAGCGTACCGGCAGAGCTAGAAGCAGCGGCAAACGAAGCTGAAGGCGACTGGAGATGGGACAAGGCGGCTTGTCGTTTCTGCGGTACCGGTTGTGGTATTATGATGGCAACTAAAGGCGGTAAAATCGTTGCTGTTAAAGGGGATCCGGCTGCACCTGTAAATCGTGGTCTTAACTGTATTAAGGGTTACTTTAATGCTAAGATTATGTATGGTGCTGATAGACTTACTCAACCGCTACTTAGAGTCGGCGCTGATGGTAAATTTGACAAAAAAGGGAAGTTTGCTCCGATATCATGGCAAAGAGCTTTTGATGAGATGGAAATAAACATCAAAAAAGCACTTAAGCATGGTGGACCGGAGTCTGTGGGTATATTTGCATCGGGACAATACACAATCATGGAGGGTTATGCAGCTCAAAAAATGATGAAGGCAGGATTTCGTTCAAATGCAATAGATCCAAATGCTCGTCACTGTATGGCATCTGCGGTTGTCGGTTTTTACCAGACATTCGGTGTGGATGAACCTTCAGGCTGTTATGATGATATCGAACTAACAGATACAATAGTATCTTGGGGTTCAAACATGGCTGAAATGCACCCGATTTTATGGTCTCGCGTAACTGATAGAAAACTCTCAGATCCAGATCGCGTAAAAGTTATATCTATCCAAACTTACACACATAGAACTTCAGACTTAGCTGATATAGAGATTATCTTCTCTCCAAATACTGATGTGGCTCTTTGGAACTATATTGCTAGAGAGATTGTCATGAGAGATGAGGCAGAAGGCATCATTGACTGGGATTTTGTCAAAAAACATATGATTTTTGCAACAGGACCTGTAAATATCGGCTACGGAATGAGAAGAGAGGGTGAAAAATCTCTAAAAGATGGAAAATACAGTGCCAAAGAGATGGAAATAATCTCTAAAGAGATGAAAACCATAGTTTCAAATAAAGAAGGTCCGGCACTAGAGCCTTACGGATACAAAGCCGGCGATACTATGAACCATCAGCCTGGAACTCTTGGACACTGGGAAATCTCATTTGAAGATTATAAAAAATCTCTTGAGCCATATACGCTAGAGTACACTGCGGCTATAGTAAAGGGTGACCCTGATGAAAATATGGAGTCATTCAAAGAAAAACTTCAAGCTTTAGCAGACCTTTACATTGAAAAAGGAAGAAAAGTTGTATCTTTCTGGACTATGGGTATGAATCAGCATACACGCGGTACTTGGGTAAATACTCTCTCTTACAATGTTCACTTCTTGCTAAACAAACAAGCTATTCCCGGTTCTGGAGCGTTCTCATTAACAGGTCAGCCTTCTGCATGTGGTACCGCTAGAGAGGTTGGTACATTCTGCCATAGACTTCCGGCAGACATGATGGTAGCAAACCCTGCGCACAGAAAAATTGCAGAACACAAATGGATGGTTCCCGAGGGAACAATCAATCCGATTGGTGTACAGCATATTATGAAAATACATCGTGATATAGAGGATGGTCTAATTAAATTCGCATGGGTAAATGTTTGTAATCCTTATCAAGATTCTGCAAGTGCAACGCACTGGATTAAAGCGGCTCGCGAAATGGATAACTTCATAGTTACTTCTGATGGATACCCAGGTATTTCAGCTAAAGTTTCTGACCTTATTTTACCCTCTGCTATGATTTATGAGAAGTGGGGAGCTTACGGTAATGCTGAGCGTCGTACACAACACTGGAGACAGCAGGTTATTCCTGTGGGTGATGCTATGAGTGATACATGGCAATGGGTTGAGCTCTCAAAAAGATTTACGGTTAAAGATGTATGGGGTGAATGGGCTCCAAGTGGTCCTAGAAAAGAGAAACTTCCAAGCGTTATAGAACAAGCAAAAGCTATGGGATACAACGAAGAGACTACTATGTTTGAGATACTTTTTGCGAATGATATTGCAAAATCATACAAACTTGACCAAAATGATCCTATCCAAAAAGGATACGACAACTCTGAAGGTTACGGGGATAGCAGAAATGTTGTAGGAAGTGACGGAAAAGTATTTAAAGGCTACGGCTTCTTTATTCAAAAATATCTTTTTGAAGAGTATGCGGCATTTACACGCGGACATGGACATGATCTTGCACCGTTTGACATGTACCATAAAGTTCGCGGTCTTAAGTGGCCTGTAGTTGACGGCAAAGAGACGCAGTGGAGATTTAACGTTAAATATGACCCTTATGCTGCAAAAGCCGCAAAAGGTACAGACAATTCTCATGCATTCTACGGAACGATTGCAAAAGCACTTAAGTTTGGTGACCTCAAAGGTATGGATAAAGCTACTGAGCAAAAATCATTGGCAAATAAAGCCAAAATATTTGCCCGTCCGTATATGGATCCTCCTGAAATGCCCGATGCTGAGTATGATATCTGGTTATCAACAGGGCGTGTGCTAGAGCACTGGCACTCTGGAACAATGACGATGCGTGTTCCTGAACTTTACCGTGCGGTTCCTGAAGCACTTTGCTATATGAATCCAAAGGATGCTGAGGCAAAAAATCTCAAGCAGGGTGGTCTGTGCTGGGTTGAGTCACGTCGCGGCAGAGTAAAAGCAAGAGTTGAAACTCGTGGCAGAAACAGACCTCCAAGAGGATTGGTGTTCGTGCCTTGGTTTGACGAAAAAGTGTTTATAAACAAAGTATGTCTCGATGCAACATGTCCAATGTCAAAACAGACAGACTTTAAAAAATGCGCAGTAAAAGTTTATAAAGCATAACTAGATATCTAAAGAATAAGGAGACTCTTGCTCATGCAAGACGCACCTAGTAAAATGGAAAACAGAGCATCAAACGATAGAAGAAAATTTATTCTAAGAATGACAAGAAGTGCTGGAATTGCAGCGCTTGGCGGTTTTGTATGGAGTGCGTATGTTGATGAAGCTACAGCTTCTCAACTTCTGCTTCGCCCGCCGGGAGCTATTAAAGAGGACGATTTTCTTCGTACATGTATTAAATGCGGGCTTTGTGTTGAAGCCTGTCCGTACAATACGTTACTGCTTGCCAAACCTGGTGACAATAAGCCTATGGGAACTCCATATTTTATTCCTAGAGACATCCCTTGTTACATGTGTCCAGATATTCCTTGTGTGCCTATTTGTCCCTCAGGCGCACTTGATGAATCTAGTGTTACTACCAACGGAGTTCTGGACATAAACATAGCAGAGATGGGTCTTGCGGTTATAGACGATGAAAGCTGTATAGCTTTTTGGGGAATTCAGTGTGATGCATGTTATAGAGCCTGCCCTCTTTTGGGTGAAGCGATAAGCGTTGAGTATAAGAAAAACGAAAGAACAGGCAAACATGCATATCTGACACCGGTTGTGCACTCGGATATATGTACCGGTTGCGGATTATGTGAAAAGGCTTGTGTTACGGAGAAAGCGGCAATATTTGTTCTTCCCAGAGAGGTTGCAATGGGCAGAGTCGGCAACTACTATATAAAAGGTTGGGATAAAGATGATGAGAAGCGCCTAGAAGGTGCTAAAGAGATAAAAACCAAGACAGAGATAAGCAAAGATAGTGCGGTTGACTCTTTAAACAGCGATTCGGGAGATTTATACTAATGAGAACTATTTGGAATAACTACCGATACCTGATTTTAAGAAGAACTACGCAATTAGGCTTATTGCTGCTCTATTTCGGAGCGAATGCTTGGGGATGGGGTCTTCTTATGGGAAATCTCAGCTCGTCTCTTTTTTTAAGCACTGTTCCTCTGAGCGACCCTTATGCTGCGCTTCAAATGGCCGCAGCAGGCGCTGTTTTGGCTACAGATATAATAGTCGGCGCTTTGATAATAAGCACCTTTTATCTGCTTATCGGCGGTCGCGCTTTTTGCAGCTGGGTTTGTCCTGTAAATTTAGTAACGGACGCAGCAGCAATTTTGCGAAGAAAGCTTAATGTCGATAGCATCTCTAAAAGACAGCCTGCTTCACGCAGTATGAGGTACTGGGTTTTAGTTCTGGGCCTTATTATCTCGCTTATGATGGGTGTTACGGCATTTGAATTTATATCGCCGATATCTATGCTTCACAGAGGTATTGTATTTGGTTTGGGTTTTGGATGGGCGGCGATGCTCATTATTTTTCTTTTTGACATGTTTGTTCTTAAAAATGGGTGGTGCGGGCATATTTGTCCGCTAGGTGGATTTTATTCAATTTTGGGTAAAGTCAGTCTAATAAGAGTGCATCACAATGTGGAGAATTGTACCTCATGTATGAAATGCAAAACCGTCTGTCCTGAACATCAAGTTCTGCATATGATTGCCAAAGAGAGTGCAGATGTTCTCTCAGGAGAGTGTACAAATTGCGCAAGATGCGTTGAAGTGTGTGAAGATGATGCTCTGAGTTTTTCAATCAGAAAACTAATAAAAAATAAAAAATCGGGAGAGTAGAATGAAAACAATAAGTAAAATAACGATTGGTTTAGTTGCCGTTGCAATGCTGATGGTTGATTGCGCTGCTGAAGTAGCCAAATCACCGGCAAGCAAAGGTGCATCAAAAACTATCACTGAAGAGTCTTTGGGTTTAAGAAAAACCGACATATACACGGAAGACTCAACCATAGCCGATAAAACGGAATATGGAACTGCGCAAGCTACGACAAGCACAAAAATTAAAAGAGCGTTTCAAGACGCTCCCCCTATGATTCCGCACGATACGACAGGAATGCTTCCTATTAAAACAGAAGACAACAGATGTATCAGCTGTCATATGCCTGAAGTTGCGGGTTCGATGGGTGCTACACCAATTCCTGTGTCGCACTTTACGGATTTTAGACCAAAAGGAAAAATAGTTGACGGCAAATTTGAGTTGCCAACGGATGTTATGAAAAATGAAGTTGCTATCAAACAAGAGGACAAACTTCAAAATGCCAGATTCAACTGTTCTGCTTGCCATACGCCTCAATCTAAAGGAAACTTGGTAGTTGAGAATACTTTTGAACCGGTTTTTACAAGTAAAGACGGAGCAAACAAATCAAGCTGGGCTGGGAGCAAAATGACAGAGGCTCTAGACACTGTCGGGGATGAGAGCTTTGTTACGCAAGAAGATGTTGCGAATAAAAACTCGCCTGCAGGCACTTTAGGAGACTCTGGTCACTAATGCAAAGAAGGGAGCTATTTAGCTCTCTTGCTTCATCTATAAAACAAACTAAGAAGCAAGAGAAATTACCAAGACCACCGTACTTCGGCGACGAATCTCTTTTTCATAATGAGTGTCACAAATGCGATGGCGCATGTAAGACTGTTTGTGAAGAAGATATAATAAAAATTGCCTCTGACAAAACTCCTTATCTGGATTTTTCAACTCATGGCTGCACCTACTGTGACGAGTGCGCAATTGCCTGTAACTACGGTGTTTTGAGAGTTGAAGATAAAAGAGTTATAAATGCTCTTGTCAGTATAGATAAGAGTAAATGTTTAAGCTGGGGACACACACTCTGTTTTTCATGTAAAGATCCATGCCTTGACAATGCGATAGACTTCAAGGCGATGTTTATGCCTATAATAAACGACAAATGCATTATCTGCGGCTTTTGCATAAGCAAATGTCCGGCCAATGCGATAACTTTAAAGGTAATATGATGAAGCCTTTTATACTTCTGACTCTTCTTGTGGGGTTCTTATTTGGCGCTGATATAAAAGAGCCCAAAGCATCTTTCATCTCTAGCGGCTCAGTCATCGATATACTATATCAAGATGGCAGATTATACAGCGCTACAGATGCCGGCTGTGTCGATATTTTTGATTTTAAAAGCAGAGCAATTTTAAAAAAGATAGAGGTGCCAAAAATTGAGGATTTTATGGGAGATGAGATTGATTCCAAAGTCTACTCTGTTGATAAGATTAACACTAAAATCATGATTTTGTCTCAGGGCAGAGATGGTTTTAGAAGAGTACACATAAATCAAGACGGCAAAACACAACTGCTTATTGATTACTCAAAAGCTCTGACAATAGCAAAAGCAAAATTCTTGAATGAAAACACTATTCTTTTGGCGCTTCTTAGCAATGAGCTAATCTCATATGACATAAAAAAGCGCACAAATAATTGGCTTATTCAAGTTTCCGGTGCCAAATTTTCAGATTTTGTTTTAAATGAATCAAAAGATGAAGTAGTTATAGCTGATGAGAGCGGAAATCTAAAAATACACAGCACAAAAGATGGCAAACTTCTAAAAACTCTCGCTGGAGAAAACTTGGATAACGTTTTTCAGGTTGATTATAAAAACGGGGTGATTGCAACAGCAGGACAAGATAGGAGAGTAGTTATTTACGCTCCGAAAACAGGCTCTGCATACCAGATAAAATCTGATTTTTTAGTATACAGCGTAGGTCTCTCCCCAAGCGGAGCTATTGTTGGGTATGCCTCCGATGAGAATAACAACGTAACGCTTTTAAATAGTGTTACAAAATCTAAAATTGCTAGATTTGGCAAAAATAAAATGACGCTCAATAGAATAGTATTTATAAATGAGAATGAGTTTTTAGTCGCAAGTGACGACAAGACTATTAATTTATATAGTGTAGAATAAAAAAAGGATAAGAGATGAATATTTCAAGCATAGTAGTTAAGACAGTACCTAAATATCTGGAAGAGGTTGTTCAAAGCCTTAAGGATTGCGGAGCGTGCGACTATCACATGCACGACGAGCTTGGCAGAGTAATAATCACGATAGAGGGGGAAGGCGTTGCAGAGGAACTTGAAAAACTCAGAATCATAGAAGCCATACCTCATGTAATAACAGCTGACATGCAAATGGCATATAGCGAAGATGAGCTTGATGCACATATGGAAGTAATTGCAAACGGTGATGCCGTGCCAAAAATACTAAATGATGACAGAGTTGATTTTACAAACATGACCTACAACGGAGATCTGAAAAAGAGGGATGACTTAGCAACTTTTACAAGAAAATTTGACCAAACAAAGAGGTAAGTTTTGTCTGCTATATTTGAATCAACTATAAAAATGGTGAACGGCAGCCGTGAAGATTGGTATATTGAACTAAGAGATACAAAGAGTGGCGAGATAGAGATTTGCAAAGATTTGATAGAATATGCAAAAAAAATCGAAGAGCTTGGAGCCAATTACGGCGGAAATATCGACGAAGTAAGATGGAGCAAAGCGGAGAGTGTCAGACCGTATATAGTGGATGTTGTCAGATTTGAGATGTCTAAACTTCAAAGAGAGATTGAAGAAGAGACTGGTGAAATCATAATTGAGGGAGAAAAAGAGCAATTGGAAGCAAAAGCTATAAAAACAGTTAGATATTTAACTGTTAGCGAGATTGAAAAACATATTCAAAACGTTGAGTTTATCATAATGGCGGCACCATCACCGGAGCATTTCAGCTCTGCGCCTATCCATTTTACTATTTTTTTAAACACCTCTGATGATTTGCCAAGAGAGATTCAAGAGGCGATTTTAGATAAATTTTTGGATGAAAACGGTATTAGAAATCCAATAGAGATAATGAGCCAGATTATGCCGGTGGGGTTCTCCGAGGGAACACAGGAGACCCCGATGCCGCTGCTTTTAGTTAAACAAGAAGACATGAGAGCTATTCCAAACACTCCTATGCTCGTTATGGATTTTCTAGCCGACTCAGATAACTTTAGCGAAGCAAAAGATAAAAGCTTAACTGGCTGGAGTTACAGCTATAGCGACTAAAGCTTTGTGGAGATAGATTCTACTTCATCGACTGTTTTTGCAATGGCTGAAGATAGATTCTCATACCCGTCTTTGGTAACTAAGATATTGTCTTCTATTCTTATGCCGATTCCGCGATACCGCTCCGGTACACTTTTATCATCTTTATCAATATAAATCCCCGGCTCTATCGTTAAAACCATACCCTTTTGAAGCGGTATCTCACGATGCTTTTTATCTTTGTATGGTGCGGGGTCGTGAACATCAATTCCCATCCAGTGCCCTATACCGTGCGGATAGTACCTCTTATGCTTTTGCAATTTTACAAGCTTTTTATAGTTACCCTTTAAAATGCCAAGCTCAACCATCCCTTTCGTAAGCATCATCTCTGCGCTCTCTTGAAGATGGCTTCTTTTAACAGAGGGTTTTATCATGCTAATGACTCTTAGCTGTGTCTCTAAAACAAGATTGTATAGCTCTTTTTGCGCCTCAGTGAACTTTCCATTTACAGGAATTGTTCTTGTTATATCGCTTGCGTAGTAGTTGTGCTCACACCCTGCGTCTATAAGTATAAGCTCACCGTCAATAAGCGGTTTGTCATTTTTTATGTAGTGAAGCGTGTTTGCACTGTTTCCACATGCCACTATAGACGTGTAAGCGTCACTGTATGCGGCATTTATCTTAAACTCATGCTCTATTTCAGCCTGCAATTCATACTCAAATCTATCTTTTTTATTCACCCTCATCGCCCTGTGGTGAGCCTTTGTTGTTATTGCGATTGACTCTTTTACAAGCTCTATCTCTGCGGCTGACTTAAATAGTCTCATTTTTTGTACAAGCGGAATAATGTCATGCTTAGTTTTAAAATCTTTTGTCAGCTTTAAGAGCTTCTTGACCTCTCTCTTTTTTGAACCAAGCTCACAAAACAGAGTATCTTTTCCTTTCATAAACTCTTTAAGCCTCTTTTTAAACTCACTGCTCTCATAGACCTCATCTACCAAAAAACTCTTTTTTGCCTCTTTAGCTCCAAGCCTTTCCCCGTTCCAGAGTTCGAGTGCTCTATCCTTTTTGTGAACAAACATAACAGTTTTTACTACCTCTTTTGTTTTCAAAAAAAGCAGAACAGCATTATCCTCTTTGAAACCGCTCAGATAGTAAAAGTTGCTCTCCTGTCTGTATGGGTGGTGCGTGTCGTGTGAACGGGTTGCAGGCTCAGCGCTGAAGATAACACCTACAGAGTTGTTTGGCATCTTCTTTGCGAGACTGTCGCGTCTTTTTTTGTACTCGCTCTCCTTAATCACTTGCAAACTCCGCCTAGCCAATCTATACTTTGAAAAATTATCTCAAAGAGCGCATTTTGTGTTGCCTCTGCTCCGCCCTGCGCATCAAGAGTTTTTGCATCAAACTTTGAGCTGAAATATTGCGACTTGACAACACTGTTTGTTTTTGCATCTATTAGCGTTAAACTAAATCCTACATGTACAAATGATTTTTGCATATCTTGAGTGTAAAACTGCATAAACTCCTCAACGTTAGTCTCTAAAATAAAATCGCTCTTAACTCTTGATTTTGATGGATGAACGCTGCCAAATAACTTTGAGTTGCCGATGCTTTTTAAAAGTTCCGAGGTTACAAGGCTGTTTGGAGACTCCCGCCACTCTGCCTGAGAGTATGAAAAAACTCTGTTTGAATCTTGAGTATAATCCATATTGACAGACATTAAAGAGTTCGAGCTAAATGCCTGTGCTATTTTTAGCGATTTATCTATACAGCCGCTTGAAACGCTATCTATTTTAAGATCTTTTGTTGCAACGCTATACTCAGTAACAGGAGGCTTTATGGTCGTACAGCCGCTAAAAAGTATTGTTAAAATTATTAAAATCGCTCTCATTCTAATTCTCCCCCGGTCCTTTTTTAATCTTCTCTTGCATAAATATAATATCCCCAGGACTTCTATTGTGCTTGTTTAGAGTCTCCTCTATCTTTATAATAAGATTTTGCATCTCTAAAAATGTGCTGTTCATTGCAGGCAAGATATCGCTACTCATCTCTTTGAGATTAAAGTCCCCGCTTTGAAGCGAGTGCTTAAACATATCCATGGAGTCTTTTATGCCCATATAACTGTTCGTTATGGATTTAAAAGCGTTAGAGATATCATTCTCCCATCTGATGCTTTTATCCATAAGCTCACTAACCTTTGGAATCAACATGTCAAGCTTTTTAGAAGCGCTGTTTAGGTTCTTTACACTCTGCTGAAAATTGCTTATCGTCTCATCGTCTAATATCTGGTTCATCTTAGATATAAAAATAGCACTGTTTTTTAAAAGCAGCGAAATCTCCTGCTGATTCTCATCTCTTAAAAGCTGATGTGTTCTATAGAGTGTCTCCGAGAGATTAATCGACATGTCTCCAAACGTATTTTCAAGTTTTATAAGAAGCGAGGGTACTGTTTTTATAACTGGGTATTTTTCGCCTTCTTTACTTATAAGAGCCTCTGACGTCTCCTCTCCATAACTGAGATTTATATAACTTAGTCCCGTAATTCCCTGTGAAGTAAGCTGCGCTACAGTGGATGCTTTTATGGGAGTTGTTTTTAGAACATTTATCAAAACCTCAACCTGCTCGGAGTTGTTCTGATTTATATTTAGCGAGGCCACATTGCCCACGTTGATTCCTCTATATTTTACGGGAGCATCAATATTTAATCCCAAAACAGATTCGTCAAAATATATGGCATATGTCTTCACTTCAGCCTCTTTGGTAGGCTTTAATAGCCAATAGCCAAATGCGACCATCATGCTCAAAGAGAGCAGCACCAAGAAGCCCACAAGACCGTAATTAACTCTATTGTTCATATACGCCCCATTCCCTTAAAAAAAGTTTTTATAAATTTATTCTCAACACTGAGAATATTTTTTAAATCGCCCTCGTATATAATCTTTTTATTATCTATTACGGCAACCTTGTCGAGTGTATCGTAAACTGATTGTAAATCATGTGAAACCATCACTATGGTTAAATTTAGCAAAGAGCGCAGTTTCAGTATCAAAGCATCAAACTCCCTCGCAGAGATTGGGTCGAGCCCGCTTGTCGGCTCATCCAAAAAGAGAAGCTTCGGGTCCATGGCAAGAGCGCGAGCAAGAGCGGCTTTTTTCCTCATACCGCCGCTTATTTGAGACGGATAGAGGTTTGCATCTTCTTGTTTCAGACCTACTATGCCTATCTTAAACTTTACTATCTCATTAATCATAGCCGCGGACAAATCACTATACTCTACAAGTGGCAGAGCGATATTGTCTTTTAGACTAAGCGATGAGAAGAGTGCTCCTGATTGAAAAAGCACACCCCATTGCTGCCTTAGTTCCATGGCCTCTTTATACTCTATTTTGCCGAGTTTATGCCCCAAAATCTCAATCTCGCCGCCGCTAAACTCCTGAAGCATTACCATCTCTCGTAGCAGCGTGGTTTTGCCGCATCCGCTTGGACCTAAAAGACCGTATATTGAACCTTTTGGAATGCTAAGCGTAAGAGTATCATGAATTATCCTCTCTTCAAAACTCGTTTTTACGCCTCTTACTTCAATAATATTATCCATCATATCCCCAAGTTCGTAAAAGCGATTGAAAAAACTGCATCACATATTATAACCGCAAAAATGGACTCCACTACACTTTTTGTGGTGTTAAATCCTATGCTTTGCGTATCATCCCTAACCTGCATTCCCCTATATATACCGATAGCGGCAATCAAAAAAGCAAAAAAAGGCCCTTTTGCTATTCCTACAAAAAAGTGTTTAAGTGCGACAACATCGCTAAATCTGTCTAAAAAAAGGTTTGTCGTGATATTTAGCTCTAGATTTGCGACCACCATTCCGCCCATAATTGCCATTACGTCCGATACAAATATCAAAATCGGAAGCGTAATCATAAGGGCAACTATCTTTGGCATAACCAAAAATCTATATGGGTCAAATCCCATAGTCTGCATTGCATCAAGCTCTTGAGTTATTTTCATAGCGCCTATTTGAGCAGTAAAAGCCGAGCCGCTTCTTCCTGCTATGACTATTGCCGTAATTAACGGAGAGAGCTCTCTTAAGACAGATATTCCCAGTACTTCTACTATAAATATATTAGCTCCATACATTTTTAGCTGATGTGCCGATTGGTAAGCTACGACCAAACCTATCAAAAAACTCGTCAGTGCGACAATGCCAAACGCCTTTATCGCACTCTCATTTATCTCAAAAGCTATCTCTTTAAATCTGATGTTTTTAGGAGAGACAAGATAGTACATCTTATGCGCAAAAAGCTCGCCTATAAAAACCATAAAAGATAAAAAGAGAAGATAGTTTTGATATGCTATTCTCCCGATATTCTCTAAAAAACCTACTTTTCTAGGCTGCAATATATCTTTGAATTTTATTTTTTGCGCCATGACAAGCTCAAGCATATCTATAACTTCACTATTGTCACAAAGCAGATCCACATGTAAGGAGCTGTTTGATTGCAGTTTTTTTTTCAGATTATACAGAAAAATAGATCCGGCAGTATCCAAAAAAGTAAGCTGTGACAAGTCTAGGACTACGCCGTGCTCTTTGTCAAAGTCTAGCTTGTCTATATCTTTTTGATATTTTGCGAGGTTGTAGAGGGTAAGCTCCCCTCTGAATTTTAGAGAGAGCCTATTGTCTATATGTCTAATATCCAGAGATGAGTAGTGCATATCAAAACTCTAAAAATCTCTCTGAAGAAGTTTTTTTACCTTTAGAATAGTAATAATTTTGTCAGCCTGTTTACCTACTCCGTCAATCGCTGTATCATCACCGTTAGCAGTATCGGGTGCAGGTCCGATATTTGAGTTTTTAATTCTTATTGCCATTGTCAGTCTATCTATAACAAATCCTGCAATATCATCTCCGTCTCTCATTACGATAAACCTAGTGTCTTCATTGTGTTTTTTAGGACTTAGCCCGAACTTTGTACGAAGGTCTATCAGAGGTATAACGGCGCCGCGCATATTAAACACGCCGATAACATACTTTGGAACCTGAGGAACTCTTGTCCAAGGAAACGGCTTTATAATCTCTTGAATAGAGAGAATAGGCACTGCGTACTCTTCGTCACCGATTATAAATCCTACCAGCTGAACGATATCGTCTGCATGATCTAAATTTTCATTCTCTTTTTGAGTCTGTTTTTTAATAATCTGTTTTAATCTATCGCTCATCTTAAAAACTCCGATTTAAAATTAATGTTTCTTTGAACTACGCTCATCAGATAATCAGAAGAGTAAGGCTTGGTAATATACTCTATCATGCCAGACTCAACGCCACGCATACGGTCAGATTTTCCTGTGCGCGATGTTACGGCAATAAGCGGGAGGTTTTTGTAACGGTTGTACTTTTTAATCTCTGTAGCTAGAGTGTAGCCGTCCATTCTAGGCATCTCAATATCTACAAGCATTGCGTCAAAGTTGTAGTCGCCCTGCTTTAAGATACTTAACGCTTCTTGTCCATCACCCGCTTCTACAAGAGTTACTCCCAGAGGCTCCAGAGCTTTTCTCATAATAGTTCTGTCTGTTTTAGAGTCATCTACTATCATTATGGCGTAATCGCTTGCTTTTGTTTTTTCGTGCGTAAGCATTGCCGCATCAGATGTAGTGTCAACTAAAATGCTAGCTTTAACATGTTTTGCCATATCCATAATAGCCACAACATCAACAATCAGCGTGACACCGCCATCACCGCGGATAGTCGCTCCTGCAATTCCCTCGATGCCTTTTAGGAAATCTCCAAGAGATTTGATAACTATCTCCTCTTGTCCCACAAGAGTATCAACAATAAGCCCCAGTTTGCTTGTGCCAAGTCCAAGAACAACAACATACGCATACTCGCTTGAGTCTAAAATGCGCTCAACCTCAAATATATCGCCGATATGAACCAGAGAGAGGACATCTTCGCGAAGTCTCATAACAGAGCGTCCCTCAACCGTATAGACCTCATCTTTTGAGATTCTAACAGTCTCTAGAACCGAAGCAAGAGGAATAGCATACTGCTCCTCTTGAACTCCGACTAGAAGCGCTTGGATAATCGCAAGCGTAAGAGGAATTTTTAGCTTCATTGAGGTACCGATGCCGATTTCGCTATCGATATCTATGATGCCGTTTACTTTTTCAATGTTTGTCTTAACAACGTCCATTCCGACACCGCGGCCTGAAACATTGGTAACAACCGTAGCGGTGGAGAAGCCAGGCTTAAATATAAGCCCAAACGCCTCTTTATCGCTCATGCTGTCGGCCTCTTTTTCAGTAATCAGACCTTTTTCCAAAGACTTTCTCTTTAGCATCTCAACATCAAGTCCCTTACCGTCGTCATCTATCTGAATGACTATCTGGTTTCCTTCGTTGTAGGCTTTTAGCTTAATCGTTCCCGTTTCGCTTTTGCCTTGTTCAAGACGAATTTCTGGTATCTCTATTCCATGGTCGCATGAGTTTCTGATAATGTGAACCAACGGGTCACCAATCTCTTCAACGATTGATTTGTCAAGCTCTGTATCTTCACCGAATATCTCAAGCTCTATTTTTTTGTTCAGCTCACGACTTAAGTCGCGAATCATTCTAGGGAATTTATTAAAGACTTTTCCAATAGGGAGCATTCTTGTCTTCATAACGGCTATCTGAAGGTCTGTTGTTACGATAGAGACTATTGATACAACTTGATTTAGCTCCTCAAGGAACCCCTCTCCCTCATATCTCTCTTCAACATCATCGTTTATTTTTATAAGTCTGTTTTTAGCAAGAACAAGCTCGCCGATAAGATTCATAAGATGGTCAAGTCTCTTAACGTCAACACGGATTGTCTGTTCAACGGTAGACTGCTTTTTAACCGGTGATGCAGCTTTTGCACCATCACCTGAGTCTGCATCGTCTCTTAGAGAAGCAGGTCTTCTGGCAGGAGTAACTGCGACGGGCACATTAAGCGCAGGCTCATTCTCCTCCTCCTCAGACACATCATCTTTTGCTTCAGAAGGCGCTGATTTTTTAGACTCTCTCTTAGCCTTGTCCTCAGCCATTCTCTGTTGCAGAAGTCTCTCTATCTCAGCTTCAAGTTCATCGGCATCCATATTATCATAGTCAGGCTCGTCTGTGGCAGGAGAGTTATCTTCTACGCTCTCCTTCTCAACCTCTTCTACAACTTCTACGGCAGCGGCAGGTTTTGGAGCAGGAGTCTCTACATCTCCTTTTCCTCCGGTGCATTTATCAAGCCTTACAACACAACCAGAGACGTCAATACCGCTGTCTGAGCTTGTATCGCGGATGGTGCTTAAAAGAGCTTTCATCAGATCGATTGACTCTAAAATAACATCCATTATATTTGGACTTATTCTAAGCTCTCCGTGTCTTGCTTTATTTAAAACATCTTCCATATGATGAGTCAAATGTGTTAAAACATCAAAATTCAAAAATGACGAAGCACCTTTTACAGTATGCGCAACGCGAAATATTCTGTTTAAAAGCTCCAAATCGTCGGGTCTGCTCTCTAGCTCAACCAAATCCTGATCCAACTGGTCGATAAGTTCGAAAGACTCAACCAAAAAATCTTGCAATATCTCTTGAAATTCATCCATATTTATACTCCTACTTCATATGTGCACGAACAACTCGTGCTACTTCATTGTAAAATGAATTTGCTTTAAATTTAACCAAATAAGCTTCACCGCCGGCTTCAACACCCCTGTCTTCACTAAAATGATCACTTATCGAAGAGTTAAATACGATTGGTATATTGCCAAATCTTCCATCCTCTTTTACATTTGCCGCAAAATGAAAACCATCCATTCTCGGCATCTCAACGTCGGAGATGATTATCTTGAGATTTTTAGACAAACTTTCGCCATAAAGCTCATAAAGCTCATCAAGTTTCTCTAACCCCTCTTTTCCGTCCATTGCTTCAAGCACGTCAAAGCCCATCTTAACAAGGGCCTCCTTTACTATTTTTCGAGCTGTTGAGCTGTCATCCAAAACAAGCGCCAGACCTGAAAAAGTCTCATTATCAGTTGCCGTGAACTGAGTGTCTGGCTCATAAAGACCCAAATCTTGGATAACACTCTCTAAGTCCAAAATCAGAAGAACATTGTCTCCCTCTATTCTGGTTACTCCCGTTATCTTGCTTCCCTCTACCGAAGCTGAGTTGCTCATAAAAGATGCAGGCTCTATATCTGCCCAGCTGATTCTTCTGATGCGTTTTGCTTCATGGACGATAAAGCCGATAAGCACGTTGTTAAACTCGGTAATAATAACTCTTGAGTTTTTCTCAGCGCTCTCAGGCTGTTTGATTTTCATCCATTTTGCGAGATTAACAACAGGAATAACGACGCTTCTAAGGTCAAAAATACCCTCTATAAACTCAGGCGTACCCGGAAGGTCTGTCAGCTTTGGCAGCTTGATAATTTCGCGGACCTTTGAGACATTTATCCCGTAAATACCCTCGTAAACTTGGTCGTCTTCTTGTTTGAAGATGCGAAAGTCTACAAGTTCCATCTCATTGGAGCCGACTTTTAATGAACTCTCTATATTCATACTTTAAATCCCTTTTGAGAAATTTTTCTCTTGCAATAACTCTATATCTTGAGCAGATTTTACTATAAAATATCTTTGATTGCAAGCAAAAGCCCCGAGGTTTATATATATGAAATCTCCCATTTCTACGGTTCTGTTTTGATGAAAATGACCCTCTACAAAGTAGTCACACTTATACTTCTGCCACAGCCTCTTGTAGATAAATTTCTCTAGCCCTACAAACTCTCTGCAGTCATCTTTTTTGCCAAGATAAAGGTCGAGACGTTTTGAAACAGAGTGCTTTGTGAGAAAATCGACAGCTCTCAAAAGGTATAAAACGATAGAACTTCTAATAATAGCAGTATATATTCTGTATCCAAGCGGAGCCTCAATATCGCCGTGGGAGAGTAGAACTTTCTTATTTTCAAATCTACATGCAAGAGGCTGTAATGAGATTGGAAAAGTTTTTACATGTGGAAATATTTTCTTTAAATTAAAGTCATGATTTCCCTCTAGATATATAACTTCAATCTCCAAAGATATCTTATTTATAAGCTCTATCGCCTCTTCATTTTTTTTATGCGTCATGGGGATTTGACCAAAAAGCGCATCAAATATATCGCCCATTAAAATAAGCTGTGAAGGAGAGAGTTTTTTTGAGTGAATCTCCCTTAGAAAAGCTAAAAGTTCTGGGCGTTTATGCGAGTAGTGTGCGTCTGCCACTACAAACGCACCCTCTAAAATCTTAAAATCTTGAGTCATTATTCAGGGAACGTAAGCTATATTTGGGATTCCTAAATCTTCATCAAGCCCCATCATAAGATTGGCATTTACAACCGCAGCTGAGGATGCGCCTCTTAAAAGATTATCTATCGCACTTGATATAAAGAGAATATTGCCTTTTCTTTTTACGAAAATGTCGCAAAAATTTGTCCCAGCCACATTTTTCATATCAACAGGAATTTTACTTGCTCTTACATGCAGAGCATCTTTGTAAAACTCTTCTAGAAGTTTTTCTGCATCAAAATCGCCCTCTACTTGGATATAGATAGAACTTAGCATTCCTCTTGTTACAGGGCATAAATGCGGTACAAAATGTACATCTTCAAAATCTACATGTAGCTTTTGTGCAATTTCAGGCGCATGTCTGTGGAAAAGAGGATTGTATGCAAAAAGGTTGTCATTTATATTTACAAAATGGGTAACGTCGCTTAGTTTTTTTCCGGCACCGCTCACGCCCGTTTTTGAGTCTATGATTATCGGCGTGTTTTTAACACGTCTATCCATAAAAGGCAAAAGCCCCAAAATAGCAGAGGTTGGAAAACAACCTGGATTTGCGACTAACGAAGCTGATTTTAGCTCCTTGCGAAACAGCTCAGGAAGCCCGTAAACTGCATGCTCTAAGTTTTTTGTATCTGTATGAGGGCAGTAAAATGCTTCATAAATATCTTGCGGCAATCTATAGTCAGCCGAGAGGTCAACTACTTTCAAACCCTTTGCAATAAGCGGTTTTACGTAAGCCATTGCTGTTTGATGAGGAAGTGCCAAAAAGACAAGTTCGCAACTTGCAGCACACTCGTCAATATCGGCTTTTTTAACCTCAAGCTCGTGCACTTTGTTTAAAGACGGGTGGAGCCTCGAGAGAGTCGTTCCGCCCTCCGTATTTGCAACATAAGAGAGGTTGAATTTTGGATGGCGGATAAGAATTTTTAAAAGTTCAAGCCCTGTGTAGCCGCTAGCTCCAATGACTCCAACATTAATTGCATTCAAAAACTATCTCCTGATATCTCACCTCGATAACCTCAAACTCTTTTTTGCCGTTTGGAAGCTGAATTTTAACGTCATCGCCCTCTTCGCGTCCCAGAAGCTGTTTTGCAAGCGGAGAGTTAAACGAGATAAGCCCCATGTCGGGGTTTGATTCGCATCCGCCGACTATGGTGTATGTAAACTCCTCATCCGTATCAGTATCGCAAAGAACGACGGTTGAGCCGAAACTTACTTTAGTGTGTTCAAGTTCGCTCGGATCCACAATCTTTGATGAGCCCAAAAGCTCAGCCAGCTCCGACAATCTTAAATCTATAAGCTTCTGATTCTCTTTTGCTGCGTGATACTCTGCATTCTCTTTTAAGTCGCCATAACCCAAAGCCTCTTCTATATCTCTTACGATTTGCGGTCTTCTTACTTCTCTAAGATATTTTACTTCGGCTTGCAGTTTGTTATACCCAAACAGCGTCATCGGCTCTATTTTTTCCATAACTTATTCTCTTGTTTTATTTTTTCGTACAATTATAGCAAAACTTTTCAGCCCGCACTCATCGCGGAGAGGTTAAATTTTATATTTTCATCCTCGCACTCAATAGTAATAACACATGCGCTTTTGCTTATCTTTTGTGCTTTTTTTATGCCTTGAAGCAGTATTCTACTCTCTTTTGAGAGTGGATCATGGGCGTAAAGTGTTTCATCTTTTATAAAAAATATTCTTCCGCCTCCGCATCCATCACCCACTATCCCCTTGCATACAAGCGGATTCCCTAAATCAAAATCATCAATCATCCAATACTCCTTCATTTTGAAATTATTTTTTTAACAGCTTCTGCGCACATGACAAGCCCAAATGTTCCAGTTACAGCATTAAAGCTGCCCTTCTCTTTTACTTTTGCATGTTCTGAGCTAAATATAACTTTATACTTTTTGTTAAAGCCTCGTTTTTTAAGCTCGTAGCGGATTTTTGAACCAAATTTGTCTCCATGACTCTTCCAAATATCATCTACATGCACTTTTGTCGGGTCAAGCCTCTTTGCACTTCCAAGGGATGATATAAGCTTTTTGTAGCACTTTTGTGTGAGAGCCAATTTTGCCTTGATATCGTCAATCGCATCAAGAACCAAATCATACTCGTCAAAATCAAAATCCCTCACCCACTGCTCGTTTATTTTTGCATTTATGGTTTTAACATGAGGATAGTGCGTCTTTAACGCTTGCACTTTTATCTCGCCCTCATGAAGTTCAGACCACATCTGGCGGTTTTGATTTGACTTATCATAGGTGTCATAATCGACAATAGTTATATGCCCAACACCGCTTCTGCTAAGACAATCAAGACAGTGCCCACCGACTCCTCCCACGCCCAGAAGTAAAATTTTTGCGTTTTGAAGTTTTGAAAAATCATCTCCTAAAAGGGATTTTATACGTTCATATTTCATTGTTCTTCTATCCAATCTTTAAGTACACTCATGCTTTTATATGCGCTCATATCGAGCTGGATAGGCGTTATTGATATATTTCCAGCCTCAATCGCCTCATAATCGCTTATGCCCTCTTTTCCTATTCGAGCGGAGAAGTTCAGCGGATGCGTTCCCAGCCAGTAGTACTCCTCGCCTCTTGGGTTTCTGTGAAGATGCGAATCGTTTGCATAGAGTCTGTATCCCGCATAAGTAACCTCTATCTTTGCGCCTTTATTGTCGCTAGAATCAATATCGGGCGGAATGTTTACATTTAAAAACTCTCGCTCAGGCAGAGGAAATGAACCCTCTCTAATCTTTGTAACCAGCTTTTTAATTGCCTCTTGCGCCAAAGTAAAATCGCCATCAGGGTTTGTAAAGTCCATAACTTGAGATATGGCGATAGACGCTATACCATGTAAAACTCCCTCCATGGCTCCGGCAGCAGTTCCAGAGTATGTAATGTCCTCGCCCATGTTTGAGCCGCGGTTTATCCCGCTGATAAGCAAATCGGGCTTAGAGTCAACAAATATTGTGCTGAGCGCCAGATAGACACAATCGCTCGGTGTTCCATCATCGAGTTTGAAAAAGTTGTCCTCTACGCCTACAAAACGAAGCGGGCGTATTATAGTTAGGGAGTGTCCGCAGGCAGACTTCTCACTTGCGGGTGCTACGACCGTTATCTCTACATCATCAAGCTCTCTGAGCGCTTTAATAAGGCTAAGAAGACCTTTTGCCTCGTATCCGTCATCATTTGTTACTAAAATCTTATAGGCCAATTGCACTTCCTAAGTTACGCCTAGTGCGTATTTATTTTTATAGTGCCATTTTATCATTAAAGTTTAAAAACTGTATAAGTTCAGAAACATATGGCACTCTCTAGAGGAGAACTAAAGAGTGAAAAATGCAAACAGATTATCTCTTCAACGGCATAAGAGGATATTCCAGATTTAAAAGATTTAGCTATCTTTTTGAGATGGAAAATACAGAAGCTACTAAAAGATTAAAAATCATAAAGTTTTTTGACAAATACGGACTTGAAGCAACCATAGAAGCATTTGGTGTAAGCAGAAGAACTATCTATAGATACAAAGCAACTTTTAAAAAAAGTAAAGAAAATGTGTCGTCTTTAAATCCAAAATCTACCGCACCAAAACAAATTAGAAAACCTACTACACCAAAAGCTGTAGTTGATGAAATTAAACGCCTTAGAGAAAAATATCCAAATATTGGTAAAGCTAAACTACATGTAATGTTACATTCTTGGTGTGAAGATAATAATCTTCTTCTCCCCTCAGAGTCAACTATTGGAAGAATAATCGCAAGGGATAAAGATAAAATGAGACTGTTTCCACAGCGCATAGACTCTAAAGGCAGAGTGAAACCAAAGAAAAAAGAGATTAAAACTCGTAAACCAAAAGGTCTTAAGAATGCCCCTATGCATCTGTGGGCCGTTGATACAATTCAAAGAGTAACAGCTGGTATGAGAAGATATATTATGACTATGATTGACCCTAACAGTCGCATAGCATTTGCAGTTGCAATTCCAACCAAACACACAACGCATACAGCCAAAGTGCTTGAAGCACTAATAGATGGTGTTACTACAAACGATAATCAAGATAAATTTTCAATTCTATCTGATAACGGCTCTGAGTTTAAAAAAGAGTTTGATGCTCTTTTACAAAAAAAGCAGCTAACACACTATTGGACATATCCACGCTCCCCTAAAATGAATGCTCACAATGAAAGATTTAATAGAACCATACAAGAGCAATTCGTTGATTACAACGATGATTTACTTTTTAGCGATATAGATCTATTTAATCAAAAAATGGCAGATTGGCTCATAGAATATAACACTGAAATACCACACCATAGTTTACAAATGAAAACTCCTGTACAATATCTCATTAATACTAATCCTCAGTGCCAAATGCTATGGACTAATACAAAAACTTGACATTGCAACTTCTATTAGTGTAAAATTACGCCATCAAAAACTGTATGAAAACATCTTACACTTTCCCTATGCACCATACAGTTAATATCCACATGGCAAATCTAAAAACATTAAGGTAGCTATCTTATGAGCGAAAACACTCCGCAACAACCTCGTAAAAACACAAATAACAAAACTAACGCTAAAACAAGAACGCACAGTCCGGTAAAGGGCGCAAGCGTAGAAGATCTCCGTGTAAAAAGCATAGAAGAACTTACCGCTATGGCAACGGAGCTCAGCATTGAGCATCCAAATGAGCTAAAACGCCAAGACCTTATCTTTGAGATATTAAAAGCTCAAACCGAACAAGGCGGCTTTATCCTCTTTAGCGGTATTTTGGAGATTATGCTAGATGGTTACGGTTTTATCCGCTCGATTGATAAAAGTTTTGATGAGAGTATCAACGATGCGTATGTGTCAAATACCCAAATCAAACGTTTTGCTCTTCGTAACGGAGATGTAGTAACGGGTCAGGTTCGCCCTCCAAAGGACCAAGAGAGATACTACGCGCTTATTAAAATAGAAGCAGTCAACGGCCTTCCTCCCGAAGAGAGTAAAAAAAGACCTCTTTTTGAAAACCTTACTCCACTCTACGCAACACAACAGATAAAACTAGAATACAGAGAAAAAGGGTTAACAGGTCGTATGATGGACCTTTTTGTTCCTATCGGTAAGGGGCAGCGCGGTCTTATAGTAGCACCTCCAAGAAGCGGTAAAACTGAACTCTTAAAAGAGATTGCTCACGGTATCACTCACAATCACCCTGAGATAGATTTGATGGTTCTGCTTGTTGACGAGAGACCCGAAGAGGTAACAGACATGGAGAGAAGCGTCAAGGGTGATGTTTACAGCTCAACTTTTGACATGCCCGCAAAGAACCACGTAAAAGTAGCGGAGATGGTAATAGAAAAAGCAAAAAGACGCGTAGAGCTTGGACGCAATGTTGTTATTTTACTAGACTCTATCACACGTCTAGCACGTGCTTACAACACCGTAACACCATCAAGCGGAAAAGTTTTATCGGGCGGTGTGGATGCAAATGCACTTCACAAGCCAAAAAGATTTTTTGGAGCGGCTCGTAACATAGAAAACGGCGGAAGCTTGACCATCATCGCAACCGCTCTTGTAGATACGGGAAGCAGAATGGATGAAGTTATCTTTGAAGAGTTCAAAGGTACCGGCAACTCAGAGGTTGTACTTGATCGCAAAATCGCAGACAGAAGAATTTTCCCTGCTATTGATATCCTTAAATCAGGAACGAGAAAAGAGGAGCTTCTTGTCAGTCCTGAAATACTACAAAAAGTATTTATCCTGCGCCAAATGATTCATAAGCAGGACAACGAGATAGAAGCGCTGAAATTTGTCTATACAACAATGGGGAAAAAAGCTACAAATGAAGAGTTTCTTGAAAGTATGAACACTAACCAGTAATGACGAAGTCAGATTTATCGCCTTTTGGCCTAGCTTTAGTAAGGGGAATTTGTCAAGGAATCCACTTCTTGGACAGAGGAGAAGAATAGTGAAAGTCGGTGTATTTGACAGCGGAATCGGCGGCTTAACTGTTGTAAAATCACTGCTTGAACACAATCTTTTTGCAGAGATAGTCTATTTTGGAGACACCGCGAGAGTTCCCTATGGCATAAAAGACAAAACCACCATCATTCGCTACGCCATAGAAGCCGTAGAGTTTTTCAAAAACTTTGACCTTGACCTCATCATTGTAGCATGTAACACGGTGAGCGCACATGCGCTTGATGAGATGCGGGAAGTCTCCTCTTGCCCTGTTATCGGTGTTGTTGAAGCGGGAATTTTGGCAACTGCAAATGCAATCAAAGATAAAAATGCAAATATATTAATCCTTGGAACAAAAGCGACAATCAACTCAAAAGCTTATGAAATAGGACTACATGCAGAAGGATTTTATAATCTTCAAGCAAAAGCGACGGGGCTTTTTGTTCCTATCGTTGAAGAGGAGATTTACAGCGGGGAGATTTTGGAAGCGACATTCAAACACTACTTTGACGCCCTTGAAAAACCAGACGCTATTATCTTGGGGTGTACACACTTTCCGCTCATCTCTGACGCCATTGGGAACTATTTCGGCAAAGATACCGTGCTTATCCACTCAGGCGACGCTATCGTAGAACAGCTTGAACTTGATTTTAAATTAAATACAAAATATGAAACAACAAAGCTGGAGTTTTTTGCTTCAGAAAATCCTGAATCGTTAATGAATGTAGCAAAAAAGTGGTTAAACTTATAAAACTATAAAAAGGAAATTTTTTTATGCGCTATATCGCTCTTATTTTTACATTTCTGCTCTTTGCACACGCTGATGAAGAGTATCAGCTGGGCAAAGGGGTTCAAGTGGGCTCACTTCCGCTTTACATAGGCGGCTATTTTTCACTTGACTACAAACATGCAGACGATATTGACAGATACAGAATAAATGATGTAGCTATTTTAGGTTATGGTGATTATGAAAAATTCTCATACATGGCTGAACTTGAGTTTAAAGAGGTCTACGTAGTGACGCACCAAAACGGCGTTAAGGATAGTACCAATAACCATAAATTGTACACAGAAAGACTATATTTAGATTATAACCTCAATGAAAATTACATGTTTAGAGTCGGTAAATACAGCTCACCGATAGGTTTTTGGAACCTACTGCCTGTAAATGTTCTGCGAGAAACAACATCCAATCCAATGAGCACATCAATTATTTTTCCAAAATTTACAACGGGGCTTGGCACCTCTTACCTCTCCTACAGGGATGGTGAGCTAAAGGTTGATGTCATGTTGCAGCACAACAATGATATTGACAATAAGTACAATAATTACAAAATTGATGAGCATTATGGGTTTGGCATATCATACGAGAGAGATGACTATACGTTCAAACTAAACAGCGGCTATTTTCACAATCTCGACAACTACACAATCCAAAACAATCTTTACTACTTTCTTCTCTCAGCAAAATATGAGTCCGACAAATATCAGATTTTATCTGAAATAGGCTCTCAAAAATCAGAAAGTGATTTTACTACCGACTACGCACTCTACATACAAGGTCTATACCGCTTTAGCGAACAGCATATAGGAGTCATAAGAGTAGAATCATACGATGACAATCTCAACACAACTGATGATGACCTATTGATATTTGGCTACACATATAGGCCACTCTATCCTATTGCAATAAAATCTGAATACCAGTTTCACTCACAAAGTAACCAAAATCAGTTTTTATTCTCATTCTCAGTGCTCTTCTAATGAAAACAGTTATCATAATTTTTTTATCGACCATTATGTTCTCTACCCAATCTTTGGCTGATGAGTATGCCGTTATTGCAAACCAAAAGATGAAAGATCTCTCAAGAGCGCAGATTAAAGCGATATTTTTAAAAAAAATAACTGTTATTGAGGACATCAATGCTGTTCCTGTCAATCTGGGAGCAAGAGACCCTATAAGAGAAAAGTTGAAAATAAAATAGTAGAGATGAATTTTGAGAGATTAAAATCATACTGGGCCGCACAGCACTATCTTGGAAAAAGACCCCCGGTCGGGATGCACTCCGAGGAGAGCGTTAAAGCTTTTGTCAAAAATGTTGAAGGCGCCATAGGATATATTAACGTCAAGAATCTTGATAACGACATAAAGGTTTTATACAGATGGAGCGAGTAGTAAAGCGTACTACTGTGTGACGATGAGTTAATGAACAGAAAAGTTGCCTCAAAGATACTAAACAAAGAGGGTTTTAATGTCATCGAAGCTCAAAACGGCAAAGAAGCTATAGAGATTTTAAACAGACAAAAAGTTGATTTGATTTTGATGAACTTAATGATGCCTGTTATGGACGGGTACGAAGCCACTAGCATCATCAAGAGCGACGAGAAATTTTCTACAATTCCGCTTATTGTCATCTCTGCTCTCTCAGACAAAGAGGCTATAACAAAGTGCCTAAAACTTGGAGCAAACGAGTACTTGACAAAGCCGTATGATATTGTTGAATTTGGCCTTAGGGTCAAAAATGCAATCAAACTCGGAGCTTATCAGAATATGCTCAAAGAGCACAAGAAAATCTTGGAGCAAGAGGTCTCTAAAAAAACAAAAGAGCTTCAAAATGCCCTCATAGAAATCCAAAAAAGCGAACAGGATATTATCTCTATCCTTGGAAAAACTGCCGAATATAGAGACAATGAAACATCAGCCCACACTCTCAGAGTAGGCGAAATGGCTGCACTGATTGCGAGAAAATTTGGATGGAGCAGCGAGGGCGTTGAACTTATGAGATTGGCGTCCCCGATGCACGACATAGGAAAAGTCGGTATTGCTGACAACATACTTCTAAAACCCGGCAAACTAGATAACGAAGAGTTTGAGATAATGAAACAGCACTCCGTTATCGGCTACTCTATCCTCTCACAAAAAGAGACGCCTCTTCTTAGGCTGGCAGCAGAGATAGCCCACTCTCATCATGAAAAATACAACGGCAAAGGCTATCCGAATGCTCTTGCTGGCGATAATATCCCACTTAGCGGCGCCATAGTTGCGGTTGTTGACGTGTTTGATGCACTACTTAGTGAAAGACCTTACAAGAGAGCTTTTACTTTAGAGAAAACTCTTGAAATTATCAAAAATTATTCAGGTTCGCATTTTAATCCAAAGGTAGTTGACATATTTATGGAGAACTTGGATGAAATCCTAGAAATTGAAGAAAAGCTTCAAGATGTTTGATTTTTTAAAAAAATCACTGCGCAACAAGCTGCTCTCTATTTTTATAGTTATAGGTTTTTTGCCGTTTCTAACACTTTTAATCTATACCCTTTTTTTAAGTGAAACAAAAATAGTAAACAAAACTATTAATGAACATCTAGAGAGAACCAAAGTTGTAATAGGACTTATTAACAACCATCTAGAGAGCTTAACCAAGGAGGTGAGATTTTTAAGCTCCCTTGATTTGATGGATGACCTCTTGGCGGAGGATATCGACAAGAGAATCTCAAGGCTCTTAACTCAAAAAAAGAGGATTTAAACTTAGATATCACATTTATGGCGGTTGCCTTAGACTCTACCATTGTTTCTTCATCATATAAAAATATATTGCTTAAAAAATATAGCCTCAATGAGTTAAATACAAAAGAGTATGGGGTTTACGTGAAAGATGGTTATCTTTACATGTACTCACAGATACATGCCTCTTTTGAAAAGGAAAAAAAACTCGGATTTTTGGTTTTAAAGTACAATCTTAAAAATCTAGACTCATATCTGACACACAACGAGACCGTTCACTCATACATAGTAAATCCAGAAAATAGCTTTATTATAGGTGAAAAGATCCCACTGGAAATAAATTTCAAAAACAATACGAACAGCATTATTGATAGCAGATATGTTGTCGTATATGAAAAATTATCCTCTTTTTTAAATGATTGGCACATTGTCTATGCTGTAGATAAAGGCGTTGCGCTGGAGTTTTTATATGATTTTATCAGTTTTATGCTCTACATGTCGCTTGTTATTTTTATACTAATCATCTATATGTCTATCAAACAATCCAGAGATATCGTAAAACCGATTGAAGAGCTCACCGACACAACCAACTATATAACCAAAACGCAAAACTACTCCGCACAGTTAAACGTAAATTCGCAGGATGAGATAGCCACGCTAACCCACTCTTTTAATAACATGTTAAAAACTACATTCTCGGCACTTCAGACGCTGGAAGAGGAGAATAAGTTAAGATTAAAAAGGTTTACTCAGCTAATTGAACTCTTTAACACCATCATTCAGACAAAGAGTGAAGATGAGTGTATGGACGTCTCTATGCAAGAGATAAAAAAATTGACTTACAAAGAGAATCTGCATTTCAAAAAAGAGCAAAATATAGTTTCGGACAAAGAGTCTGTAGATCTTTATGTGAGTGATTTTGAGAATGATGAGAAGATATATTTCGGCTCCATTGAACTTGGAATAGAGAGTTTTGAAGATAAAAATGAACAGAATTTTTACAACTCTATCGCCTCTATGATAACACTGCAGCTTGAGAGAATCAGGCTGATCGAGAGAACTGCCTCTGCTTCAAGGGCAAAATCAGCATTTATATCAAATATGTCGCATGAACTTAGAACTCCGCTAAATGCAATTATAGGTTTTGCACAGTTTATGATTGAGTATGAAGAGCTAAATGAGGATCAAGAAGATACAGTTGAAAATATTGAATCATCTGCACAATATCTTCTTAGCATGATAAATGAGATTTTAGACATGGCCAAGATTGAAGCCGGCAAGATGGAAGCACATGTTGAGAGTGTAGATATCTTAGATATAGTTCAAAGCAGCCTCAACATGCTCTCTCCTTTGGCTAAGGATAAAAATATCAAATTTGATTTTATATTTGATAACTTTGAAAATAAAAAATACCAAACTGACCCTCAGATGTTTAAACAGATTGTGGTAAATCTTCTCTCCAACGCCATTAAATTTACCCCAGAGGGAGGCATACGGCTCGAGTTATATAACGACAGTGAAAGTCTATATGTAAAAGTAAAAGACAGCGGCATAGGAATATCTGAAGATGATATGAAACAGCTCTTTAACGACTTTACCCAGCTTGAAAATGTTATGCAAAAGAGCCATAAAGGAACAGGTCTGGGTCTCTCTCTCAGTAAAAAAATGGCAAATATTTTAGGCGGAGATATAACGCTAAAGAGCGATGGCATAGGACATGGGACTATCTCTACTTTTTCACTTCAAATAAAATAGTTGTAACTTTTTTTGAAATAATTCATGACTAATATTTCGTCATGAAAAACAGTTTGCCAAAAAATAGATTTTTTTCTTACCGACATACAAAAAGATGTTAAAAAAAAGATAATGACCAAAAGCATTACAAACTTGGCAATCGGGCTTGGCATAAAAGTAATAGCCGAGGATGTAGAGACAAAGGAAGAGCTGCTGACATGTAAGAGTATAGGCTGCCATTATGTTCAAGGCTATTTTATTCAAAATCCAACTCTTAATGCAAAAGAGATCAAAACAAGTATCTGCATATTGACGATGCTAAAAAATAAAAAACAGCACCTACATATCAAAGTTTAACTCTTAAAATGCTAAAATCACCATAATTAAAAATGGAGGGCAGGCGTGAGAGAAAGTTCAGAAGTATTAGCGCGAAAATATAGACCAAAAAGCTTTGATGAGCTTATAGGTCAAGAAACGGTTTCCCAAACTCTCTCACTTGCGCTTGACTCAAACAGGCTCTCTCACGCATACCTTTTCTCAGGACTCAGGGGAAGCGGAAAAACTTCAACCGCGCGCATCTTTGCAAAGGCTCTTATTTGTGAAACTGGTTTAACTCATCAGCCATGCGGAACTTGCCAAAACTGCAACATGGCTCTTGATGGCCGCCACATAGACATCGTTGAGATGGACGGAGCTTCAAACAGAGGAATAGACGATATCCGCGATTTGGTGGAGCAGACAAAATACAAGCCCTCAATCGCAAGATTTAAGATTTTTATAATTGATGAAGTTCACATGCTCAGCACTCCGGCATTTAACGCTCTGCTAAAAACGCTTGAAGAGCCGCCATCATATGTAAAGTTTATACTAGCGACTACCGACCCTCTAAAGATTCCGGCAACTATTCTGAGCCGTACTCAGCACTTCAGATTTAAATCGATTGCTACAAATAAAATAGTAGACCACCTCGCCCATATCCTAAACCTTGAGGGGATAAAATATGAAGCGGAAGCGTTAGAGATACTCTCACGTAGCGGAAGCGGAAGCCTTAGAGATACGCTTACTCTGCTTGATCAGGCAATAATATTTTCTAAAAACTATGTTGACGTGCGTACAGTTACAGATATGCTAGGTCTCGTTGACCCGAAATTTACAAGTGAACTCTTTAGTGCAGTTTTTGCAAAAGATTATGCAAAAATTGTCGAATATGTAAAAGTTCTGCAAGATTATGAACCTGAGATGGTAGTTGATGAGCTTATAGTCTTTTTAAAAGATAGAATGTACGCCGCAGACGCGCTCTACTCTACACTTGTACTGGATAGATTTTTTAGAATTTTAAGCGATGCGAAATATCTGTTTCATATCAATGCCGATGGCTCTTTCGTGCTCTCGCTTATATTTTTCAAAATGGTTGAGGCTCTGCGCATAAAAGAGGTTGACCAGATGATAGAGTCTCTGCAAAAAGAGATACATAGACCTGCCATATCATGTGCAACTCCAATCAATCTGCCAAAAGATGAGAATCAGTCTCAGCATGAAGAAAAGGTGCCAAAAGAGAATCTACATGTAGAAAAAAATCCTTATGAAAATACCTTCTTTGAGCTTGTTTCAAAGATAAAAGACAGAAATTTTGAACTTGGAGAGTGTTTTGAGAGAAGCATCTCATTTATATCTTATGAAAACAACCTGCTTACTTGGGAGAGCTGCGCAAATGACGAGTGCAAAAAGGTCTTAACACACGGTTACTCGGTAATAAAACAGCTGGTAAGAGAGGTGTTTGGATTTGAGACAAAAATCAAACATGAGGCTTGCAGCAAAGCTCAAAAAGAAGAGAGCATAACGCAGTCAGAGGCTGTTGAAGAAGAGCCTGCTTCGATGATAGAGGAAGTTGAAATCGGCGGAAGTGCGAGCTGTGTTACAAACTGCCAGAGCGGTGACTCTTCAAGAGAGATAAACGGTGCGGATATTTTAGAAGAGCAGATGGTTCAAAAAGCAACCGAACTTTTTGAAGCGACAAAAAGAACTGTTCAGCTAAAAATCTAACTCTTTGACATCTTCTCCACGCTAAAACCAAAGCTCGAACCTTTGCCAAACTCAGAGCTTATCTCAAGCGACGAGTCAAGCAGTTTTAAAACATAAGTAACCATAGCTAAGCCAATTCCCATAGAGTTGTCCCATCTGTTTTTATCCACCCTGTAAAACTTCTCTGCAATGCTCTTTAGATGCTCTTCTCTTATGCCTATGCCACTGTCTAAGACTGAGACTTTTTTATCTTTTAGCTCAATTATGACATCACTTTTGGAGTATTTCAGAGCATTGTCAACCAGATTGATAAGAGCTAGCTCCAGCATCGTCTTATCGGTAAAAATCAGCTGCTCATCTGCTACAACTCTTATATCTCTCTCTTTATATTTTAGAGCGAGATTTGATGCGACTTCATGACAAAGCTGTTTTAAATCAAACTCGCTCTTATTTATTGCCAAATCGCCATTTTCAAGCTTAACCGAGAGAGTAAGCCTATCTAACATCTTGGATATCTTCTCGCCGTTTGAGCTAATTTTGCTCAAAAATTTATCCCTGACGCTCTTTGGCATGTCGCTATCTTCTTGGATAGTCTGCGCATAGCCCATAATAGCCGCCACAGGATTTTTAAACTCATGTGAGATAGCAGAGAGGATATCGTTTTTTTGCTTGTTTATAAGCCTTAGCTTTGCCATATGCTTCGCTTTTTTCTTCTCGTTTTTGCTGAGTTTTTTTACGAGATTTTTCAAAAGCAGCGAGATTTGCAAAAACTCATAAAAATATTTTGTCTTCACAACCGCTTTGTAGTTTTTGCTTGAAACCTCATCAAGATAGTTTCTAAGCTGGGTGATATCATAAACTATTCTCTGGCTCATATTTTTTGACACAAATGCGGCAACGACCAAAATGCCCATAAAAATAAAAAAGAGTTTTATCCAAAGCGAGTAGAAGTCATCCATTATCTGCGCCAAACTCATGGATAGCCGTATATAGATCTGTCCCTCTTTATGGGCTATTTTTTTTACGACATTCAAATAATCAGCCTTAACCGTGTTTGAATATCTTATGACACTCCCATAATCTTGAGAATTCGACTCCATTACTTCGATACGCGAAGCGTGATTGTCCATTTGAGCTTTGTCAGCGTTTGATTCTGCCACAACAACTCCGTCTTCAGCGATTATTGTCGCTCTGAGGGATGTTTTTTCATAAACCTTAAGGGCATATGCGTCCAAATCCCCTATATTCTCAAGCTCTATCTCCATCAGCTCGATTGCATGTTTTAGATGATTTTTGTTATGCTCTACGACTATGGATTTTAAAGCTATATAGCTGATAACGGATATGATAAGTAGCGTGCTTGCAAATAACAGCAGAAATTTGAGTATAAATATCTGATGTATTTTTAGCACAACTTATACCCTATTCCGCGGACTGTTTGAATATAATTTTTACTTTTATCTGAGTCTATCTTCTCTTTTAGTCTATTTATGGCAACGTTTACGGTTTTGTATTGATACTCTTCCGCCCCGTCCCAGACGTTTTCGAGCAGATAGTCGCGGTCAAGAACGCTGTTTTTGTTTAAAATAAATTCACACAGCAGGTTAAATTCAAGCTTTGTGACATCTACGCTTTTGCCGTCTACGCTAAGGGTTCTTGAGCTTCTATCCAGCACCAAATCCCTGTATGCCAAAATGCCCTCTTCGACCTTTTTGCTTGTTCTTCTCAAAATTGCTTTGATGCGGAGCAGCAGCTCTTTCATATTGAAAGGCTTTGTTATATAGTCATCTCCGCCTCTTAAAAACCCCTCCTCTATCTCAGAGTCTGCATTTTTTGCGCTTAGATAGATAACCGGTGTTGCAAATCCATCTTTTCTAAGAAGCTGAACAAACTCGCTCCCCTCCACTCCGGGGAGATTTCTATCCATAATAAGCAAATCAACACTCTCTTCGCTAAGCATCTGCTCAACGCTTTTTGTGTTTAAAAATCCTATTACCTCATAGCCCTCTTTTGTCAAATTGTATTCAATAAGCTCTAATAAATCCTCTTCATCTTCTACAATAACGATTTTAGCGCCCATAAACATCCCTAATATTTTTTTTACTATTGTATCAAATGTATTAAAAAAATACGCTTCCTGTTTTTATAGTTTTTGAAGTTCATTTGGCTTATAATACTCCATTGTTGGCAAAGGAGGCTAAAATGTTTGTATCTACTTACACTACATTTATCAGCCCAAACAGCTCCAATAAAACAGACTTATACAAGACCAAAGAGCCTAAGGGTGAGTCAGAATCTTTTAGCAAAGAGCTATCAAACTCTGCTATAGTGAAGTCGCACACCGATAAAAATCTCCCTATCGATTATATCTCTAACTACAAATCTTTTAACAACCAGCAAAAACTCCAAAAGCAGCTGCAAAGCCAGAGTGAGATAAAACTAAAACAATTAACTACAACAATCAATGCAAAAGCCGCTTATGATGGAAATATTACGATGTTTTCACTTGTTAGAAAACCTGCTCTTACCCTAAATCAGACCCCAAAAATAGATGATAAGCTGCCCAGTGACATTAAAGAAGCAAAAGAGAAAAATTTACGTCATGTTATGGTAAATACATACGAAGCAAACGACAGATATTTCCAAATAACAGCAGCTTAACTACTCTGCTTCTATCCAGGCATCAGTTCTAATGAGTGTTCCCTCTTCAAATATCTTTAACTTATATGCGTTGCTGCACTTTCCGCCGCTAAAATCCATAATAGCTATCTGCATTATTTTCTTGCACTTTTTTGGAATATCAAAATGACCTTTGATTCCGGTAAAAAACTGCTTTAGAGGCACTTTCTCATCCATACCGATTACATTATCACGACAGCCGCTCAGTCCCATATCTGTTAGATATGCAGTGCCTTTGGAGATTTGAAAATCATCGGTTGAGACATGCGTATGCGTTCCGATTATGGCACTCACACTCCCTTGAAGCAGCAGCATCATGGCACGCTTCTCGCTTGTAGCCTCTGCATGAAAATCTATAAAGATATTTTTTACGCCATCTGCATGTAAAGCCTCAACCGTACTCTTTGCCGTTCTAAAAGCGTTCTCGGTATATGGCATTGAGTAGTGGCCCATCAGGTTTAAAACTGCCAGTTTATCTCCGCACACATCGTAAACTTTGCAGCCTGTTCCTTTTACCTCATCAGGGTAGTTGTGAGGTCGCAAAATCTCGTGGGTGTCAAAAAGCGCTTCAACATCTTTTTTATCCCATGTGTGGTTTCCGCCACTCATGCAGTCAACGCCGAAACTTGCAATCTCGCTTGCATTTTTTGCAGTCAGCCCAAAACCGTGAGAGGCATTTTCATAGTTTGCAACTACAAAATCTATATTATGTTCTTGTCTGATTTTTTTGAGATGCGCTTTTAACATATCTCTGCCGGGACTGCCTACAATATCGCCTATAAATGCTACTCTCAACTCTCTGCTCCTCTAAGATACTTCAACGCTGCTTTTATGATGTCATCATCATCTTTTGAATCTGACTTTATACTATCTTTTTTCTCATCTATATATGTAAAGGTAATGTTCTGACCGTAATTGGATACGCTTTTTATCTTTTTGTGCAAACTCAAGAGTTTGATAACCATCAGTTCAAAAAACTGTTTACTCGGCACGTCAAGCTCTCCAAATCTGTCAATAACCTCTTCTTGTATCTCATAAATCTCAACAGGCTCGATGCATGCCGAGAGCCTTCTGTAGATATCTATGCGAAGTCTATCCTCTTTTACGACCTCATCGGAGACGTATGCAGAGATGGTAAGTTTTATATCTACTTTTAGCTTTTCGCTCTCTGCCTGATTGCTAAGGAGTTTTATAGCGTCTTCAAGCAGTCTTAGATAGAGCGAATAGCCGATATTTTTTATATGTCCGCTCTGAGCATCTCCGACAAGATTTCCGCCGCCGCGTATCTCTAAATCGTGGTAAGCCAGTACCGAACCGCTTCCCAAAAATGAGTTTGACTCTAACGCCAGAAGCCTTTTTTTAGCATCATCGGTCAAAGTCTCTTTGTCGTTTACTATAAAATATGCAAAGCCCTCAACATTGCTGCGCCCTACCCGACCGCGAAGCTGATGCAAGTCCGCCATACCGAATCTGTCTGCGCCATCGACTATTATAGTGTTTACGCGAGGCATATGGATGCCTGACTCGATGATGGAGGTTGCAAGCATAAGGTCATATTCGCCCGCTTCAAACTTTAAAAGCTCTTTTTCTGTATCAGCTGCAGAGATTCTTGAGTGGAGCATAACAACTCTAAGCGACGGCAATAGTGCCTTTAACTCACCTAATTTTATAGGCATATGGTCAATTGAGTTATGGACATAAAAAATCTGCCCGCCACGGCGAATCTCTCTGAGCAGTACCTCTTTTATCAGCTTCTCTTCATACGCTTTCACAAAGGTTCTAACCGGCTGTCTTTGGCTTGGAGGAGTGAGTAGCTGCGACATTGTTTTTATGGAGCTTAGTGCCTGATTTAGCGAGCGCGGTATCGGAGTTGCACTCATTGAGAGAAGATGAACATTGTGGTATAGCTCTTTTATCTTCTCTTTTTGTTTTACGCCGAATCTGTGCTCTTCGTCTATGATAACCAAACCTAAGTTTTTAAAATCCAGATTAAAAAGAGAGTGTGTCCCCACTACTGCATCTATTTCGCCTGAAGCGAGACCTTTTATTATATTGCTTCTGTCTTTTGAGCTTACAAATCTATCAAGCTTAGCCGTCTTGATTCCAAGGTTGCCGAATCTCTCGCGAAGTGAGCGGTAGTGCTGAGCCGAGAGAAGCGTTGTCGGAACAATCAGCGCCGCTTGCAAGCCTGACTTGTATGATGCATATATTGCATTCATCGCTACCTCTGTCTTGCCGAAACCGACATCTCCGCTAAGGAGTCTGTCCATGATGTGACCTGAGCTCATCTGCGTAATTATCTCATTAATTGACTGAGTCTGGTCATCCGTATAAAGAAATCCGGAGAGCTTTTGAAACTCTCTTAACTCGCTCTCATCTACCCTGATTTTAGGCGCTTGAATCAACTCTCTTGCGGCAGCGGTATTTACAATCTGCCCAGCTATCTCCATAAGACGTTTTTTAACGCTCTCTTTTAGTTTGCCGAAACTTCCTTTGCCAAGCTTGTCCAAAACTGGAACAGAACCGCCTGAGGCGATGTAGCGGTCGATACAGTCAAGATTTTCAACAGGAAGCAGAATCTTATCGTCACCAACGTACTTGATAACTATAAAATCTTTAATACCACCCAGTATTTGAGTCTGTTCGATAGACTCAAATATACCGACACCGTAATCCTCATGAACGACATAATCGCCTGATTTTAAATCATCAAGCAGGATTGAGCTTTTTCTTCTTCGTCTTAGCTTATTTTGCTTGTTTAAAGAGATAACAAGCTCATCTTTGGAGATTATGTTTAAGATATATGGGGCATAAACCACGCTGATATTTTTAAGCTCAAACAGCCCTGCCTGTTTTATGACAGCCTCATTTGAAGCGATAACGACTATCTTTTTATCTTTGTGCACTTTTAAGAGAGAGTGAAGGTCGCTAACGTAAATCTCTTTAAAATCATCAGATTCACTTAAAACCTCAAGATTGAAGCACTCTCTTGGGAGTGTTGGTTTATTAAGCGCATAAGCATCTACCAAAATGGCATCCAGATTTCTGATTAGTTTTGCATTTTTGCCCTCTAGAAAGCTAATAGCGTTTTCGCCCAAATACCATAGACCCAAAGAGGCTATATCTTTTACAAGAGAGTCAAACTCGCTCTCTTTTACCCTTTCGTTTAGGCTCTCAAACCCCTCTTCATCGAGAGAAAAAAATGCTGGAGTAAGCTCAAAGCTCTCAAGCTCATCTTTTTGCGTTCTTTGGGATTCAAGTTCAAAATATTTTATCTGTTCAATCTCATCGTTAAAGAGCGAGATGCGAAGAGGCATGGCGCTTGATGGCGGATAGATATCTATAATGTCTCCGCGAAAAGATATCTCTCCCTCAACCTGCACCATATCAACAAAGCTGTATCCCCAAAAAAGCATCTGCTCTTGGAATTTTTTAAACTCTATTTTTGTTCCAAACTCTATAACAACAGAGTCTAAAAGCTCTTTGTTGGGCAGATTGAAAAGGAGTGTTTTTAGCGGCGAAATAACAAGCGGCTTTTTCTTGCATGTATAATATTTTCTCAAAGCACAGAAGAGCTCGTGAATCTCCTCTTTGTAAACCCTCAAATCATCCCCGTAAGTGGCTCTGAAGTCAGGAAATACAATAACATCCTGCTTGAAAAATCTGGCTACGCTCTCAAGTTCATGCGCCTCTTTTGAGTCATCGCAAATCAAGAGCTCTAAATCTTGATTTTTTGCGGTTTTATAATATTGAAATAGTCTATGTTGTGACATTAGTGTGTACGGAGGACTATGATATTTTTACCTCTTGCTCATTTAAAATACTTTTTATCGTATCCGTTGGTATATTATCGCTTAAAGGCGCTTTTTTAGGTGCAGCAGCCACATCTTTTACGATACTGCTTCCCTCAAAGATACCTTTTGCCTCAATAACAAGTTCACTTGACTCTATTGTGCCGTTTACTCTTCCGTTAGCTTTAATCTCAACTCGTTTTGCGTTGATATTGCCCTCTATGTATCCCTGAACAACCAATCTAGTTGTAAATACATCGCCGTTTATGTGTCCATGCTTGCCTATATTCACCTCTTTACTTGAGCGTATTGTACCCTCAAACTCTCCGTCAACATAGAGATTGCATGCAAGATTCATCTCCCCTTTTATTGCAGAGCCAGCTGTGATGATGGTAGTGTTTGCGTCGGTGCCGGTACTTTTATGTGTGCTGTCGCTGTTATTAAAGATTGCCATGGTATTTGTTTCTCCTTTTGAAATATATCATTATAGTTTTTTACGCTCCATTTTACAAATGCCAAAGGATCAACCGATCTTTGAATAAATTTAATCTCATAGTGCAAATGCGGGCCGCTGCTCATACCTGTATTCCCAGTGTAGGCGATTAAATCACCTTTTTTTACAAACTTTCCAGATCCAATCACTGCCTTATTCAGGTGCGCAAAATATGTCTTAAACCCGTAATTGTGCTGAATAATTACAAGATTTCCAAATCCGCTTTTTTGATGATATCCGGACCACTCTACAATCCCATCAGCTGTAGCATAAACAGGAGTCTTCATATCCGCCTTCAAATCAATACCGCGATGAAGCTCTTTTGAATTTAGCGTCGGATGTATCCTATATCCAAAAGTGCTTGTAACTCCCCGGTACTCTACCGGAGAACCGCTTGGAATAAACTGCATCAGGGTTGCAATATGTTCAGAATTTACCTTAGTTGTGGTCATCCTCTCGGAGAGTGATGTCTCAGCCACAGGAGTTATGCCGATAAGCGTCTCTATCTCAGAGAGCGTCTCAGAGACAGCTATTAGCTCTTTTTTCTTATCAATCAAAGCCAGTTGAGCCTCTTTTATGCTCTTATCAAGGGCTTGATTTTTCTCTTTTTGCATCAAGTAGGCTTTTTGCGTAGCTTGGCGCTTTATCTCTATCTCATCTACTATATAGTTTAGATAAAGTATTGTACCGATTGCTACAATAGTAACTATTCCAATAAATAAAATAAGATGAAAAGCCGTCTTTTTGATAATACGATGAAGATTAAACTGCCTTACGCCGTTATCATCATGTATCGTAATTGTGAAGTGATTACTCATGGCACTCTCTTAAAAATCTCTCTACTACACTAAAAGAACCGAAAACAAGATATTTTTGCTTCGGTTTTATTTTATTGAATATACTATATTTTATCCCTAAGCTATCTAAAACGGTCTCAATATTTTCTATTTTTTCAGCGCGTTTGTCACCTATGGTTATAATTTCTACATGTAATGCTATTGGACGCAAAATTCTTAGAATTTCTTGATAGTTTTTATCTTTGTAACTATTATAAATTATTATATATTTCTCACCTCTCAAAGCATCAGCTACGCTTTGCGCTGCGAGTGCGTTATGCCCGACATCAATTATAATATCGTCACTTATTTTTGTAATCCTGCCAAAGAGAGGCGCTGCTGAAAAATGCTCAATTTTATACTCAAGGTTCAAAAATTTAAGTGCCGCTATGCTTAACGAAAGATTATGTGTTAGATATGGAGCAAGAGAGAGATTTTTAGAGATATCTCCTATCAGCTCTTTATCTTTTTCATCTAAAATCTCATCTGCTCTTTTGATATTTAGAGATTTTTCAGACTTTAGCCTATCAACAACTTGATAAACCTTATTATAGCTCTGAGAGCTCAATATTGCACTATTTTGGATTGCATTTAATTTTGTAGAAGCGATACTCTCTATCTCTAAGCCTAAAAAAGCCTCATGGTCATAGGCTATTGGAGTAACCAGCGTCAGGCGTTTAGAAAAAACAGCCGTTGCATCAAATTCGCCGCCAAGTCCAGCCTCCATTACGACATAATCGCACCTCTTAAAAATTATTGCACTCAAGAGAGTTGTATACTCAAAATAGCTAAGAGTGTCCGCATCACTCTTTGGCAAAAGCTTTTGCAGCTCTCTGTGCGCACTCTCTAACTCTGCATCGGTTGCATTTGAGCCGTTTGCCCAGACTCTCTCATTGAACTCTAAGATATGAGGAGAGGTATAATGCCCCACACTATGCCCCATCGCGTGCAGAGCGTTTGCTAAAAATCGCCCAGTTGTACCTTTGCCGTTTGTTCCGATAATATGAATAATATTTTTTAGAGGCAGTGAGGATTTTATCTTCTCATATACACGTGGCATTCGTGTGTAATCAATCTCATCGTAGTAGAGCGGTTTAGAATTTAAATAATCTTTCAGTATCACTTAGACTCTACCCTATCTCTGCCCTCATTTTTCGCTTTATAGAGGGCTTCGTCAGCCGATGTTATCAAATTAGCAAGCGAGAAGTGCGTTTTTCTCTCACTCACTCCGCAACTGACGGTAACGTTTATGCGGCTTTCCTTATACATCAAACGTGTATTTTTAATCTTGTTTCGTACTTTTTGAGCAAATGCCACTCCGCCATCAAGTCCTGTCTCTCCAAGAATAGCGATAAACTCTTCACCGCCGAATCTTCCTACTACATCTACAGCTCTTGCCTCGTTTTTAAGTATTTTTGAAAAAGCAACCAGAACCGCATCTCCAGCATCATGTCCGTATGTGTCATTAACCGCTTTAAAATTGTCAAGGTCGAAAAGTACTACAGTGAAGTCGTGTCCGTATCTTTCAAACTCAGCCTCTTTAACGCTCATAAACTCATCAAGCGCGCGCCTATTTAAAAGCTTTGTTAGAAAATCCTCTTTTGATTGCTCTTTAGCGCGCTCAAGCTCAAGCTCAAGCTGCTCTATTTTTTTGCTAAGCACACCAACTTCACTGCTATGCTTTTTTAAATCTCTAGTAAGCGCTTGAGTGTTCTTCTCCAATGCTACCGCAATTGTATAGAGCTTTTTATGAGCAACGCTAAAGCTGGTTGTAGTACTCTCGTTATAGCTCTCTAGCTCTTTTTTAATCTTCTGTATCTCAACAGCAGAGCTGTCTGAACTCTCTATCATCTCTATAAGTCTTAATGAGAGTCTGCCGAGAACGCCGTCTATTGACTCAACCATCTCTTTTACACTCTGTTTGTCAAGAGCAATTCTTAGGGATATAGCGGATTTAATCTCAGCTTCTATAGTGCTGCTCTCTAAAAGTGCGGGATTTTTTTGGATTTTTTGGCTTATTTCGGCTATCTTTTCATTTATTTCAGAAGCAATTGAGGGCACAAGTGATGAGACCAAAAGCGAAGCAACCTTTGAGAGCTCAAATGAGTCAAAATCTCTGCTTGGAGCATTTTCAAAATTTAGGTTTTGTATGGTTCTTTCTAGGTCTGCAGAATCAACATCTCCGAGCAGTTTGAGTTTTTGTAAAAAACTATCATCATAGGTTGTTAAAAAGTTTATCCACAACTGTCTAAACTGGTCAATCTCTGCAATAGAACACTCTCTTCCCAAAAGGTCCAGACTTTTTTTTGCAAGCTCAGAGGCTTCTTTGTTATGAAGCACTGCTATAGTCTGAAGCACCTTTTTTGTAAAGATGCTTTGTGATTCCAAAAGATTTGAGCAGTGTGTTGGGTTTGTTCTGTTAAGTCTAGAGATTAAAAAATGGGCTAGTTCAGAGATTGTTTTTATATGATATTTTTTGAGTTCATCCTGAAAATCTTTATTGAGCATAGATTTGAATTTATCTAGTTTTGAGCAATCCTCAACATTAAAACCTGCAGCAGCAGCCTCTTTGCAAAAAGCCTCCGCATAAAAATCAGGCGTCTGGAGTTTACCCTCTAGCTCCAATCTTTTTATAGCTTTTTTAATAATTTTTTGAATATTCACAATATCTCCTTGATTGTTAAAGTTCTATTTTGACTCTTTTTTAGCTCTTGCTCCCTCCGCAGAAACCTGTGCTACAAAAGACCTTACAGCTCTTTGTGCACCTTGACCGATGGCCTCAAACCTGTCTTGGTCTGTTACAATAGCATTTGGAGCGACGGAAAAGTCATGAAATCCTCTTGTCGTATAGCTTTTTGATACGCCGTTTGTATGTTTTACTATATTTAAAACAACGCTCATTCTGTATCCTATAACAAAACCGTTTTCATCATAAACAATTGGAGCATAAACGGGTGTAGACATTTTTAGAACAAGATGGCTATCTGAGTATTGTCTCTCAACTAGCGAAGCCTGAAATACCTCTATAATTGCCCTGTCAACTGCATCTTTAATTACAACTGTATTCTGTGGGTCTTGTGCTGAAATAATAACGCTCGTACTTATCTTCTCGCCCAAAGCATCACGAGAAAATTTGGCACTCGGAGAGTATCCGCATCCGCTTATGAAAATAGAGACCGATAAAAGAAGCAAAAGGTTTTTGATTTTTAACAGCTTCTTCAAAATCAATCCTTTACAACTAAATTGACCAGCTTTTTAGGCACCACAATCTCTTTTATTATAATTTTACCCTCAAGCCATCTTGAAGCGCTCTCTTTTGCCATTGCAATTATAACATCGTTTGAAGCGTCAGGTGCGACTTCTATCTCAACCCTTGCTTTTCCGTTTATAGAGACACCCAAAATCAACGTGTTTTCAACAAAAACTTCATCTATTACTTTCTGCTGTACCAAATTTGCAAGTGAGAACTTTTGGCTGCTTATCTCCCAACATGTGTGCGGAATAACCGGCTCCATAATTGAGGTCAAAATCCAGTACCCCTCGCTCCAAACATCGCTATTTGACTGCAGGTTTAGAGCATTCATAGCCTCCATAACACCGGCTATCATAGTGTTAAAAGTATACTTCTCTGTGTAAACATCCTCTGCGCGCACAAGCGCTTCGTACACTTTCTTTCTGGCAAACTTCTCTTCTTTGTTCAGTTTTGCATGCTCAATGAAAGGAATTTTATCTGTTTTATATGCGTTAGCGCTTCTCTCATAAAATCTTTTTATAAACTTATAAGCGCCCTCAACAGCATTGTCGTTCCACTCCAACTCTTGTGTCGGAGGTGCGGCAAAGAGTATGAATAGCCTTGCCGTATCCGCTCCGTACTTCTCTATAATCGCATCAGGGTCAACCGTATTGCCTTTAGACTTGCTCATCTTAGCACCGTCTTTTAGCACCATGCCTTGAGTAAGAAGTCTGCCAAATGGCTCATCAAACTCCAGATACCCTAAATCACGAAATACTTTTGTAAAAAACCTTGCATAAAGAAGGTGCAAGATTGCATGCTCAATCCCGCCGATATAGTGGTCAACACCTTGGTGCATCCAGTACTTAATCTGTTCTTTTGAAAAAGCCTCTTTTTCCCAGTTTTTAGGCGATGCGCAAAAACGTAAAAAGTACCAGCTTGACTCTACAAACGTATCCATGGTATCTGTTTCGCGAAGAGCATCTATTCCGCATTTAGGACATTTACAGTGCTTCCAAGAAGGATGGTGGTCAAGCGGATTTCCTTCTCCAGTAATAACTATATCTTCAGGCAGAGCGATTGGAAGATTCTCTTTTTTCTCCATCACTATTCCGCAATCGTGGCAGTGAACAAAAGGAATTGGCGCACCCCAATATCTCTGACGACTTACTCCCCAATCTTTTAGCTTGAAGTTGGTTGTTTTTTTACCGATTTTTTTATCTTCAAAATGCTCAATTATTTTAGCCTGCGCCTCTTTTGAGTTAAGTCCGTTAAACATCTCAGAGTCAAAAAGCTCGCCGACGTCTGTAAAAGGCTTGTCTGCGCTAAACTCTTCGCCAAAAGGTTTGATTACACCCCTAATCGGCAAATCATATTTTTTGGCAAAATCAAAATCCCTTTCATCGTGGGCAGGAACAGCCATTACAGCGCCGCTTCCATAATCCATCAAAACAAAGTTTGCAACCCAGATAGGAACATGTTTTTTAGTCAGCGGATGAACTACATGTAGATTTAGTGCCACACCGCTCTTCTCTTTTTGTCTGTCAATAGATGAAGCGTTCTTCATCTCTTTTATCTTATGAATCGTATCACTATCAAGAAGTGAATTCTCTATCATATAGCTTACTATCTCGTGCTCAGGAGCCAGTGCCGCATAACTTACGCCATAAATAGTATCTGGACGTGTTGTAAATACGCTAAAACCTTCAAACTTGCTATCTAGCCTCTCTTGTGATTTTTCATCAAATGAAAGTTTAAACTCCAAACCGTTTGACTTGCCTATCCAGTTCTCCTGCATCGTTAGAACCTGCTTAGGCCAGCCGCCCTCAAGTTTGTGTAAATCAGAGAGCAGTTCATCGCCGTACTGCGTTATTTTGAAGTAGTACTGGTTCATATCTTTTTTAACTACGTCACTGTCACATCTCCAGCATGAGCCATCTATTACCTGCTCGTTTGCCAAAACAGTATGACAACTAGGACACCAGTTTAAAAATCCTTTTTTACGGTAAAGAAGACCTTTTTCGTACATGTCGATTATAAAGCCCTGCTCAAACTTTGTGTAAAGTTCATCGCTTGTAGCAAGCTCGCGCTCTTTTGAGAATGAAAAGCCGAGTGATTTAAACTCGCCCTTCATATAGTCTATATTGTCATAAGTCCATTTTTTCGGATGAGAGCCGTTTTTGATAGCAGCGTTTTCAGCAGGCATTCCAAAACTGTCAAAGCCGATTGGATGAAGGACGTTAAACCCTTGCTGACGGTAGTATCTTGCAAAAGCATCGCTGAGTGTGTAGTTTCTAACATGCCCCATATGAAGACGCCCGCTTGGAAACGGAAACATGCTTAATATATATTTTTTCTCTTTTAAAAAATCTTCGCTCGGCTCAAAACTTCTCTTTTTTGCCCAATACTCTTGCCAACTCTTTTCCATGGTCTTTACGTTATATTCCAAATTAAAACTTCCTGTAAAATTATTCTGACTCCCATAGAGTCTAGTTTTTCTAAAAAAACCAAAGGTTTTGTGACCCAAGCGGTCTTAGCGTGGCTAAATGGGCTCGCGTACCCTCACTTTTGGGTATTGCTCATTTAGCGCACAACAAATTAGTACTCTTCGCGATTTTTTGAGCTCTCTATATAGACAAGACCCATTGAAAATATATTTGCTATTAATGCACCTATTACAAGCGCTATTGCCCACTCAAGATTTCCGACTACTTCAAGATAGATAAAAGCGGGAATAAGATGCAAATCTGCAACTAAAGAGGAAGCTAAAAGCTCAGCGGAGAGAAGGTTTCTGACACCAATTTTTAAAAATGTGGAAATTAGGTTTAAACTGCCTGCTGCAAAAAGTGCGACAGCACTATGCTCGTATAAAAAACCTGCGATTGATGTTAAACTCATCAACGAAAAAAATACATATATTACTTTGCCCCAATCCATATTGACACCTTAGCTTAAAATTAATTGGGGAGATTATACAAAAAGTATCTTAAGGAGCGACTGAAGTCTTTATGTCGCTCATTTAAGAATTAGGTAAATCCGATGAAAAATAAAACAAACCTTAAATGATACTTTTCTGTTCAAATAACTCTGCAGTAAAATCATCACGATAAAGACAATTTCTTTTAATCTCTGCCATTGTGGTTTTTCCTGTTAGTAGAACTTTTTTATTTTTATTGGCATTTAAAAACAGCTGGTAAAGATTGATAGCAAAACTTCTAAGTATTGCTATAGAAAACGGCTCTTTATAGGCAATATGCTGGTCTTCTTCCAATAACATATCTAGATGATAATGATACGTTTCAACCCTCCAATGTTGGAGTATCTTCTCATGAAAATCTTGGGCTGTTGTTTTGAAATTAGCCATGGCATATTGCACAGTTTGAGTACATTCTGTGGTGATAGGGCTTGTTAATGTTTTGGTAACTTTGATAAGCGATTGAATATTATCAAATGTCTCATGATGCATCACGATGTTACAGTTTTGATTTTGATACACCTCTATGGTTCTGGTGACTCTTTTATTGTTTTCGCTGAGATACCCTTCTTTATCATCATAAATGTCACTTGGGGTTTGGAATGCGTCGATTGTTTCAATAGCCTTGTGCTTTAAGTTTTTCTGATTGTCTTTGAACTTGGCAATATATTTATTTCCCTGAGAATCAATAGTGTTTAGAATGCTTGATTGTGTTAAAAGTGCATCAAATGAAAATATTTGTCCATCATCACTAAAAAAATTATCATCAAGCACTTCTTGAAGTGCTTTTATCTCACTCTTTTTATTTTTATCTAAAAACTTATGAGCAAAAACAATCTTAATATCTTTGTCTAAGATATTAAGTATAGCCTTGTGCGACTCTTGTGTATACTGCCCATTAACATCACTACCTCTGAGCCATTTTCCATCCACGGCAATACTTTTTTGAAGAATATGCTCTAAAAAGAACTCCCTAAAAACAGCTTCTAGTGCATTGTTGTCTGTATTAATAAGCAACGCATGCAGCGTGGAACGAGAAGGTACATTTACTTTCTCTTTTTCAAATATCTTTTTGAGTATTTCATTCTCTTTGTTGAATGTCATCCAAGCAAAAATATCTTTAAAAGTTGTATTGCCCTTGAGAAGCGCAAAGAGTGTCATAAACAAAACTTCATGGAGTGGATACTCTATTTTTCCTGTATCAACTCTATAATCCGGGATATTTTTCAGAGCTTCGATGAGCTTTTTTGTGCGCTGTGTTTTGATGGGATACTCCTTGTTTTAGGAGTACAAGCAAAATCTCATCCAAGTTTAATTTCTTGATTAAGTGAAATTTTATTTTTCATCGGATTTACCTATTTAAGAATTAAGTTTTTTTTCATAAAAAGATAAAAAAATGCCAAAGGCGGCACAAAAATTATGCCTATCCTCCAAAATGTTTTCTGCTTCTCATCTTTAAATTTGGCTCCATAGACAGATATGATAGAGTAGACCCAAAAAGCAACAAACAAAAAGAACACTAAATATGTAACACTGCTCATAACGAACCCGTTTTTTGTTTATTGTAACTTTTATTGGGTTAACTAAAGAGTAATGCAGTTTTATAATGAATAATTTACCGAGCCTTGGCTCGCAAAGAAGAGGAAGAAGCATACATAACTCCAGATTCGAACTGAGCCTTATTATTATCACTCACATATCCTAAACAAAGTTCAGAAGATGTTCAGACACTGAAGTTTTGGCTTATGCCAAAAAAATGAGAGTATGAAACCTTACATAACTCCAGATTCGAACTGAGCTCTCATTCTATCTTTTTCTGCTTCTCTTGCAGCTTTTTGAGCAAGGTTTATATGATATTTTTTCACATCAAACCCTAAAACAAGCAGTGTAGGCGAAGCGACAAAAATAGATGAGTATGTTCCCACGACAATACCTACTAAAAGAGTAAAGGCAAAAGCATGAATTATCTCGCCGCCATACATAAACAGAGTAAAAACCACAAAAAGGGTTGTAAGCGAAGTTAACGTAGTTCTAGCCAACGTGTTTGTAATTGATATATCAATTATTTCACTAAACTCGCTGTCTCTATTTTTTATTATTCCCTCACGTATGCGGTCAAAAACGATAATAGTATCATTTAGCGAATAACCCAAAATTGTAAGAAGTGCAGCTAAAACGTCAAGGTTAACCTCTAAACCGACCAATGCTATAGCTCCAAGAGCTATCGAGACGTCATGAACAAGTGCTATGATTGAGGCAACAGCAAATCTCCACTCAAATCTAAACGCAACATAGATTAAAATTCCGATGACAGCTAAAATAAGAGAGGTTATCCCTTTCTCTTTTAGCTCGCTTCCGACCTTTGGACCTACAATATCAACACGACGAATCTCAAACTCTCCTGTGCCCACAAGCGTCTGGCTCGCAATGTCGCCTACATCGACAACTACATCTCCCGTTGCTGTTCTCATGCGGATAACTACCTCATCCTCGGAACCAAACTCCGTAATAGAAGCGCCATCAAAGAGTGTGTTGCTCTTTAGCTTCTCTCTCATCACGTCAATCGGCGCAGCGCCATCGTATTTGACCTGAACTATTGTTCCGCCTGCAAAATCGACACCGTAATTAAAACCTTTTGTCGCTAAAATAGCAAACGAACTTAAAACCAAAACAATAGAGAGTATCATTGCAAGTTTCGACTTGCCCATAAAATTAAAGGTTTTTGTATATTTAAAAAATTCCATAACTCGCCTACTCTTTCTCGCATAATTTGAACAAGTCCAAATTATACTCAATCACTAAAGATTCATCTTCGATGAAAAAATGTTTCATAGCTTAACCCTTTATCCCGAACCATAAAAGGTTGTTTTTACTTTTTTGAATTCTGCTCTCAAGCATCTGGTAAATTCCATGCGTTCCAAGAATTGCCGTTAGCATCGAAGCTAAAATACCTATGCTTATCGTTATAGCAAAACCTTTTATAGCACCGGTTCCATAAGCATAAAGCACAACAGCCGCAATAAGAGTCGTTATATTCGCATCCAAAATAGCGCGTATCGCGTTTGCGTAGCCCTCTTCTATTGCTTTGTGCATTGAAGCTCCCTGATTTAGAAGCTCTCTAATACGCTCAGAGATAATAACGTTTGCATCAACAGCCATACCTACCGTTAATACGATACCCGCCATTCCAGGAAGCGTGAGCGTTGCTCCAAAGAGGCTCATAACTGCCAATATAATCAGTAGATTTGCAATAAGCGCGATATTTGCAACAATTCCAGCAACTCTGTAGTAAGCTATCATAAAAAATATTACAAGACCAAATCCGCCGATTAGTGCAACCATACTTGCTTTAATACTGTCAGCCCCTAAACTTGGGCCGACTGAGCGTTTCTCCATCAGATAAATAGGAGCCAAAAGAGAACCTGAACGAAGAGCGATCGCTAAATCTTTTGCTTCCATAACCGTATAGTTGCCTGAAATCTGACCGCTTCCGCCGCCTATACGCTCATTTATAACAGGAGCAGAATAGACCTTGCCATCCAGAACAACGGCCAATCTTTTACCGACACTCTTACCTGTAAAATCGCCAAATATCTGCGCACCCTCCGCATTTAGAGAGAAGCTTATAAGAGGACGGTTATTCTCGTCAAATCCGACATTTGCGTCCGTTAGCATTGAACCGTCTAAAACAGGAATCTCTCGAACAAGATGTTTTATGTTAGGATTTGAAACATCCTCTAAAATCACATCGCCGTAAGATGCGGCATCATTATCACTCATAGTGTGAACTCTGGCGATTCTATCTTCATCAACCGCCATAAGTTCAAGCTTTGCCGCGCGTGATATTAGCTCTCTGGCGCGTTGCTCATCCTCTATGGTTTTAATGCCTGCAAGCTGGACAAGAATCTTCTCTTCTCCCTGTCTTGCTACTACCGGCTCAGCCAAACCAAACTGGTCAAGCCTGTTTCTAATAGTCTCTATCGCCTGCGATATCGCCTGCTCTTGCGTTCTTGCAATCTCCTCATCACTTAGACTAAGAGAGATACTATCACCCACAACAACTACGATGGCGCCCTTTATTTCATGTAAAAACGACTGCATAGCCTTTAAATCATCTTTGTCCAAAAGGGCAAACGTAACGCCGTTTTCATCAAACGCAAGTGAGTCTATAAGGATATCTTTTCGCTCGCTAAAGTATTTTATGCTTGCTGCAATTGATTTTACACGTGACTTTACAGCCTCTTCGGTTTTTACGCCAAGAAGCATATGAAGCCCGCCTTGAAGGTCAAGTCCCAATGTGACTTTTTTTCCGTCTTGCATCTGAAACAGAGACGGAGCGGAGAAGAAGATGCCAAAAATTATTGCAAGAGCAAATATAACTATGCGATAATTAAGCTTCATCCTCGTACTTTCTAGCAACTGCCTCTTTTGTTATTTTAACAGTCGTCTCTTCGTTAATTTTAACGCTTAAGAATTGCTCTTCAACTTTATATACCGTTGCGATAATTCCGCCTGTTGTAACAACTCTGTCACCTTTTTTTAGAGCCTGAATCATCTCTAGTCTGTTTTTTGCCTCTTTTTGCTGAGGGCGAATAATTACAAAATACATAATTGCAATTAAAAATATAAACGGTAATAGCTGACTTAATATTTCCATGAGTACGAGTTTCCTTTGAATAAATTGGGGGCATTGTACAAAAAGTATATTAATAAAAGACTGAATACTGATATAATTCGCATCAAAAAACAGAGCTGCGAAAAATGGTTGAAAAAATACAAAATATCAGAAATTCCTATAATCACCTACTTTTTGACTTGACGCTTGGAGTTGTAACTTCACTTCTTTTTAGTGCATTTCTCTATCTAGAACATTTCGGCATCACCATAAAAGCACTAAACACAATCTTTGGTATTCTTTCTTTGGCTCTCCTTTTGTACATGCCAAAAAGAGCCGTCTTGACTGCTGGATTTTTTATAGGAATTTTATGGTTTTACTGGATAGGTTACAGCTTTAAATACAACGGTGTAGGCTATATGGAGCCTTTTATCACACTTGCCTTTGCAATTATCTACATGTTATTTTTTGGGGTTTTGGCACTTACAAACAGCACGGTGATAAGAGCCCTTCTGCTCTTTGGGCTAACTTTTTTTGAGCCGATGGACTTCAACTGGATGCAGATAGAGCTTCTTTTCGTGGATAGCTACATAGGCATCTTCAAGTACCATTTTGCAGCTGTTTTAGCGGCTCTTACTCTAGTTAGATACCTTAAAAGACCCTATAGATTTGCACCGCTTTTGCTGCTTATATTGGCTTTTAACTTTAACTCTCCCGTTCAAAAAGATGCTCCGCTTAAGATAAAACTTATAGCCACCGACATAAAGCAGGATCAAAAATGGCAAAAAGAGACTCTACAGCCGACGCTTCAAATGGTATATAAAGAGATTGAAAATGCGACAAATGAAGGGTATGATGTAGCAGTTCTGCCGGAGTCTGTATTTCCTTTTTATATGAACATGGCGACAAGCATCAGAGAGAAGTTGCTTACGCTTTCACACGATATATCTATTGTTGCCGGCTCTCTAATAATAGAGGATTATCTCCACTATAATGTAACATACATGTTTGAGGGCGGTGAGTATCAGGTGGCTAAAAAGATGATTTTGGTTCCATTTGGAGAGTATATCCCTCTGCCTGAATTTGCAAAAGAGTTTATAAACGATATCTTTTTTGCTGGAGCAACGGACTTTAAGACAGCTTCAACGCCTACGGATTTTGTTATAAAAGGCGTAAAGTTCAGAAATGCGATATGCTATGAAGCCTCGCGAAAAGAGATATATAGGGGCGATGTCGATTTTGTAATCGCCATAAGCAATAATGCTTGGTTCTACCCATCCATAGAGCCAACTCTTCAAAAACTTCTGATACGCTTTTATGCAAGAAAAAACGACGCAACCGTCTATCATTCGGCAAACTGGCGCGGAACCGGAATCATAAAGTAACCTTTATTTGATATAATAGGCATCTTAAAAAACTACAAGGTGCCTATTGCCTCGTTAAAGGCAAGCTTCGGCGCCACAGTGGCTAGTGTAGCTAAACGGACATGTTCGTTTGGCATGATAAATTAAGTTATAAAAATAATTATATGGAGTTTTTTAGTAATGCTAAATCTCAAAAATCCCGACCTCTATAACAACCGTGAAATATCTTGGCTTCATTTCAATACAAGAGTCTTAAAGCAGGCGCAAGATGAGTCGCTTCCACTTTTAGAGCGCCTTAAATTTCTAGCCATCTACGGAACAAACTTAGATGAATTTTACATGATTAGGGTGGCTGGGCTAAAAAAACTCTTTGCCGCAGGCATCATAGTCTCGAGCGCGGATAAACTTACACCGCTTCAACAGCTTCGTGAAATAAGAAAATATCTCCATCAAGAGCAGCAGGTAATTGAGCACTGTATGAGCGGGATTTTGAAAAAACTTGAAGCAGAGGGTATCAGCATAAGGCTTTACAGCGAGGTGAATCAGCACCAAAAGCACTACCTCCACAAATATTTTAACGAAAATATCTATCCCGTAATCATTCCAATTGCCGTTGATGCGACCCACCCCTTTCCGCACCTAAACAACCTTAGTTTCGGACTTATTGTCAAGCTAAGAGACAGCGATAACAAAACTATTGAAAGATTTGGAATCATCCGAATTCCAAGGGTTTTAGATAGATTTGTCGAGCTTGAGAACAACATCTATATTCCTATCGAGAGTCTTGTCGCAGAACACGTAGATGATCTTTTTCCTGGATACTCTCTTATAAAATATGCCTCTTTCAGGGTCACAAGAAATGCAGACATCGAGATAGAGGAAGAAGAGGCTGATGACTTTTTGGAAATTCTTGAAGAGGGACTTAAACTTCGCAGAAAAGGGGCGATGGTAAGACTTGAAATAGGGAGTGACGGTGACGAGGAGATAGTAAACTTTTTCAATCGCCACACTAACGTCTATAAAGATGATATATTTAAATTTCACACATTTTTAAATCTCTCAAGCCTTTGGCAGATAGTCTCAAACAAGCACTTTGCACATCTCCTTGCAGAATCTTTCAAGACAAAAACTCTCCCGCCGTTAGACAGCAGTGATAATATTTTTGCTACACTTGAAAAACAGGATATCCTACTATATCATCCATATGAGAGTTTTGATCCGGTTGTAAAGCTTATCCAAACAGCTGCAAAAGACCCTGACGTCGTCTCAATTAAGATGACTCTTTACCGTTCAGGAACGGACTCCCCGATCGTAAAAGCACTTATGGCTGCGAGTGAATCCGGCAAGCAAGTAACCGTTATGGTTGAGCTAAAAGCAAGGTTTGACGAAGAGAACAATCTTATCTGGGCAAAAGCGCTTGAAAAAGCGGGCGCGCATGTTATCTACGGTATTAAAGGCTTTAAAGTTCATGCCAAAGCAACACTTGTAACAAGAAAGAAAAACGGCAAACTAAAGCAGTATGCACATCTTGGAACCGGAAATTACAACCCTGCCACTTCAAAAATATATACGGATATGAGTTATCTTACCTCTAAAGACGAAATAACAAGCGACATGACGAGATTTTTTCACTTTTTAACAGGCTTTAGCAAAAAAGGGAAGCTTAACGAGCTCTACATGTCGCCATCACAGATTAAACCAAAAATACTCTCTCTTATCCAAAACGAGACGAGAAAAAAAGCAGACGGTCGCATTATTGCAAAGCTGAACTCGCTTGTGGATGACGACGTGATAAAGGCTCTATATAAAGCTAGCCAAGCAGGTGTTAAGGTCGATTTGATTGTTCGAGGCATCTGCTGTCTAAAACCGGGAATAGAAGGTATAAGCGAAAACATAAGAGTTATCTCAATCCTTGGAAAATACCTAGAACACGCAAGAGCATTCTACTTTAAAAATGATGATACAGGTGTATATATCTCAAGCGCAGATTGGATGCCTAGAAACCTTACAAGACGCATAGAGCTTTTAACTGCAATAAAAGATCCAAAAGCCAAAGAAAAAATCATACAGATTCTTAAACTTCAGTGCGCCGACAATGCTTTAGCACACGAACTTCAGAGTGACGGTTCATACATAAAGGTAAAAAATGACGGCACTAAAGTTATAAATAACCATGTGCTTTTAGAGGATTACGTAAACAGGGTTACAAAATCTGCGGCAAAAGAGAGGGCTAGCTCAATCGAGCAGCTGGCTGCTAAAATATTTAGTGAGGATGAGTAATATGTTGTACGATTTTAAAGGCATGGAACCAAAAATAGGTAAAAATAGCTGGATAGCGCTTTCAGCAGACGTTATCGGGGATGTTACATGTGGAGAGGATTGCTCTATCTGGTTTGGAACTGTTGTGCGAGGCGACGTACACTATATAAAAATCGGCGACAGAGTCAGCATACAAGATTTGAGCATGGTACATGTAACACATCACAAAAAAGCGGACAGAAGCGACGGACATCCGACTATCATCGGCAATGACGTAACAATAGGTCACCGCGTAATGCTTCACGGCTGCACAATAGAAGACGCTTCTCTTATCGGGATGAGCGCGACAATACTTGACGGTGCGGTTATCGGGAAGGAGTCGATCGTGGGAGCCGGCGCATTGGTGACAAAAAACAAAATCTTCCCACCACGTTCGCTTATCATGGGAAGCCCTGCAAAACTTATCAGGGAGCTCACCGATGAAGAGGTAAAAGAGCTGTATGCTTCTGCATCGCGCTATGTAGAGTTTAAATCACACTATCAAAAATAGATGCCAGAATATTTCATATTTGCAGACATTATAGGCATTACAGCCTTTGCCATAAGCGGTTTTCTAATTGCTATTAAAAACAATCTCGACATCTTGGGCATACTTATAGCTTCAACGCTAACAGCCCTTGGCGGCGGTATTATCAGAGATGCTATACTTAACTCTGCACCCTTTGCTTTTACCTCTTTTTATCCGGCAATAACGCTCATGGTGACTATTTTTGTTGCATATATATTTAAACTATACAAAGAGAGCTCAATCGAGAGAAAGTGGATGTTTGTAATAAGCGACACTATCGGGCTTGTAGCCTTTAGTATAGCAGGCGCTCTTTTAGCCATAAACGCAGAGTACAACTTTTTCGGCATAGTAATTCTGAGCTTTATCACGGCTGTTGGCGGCGGAGTTACAAGAGACATCATGATAAATCAGGTGCCAACTGTTCTTATCAGCGACTTTTACGGCTCGATAGCGATTATTGTCGCTCTTATCTTAGGATTTTTAGATCTCTTTAATGCTATAAACGAGTTCAGCATCCTTGCAACCGCACTCTTTAGCATAGCGTTAAGACTTCTAGCCTATAAGCGAGGGTGGCATCTGCCACGGCTTACATAACCAAAACTTGATTCTTTATAGTTCTAAATCAAAGACTTTTTAAAAGCTCTTCTTTCTTAAAATAGCCCCTTAGAGGTTTTTGCAGATAAGATTCATCCTTGCTTGAGACAAAAAATATAGTCGGAAAGCTTTGCGTATAAAAAAGCTCTACGGGGTAGCTGTTCTCATGCTCAAAAAAAGCAACAACGGCAATATATTTTCTGTTTACTTTCTCTTGCACCTCTTTGTCATTAAAAACTTCAACAAAAACTTTTTTACATTCCACGCACTCTTTTTTTAAGACTAAAAGCATTATCTCTTTTTTCTCTTCTTTGGCTTTAAACAAAGCTTTGTCGAAATCGTTGCTCCATCTTATGTGCTCCGAAAAAAGCGCTCCTGCCATCAGAAACAAAACTAAGAATATTTTCACTTAAACTCTTTCTTCACAGTTGCAAGCTCAACTACGTTCGGATTTAAAAGAACCGGAAAGACCTTTCTTACAGCGTCCGTTACCCACTGCGGGTAGATTCTAAAGTTTAGTTTCACATCTACATGTAGAAACTTTTTTGTGCCTTTTGGGAGTTCAAACTTCTCGACTCTTCTCTCTCCTGCCGGTATTCTCGTGTCGCTTAGAAGTCTCTTGTACTTCCAAAAAAGAAGCCCGACGGGTTTGGAGTTCTCATCGCCGAAAACCTTTTGAAAGAGTCTGCTACCCTCCTCTATATTGCCGTCACTTTTTAGTTTGCCGCTTGAGAAAACTACGCTGCCATCTCTATCTTTGACCTCAACCTCAAGCCACAGCTCTCTAAAATCAGCCACACCGGTAGGGAGATGATGCCCTGCACCTACATTTTTAACCCCCACTTCCAAAACTCCCTCTTTTATATCAACATCAAGTTTTGCCGAAGTTCTAAGAAGTTGCAGCGTCTGCTCTTCATGCTCTTTATCTCTAAGCCCTGCTAAAAAGTGGTTTGAGCCTGCAAAATAGTGAACTTTCACATCATCTTTTATAACTCCGCCATCAGTTGAAGCGCTGCGCAGCGGTGAAAATTTACCATCTTTCATATAGGTCATGTGACACTCTATGCAGCTTTTATGCTTAGTTTTATCTTTTGGATTGTTAAACGGCGACTTCTCCCACTCCTCGTAAGTTGAGACTATTTTTATACCGTTTTGCGGATGGAACTCGTCATGACATGAGGCGCAGTAACGGCTCTCTTTATAAAGCTCCTTAGAGTAGCTCTCTTTGTGCACTTTAGGATTTGAATTGATAAGTTTTTCGCCGAACCAGCGTCCCAAATCAGATTTAGACTCTTCAAACAGATACTTCTCCCTCTCCAATGAGAGCGTAAACGAAGCATTGCCTTTGCTCTTTGCCTCTGTTATTTGATGGCATGTTATACACGAAACACCCTCTTCAACTCTAAAATTGCCATGCTCTTTAAAATCATTTAGAAGTGTTTTTGCGCCGCCCTCAAAGTGCTCGTTACTTACCAAGTTGCCATCCATTGCATGCGTTGTTTTTGGGTGACCTAAAGATAGGGCACTTGGATTATGACAACTCATACACCATTTGCGAAACTCCTGCCCTTCAACCTCTCCCGCAAGCGTCTCCATAACCATATAGTATGGATTTGAGCCAGCCATATGTTTATGGTTTGAGTTGCTCCACTGCTCAAAAATCTCGTTATGGCAAGATTTGCATTTTGCAGAAGAGGTCCAATCCTCGCTGTGATAAACAGCTGTTTTTTTCTCTATCTCCAGAAGCGAGAGGTCAGTAATTTTGCTGTATGAAACGGACGGATATGAGAATAAAATAACAACGAACAGAGCCAGCGGCTGCATATTTTGCCTCTTTGCCATAACTACATGCCATAAAAAAAGAGCTATTAAAACAAACGAGCCAAAAAGATGAATATTAAAAGAGATTATTCCAAGCATATCTCCGCCACGGTTGCCTACCAAAAAGAGATACACACCGCTAAGAATAACCAAAATAAAAGATAAAAGCAAAAGCCACCCCTCTACACTGTTTATCTTTTTTATAAAGAAATATCTGCGTATATGACGATAAACAAAAGAGTTCATAAAAAAGAGCGTTATCAAGATTGAGCCCACTACATGAAGAGGCTGAACAACCCTAAAGTTCTCCCAAGAAAGTCTAAGAGGCTCATACATAAAGATACCGGATAAAAACATTGCAAACAGAGCAATTTTTACAAAGACTCTTCTCATCTTTGTTCCTTTTTATAATCTACTATCTCACCCTCTAACGTTCTTAAAAATGCCACTATCTCATCTATCTGAACCGTAGTCAGGTTGCGCCCAAGCTGATGTTTTGCCATAATGTTTACAGCTTCTCTTATCTTTGCGACTGCTCCGTTATGAAAATAGGGTGATGTCTTCGTTACGTTTCTGAGGATTGGAACCCTAAAGAGATGCTCTTTGTCTTTTCCTAAAAAGCCGCCGCTGTTTTCAAAAGGGAACTCTCTGTCAAATCTCTTTATTTGAGGAACTACCTCGAAATTTGGTTCTATGTCGTAAAGCTGTGCAAACTCTCTAAGCGGAAAGCGCTGAATCGTATGACCGCCAAAGGTTATGCCGTTGTGACACCCCTTGCATCCAAAACTTATAAAATTTGCCAGACCCCTTTTTGCTTCATCACTTATTGCAGAGTTATCACCCTCTAAAAAACTGTCATAAGGCGCTCTAGTCACCAATGTCTTGACATATACCTCTATCGCTTTAGCAGCATTCTCAAGCGATATGCCACCATCAAATACCTCGGCAAACATCTCTTTATACTTTGCGCTCTCATTTACTCTTGACTCAAGCTCTTCCGGTGTCATATTCATCTTATGAGAAGCTAAAAAGGAATTTTCGCTCTGCTCCTTAATACTGCCGACCTCGCCGCTCCACGTGTAATACTTGGCAAATCCTACATTCAAAACAGACTGCGTATTTAAAAGATATGGATGCATCGCGCCCGCATCACCCTGAGCAAAAGTAAATCTATCAACTCCGCTTTGGTCTTGCAGATGACAAGCCGCACAATCCGTAATATTATCACTCTGTTTTGTGAGCATTTTTACCAAAGCGCCGCTGTTTTTAAGCTCTCTGTCAAACGAGTGACATGTTGCACAGCTTATTTTTTTACTTTTTGAGAGATTAGTGTCAAAAAAAAGCTCTTCACCCAAAGCGATTTTTTCTACAGTCATTGGGTTGGAAGCATCGTCCACAAGCTCTAAAAGTCCATCAAACGTAGATGGAAAGGAGCCGTGTCCTTTGCCTATTGCCATCTCTCTTAATTCATCGTCACTGTATATCGGGATATCTTTTGGCGGCACGACGGCTGATACAATTATCATAGAGGCAACTGCTACAAAAGCGATTATAATGGAGTAAAATAGGAGCTTTTTCATCTAGCTGCGTCCTTGCTCAAACAAGAGGCGCATAAGTTCTAAAAAGTATTTTTAACATGTCAAATCCCCTTTTTTGCCTTAAGTATATGCAAAAAAGAGAGATGAATCAAGTGTATAATGAAAGAAAAGGAAATTTTTAATGTCATTTCTAAGAACTAATGAGGTTCATCTTGGTTTACTATTTCAAAAAACTCATGGTTAATTTGCAGTGCTGTAATTTAAAGTTATAATTTAAGTTATATTGCACTAAGCATACTTTAAACAAATATTTGTATTTATAATCTTGTATTTACGATATATTGTAATAAAATAATAAAATAATAAAATAATAAAATAATAAAATAATAAAATAATTTGCATAATATTCATATAATTTACTATATAATGTAAATATTTTTTTGAGGAAATTTCAATGAATTTAAAATCTTTAATCGGCTCAGCAATCAAAAGCAGAAGAAAAGAGTTAAAAATTGCTCAAGCTGACCTTCAAGACTATGCCGAGATTGGCTCAACGGCTCTATCTAATCTTGAGCAAGGTAAAGCCAATATTTCCATAGATAAACTAGAGAAAATTCTTGAAGTTTTGGGTTTAGAGTTAGTAGTAAAAGTCAAAATAAAAGGGTAGTATAGATGCAAAAAGGTATAGTGTATAAAAATAAAGTTCCTATTGGCGAGCTAAGTAAAAATGATAGAGGAGTATATGGATTTTTTTATTATGAAGATTATCTTCAGTCTGAAAATCCAAGTGCAATCTCAGTAAATTTGCCCTTAAAAAAAAGAGCCGTTTGTATCTAAAATACTATTTCCATTCTTCTTTAATCTGCTTTCAGAAGGAAATCTAAAATCAATGCAGTGTCGGGAATTAAAGATTGATGAGGATGATAATTTTACAAGACTATTGAAGACGACACAAGAGAATACAATCGGTGCAATTACCGTTGAGGAGGCATAAATGAGATGTTACGGCTGTTTAAAAGATATAGATAAAGGCTTGTATTATTGCCCAAAATGCAAAAGTAACCTTTTTGATGGCAAGAGTGTGAAACCTTTAAACTTTGACAAAACGGAATTTTATAGAATCAGAGGTGAAATGTCTGAAAAAATGTCTATCTCCGGTGTACAAGACAAAATATCACTAAAATTAAACGACAGTAACGAACTTGTGCCTACAAATAAGGATGGAATGTATATCTTAAAGCCTATACCAAGAGATCATGACAATACAGTAAACTTAGAAGACATTGTACAAAACGAACATCTAAGTATGCAGATATCATCTCAGATATTTAAAATAAAAACAGCGCATAACGCTCTTATTGAACTTAGTGATGGAGAACTTGCGTATATAACTAAAAGGTTTGATTACTCTCTTAATGGTTCAGAAAAAAAATTGTAAAGGTAGATCAGGAAGATTTTGCATCTGTACTTGAATATACCTCGGAAAATCATTCAAAAGCGTATAAATATGAATCTAGCTATGAAGAGTGTGCATTAAAAATCAAAGAGGTTATAGCTGCTTATATCCCCGCACTTGAAGACTTTTATAAAAGAGTTGTACTTAACTATCTTGTTGGAAATGCAGATGCTCATTTGAAAAACTTTTCAATAATTCGAGATGTAGACAGAGCTGATTATTCACTCTCTCCAAACTATGATATTCTCTACACAAAATATCATTTACCAAAAGAAGACGCTACTATGGGACTTGAGCTATTTAAAGAGCATGAACAAAGGCTTTTGGGGCAATGGGTTATTATACATTAGAAGATTTTGAACTCTTTGCTAAAATGATTGGGATAAAACCAAGAAGATTAGAGAAAATATACAAAGATATTCTTATGAGTCAGAAACAAGTACATGACTTAATAGACAGGTCTTACATGAGCAACAAAGCAAAAAATTCCTATAAAGAGAACTACGAGACTAGATTGAATAAGTGCCTATTTTATTATATCGATGCTTATCCTTTTAGAAGTTTTGCACAAGATACAATTAAAAAATATTTGTGATTTTGTTCTTGTAAATGACATTTAAGTTCTATAGTCCGCGTTTATCTTGACGTATTCGTGTCCCAAGTCACATCCGTACGCTTTGAAGCTTCCTTTGCCTATGCCTAAATCACACGAGATAGTAAACTTTTGGTGCTGCATAACAACTGCGCACCTCTTCTCCATCTCTGCGTCAAAGAGTATCTCACCTCTGTCATAAACACACAAATTGTCAAATGAGATTTTAAGTTTCTCTTCATAGGCTTCTACTCCGCTGGCTCCTATCGTTGAGGCGATTCTTCCCCAGTTGGGGTCTTCACCAAATAGTGCTGTTTTTACTAAAAGCGAATCAGAGAGCATTTTTGCGGCAATCTCGGCTTCTCTATCATCTTTTGCGCCTGTTATTTTGTATGTCACCAGTTTTGTAGCGCCCTCGCCGTCTCTTACCATCTCGAGTGCTAAAAAGTGCATTACTTTAAAAAGTGCCTCTTTAAATGCCTCTTTCTCGTAAGCTCCGCTTCTGCCATTTGCTAAAATCAAAACAGTATCGTTTGTAGAAGTGTCACCGTCCACGCTTATGGCATTAAATGTTGTTGTTTTAACTTCATCAAGTGCCTCTTGCATCTCTTTGCTTGTAACTTTTGCATCAGTTGTAATAAAGCAAAGCATAGTAGCCATCGCAGGATTTATCATCCCGGCACCTTTTGCTATCGCTCCGATATTAAAGCTGCTGCCGTCATCAAGCTTAACCTTAAATGCTATCTCTTTTGCAAATGTGTCGGTTGTCATGATAGCTTTAGATGCGCTCGCAGAGTCTCTTTTTGTTAAATCAAAAAGCTTCATACCCTCAATGATTTTAGCTTTTGGAAGTCTGACGCCTATTACGCCCGTTGAGCTCATAATCGGGTTTTTAACGGCTGATGGGCAGTTCGAGAGAACCTCTTTTATATCCTCAACTCCTGCTTGCCCTGTCATTGCATTTGCATTTTTTGAATTAATAACTATAAAGTTTGTTTTAAAATCACCCATTGAACGAAAATGCTTTATAGGAGCCGCAAACATCTTGTTTGTCGTGAACACAGAGGCTACTTCGCACTCATCTTCACAATATATAAACGCCATATCTTTAGCATTGTCTTTTTTAAGACCGGCACTTACGCCATCGGCAAAAAAACCTTCACTTGCGCAAACTCCGCCGCTTGAATAGATTATATTATACAAATTTAAACTCCCTTGGCTTATCTCTTTTTCTTATTAACTCTTTTGTTATGTTTATATCTTTTTGAGTTCCGATTAGAAGCAGCTTGCACTCGCTGGTAATAAGAACGTCACCCTTTGGCATCGATAAAAATTTTCCGTCTTTTTTGGTAATACCGACTACCGAAGTATTTGTCATCTCTCTGATGTGCGTCTCTCTTAGCTTTTTAAGAACTGCCCAGCTGTATTTTGGCACTTCAATCTCTTCCATATCAAGAGGGTTGTCGCTCTTGTATAAAAACTCTTCAAGCAAGTTCTCCATATCAGGACGCGCTGCCATGGCAGTAACTCTTTGGGCGGTTAGCTTTGTAGGAGAAACAACCGTGTCTGCTCCGAGTTTTTTGAGCTTTTCAACATCACTGACACTCTCTGCCGATGAGATAATGTAATAAGGTCTTGGCAAAAAATGCTCTTTTTCAAAGAGTCTGACTGAAGCGATAAGAGCAATGTTATCAGACATTGAACTCGACATAGTTATAAGCCCTTTTGCTGAAGCGAGATGTGATTTAAGCATCGTAAGCTCGGCATGCGGCTCTGCTTTTAGATACGTTGTGTAGTTATGTTCAATCGCCCACTGATGTATCTCTTCTCTTGGGTCAACTACAACAAACGGTATATGATTCTCTCTTAACTGTTTAGTGACTTCAAGAGTGTAATCATTATGATAACAGACGACAAAATGCTTCTTAAGCCTTGCAATAGCGTATAACATTCTTCGCTCCTTTAATATTCTAGATAATCTGCCCTTATTTACAACATCTACAACAATACCGATTGCTATAGTAAAAACGGTAAAACCTAAAATAATAAGAGTTACCGTAAATATCTGCCCTGCCGCTGAAAATTCACCCTCTTTTAAGGCGCCGAATCCAACCGTAGTAAATGTATATCCGGATTGGAAAATCGCATCCATAATAGTGTAATCTTCTATGTATATGTAGCCCAAAGTACCAATAAGCATGCATATTTGAACAAGAATAAGAGGTGTTCTAAATGGTAATAACTGAGCGTATAACTCATCATTGAGGGTGATTGCGGGTTTGGGAGATGTCTCCCAATGTAGAAATTTTCGAATCTTCTCTAAGAGATTCAAGCTTGCGTCCTGTTAGACTTAAGAATTTTTCTTAAGTGTACGCAACTCTTTTGCAGAGATTTTAATCTTTTGGGTAGTGCCGTCATCCAAAGTTATACGAACTGTTCTAAGATTTAATAAAAAACGACGCTTTGTTCTGTTCTTTGCGTGTGAAACATTGTTTCCACTCATCGGGCCCTTGCCGCTAATAGCACATCTTCTTGCCATGATTAGGTTCCTTATATTAGGTTTTAAAGTTGCGAATTATATCAAGCCTAAACAAAACTTCTGCTTAAGGTAAATTCAAAAATTCCCCTTAATATTTCTTTTATGGATATGCAGGTAGAATAAAACAAAATTCAAGAATATGCAGAGAATATGATAACAAGAGAGAAAATAGATAGCTTTATAGAGAAGATACCGCCATCACCTAAAGTGTTAAATGAGACCATAAGACTCTTAAATGAGGGGGAGCTAACAAAAGCTGCAAAAGTCGCAGAATGTGATTTGGCACTAAAGTCATACCTTAAAGGGATAGTAAATAGACCCATCTACGGATTTGCCAATGAGGTAAGCGACATATCTCAGATATTTGGCATCCTTGGCGTATCTCTTTCACAACAGACTGTATACAACTACATGATAACTCTTCTCAGCCCTAAAAATTGGACCCTGTTCCATCTAAATGCAAGGTCGTTTCATGATTTTCAAGCCAATATTTCTAAAAAATGGGAACGCGTTCTCAAACATTTGGGCATCGACGACAAAAACACATATGCGGCTATCGCTCTATTACCTGCGAGCATAATCATTACAGAAGCTCTTTTTAGCGAAAGAAAAGAGGATGTAAATCTACTAAGAGGCACAAAAGCGCTTGACTACAACACAATTCTTGTACGCCTCTGCGGAGTGAGTCTTTTTGATATTTGCTCTCAAATAGCAGGGAAATGGGAAATGGATGAAAAAATATCAAAAATAGTACAAGCGGCATCCGGAGTGAACCCATCTGATGAGGAGAGCATCAATAACCTCGGAAAATGGATGCATCTTCTGCTTTTTTATGAGCTTTCACAGCCTGAATTTATAAAAGCTGGATTAAACGACTTTGTTGATTTTCAAATCGATTATGTCGGCGACATATATGAGGATTTTGTGGCACTGATGGAGATTAAATGAAAGCCGTGGTTAAAAATGGAATAGCCGTTTTTTCACCGCAGGGCTTTTTAGACGGTAACAGTTCAAGCGCTTTTATGAGCATTGAAGATATCGAAGCTGCAACAAATTTAAAAGCGGACATGATTCTGGTTTCGCTTAAAAAAGTTGTTTTTTTTAACCGCAACGGCTTGGATGTCTTTATAAAACTTTTTATGAAAATTCGTAAAAAAAATCATGCTACTGTTGGATTTTGCGACTATGACGCTAAAAAATATGACGCTATAAAAAGATTTTTTCAGAACGAACTTAACTTTTCGCTCTTTAAAACACTCGATATCGCCTACCTCTTCTCCTCAAGCTTTAAAAATCTAAATAAAAACATACTCGTTTACAGCAGCGACAAATCACAGCGTTCCGCAATAGCAATAGAGCTGCATGACGGCGGGCACAATCCAATTATTGCGCAATCTCTTGAAGAGTTCAATATAAAAAAAGAGAAAAAAGAGGCCTACGACTATATAGTAGATGCTACCTTTTTGGGACAAATGGGAGAAAAGGTCGCAACCAGAGTAACAGGAAATGCAGTGATATACACTGTCTCGTCATTTTTAGATGTTGAGATTAGCAATATGTTTAATATCGAATATCACAACAACTCTTTAAATGTCGGTTTTAGGCTTTTTATATTTGATGCATACAAAGTTATCAGCATGAACGTGCATGCTCTGAATTTTTTCTCAAAACTTGCAAGTTCTGCGGCAGAGTACAACGCAACAATATGTTTTGTCGGAATAAAATTTGACAAAACTCCCCAGATATTTAGAGAGACGATGGAGGATGCGGGAATACTTTTTTATGCCCAGATGGATGACATACTTCAAAACAAAGATCTATTAAAAGAGCTCGGCGCAAGCAGTGCTTCAAATGTAAAAAACAAAAGAGTTTTAAACAAAGAGACTGTGCTTGAGCTTCCTAAATTTATAGACGCAACCGTTGTTACCCTAGAGATGATGACAAATGCCAGAGCGACAAAAGAGGCAGTAAGTGTTCACAATCTCATTATTGAGAACAAAAGCGAAAAAATTGCAAGCTCGATAGGCTATTTCGGTGATATAGACGGTATGGTTATTCTTATTTTTCCATCAACTATCGCCAAGAAAGCGTGTGAACTGCTAATCGGTGAAGACACTGATGATATGGAACTTATCCTAGACTCGCTTGCAGAGCTTGTAAATATAGTGGGCGGAAAGATTAAGACTCTGCTTGCAGATGAGGGAGTACATGTAAACATTACTCTCCCTAGAACCTACCAAGACGTCGACAGCCTGCTTCAAGTTGTAGAAAACAGAAGGGGCGTTCAAGTCGACCTGCTCTTTAATAACGATAAATTTCTATTTTTCTTAACAAGATAAAAGCTACAAAATTGTAGAATTTCGCAACCAAAATTGATGCGTTCGTTTTAGCGTGCAACATCAATAAAAAAAGGAACAGTAATGAAAGTGGCGCCCAGTGTTTTATCTGCAGATTTTGGCAATCTAAAAAGGGACGTAGAGGCTATTTGCGAGGCTGGATGCGATTTTGTACATGTAGATGTTATGGATGGTCATTTTGTACCAAACCTAACTATAGGGCCCGTAGTAGTATCGGCTATCGCTTCTGCTGCAACAAAGCCGCTGGATATTCATCTTATGGTTGAGAACAACACTTTTTTTGTAGACCTTTTTGCACCTCTAGAACCTGAATATATCTCTTTTCACATAGAGGAGGAGAAACATCCTCACAGGCTTATCCAGAAGATTCGCTCGCTCGGCATCAAGCCTGCCATCGTTCTAAATCCGCACACTCCGCCCGAATCCATTGAGTATCTGCTTGGAGATTTGGATATGGTTTTGCTGATGAGCGTAAACCCTGGTTTTGGAGGTCAAAGTTTTATCGAGACTGTTTTGCCAAAAGCAAAAAAACTAAGCGCTATGAGAGACAAAATTAACCCTAACTGCCTCATAGAGGTTGACGGCGGAGTAACAGATAAAAATGTACGTCTGTTAAAAGATGCAGGCGTAGATATCGTTGTTGCAGGAAGCTATGTATTTAACCACACAAACAAAAAAGAAGCGATAGAGAGTTTACAGATATGATTTCTTATGCGAAGCATGAAGCTTCAGTGACCCGTGCTGCCCAAGCGAAGACAAAGGAATCACTTCCTTTGTCGGACGGATAATAGATAATGCGTACTAAAATTTGCGGTATTACATCTTATGACGATGCAATGATAGCAATAGAGGCCGGTGCAGATGCGCTTGGCTTTGTTTTTTATAAAGAATCCACTAGATATATCTCCCCTAAAGAGGCTCGAGACATTATAAAAAGACTTCCTCCATTTGTAGAAAAAGTTGCTCTTTTTGTCAACAGCGATGCACAGATTATCAACTCTTACTGCCAAGAAGCAGGAGCAACTCTTGCACAGATTCATTTTGAAGCGCCTTCAAGCCTCTATAAACAGCTTTTTGTCCCATATATAAAAGTTATACGTGCAAAAGAAGCAAACGATATTTTGCAATTTAGCGATGAGTACAGACTTGTTGATGCGTATTGTGAAACGTACGGCGGCAGCGGCAAAAGACTAAATCTAGAATGGTTTAAAAATATTGACTGCTCCAAAATCATCTTAGCAGGCGGACTTGATTCGCAAAATGTAGCGGACGCTAAAAAATACGGCTTCTACGGGGTTGACGTCAGCAGCGGAGTTGAGCTCTCCCACGGCAGAAAAGATGCCCAAAAAGTGAAAGAATTTGTCAAAAATGCAAAGCAATAGTTTATGATAAATTTAGAGCCGAATTTTACTCTAGATGCGAAAAGCATTCACAAGCTCTCAACCAAAGGGCTCTCTTTAAAAACATTAAAAGAGCAGATAAGCGAAGACTTGGATTTTTTGCTACAGCTTTGGCACTCACAGGGACTTGAGATTGTCAAGCAACATGGATACTACTACTTTGCGACAAAATTCGTCTCAATAGAGGATGCTGTTTTTTGCATAGTTGACATTGAGACAAACGGCTCAAAAATAGACAAACATCAGATAATTGAGATTGCGGCGGTTAAGGTTAAAAATGGAATAATCATTGATAGATTTGAATCTCTTGTTAACTGCAAAGAGATAAATCAGCATATTACAGCAATAACAGGAATTAGTGCAGAAGATACCAAAGACGCGCCAAACCTAAAAACAGTTATGTACGATTTTAAGCTCTTTTTAGCAGATACAGTTTTTGTTGCGCACGATGTAAAGTTTGATTACAGATTTATATCTCTTAGCATGCAAAAAGTAGGTCTTGCCCCGCTTCTAAACAGAAGCCTCTGCTCGCTATTTTTGGCAGAGAGGACTATAGAATCTTATAGATATGCACTCTCATACCTAAATGTCTCGTTTAACTTAAATCCAGATGCCGTGCACCATAGAGCGATGTGCGATGTAATGACAACTTATGAGCTTTTCAAGCTCTCGCTTGCAAATATTGATAAGAACATAAAAACGGTTGAGGATTTGATTAAGTTTTCAAAAGAGGGAAAAAGACTAAAAAAACCGAAATTTGACCCTCTACAAGAGAGTCAAGGGTAACTATTCGCTAAAAGCTCCAACGCCTGTAAGCTTTTTATATCTAGCTTCCATTCTCTCATCACTTGACATCTCGCGAAGTTTAGCAAGTTCACTCAAAAAATACTCGCCTATTGCAGCTGCTGCTCCGTCTTTGTCTCTGTGGGCACCGATTAGCGGCTCGTCAATAATATCATCTATAAGACCCAGCTCTTTTAAATCGCTACTTGTAATCTTCATAGCATTTGTTGCGGCTTCAGCCTTGGCAGGATCGTTCCATAATATTGCAGAACACCCCTCAGGAGATATCACGCTAAATACGGAGTATCTCATCATCGCCAACTTATCAGCCACTCCAATGGCAAGCGCTCCGCCGCTTCCACCCTCTCCGATTACTATGGAAATTGTAGGAGTATTAAGATCGGAGAGCTCCAATAGATTTCTGGCTATCGCCTCGCTCTGATTTCTCTCCTCTGCTCCTATGCCCGGATATGCACCCGGAGTGTCAATAAGCATAAGAAGAGGTATATTGAACTTTTCAGCAAGTTTAGCGGCACGAAGAGCTTTTCTGTACCCTTCAGGATGTGGCATACCAAAATTTCTTTTTATCTTGTTTTTAGTTCCGCGACCTTTTTGCTCTCCGATAACCATAACTCTCTCGCCGCCTATATAGCCCAAATAGCATAGGATAGCGGCATCATCACGAAAGTGTCTGTCTCCATGTATCTCGTACTTATCTCTCATAATCAGATTAATATAATCTAGTGCGTAAGGTCTGTCTACATGGCGAGCCAATTGAAGCTGTTGAAAAGGGGTAAGGTTATTAAATATCTTTGAAACTTCTTTATCTAAAGTGCTCTTAAGCGATTCTACAGCAGCTTCGTCGTGACGAACCTGTGCAGATATGATATCCTCTTGAATAAACTTTATTTTGTATTCGAAGTCTAAATATGTTGCCAAACTGGAGTCCTTATACTTAGATTTTTCTAAAGATTAAAACGCCGTTTGTTCCGCCGAAACCAAATGAATTGCTCATAACAGTAGTCAGGTTTGCTTTTCTTGCATGATTAGGAACAATATCTAAATCACAATTTTCATCAGGAGTCTCATGATTGATTGTCGGAGGAATTATTCCATCACGCATAGCCATCAAACATACAACGGCTTCTATACCGCCTGCTGCACCTAAACAGTGACCGATTTGACCTTTTATAGAACTCATTGGAGGACAATTTTCTTTACCGCCTAGCAAATCTTTAACGGCTGAAGTTTCGTTCTTGTCATTTACAGGCGTGCTTGTTCCGTGCGCATTTACGTAGTCAATTTTAGGCTTGCCTGCCATATTGTAAGCAGCTCTCATGGCACGAGCAGGACCGTCAAGGCTTGGAGTAGTGATATGGCTAGCGTCGCCGCTCTCGCCAAATCCGATAATCTCCCCATAAATATTTGCTCCGCGAGCAACCGCATCTTCATATATCTCTAACACTAGTGCAGCAGCTCCCTCTCCCATAACAAAACCGTCTCGGTCTGCATCAAAAGGGCGAGAAGCTTTTTTCGGCTCATCATTTCTTGTGGATAGTGCTTTCATGGAAGCAAATCCACCGACACCTGCACCTGTTATTGCGCACTCAGCTGAAACAACAAGCATTTTGTCTGCTCCGCCGCATATAATAGTCTTTACTGCTTCGCTTATTGAGTGAGCACCTGCTGCACATGCTGTAACACTTGAGAGGTTTGGACCCTTTGTACCATGCTCAATCGACACGAAACCACCAAGCATATTTACAAGCGCACCAGGAATAAAAAACGGGCTTATTCTTCTTGGACCCTTAGTCTCTATAATGATAGAGTTTCTCTCGATAGATGGAAGACCGCCGATACCGGAAGCAGCGCTTATTCCAAATCTATCCATATCGGTACCTTCGGGAATATTAGCATCAAGCATCGCCTCTTGAGCGGCTTTTAAACCAAGATGGATAAATCTATCGGCTTTTTTAACCTCTTTTGCATCCATAACAGTCTCTGGGTCAAAATTTTTAACCTCGCCTGCTATTTTTACGCTGTAATTTTCTGGATTAAAGAGAGTAATAGTGCCTATTCCGCATTCGCCATCACACATTGCTTTAAAAGAACTCTCTTTATCATTTCCAACTGCATTTATCATGCCTAACCCAGTAACTACAACTCTTCTCATTAAAATCTCCGTATAATATATAAAATACTTTTCAGAAGCCAGATAACTGACAACTAAAAAACATTTGCTACCGAGGGGGTCCTCAGTAGAATTTTTAGATAACTATTTGCTTTCGATATAATCAACCACGTCTTTAACAGTTCTTATTTTCTCTGCTTCGTCATCAGGAATTTCGATATCAAACTTCTCTTCAAGCGCCATTACTAATTCAACTACATCAAGGCTATCAGCACCCAAATCCTCAACAAATTTTGAGTCCTCTTTAACTTCATCTGCGCTTACGCTTAATTGCTCAACCACTACTGCTTTAATATCGTCTAAAAGTGCCATTCTAGCTCCTATGTTTTATGTGTAAAATCTCGTAATTGTAGCATATTTAACTTAAATAAACTAGGTGTCCAGAGATAAAAAACAGGGCTTTGCGAAGCCATTTGCTTTTAGTGCAAACTTTTCTTGTAATAGCTAAGCGCTCTTGCTTTTGCCTCTTTATGGACAATATTTAGAGTTGAGTAATCCTTTATATATGTACTTAGCAAAAATGCCTCATTATGTATATTTTTTGCCTCGATATCTCTTAACTCCGGAAGCCATTTTTTGATGTAAAAAGCATCATTGTCAAACTTTTTACTCTGCAAGTATGGATTAAATACTCTAAAGTAAGGCTGCGGATCAACCCCCGTTCCCGCACTCCACTGCCATGAAAGCGCGTTGCTTGCCAAGTCGTAGTCAAGCAGATGTAATGCAAAAAACTTCTCTCCCCACTGCCAAGGAAGAAGCAGGTCTTTGGTAAAAAAAGAGGCAGCAACCATACGCACTCGGTTGTGCATCTGCCCGGTTTGCAGCAGTTCTCTCACGCCTGCATCGACGATAGGAACACCTGTTCTTGCTTCACAAAAAGCTTTAAATTTATCATCATCCTCTACGCCGTTAAAATCATACTTGTAGTTTTGTCTCTCTAAGGTCGGTATATGAAAAAGAAGGTAAGCGTAAAAATCTCTAAATATTAGCTGTCTGATAAATGGCTCTATATCTGAGCTCTTTAAAGAGAAAAGAGCTCTTAAAACCGCTCTTACGGATATTGTTCCAAAGCGCAGATCAACGCTTAAACTTGAAGTTGCATCAACTGATAGATACTCCCGCGTCTCTTGATACCTGTCTATCTTTTTTAAAAAATTATCCAGTTTTATATGCGGGCTTACAATCTCAATATTTTGTTTTATAAATCCTATACTCCCAAGCTCTAGCGGGAGTTTTTTGCCTTTTATGTGGATGCCCTCATAATCCTCTTGTGCCAAATTATGTTCTGCAACTTTCACTTCATCTATATTTTTATGTGTAAGCAGTGCTCTGGCTTTTTTGTAAAAAGGGGTAAAAACAAAGTAGGGCTCCCCGTTATCTTTTAGCACCTCTTTTGGCTTGAAGATGTATGTGTCACTGAGATAACGAAAGTGTAATATATGAGAGATTTTTATGTCGCGCTCTTTTGCATAAGAGTCATAATCTCCAGATGCTACAACCTCATCAAAACCTCTTAACTCCTCAAAGATATCTTCGGGATTGCCGTAAAAAATTTTAAGGTCAAGCCCCACTTTTTGCAAGTCAGATTTTAACTTTACAACATGATGAAATATAAAAGTGACTCTTTTATCATTTTTAGGGAGCTCTTTTAAGATATTTTCATCAAATATAAAGATGGGAAGAACCTCTGCACCAAAAGAGAGAAGCGGATTGTCCTCAACCCTTAAATCTCTTCTAAACCAGAGAATGCGTCTCATTTGGAGCTAAGCAGACTTGAACGAAGAGCGAGCTCTTTTGGGTAGGGCTCTAAAAATGTCTGAGCCAAAAGATAAGTTGTATTATGCTTTTTAGCGTAAAGCTTTATAGTTGAGAGCGGAGTGATGATAGGAACTATCTTTTTTGCATAATCATCTATCTGCTCATGAAGAGCCTCTTTTTCAACAGAGCTTAACTCATTTTTAAAAAAACCAGCCATGTGTTCTAGTACATTTCTATTTCTTTTTGTTGAGCTTTTTTGCGAAATGGCAACTTTAAAGTTATGCTCATAATTTGCAAATAGTTCATCAAAATGGAGATTTTCATGATTGCCCACGATATTGCCAAGAACTCGGTATAGCTTCTCATCTTTTGCCTGAAGCAAAAACTTGTTTCTTGTATGAAAATCTACAACCGCTTTCATGCTCGGCTTGCTCTCTTTTAGCTTCTCGATGGAGTCATACGCAAAAAGCTGCATGATAAAGTTTTCCCTCAGCCACGCATCTTGAAGCCTGCCCTCCTCTTCCATGGGCAAAAGAGGGAACTTCTCTCTGTAGACACTCACAAAAATACCGTCGGTTTTAGGACCTGAAAAACCGTTCTCAAGATAGGTTTTTGCACTTCCGAGTCCGCAACTCGGAGAGCGGGATTTAAATATGATGCCGCCTAGATTCTCATTGCCTATTCTGTGAACTTCCTCATAAGATTTATCAAGAAGATTTTGAGTTAAATCCGTGCCGTCTTTATTTGAGACAACGGCAATATTATCATCTCTGTTTACAAGCTTTACGGTTGGTCTTGGGGTGCCAAAAGCTATAGCCTCTGGGCAAAATGGAACAAAAGAAGCATAGCGGCCAAGCTCATCAGTTACAAATCTGTCATGTTTATGCCCACCGTCAAATCGAACTTTCTCACCAAGCAAACACCCAGACACTGCTATTTTCATCACTTGTTCCTTTTTTGGCTTACGCCATATTCATGCCGCCGTTAACCTTCAGTGTCTCACCTGTTATGTAACTTGAGTGATTTGAGAGTAAAAATGCGGTTGCTTCTGCTATTTCAGCAGGATTTCCAAAACGACCCATCGGGATTTTAGAGGTAAAACTCTCTTTTATCTCATTACTTAAAACATCAGTCATCTCCGTTGCGATAAAACCCGGAGTTATAGTATTGTAACGGATACCGCTAGAAGCCGACTCAAGTGCAAAACTTTTTGTCATGGCAATAACACCGCCCTTGCTTGCGGAGTAGTTTGTCTGACCTGCATTTCCCGTCTCGCCAACGATTGAAGCTATATTTACGACTGAGCCGAATTTTTTCTTTCTCATCACTTTCATGGCTTCACGACAACCCACAAAACATGAGAGAAGATTTGCATTTATAACCGACATAAAATCTTCGCTCTTCATTCTAAGGGAGAGTTTGTCGTTTGTGATCCCTGCATTGTTTACAAGGTACGATAGTTCGCCATCACAATCAACGATAGTTTTAATCGCATCTACAAACGCATCTTCACTGCTTACGTCAAAACCAATTACTGCTGCACTTCCGCCTGCCGCCTCTATGGCATCTTTTATAGCATCAGCTTCTGTCGCACCGCTTCTGTAGTTAATCCACACCTTTAGTCCGTATGTTGCTAAAACCTTCGCAATCTCTGCGCCGATACCTCTGCTTGAACCTGTCACTAAAACATTTTTTCCGCTAAATTTCATCTATTTTTCCTTTTTTATTAATTTTATTTTGCTCAAACAAAATGAGCGATTCTGCAACCGAAGGGTCAAAGCTTTAGCTTTGGGGCACCCACGGTGAAGCCTAAGCGAATTTGTTTAGAGTAAAATATTTGAAACTTTTATACTAAACTATGATCCATCTCGGATGGAATCTCTAATCCCATAAGTTTTAAAACAGTTGGCGCTATGTTATTGAGAGCGCCGTTTTGTACTTTTGTAACACCCTCTGCCTCAACAAAACACCAAACTTTTCCAACCGTATGATTTGTTAAAATGTGCCCCTCATCATCTCTCATCTCTTCACAGTTTCCATGATCTGAGGTGATGACAACAGCGTAATCTTTCTCTTTCGCTTTTGCTAAAATCTTTCCAAGCTGGGTATCAACTGTATTTACCGCAATTTTTGCCGCTTCAAAATCTCCAGTGTGTCCTACCATATCGCCGTTTGCAAAGTTCACGACCACAAAATCATACTCATCATCCATCGCCTTTAAAACTACCTCACCGACTTCTGGCGCGCTCATCTGAGGCTTTTCATCATAAGTCTTTACGTTTGGAGAGGGAATTAATATCCTTGTCTCATTTTCATACGGCTCATCTATGCCGCCGTTGAAGAAAAACGTGACGTGTGCGTATTTTTCGGTCTCTGCAGTGTGAAGCTGTCTCAGACCTGCTTTTGAAATAACTTCTGAGAGAGTGTTTCTAGGAACCTCTTTTCTAAAAAGCACAGGATAAGGAAAACTCCTGTCATACTCCGTAATCGTAGCTATATGAAGCTTTTTAAAATCTCGCTCAAAGCCGTTAAAAGTTTTATCTCCGAGTGCAGTTACAAGCTCTCTCATCCTATCGCTTCTAAAGTTTATAGTCAAAACAGCATCGTCGTCTCTCATGCCCTCATATCCATTAAATGCAGCAGGTTCTATAAACTCATCCGTCTCACCTTTAGCGTATGATGCATCTATATATTTCAGAGGCGACATGTCGGTTTTTGGCTCAGCTTTTACAATCGCCTCATACCCTTTTTGAACCCTCTCCCAGCGGTTATCTCTATCCATGGAGTAAAAACGTCCCGAGATTGTAGCTATTTTTATATTTTGACCTGTATGTTTACCGACCTGTTCTAGGTACTTTTTTGCAGAGGTCGGAGATACATCTCTGCCATCACTTATAAGATGCAAAAAAACCTCTCTGTTTTCACGTGCCGCCAAATCCGCAATGCCCATAAACTGGTCTATATGCGAATGAACGCCGCCGTCACTCATGAGCCCTATGAGATGAAGTCTATTTGATTTTTCTAAAAGATTTTTAAACTCGGCATTATCCTTAAATCTATTTTCATTTAAAGCCAAAGATATTTTTACCAAATCCTGATAAAGAACCCTTCCGCTTCCGATGCTCATGTGCCCCACTTCAGAGTTTCCCATCTGTCCCTCGGGAAGTCCTACACTTAATCCGTAGGTGTCAATCAAAGAGTGAGGAGTGCTCTCAAAGAGTTTGTCATAAGTCGGCTTCGTTGCGTTGTAAAATGCGTTGTACTGGGTCTTTGAGCAGTAACCGATACCGTCCGTTATGACTAAAACAGCTTTTTTTGTCAATTTTTTTCCTTATAACAAAAGTTTTATGCAATTATACTATAATGTCGTTTTTTATTTACTGATGTTACGCACTGAAACGAACGCGTCCGTTTCAGTGGCAGGGACAAATGTCCCTACAACCCCCTAAAGCTACGAAAAGTGTACTTTTCGAGAAAATTAGAGGTATTTACGAACTTTTTTTGCAAAAGTGCGTAAGGTCAGTTACTTTAATTAAGGACAATTAATTTTGCTATATTGGCTATCAGAAATTTTTCAAATCAACTTACTTGGATATATCACAATACGCGCTGGAATAGCTTTCTTTTTGGCTCTATTTTTCACACTCTTTTTAATGCCACGCTTTATTAGATGGGCACAAAAAACCTCCAGTGTTCAGCCAATCAACAACTGGGCACCAGAGCGTCATCAAAGCAAAGCAAAAACACCTACAATGGGCGGGATAGTTTTTATCTCAGCAACTATTTTTGCCTCTCTCATAAGCATAAAATTCTCAAACCTCTACGCAGTCGGCGCTGTTATAACCCTTGTTTTATTCGCTCTTATCGGTTTTAAAGATGACTTTGCAAAAATCAAAAAAAACGAAAACCTTGCTGGGCTAAAAGCCAGAACAAAACTTCTTTTGCAGGTTATATCGGCATTAGCCGTAGCTCTGTTTTTATACGCGCAGTCTGACTTTAACACCAATCTCTATCTTCCGTTTGTTAAAAATCCTGTTTGGAATATGGGCTTTTACGCCGTTATTTTTTGGATTATAGTGATAATAGCTACTTCTAACGCGGTAAATCTTACCGACGGACTTGACGGTTTGGCAACAGTTCCATCCATTATGGCACTTACCTCTTTTAGCATTATCATCTACATTACAGGAAACATTACAATCAGCTCATATCTGTTGATGCCAAATATCAACATAGGAGAGGTTGCAATCGTCTCAAGCGCACTCATCGGCGCTTTAAGCGGCTTTTTGTGGTACAACTGTCACCCTGCCGAAGTTTTTATGGGAGACAGCGGCTCGCTTACAATCGGCGCATTTCTTGGCTACTTGGCTATAATCTCAAAGAGCGAAATACTTCTTCTTCTTATCGGCTCAATCTTTGTTATAGAAACACTCTCCGTAATACTTCAAGTGGGAAGCTACAAACTCAGAAAAAAGAGAGTCTTTTTGATGGCTCCAATACACCACCATTTTGAGATGAAACAGTGGGCAGAAAGCAAAATAATCGTGCGATTTTGGATTATAGCTACGCTCTCCAACGTTATCGCCCTAATCACTTTAAAGATTCGCTAATGAAACGGGTATCTCTTTTTGGCTACGGCAAAACCACAAAAGCGTTGGCAGAACTCTTTCCAAGCGCGATATTTTACGACGACAAGTGCCTAAAACCTTTTACGGATGAAAATGGACACAAAGTAAAGCCTGCGTCGGATTTCAATTCGGACTACTCCGACCTTGAGATAACCTCACCTGGTATTCCTCCATCAAATGCGCTTATAAAAAAAGCAAAAAATCTCATAAGTGAATATGACTGCTTTGCAAATGCAGCACCGCTTAGCATTTGGATAAGCGGAACAAACGGTAAAACTACGACAACGCAGATGATGCAGTATCTCTTAAGGGACAAAGGTTCGCAAGAGGGAGGCAATATAGGGCTTCCGCTTGCACAGCTTGACCAAAATGCCCAGATTTGGGTACTTGAGACAAGCTCTTTTACTATTCACTACACAAACAGAGCAGTTCCAAATATTTACGTTCTCCTCCCAATAACGCCAGACCACCTAAGCTGGCACGGTGACATGGGCGAGTATATAAACGCAAAACTAAAACCTGTTTTAAAAATGCGTGAGGGCGAAGTCGCAATCATTCCCGAAGCATACAAAGATATAAAAACGTCAGCCTATCTTATAACATACAAAGATGAGAAAGATTTGGCATCACGCTTTGAGATAGAGAGCGCAAAAGTAAACTTCAAGGGCGCATTTTTGATGGACGCGCTTTTGGCGATGGCGGTTGAGAAGATACTCTTTGACAGAGTGGATTATGAAAAAATCAACTCATTTGTTATTGATGCGCATAGACAAGAAGAGCTAAGAGACTCCAAAAATCGCTTATGGGTGAACGACACAAAGGCAACAAACCTTGATGCAACGATAGTCGCCATGAAGCGATATAAAGATCTACATGTACATCTGATTTTGGGCGGCGACGACAAGGGTGTTGACCTAAACGAACTATTTCTATTTCTGCAAAATTGTGATGTCAAGATTTACAATATTGGCTCAAACAAAGAGAAACTCTCAAATCTCGCACACCAATACGGCGTAGAGTTTGAACTTTGTAAAAACCTCGCAGATGCAGTTGCAAAAATAGATAAAAATCTAAAAAATGACGAGGTCGCACTACTCTCTCCGGCAGCAGCAAGTCTTGATGAATTTACTTCATACGCACACAGAGGCGACTTGTTTAAAAACAGCGTAAAAGAGCTCTAGTGAAAAAAGTTGCAATACTCGCCTCACACAACGGAAGCGGGTTTAGCGCGCTTTATAAAGCCGCAGAGAAAAAAGAGATAGATATAGAGATTGTTTTAGTCATATCAAACAACTCAAACGCAACAGTTCTGCAAAACGCAACTGATTACGGCATAAAAAATCTGGTTGTAAACTCAAAAACAGATGCAAATCCCGATAAAAAAATAGAAGAACTTCTGCACGAACAGAACTGCAAATATATTTTTCTATCAGGCTATATGAAAAAAGTAGGCGACAACATAACAAAAAACTTTCAGGTTATAAACTCACATCCGGCACTTCTTCCAAAATATGGCGGCTTAGGAATGTACGGCCGCCATGTGCATGAAGCGGTAATAAAAAACGGAGAAAAAATGAGCGGTGTAACTATCCACGAAGTAGATACCGAGTATGACAGCGGAAAAATTATTCTGCAAAAAAAGTTAAAACTAAACATTGATGAGAGTGTAGATTCACTAGAAGAGAGAATAAAAAAGCTTGAACAGAGCGCCATTGTCGAAGCATTTAAAAACATCTTACTTTAATCTCTCACATTATATGTGAGTAGCTTTAGGGGGGTTATAGGGACTTTTGTCCATGCCGCTATGGATGGGCTCTGCTCATAAATAGCGCAAATATCAATATGTAAGCTAACTTTCAGTCCTTAAAAGCTACAATTGCGCTCTTTAAAATACGGCCAATTAGCTCAGTCGGTAGAGCAAATGACTGAAAATCATTGTGTCCTTGGTTCGATTCCGAGATTGGCCACCACTTATTTTAAAGAAACTTCACGGCCAATTAGCTCAGTCGGTAGAGCAAATGACTGAAAATCATTGTGTCCTTGGTTCGATTCCGAGATTGGCCACCACTACTTTTAAAACCTCAGTATAATCGTTGTTAAATCATTTTCTGTAGAGCTTATCTCGATGTCTATCTTATATTTTTGACAAACTCTCTTTACGATGTCAAGACCTATACCGAATCCTCCTTCGTATTCGTTTGCTCTGTAAAACCTCTCAAAAATCCTATTCTGCTGCTCTTTTTTTATGCCGATGCCGCTATTGGAGATGCTAAACATCTTTGGAGTGAGTTTTAGTTCCATCTTCCCTCCGTGTTTGTTGTACTTAATCGCATTGGAAATTAGATTGCCAAAAAGCCTCTGAGCACTTACCTCGTCCATGTTCAAGAAAGCATTGTCTAACTCCTTATGGATAGAGAGAGATTTTTTAAGTGCCAAATCTTCATAGAGAGTGAGTTCGTTTTCTACGATTTCCCTTAGGTTAATCTGCTTTACATTATGATTTTCACTCTCAAGCAGCAGATATGTCAAATCGGAGTAGATTTTTTGCACTCTTTTTGCGCTGATATCCACTCTTTTTAAAATCTTCTCATCGATTTTCTCTTTTTTTAGCCGCTCAATACTCATAAGTATCGCCGTTATGGGAGTGTTAAGTTCATGTGTTGAGTCTTTGATAAATTTGTCGAGTTTTACTCTTTCGTTTTGAATGGGCTTTAAAAACATCATAGATAAAAAGTAACCGACCACGGCTATAAGCCCAACCGAAAAAACTGCAACAAAGAGTATATCTTGAAGCAGTTTTAAAACCTGTTTGTCCGCTTTTTTGCTCTTAAGTATAAGATATTTTACGCCATGATGAAGCTGAGGACTAAGATCGATAAAATACTCAAATTTCTCATCCGTATAAAAACCCTGCTTTAGAGGGATATCTCCAACATCCAAACCATATAAAAGCACTCTCTCTTCATCATAAAGTGCTACTTCATACCCATCTACATTTTCTACATGCAGAGGCTCTGAGCGCATGTAAGATGAGATTATCTCTGAAGAGAGGCTAAGTGCTATGTTTTGCATCTTCTCTTTTTTCATAGAGATAATGTTAGAGGACTCATAGCGGTAAAAACTAACGGCTATAAAAAGAATCAGAAAGATTGAGGAACTAAGATAAAGTCCTAAAAAGCCCCAAAACGACTTTTTTTCACTGGATGTTAACTCTATAGCCGACTCCTTTTATCGTGGTTATAAAATCCTTACCAAGGTGTGCTCTGATATTTTTTATATATGTTCTAAGCGTCGCATCACTCGGCACTTCGCTCTCAAACCAGATATTTGCAATAAGCTGTGCATGTGACACAATACTCCCTTTTTGCGATAGAAAATACTCGATTATCTCAAAATCTTTTTTAGAGAGTTTTACTCTGTTACCGTTTTTTACAAGCTCATAAGTCGCCTTGTCAAGATAATTTTGCTCGTCGATTTTTATCTGAGAGTTGTCTAAATTATGCACCTTTGCAAGATGCTCTATTCTTGCGTCAAGCTCTAAAAGTTCAAAAGGTTTTTTGAGATAGTCATCACACCCCAGATCGAAACCTTTTTTTAAGTCAAGTGCAGAATCAAGCGAAGTGATAAAGATAGTGGGGATATTTACATGTTGTTCCCTTAGGAGTTTTAAGAGCTCAAAGCCACTTAAAAGCGGTACGTTGACATCAAGAAGCATCAAATCATAACGTTTTTTGAGTATCATCTCATAAGCCTCTTCACCGTCAAAAACAGACGACACAAAGTACCCTTTTTCGCTCAAATGCTCACAAAGTATCTCCGATAAAATGACATCATCTTCAAGTAGTAAAATATTCATCTGAGTATTTTACACTTTTTTCCTTAGAGAGTATAAAACAGGGATGATAAGCAGCGTCAGGATTGCCGAGGTTACTATGCCGCCTATCATCGGTGCAGCGATGCGTTGCATGACTTCGCTTCCTACTCCGTCGATATACATAATCGGAACAAGTCCTCCAAAAGTGGCAAAAACGGTCATCAGTTTTGGTCTTAAGCGTCCTGCCGCACCTCTGATAATAGCCTCTTCATGTGATATGCCCTTCTCTCTCAGAGCTTCATCAAGATAAATGACCATGACTATAGCCGTCTCAGCCGCAATGCCCAGCAGTGCCAAAAAGCCTGCAATTACAGCGACGGACATATTAAACCCTAGAAAGTCAATATAGAGCAATCCTCCCAAAACGGCAAAAGGCAGAGTCAAAAATACGATAAGCGAATTTTTAACATCTCCGAGTGCGAAATAGATAAGTACAAAAATGCTTATAATCACTATAGGAACAATAAAGCCGAGTCTCTTTTTTGCAGATTCCAGATACTCGCTCTGTCCCGCAAACTCATAGTAGTAACCCTTTGGAAGTTCTATCTTCTCAAGAAGAGCAGTCGCCTCTCTTTTATACTCATCCATGCTCACGCCGCTTTTGGGCGTGATGTAGACAAAAGAGACTTTCATCCCCTTTTCGCTCTTTATAACACTCGCACCCTCCGTATATTTTATATCTGCAAACAGACGAAGCGGCAAAAAACCGGATTTTGTTTTGACTTTTAACTCTTTGATTTTATCTATATCATCTCTTTGGTCAGCATCCACTCTCACAGAAATCGGGTGACGCTTAAGTCCGTCTATGAAAGTGCTAACACCCAGTCCGCCTACACCAAACGAGACGGTGTCGAGTATCTCCTGTTTTGAGACAGAGTATCTTGAGAGAGCATCTTGTTTTATCTCTATATCGAGATAGTAGCCGCTGTTTGATTTGTCGGCAGAGACACTGAGCGTAAGAGGTGTTGTCTTTAGTCTCTGTTCTATTTTGGATGCAACATCTTCCAAAACCTTGTTATCGTCACCGTAAAGTTTAATCCCCAAAGGCGTGCGGATACCCGTTAAAAGCATATCTATTCTGCCTCGTATCGGATATGTCCATGAGTTTATGAGTCCTTTTATTTTAAGCGCATTTTCCATCTCTGCCATAAGTCTCTCATACGTCATGCCCTCTCTCCAAAGAGATTCATCCTTAAATGTGATAATGGTCTCTATCATGGCAAGAGGTGCGGGGTCTGTCGCCGTATTTGCACGTCCGGCTTTTGCAAAAACGGTATCTACTTCGGGAAAGCTTTTTATAATCTTGTTTGTCTCATGAGAGAGCTCATATGCTAACTCAATGCTGATTCCGTAGGGCGTAACGGGCATATACATAAAATCCTGCTCGTTAAGCTGCGGCATAAACTCCCATTTTTGGCTGTTGTAAAGGGGATAGATGTACGCCATGGCGGCTAAAGACAAAATGATAATGAGATACTTTAATTTTAAAAACAGTTTCAGCACGGGAGTGTATAAAAATGTAAAAAAGCGGTTTATGGGGTTGCTTTCTTCTTTTTTTATCTCTCCTTTTATAAAAAGTATCATCAAAACAGGTACTAATGTGATGGAGAGAAGCGCACCAATAAGCATTGCAAACGTTTTTGTATAGGCAAGCGGCGAAAAGAGTCTGGCTTCCTGTCCCTCCAGTGCAAAAATAGGCAAAAAGGAGACAACTATAAGCATAAGAGCAAAGAAAATAGGACGCCCCACCTGCTTTGAAGAGTCGATGATAATCTCTACTCTGCTTTTTGAGCCGTCGCTTTTAGCAAGGTGTTTATGCGCGTTCTCTATCATGACGATAGAAGCGTCCACCATAGCACCTATCGCAATGGCGATGCCTCCCAAACTCATAATATTTGAGCCTATATCAAAGAGCGTCATCAGCCAAAAACTAAGCAGTACCGTCAAAGGAAGCACTATCACGACGACAAGTGCGCTTCTAAAATGAAATAGAAACAGAGCCGTGATGATAATAACGATAATAGACTCTTCAATCAGCGTACTTTTTAGAGTATCTATGGCTCTGTCTATAAGTTTTGTTCTGTCATACGCCGTAACTATCTCTACGTCTTCGCTCTTTAGGGAGTCGATTTTGGCTTTAATCTTCTGCAATACCTCGTAAGTATTCTCTTTGTAACGCACCAAAACAACACCGCCGACGACCTCTCCCTCTCCGTTAAACTCCGCAACTCCGCGTCTTGGCGTAGGAGATAAAGAGAGAGTGCCTATATCGCTGAGTTTGAGGGGAACTACTCCGTTTACTTTGATGGTTATATTTTCTATATCCTCCACACTTGTGGCATATCCGCGTGCTTGAATGATATTTTCATATCCGTTTTGCAAAAGCACGCCGCCGCCTCTGTCTTGATTGTTCTTCTTAAGAGCAGCTGTTATTTCGCCGATTCCGACATTGTATTTGACCATCTTATCCTGATCGATAAGGAGTTGATAGTTCTTTACAAATCCGCCTACAGCCGCCACCTCACTCACGCCATCGACGCCCAAAAGACCGTATTTTAGATAGTAATCCTGATAATCTCTCAACTCGGCAAGATTGAGTTTGTCTGATTTTAAAATATATTGATACGCCCAGCCTACACCTGTTGCATCGGGTCCCATGCTCACTTTTGCATTTGAGGGCAGAGTCGGCAGGATGGAAGAGAGCTGCTCTAAGATCCTGCTTCTGGCATCGTATATATCCGTATCATCTTTAAAAATTATGTAGACAAGCCCGTTTTCAAAACTGCTCATGGCTCTTACGGTATCTATGCCCGGAAGCGCCATTAAAGAGCTAATAAGCGGGTATGAAACCTGCTCCTCTATGATCTTTGGAGACTGCCCCGGATATGAGATCTGAAGAATCACCTGAGGCGGCGAGAGATCAGGCAGCGCGTCAAGCGAGATATTTTTAAGACTAAAAAGACTCAAAGCAGTTAAAATTACCGAGACGATAAGAACCAAAAATATATTTTTCGCACTTAAGCTTATGATTCTCTCAATCATCTTACTACCACTCTTCGCTCATGTATGAGCCGTTTGTCACCGCATCGCTATCAAGCAAAAAGAGTGCGTTTTGTGCTACTTCGCTATTCTCATCTAGACTAGAGAGTATGCGATAGTATCCGCCGATATACTCCGCCTCTATCTCTTTTGGTTCATATTCGCTCTGTGAGATTTTAGTAAAGACATAGAACTTATCTCCTCTTTTTATAACCGCATCTTTTGGAAGCGTGAGTGCTGCGCTGAGATTTTTGCTAAAACTCACTTTTGCAAACATGTCGGGAAATATTTTAGAGTTTGGGTTTTTGACATCCATCCTGACATCAAAAGTCAAATCTTCTTTGTTTATTTTTGGATAAATCTTGCCCACCTTTGCGACTATCGGCTCACTTAAGCCCTCTACGTCCACAACTGCGCGCATCCCCTCGCTCATAAACTCTATATCTTTTTGATAGACTTTAGCGATTACCCACATGGAAGAGTCGTCTGCTATCTTTAAAAGCACTCCGCCCGCTTTGGCATAAGAGCCTTCATAAATATTTTTTTGAATGATTTTACCGCTGTATTTACTGAAGTGGGGAACTGCCGCAGCTTTAGAGTCGATTGCCTTCTCTCCCAGTTCATAGAGATGCAGCTTCTCCAAAATAGTTGCATTAAGAGTTTGAAGATTTTTTGTAGACTCAAGCTCTTTTTTAAGCGTATATATCTCTTTGGAGTAGATATCAAAAAGTCTCTCTCCTTTTTTAACGCTCTTGTAAAGCTCGTTTGCTTCCAAGTTTTCGACATTGCCATCAAAACGCAACACAACCTCATAAATCTTTTTTTCATCATAGGAGGTTGTCGCATAGTAACTTTTGGTAATTTTTTTCATCTGCATCTTTGGTTTAATAGTTTGGATACTAAAGGCTTGTTCAAACGTTTTTGCCTCCACAAAAGCAAAACTCAAAAGAACTAAAAGTAGCGTTTTCATTATATACTCTCTTTCGTGATATAAAAAAGCTCCAGCTCGGCAGCTTTTATCTCTAGTTTGTATTTTAATCTCTCTATCTCCAGATCAAAAAGCAGATTTTCATCCTCTACGCTTTTCTCAAGCGTGACGCTGTTTCTTATGTTTGATTTCTCATAAATGCCGAGCGCTCTGTACTTCTCTAAAATCGCATCAAGATTCTCAACTCTTTTAGAGAAATACTCTACTTTTTTACGGTTATTTTGAAAAATCATAGTTGCGTTTTGCAGATAGTTCTGCGCATTTTGTATGCTCTCTTGTTTTAAGTAGCGTGTTTTTTTTGCTTTTGCATCTTCACTGCCGTAAATCGGGAGCGCAAAAGATGTCGCTACAGACAGATAGTCATCAAAATTTTGACGGTAATTGTAGCTTAGAGATAGGTTTATGTTTGAGTATTTTTTTCTCTCTTCAAGCTTTGCGGCAATCTCCAACTCTCTGCTGCGCAACTCAAAAATTTTATATTTCGGTGCTTTTTTTATCTCTTCTTCTATAAACTCTTCGCCGATTTGCGCTCTTTGCACCTGCATGAACTCCTGATTTGTAAGGTATTTAAACTCATTTTTGGCTCTTTGAACACTCTCTTGAAGCTCTAGGATTTTGTCCTCAATAGCAAATATCTTTTTTTGAAGTTCGACACTTTTTCTAAAACCGCTCTCAACACTTATGCTCTTTTCATAATAGTCTATGAGTATCTCTAAGTTTGCTTTTTTCCTATCTAAAAGCTCTAAAAGATTTGAAAATGTCGCTATCTTCTCAACAATGAGTGCAGTTTTTTTGTACAAATCAAGCTTCAAATCTTCAAGTTCATACTCTAATACAAGGGTACCCGTTCGAAGTATTGCCTCTTTAAGCTCAAGCTTGCCGAATGTTTCAAACTCTTGGGTTATTCCTATAAAGTTCGTCTGCATAGGCTCGATATCTCTTTTTAAAAAGTTCTCATTTAAAAGCAAATCATTAACACCTATGGAGAGGACGGGATTTTTATATACCGCTTCGCCTTTTATAGCCTCATGTGAAGCTAAAATCTTTTCATGTTTTGCACGCAAAATAGGCGAATTTAGAGCCGCTTTTTCAAAAACTTCACTAAACTCCGCACCAAAACATACAAAAGGAATCATAAAAAGAGTCAGCATCTTCATGGCAAACTCCTAGTGACGATGCGCCGAAGAAGCTTGACCTAGATTTACACTCCCTTTGTGTTTATAATCCTTGCCTTGCTCATCTTTTATAAAAACCTGATACTGCCATGTTCCGCCCATACCAAAATTGACGTTACACTCAAAATATTTATCCGTTTTTTTACAGATATCTTTTGACTCCATGTAAGGCATTCCGGGCATCCCAGGCATAAAAAACTTTATACGAACATCTTTAGCCGCAACCTTTGCACCGTCATGAGAACCTCTGTTTAACTCCACCTTGATTTTATTCTGCCCCTCGCTTAGAACTCTATCACTTGATAGCATCACATGCAGATCACCGCTCATACCCATGTCCATAAATTCCCCCGCAAAAGAGAGAGTCGCTAAAACCACCGTTGAGAAAAAAATCTTTTGTAGAGTAGACATTTCTACCCCTCCTTTTTATTTAAATTTATTTATAATTTGGAGTGGCACAATGCCCCTCACAGAACCGTACTTGAAGATTTCCCTCATACGGCTCTTCAATATACCTCACAAAT
>NZ_JAHYJB010000053.1 GCF_019429335.1 Sulfurimonas sp. | reverse complement strand
GCATTAGATACAAATCCTGATGTTGACATGTTGATAACGGATTGGAATATGCCTGAGATGAATGGCCTAGAGCTTGTTAAAAAAGTTAGAGCAGATGCTCGTTTTAAAGATTTGCCGATAATCATGGTAACGACTGAGGGAGGTAAAGCAGAGGTTATAACTGCTCTAAAAGCCGGTGTTAACAACTATATTGTAAAACCGTTTACGCCACAGGTTTTAAAAGAGAAGCTTGGTGCTGTTATGGGTATAGAGGGGTAATGCAAGAGTATTACTTTGAATTAGTTGTCAATGTCTCTTCTCACCACTCTCTCTTCTCAGATTTTTTAGCAGATACTTTGCCGGTAGGTTTTGAAGAGACGGATACCGGTTTTATTATTAGAAGTGATGATGAGCTTGACACTATCGTATGGGGACTGGAACAGTTCAGAGAGGCTTTGCAAAAGGCAACAGGAGATAGCATAGAGCTTGAGTGCAAGCAAGCTAAGCTTAAAAGCAGTGACTGGGTAAAGGTTTACCAAGAGAGCGTTCAACCGCTTTGCATTGATAAATTTTATATTCACCCGACATGGGATGAGCCAAGCAAAGATTTAATTAATATAGCAATAGATCCTGCATTGGCATTTGGGACAGGACACCATCCGACAACCGCATCGGCACTAAGGGCCATTGCTAAGTATGTAAAAAAAGGCGATAGAGTTTTAGATGTTGGTTGCGGAAGTGGCATACTCGGTGTCGCGGCAATAAAACTAGGCGCTGTGGTAGATGCCTGCGACACGGATATAGCATGCGTAGAAAATAGTACGCAAAATGCAGAATTAAACTCTGTAAAGTTCAATAATCTCTGGGAAGGCTCTTGCAGTATTGCTAAAGATAGTTATGACATCGTAGTGGCAAATATAGTCGCAGACGTTTTGATTTTTATAGCAAATGATTTGAAAACTGTTTTAAAGCAGGGTGGCGTTCTTATCTTGTCCGGTATATTGGATAAATACGAGTCTAAGGTTTTAAAATTTTATCAAGATTTTGAAATAAAAGAGAAGATAGCCGAGGACGGATGGGTTACATTAATACTAAAACAAGGTAAAAAATAGATATGCAAAACAAAGATAACAACAACAACGATAATAATTTTTTCAATAAAAATCCTCTTATCACTTTCGCAATATTTTCAGTAGTAATTATTCTGCTATTTAAAGCACTTATTGGTGAGAATAGCGGCTCGGATAGTGCAGTTGCGGGAGCAAAAAAAGCAAAACAGATAAGCTATTCAGAGTTAAAATCATTAATAGAAACCAAGGGTGTAAACAAAGTTGATATTGGTCAGAGCTATATTAAAGCACACTCGTCAGACAGTTTAACTCTTTATACAACCAGAATTGTGCCAAGCGATGCAAAACTAACCGAAGAGCTTGATAAGCAGGGCATAGAATACAGCGGCTTTAGTGAAACAAACTGGTTTACAGAGATGTTCGGATGGCTTTTCCCGTTTTTAATAATTATAGCTATATGGATGTTTTTTGCGGGACGTATGCAAAAAAGCATGGGTAGTGGAATTTTGGGAATGGGCACATCAAAGAAGATGATAAACTCTGAAAAACCAAAAACGAAGTTTGACGATGTTGCAGGTGTTGAAGAGGCAAAAGAGGAAGTTCAAGAGATAGTCGACTTTTTAAAATATCCGGGGCGTTATGTAGAGATAGGCGCCAAGATACCAAAAGGTGTTTTACTGGTAGGAAGTCCAGGTACAGGAAAGACACTTCTGGCAAAAGCTGTTGCAGGTGAAGCCGATGTGCCTTTCTTTTCTGTAACTGGTTCTAGTTTTATCGAGATGTTTGTAGGTGTTGGTGCGGCTCGTGTCCGCGATTTATTTGAGCAAGCTAAAAAAGATGCGCCGAGTATTATTTTTATAGATGAGATTGATGCCATAGGAAAAAGCCGTGCCGCAGGTGCAAATATGGGCGGAAATGATGAGAGAGAACAGACACTTAATCAGCTTTTGGCAGAGATGGACGGTTTTGGAACAGATACGCCTGTTATTATTTTAGCGGCAACCAACAGACCTGAGATACTTGATCAGGCACTTTTGCGCCCGGGACGTTTTGACAGACAGGTTTTGGTTGACAAGCCAGACTACGAGGGGCGTATTAAAATTTTAATGGTTCACGTTAAAGGCGTAAAAATGGATGATGACGTAGACCTTAGAGAGGTCGCTCGTCTAACGGCAGGCTTGGCAGGTGCAGACTTAGCTAATGTTATTAATGAAGCTGCACTTTTAGCAGGCAGAAAAAGTCAAAAAACGGTTACACAAAAAGATCTTTATGAGTCTGTAGAGCGCGCTTTGGCAGGTCTTGCTAAAAAGTCTCGCAGAATAAACCCTAAAGAGAAGAAAATAGTGGCATATCATGAGAGCGGACACGCTCTTCTTGCAGAGACGACAAAGGGTGCTAAAAAAGTTTCAAAAGTCTCTATTGTTCCACGTGGTTTGGCGGCTTTAGGATATACTTTAAACACACCGGAAGAGAATAAATTTATGATGCAGCAGCATGAACTCTGGGCTGAGGTTGACGTTCTGCTTGGCGGACGTGCAGCTGAAGAGGTCTTTATTGGTGAGATCTCAACGGGTGCCGGAAATGACCTTGAGCGCGCAACGGATATTATAAAATCGATGGTTCAGACATACGGAATGAGTGATGTTGCAGGTTTAATGGTTTTAGAAAAGAGCAGACACTCATTTCTTGGCGGAATGGGTCAGGCTACGAGAGAGTATAGTGACAAAATGGCAGAGAATATGGATGAATTCATAAAATATTCACTTACAGAGAGATATAGAGATGTTCTAAAACGACTCCAAGAGTATAAACCTGCCATAGAGAGCATAGTAAAACTTCTTTACAAAAAAGAGAACATTACCGGTGAAGAGGTTAGAAATATTATTATAGCATTTGAGAAAGAAAGCGGCATAGAGTCCAAAGTAAATATCGTTGTAGATGATATTGAAGAGGAGTTGAAGGCCGATGCAAAAATGGCTGAAAATGCAAAGGAAGAGGAGATAGAGCAAGATAAAGAGGAAACAGATGAAAAATAATCTTTTGCCTATTGCCAAAGAGGGATGGAGCTACCTGATTGGCTCTGTTGTGCTGCTATTGGTATTTGCATTTTTTGATTTTGATTTTCTCGGGCTTTTAGCATTTTTATCAACACTTTTTTTTATTTTTGTCTTTAGAAATCCTGAGAGGCAAAATATGCTTTATCAGGAGAACAGTGTAGCAAGTCCAGTTGATGGAACACTCATTTCTATAGAAGAGCTACATGAGAAAAGCGGCAGCGGGTTTAAAGTAGAGATTGATAGTACTTATCTTAATGTCTCTCTTCTTAGGGCTCCGTTTACTTCTGTACTCGAACATATAGAGATGAAAAAAGGTGCCAGACTCTCTCCTCTTAGTCCTCTCTCAAATAGCATCAATGAAAACAGTGAATTAGTTTTTAGCGATATAAAATCATCAAACAAGATAAGGGTTGTCCACAAGTTAAAGCAGAGCTTTAAGTGTATAGATATTGATATTCAAGAGGCTCAAAGTCTATTTCAGGGCATGAGATACGGTTTTATGGTAAACGGCGTAACTACTATATATCTCCCGCACAATTTTAGATTAAATGTTGGTATAGGAAGTGAACTTGTAGCTTCTGAGACGCTTGTCGGCTATTTTATGAGCGAGAGTAAGAAGTAACTTTCACTTCTGTGCCTGACTCTTTTCAAACATTAACTTATCCGCATCAATCACAAAGTTAAAATACTCCGAATTAAAATTGTTTTTAGTAACTCTTGAGAGCTGAATAACAGCGCCTTTGTTGTTTTTTGCCTCAAGATATAGAAGTCCAAGTGCATATCTGCTCTCTAAAAAGTCTGGGTTTTTCATCTTTGAGAGTTCTAAGAGTGCTATCGCATTTTCATGATGCTCAGCAGCAGTGGATGCAACCGCACCCAAAAAGAGAGTTTGTGAATCTCTGACCTTTAAATTATCGATTAGATTGTTGTAAAGCATATATGACTCTT
>NZ_JAHYJB010000001.1 GCF_019429335.1 Sulfurimonas sp. | reverse complement strand
TAGAAAAAATCCAAGAGAAATAAAAAATCATTCGGACACTTATGCTAAAATATCGCCACAGAAAATATCTCTTCTTCAACTGTCCGAATGAAACCGACAGAGGTGTCCGGATAAACCGTTATATGCAGTGTACCTGCTACGGCTGTTCACTCTAAAAGAGAACAAACCCATAATCTCATCAAGAAGTTCAGTGATAAATTCTAAAGCATCTTCATCTTTGCCGTAGGTTTCAAGGAGCGGAATTTTAAGTTCTAAGATACAGGAGAGTTCTGACTTTCATGGAGCGCTTAAAAAAGCTTTTGAATTTTCTCCGATGCCTCTAGATATTATTTACCAAGATAAGAGCAGTAGGGATATTCGTAAGAGAAATATAAGAGGCAAAGATGTAAAACCGCTTCATAATGACACATAATGTCTCAAAAATAGAGGATTTATTCAACAGTTATTAGGGCTTGCTCTGTCAAAGAGCAACTGCGCCTAAAATTGAGCCAAAGATAGTTTGATATTAAATAATTTTAGCTATTTTTTGAAAAACTTATGGTAAAAATTTTCTATCGTTCTTAGTTTTGTTCTGCTTATCGCCAAAGTTCCGCTCTCGACTCTGCTGCTTGTAACAGTTGTTCCTGCAGCTATCATAACGTTATCTTCTATTGTTACGGGTGCTACAAGCTGGCTGTCGCTTCCAATGAAAACATTTTTTCCGATGATTGTTTCATACTTTTTAATTCCGTCGTAGTTGCATGTAATAACTCCCGCACCGATGTTTGTTCCCTCATCAACAGTAGCATCGCCGATGTAGCTTAGATGCCCAGCTTTTACGCCTTTTAGTGTGGACTTTTTAACCTCGACAAAATTTCCGACATGCGTATCTTCAAGCAGCGAAGCAGGGCGAATGTGCGCCAAAGGACCAATGTCGGAGTTTTTAACTATGCTCTCCTCAATAATGCTGTGCGCTTTGATATGAGAGTTTATTATCTTAGAGTTTCCCGTTATACGGCATCCGTTTTCAACGATGCACTCGCCCTCAAATGTCACTCCCTCTTCTATGTAGATGGTTGATGGAAGCTGCATAATTACGCCTGACTCCATAAGAGATGTTTTGATTCTATCCTGCATAATCACCTCTGCATCTGAGAGGTCTTTTTTGGAGTTTATACCCTTGAAACGCTCCTCGTCAACCAGAAGCGGAGTGATGTTTAGACCATCGAACCTTGCCATAGAGATAACGTCCGTAAGGTAGTACTCTTTTTGCGCGTTGTTGTTGCTAAGCTGTGGGATGTATCTCTCCAGTATCTGCTTTGAAAAGGCGTATATTCCCGCATTTACGGTTGTGACATTGAGCTCAGCTGCCGAAGCGTCTTTTTGCTCGACGATTTTTTCAACATGTCCCTCTTTGATGATAACTCGTCCATATCCGTCTGGATTTTGCAAATCAAAAATCGACATGACTATATCGCTTTTGCTCTCTAGAAATCCCTCCAGAGAAACTGCCGTAACAAGAGGCATGTCTCCGTTTAGAACCAGCACTTTTTCATTTTTTACAGAGATGTTTTTCATAGCTCCGCCTGTTCCCGGGAAGTTGTCCGTGTCTTGAGTCACAAAGTTTATATCATCAAAGTATGAGCTCATAAGTTTTGTGACACTCTCTTTTTGATGTGCGACAACCACTGTAATATCATCGCTAATCTTACGTGAAGTTTTGATAATATAGTAGAGCATCTCCTTGCCACAGACGGTGTGCAAAACCTTCGCTTTAGGAGACTTCATGCGGCTCCCTTTTCCTGCGGCTAAAATTACGATACTTATTTTGTTTTTATTCATTTTCGCTCCTACTATCAAATCTCATATAATTTGAACAAGGTCCAAATTATATTCAGTCACTCGTCTGTTTTGTGCCATTTTTAAGCACAAAATAAAAGCTTTGCCTTGCGGCAAAAAAAGAGTTATTTGACTCTTTTGGTTAATTGTCAAAATTATACACTCTGCCGCTTATATTTGAAATTAAATTGAGAAAAATCCCCCTTTTAATGTAGAGGCTAATATTTTTTGTGGTATTATAAGCCCAATATTTTGTTATAAGGTATTTGAATGGATTTAGGTACGGTCATAGGTATTGTTTTAGTCTTCGCACTTCTGATGGGTGCTATGGCGATGGGTGTTGGAGTAGGTCCATATATTGATATTCCGTCTGTTCTTATTGTTGTAGGCGGCAGTATTGGCGCTCTGCTGATTTCATTTAAACCTGCACAGATGAAATCTTTTGTTAAAATTTTTATGATTGCCATCAAGCCTCCTGAAGAGAACAAACCAGAACTGATAAAAAAACTTGTACATTTTGCGACAAAGGCTAGAAAAGACGGTATCTTGGCGCTAGAGGGCGAAGTTAACGATGAGCAAAACGCATTTTTAAAAAAAGGTCTCTCCATGGCGATTGACGGCAACGAGCCTGATAACATAAGAGAGCTTTTAGAGATAGAGATGGACCAAACAAGTACTCGACACAAGGTGAACGGCTCTATATTTTCACAGTGGGCCGCACTTGCCGGAGCCATGGGTATGGTCGGGACACTTATAGGTCTTGTTGCGATGCTTTTAAATATGGCCGACCCTTCTGCAATTGGCCCGTCTATGGCGGTCGCCTTGCTAACAACGATGTACGGTGCGATTATCGGAAACATTCTGGGAACACCGATATCTATTATTCTGGGTATAAGAAGCGATGATGAAGTTTTGGTCAAGCAGATGATTCTTACCGGAATAATGTCAATCCAGTCTGGAGATGCTCCAAGAGCTTTGGAGGCAAAACTTCTAAGCTACCTTGCTCCTGCTGAGCGTGTGAGTCAGTTTCACTAATGGCTAAGAAAACTAAATGTCCACCATGTGAGAGATGCCTTCCAAATTGGCTAGCGGCATTTGGGGATTTGATGTCCCTTCTTTTATGCTTTTTCGTTCTGCTTCTCTCGATGTCGAGTATGGACGCGAAAAAAGTATCCGAAGCCATTGGTTCGCTATCTGGCGCTATGAGTGTTTTAGAGGGCGGCATAAAAACAGAGGTCTCTAAGAGACGTATACAGGAGTCTACCCCAATTGAGTCTACTGATGAGACGTCGGAGCAGGTAAATAGAATTACGGCGGCTATGAAAGAGATAAATGAGATGACGGCAGAAGGGCAAGGTCCCTCAGTATCTCTGGAGGAGGCACAGGATGGTTTTGTTATAGAGCTTCCGGCATCTTTGCTCTTTAAATCAGGAAGCGCAACCATTCAAAACGATGACGCATTGCTTTTTCTAAAAAGAATAGCACTTATTATCGGTGAACTTCCAAATGAGACATTAGTAAGTGTACGCGGACATACAGACAATGAAGGACCGAGTTCAAAAAGCCCATACAAAGACAATTGGGAACTCTCTTCGGCCAGAGCAATATCGGTTTTGCAAGAGCTTCTTCTTGATGGAGTTGATCCAAAACGCATAAGCGCTGCAGGGTATGGAGAGTTTTCTCCAAAAGCTACAAACGTTACCGAGAGCGGCAGAGAGAAAAATAGAAGGGTTGAACTGCACTTCTTTGGTGCAAATCCTGATGATAAAGATAAAGTCCAACAAACAGTTTTAGATAAGGCAGCAGACAAGTAATGTTTAGACTTTTTTTGTTGGTTGCCACTCTTGGCATGGCTTCTCTCTTTGGTGCCGAGAGCGTTACTATACCGACTATGAATTTTGAGCTATCGGCTCCGAACACCCCTCAGCAGCTGGTTAGTTCCCTGAATGTACTTGTTCTTTTAACACTGCTTTTCTTGGCGCCAAGCATGGTTCTTGTCATGACTACATTTACTAGATTTGTAATAGTCTTTGGCTTTTTACGCCAAGCTTTGGGTACACAGCAGGTTCCACCGACGCAGCTTCTTGTTATGCTTGCGATGATTTTGACATTTTTTGTTATGGAACCGGTCGGCACAAAAGCCTACGAAGAGGGTATTAAGCCATATATTGAAGAGAAAATCGGGTATGAAGAGGCGTTTGACAAAACTGCCATGCCGTTTAAAAATTTTATGATAAGAAACACAAGAGAGAAGGATTTGGCCCTCTTTTTTAGAATCAGAAAGATGGAAAATCCCACAACTGTTGCAGATGTTCCTCTCTCTATAATTATTCCAGCATTTGTAATTAGTGAGTTAAAGACGGCTTTTGAGATTGGATTTTTGCTATTTTTGCCGTTTTTGGTAATAGATATGGTTGTTGCCTCAATCCTTATGTCTATGGGTATGATGATGTTGCCGCCTATTATGATAGCGCTGCCCTTCAAGATACTTATTTTTATTCTTATAGACGGATGGAATTTGCTAATCGGCAATCTTATAGCTTCAATTAAATAGATAATAAAGTAGATAATGTGAATTGTAAATATTTTGGAAAGTGCGGTGCGTGCGTAGTCTATGAGGGTGGGTATGAGAAACAGCTCTTTTTAAAATCAGAGTTAAACAAAGAGAGGTTTAGCCCATTTTATAGTGGCGATATATCAATCTTTAGATCACCGCTTAGCCACTACCGCTCAAGAAGCGAGTTTAAGATATGGCACATTGATGAAAAGCTTTACTATGCGATGAATAGCATAGATAAAAGCGGTGTAGTTTTCATAGATGAGTGCCCTCAGGTAAGCGAGCCGATATTTGCTCTTATGCCAAAACTTTTAAAAGCTATAGAAGACAACTGTATAGGTTTTAAACTCTTTGGAGTTGATTTTTTAAGTTCACAGAGCGGTGAGATAGTTGTTTCACTTCTTTATCACAGAGCTTTGGACTCCGCTTGGAGAGATGTTGCGGCAAAAATTGCAGATGAGCTTGAGATATATATTATCGGACGCAGCAGAGGGCAAAAAGTAGTAATAAAACAGGACTATGTCACAGAGATTTTAAATGTTGGTGGCACGGAATTTAGATTCAACTATATAGAAAACAGCTTTACGCAGCCAAATTCCAAGGTTAATGAGCAGATGATTGGATGGGTGTTGAAAAATTTGTCTGATACACAGGGTGATTTGCTTGAACTATATTGCGGTGCAGGTAACTTTACTATACCATTTGCCAAGGAGTTTAGAAAAATTTTGGCAACAGAGATATCAAAATCCTCAATTAACGCTGCTAAAACTAACATGACTTTAAACGGTGTTGATAACATAGAATTTGTACGAATGAGCGTCGAAGATTTTGTTCAGGCGCTTGATGGCGTAAGAGCTTTTAATAGAATGAAAGATATAGATATCGACGCATATAAGATAAATACTATCTTTGTCGATCCTCCAAGAAGCGGAATGGATGAAGCTACATGTAGCTTTGTGGCAAGATATGAAAATATAATATATATATCATGCAATCCGGAGACACTTGTTAGAGATTTGGCTATTTTGTCTAAGACACACGATGTTTATGATATGGCGCTTTTTGATCAGTTTGCTTATACCCACCATGTAGAGATGGGTGTTAAACTCAGTAAAAAAAGGATAGCCTTGTGAAGATAGCACTTTTGATTTTAATAATATCTTCTTTTTTATACTCACAAAATATTCAAAAAAAAGAGTTGGCAGTAGAAAATGAGGAACTGGCAGAAAAAATTAAAATACTAGAAAAAATAGTATTTGAGCAAAGAATACTATTGAAATCCAAAGAAAATATAGATAAAAATCAATTTATTGACTCTACAGACAATCTAAACAGATACTCGTTTCCAAAACTTATGATGAAAGAAGAGTATCAAAAAAAACTTCCTGTTGCTGATGAGATTGTAGAGTTTAAACCAAGCCCGTTTCGCCTAAAAACAGACAGCATTATTTATGATGCGATTGACGGAAACAAGATTGACAAGTGGGAGAGGAGGAGATCTTTTACCTCAAGCGTAATGACAAACAGCTGGATTAAGATATCGGGCTATTTTGTAAAAAGAAAGTGGAAAAAAGCCGACGGCGAGATGTGGGTCAAGAGGGCTCAGGTTGTTAAAAGATAGCCGTAAATTTTTTTAATGATATAATACAAAAAAAATCAGAAGATGACATATGAAAAAAATATTAATTATTAGTGACGGTGAGGTTGCAGAACACTTTATAAAAAGGGTTATGGACACCTATACCAGTGAGAACATGTACTATGTCGTTCAAGCAAAATCTAAAAAAAATAAAAATGTAAATCAATCGCGTATGAAGTTTTATGAGTTTGACCCGACAAGTCTATATAAACTTGCAAACCTGCTGAAGATGGAGTTTACTCAGGCAATAATCATCATGGACAACCCTGCTGATGTCGAACATACGATAAAAAATATCAGAAGTATAAAAAAACAACTCCGCATTATAGTTTTAAACAAATGGAATCTCAAAAATGAGGACTCAAATATTGTTCTTATAAACTCAAAAGAGATTCTATCCTCAAGAATGCTAGATTATCTGCCAAACGTTCCCGTAATAGCTCAAAACGTCGGCATAGGCGAGGGCGAAATAATGGAGGTTTTGGTTCCGTTTGGAAGCTCGTTTGTCTATAAACATATTGGAGTTATTGAGCAAAAAGAGTGGCGAATTGTTGCGATATACAGAAACAGAAAACTTATTATGCCTAATCGCCGCAGGATGATTCAGCCAAACGACCTTCTGCTTTTAGTCGGGGAACCAGCTGTTTTAAAATCTGTTTACAGGGCAATCAAAAGAGAGCTAGGACAGTTTCCCGAACCATTTGGCTCAAATATCTACATCTATCTTGATATGGATTTGGTAAAACATAAGAGTGTTGTTAGTTTTATTGACAGGGCAATCTATGCGCATGAAAAATTTGGACACACTTTAATTATAAAAATAGTAAATCCAAGCGACATAGATATTATCTGGAAGATTAAAGAGTATAGGTCCGAAAATATTATCGTAGATATTGATTATGATATCCTCAGACAAAAAGAGAGATTTTTTAACGATATAAAAACTTTTTATGCAGGTTTAGTAGTAGTTCCAAATGAGATGTTTGACGATTGTAAAACCAGAGAGACGCTCTATCAGGCACATGTTCCTGTTTTAAAACTCTCCGAGAATAAATTCTCATCCGTAAAAGATGCCTCAATAATACTAAGCGAAAACCGTGATTTGGAAAAAATCTCGTCTACTATTTTTGACATATCTGAACAAATGAGCCTAAACATTGAGCTTTACAACTATCTCAACGAACATCAAGACGCAAAAGAGCAGGTTATTGAGCACTATTATAATCTATCCACCATTTTTTCAAAGAGTATCAAGGTAATAAAAGAGAGTGAAAATCCAATTAAAAAACTCAAAAAGAAAGAAGATTTTCTTCAAATTCTGCCTTTTACAAAAAAATTGACAAAAAGAAAAATTTATTCGTTTTTTTCAACGGACAGTGAGCGCCTTTACCATAAACTTGACGATAAACATCAGATTTTTATTCCGGTGCAGATTTAGGGCAGCCAATTTAGCCGCTTTTTACCATTTTTAAAGTATTATATATCCACTTATTTAATTAAATTTTTTGGACAAATAATGCAAGTACACATAGAGCTTAAAAAAGTTGTAGACGACTCATACGATATAACGATAGGCACTCTTCCTAAGATACATTTTGATACGAAAGTTGCGGTTGTTACGAACTCTACTGTTTCAAAACTTCATCTTGATTATCTCTTGGATAAAATCAGCGCAAAAGAGTTACATGTAATAACTTTAAAAGATGGTGAAGAGTACAAAAATCAGGAGAGTATCGATACTATCCTTAACTCTCTTTTTGAACACCGTTTTAACCGTAAATCGATGCTTATAGCCTTTGGCGGAGGCGTTATTGGCGACATGACCGGATATGCGGCGAGTATATACCAAAGAGGGATTAATTTTGTGCAGATACCGACAACTCTGCTTTCTCAGGTTGATGCGAGTGTCGGGGGAAAAACTGGGTTTAACAACAAGTACGGAAAAAATCTCATCGGCGCATTTCATCAGCCCAAGGCCGTATATATCGACCCATACTTTTTAACAACGCTTCCTAACAGAGAGTTTGGCGCGGGAGTTGCAGAGATAGTAAAAATGGCCGTGACATTTAATAGAGAGTTTTTTGAGTTTTTGGAAGTTGCTGATTTGAACAATCCGCAAGTTCTTCAAGACACAATAAAACAGGCTGTTCAAACCAAGGCAAATGTTGTCTCTCAGGATGAGAAAGAGCAGGGTTTAAGAGCCGCTCTTAATTACGGGCATACATTTGGACATGTGATAGAGAACGAAACAGGGTACAAAAAGTATCTACACGGAGAAGCTGTTGCAATCGGAATTGTTATGGCAAATGAGATGGCAATCAAGATGAATCTTATGAGCGAGAAAGAGGCGCTTAAAGTTAAGGCACTTTTACAAAAATACAATTTACCTGTAAATTATGAGATAGAGGATGTAAAGAAGTTTTACGAAGCTTTCTTTTTGGACAAAAAGAGTTCCGACTCCGCAATAACTTTTATTCTTCCTCTGGGCATAGGCGAAGTCGTTATTACCGATAGTGTCGATACGGCGACAGTAATGTGCGTTTTAAATAAATTTGGAAAAGCGCAATGAAAAAAATATTTTTCTATCTCTTGCTTACTTCATCGCTTATTTTTGCAGAGAGCCTAAAAGCTGCACAAAAAGTAAGCGCAGAAGAGCTTGAGCTCGCTAGAGTTACTCAAGAAAATATAAATATAGAGAAGATTGCGCTATATCTCTCTGAGCTTAAAAGCATAGAAGAAAAAATAGCAAAAAAAGACAGTGTCTGGATTAAGAGTTACGCTTCGTATCTTACATCCCTGGAGGTTAGAGAGAGCCTTGAAGAGATAATAAAAAGAATTGAGCATCTGCAGAAAAAGAGGGATAAAAATCTTAGCGAGATGGATGAGTTAAGCGCTCTGGTTGCAAGAGAGAAGATACTTGAATCACAGATTGAGAAGTTGAAGAAAAAAGACAGCTCTCCGTTTTCAACGCTCTTAACGCCTCCAAATATAGACGAAATACCGTCTGTTACGAACCCATTTGATATATTTGTCGGAATTTCACATATCAAAACTCTTGATAAAGGCTTTAGCGACTATATTTTGAAAAAAAATGAGTTGGCTGAGATTATCTCACTGCTAAAGAGCGAGATAAATATCTATAGCCATATAGAGGCTATAGATATTGAGCACAAATATAAAGAGAAGCTAGAGACTAAAACAAAGCAACTCGAGAGATTTGAATCAGCACTGGATACCATGAAGGTTACGGCTGACGTGTATGAAAAAAGACTTGATATCATAGAGATAAATATCGACAAAGATATTGAGTCTCAGATAGTTAAATTGGTAAAAATTACCGTTATAGTTTTGGTTGTATTTGTCTTTTTCTTTTTGGTGAAGCTTTTTGTTAAAAAATATATAACCGACAATGAGCGCTTCTATATGGCAAACAAGGTTATTACTTTTGCAAATTTCACGCTGATTATATTGATTCTGTTTTTCAGCTACATAGAAAACGTAAGCTATCTTGTTACAATACTGGGGTTTGCCTCTGCCGGTATAGCGATTGCCATGAAAGACTGGTTTATGAGCATACTCGGCTGGCTTGTAATAGTTTTTGGCGGAAGCATACATGTGGGAGACAGAATACGAGTAGATATGGACGGCATGACTTATGTGGGAGATGTTATGGATATATCTCTTCTTAGAATGACAATATTAGAGGATATTACTCTAACTACTGTTTTGGAGAACAGAAGAGCCGGAAGAATTATTTTTATACCAAACAACTATGTCTTTACGAGGATGATAGCAAATTACACACACAGTTCACTAAAAACTGTGTGGGACGGTGTTGACATAACAATCACATACGACTCAAACCATAAAAAAGCAATCCATCTTGCCAAAGAGATAACAAAAAAGTTCTCAAAGGGCTACACCGATATAACCAGAAAACAGCTCAATAAATTAAGGAGCAACTACAGTCTTAAAAACAGCAACGTGGAGCCTAGGATTTTCTCTTTTATTGAAACAAACGGCATTAAGATAAGCTCTTGGTATCTTACGAATGCCTATGCGACACTAACCCTAAGAAGCGTGATTTCTACCGAGATTGTTGATGCATTTTTAGCAGAGGATGATATAACCATAGCATACCCTACGCAGATGCTGCACCTAGAACAGAGTGCTAAAAAAACTCCGCCATTTGCAACCGAGGAAGTGGTGTAGATGAAGAAAAAAATATTTTTTAAAACTTTCGGGTGCAGAACAAATCTTTATGACTCTCAAGTCATGATGAGCGCCACAAAAGAGTATATTGTTACCGAAGATGAGAGCGAGGCTGACGTTATAGTCGTAAACTCATGCACAGTGACAAACGGGGCAGATTCGCATGTCCGCTCATATATCTCACATGTAGAAAACAGTGGCGGAGCAAAAATATTTTTAACAGGCTGCGGCGCGCATACAAAAGGCGAGAAACTTCTTGAACAGGGACGTGTTTCAGGCGTATTTGGTCAGAGTGAGAAGCTTAAGATTGATGAGATGTTAAGCAAAGAGGAGCCTTTTTACGAACCGGGTGATTTAAACCACATAGACGAGAGCGTTGTAGATGATTTTATTGGTAAGAGCAGGGCGTTTATAAAGATTCAAGAGGGGTGCAACTTTCGCTGCTCCTACTGCATTATCCCTTATGTTCGCGGCGATGCAAGAAGCATGGATGAAGAGAAGATTCTTGAGCAGATAAGCAGACTCGGTGCAAACGGTTTCGGAGAGTTTATATTAACCGGAACAAACGTCGGAAGCTATGGACAAAAGAGCGGCAGTTCTATTGCCTCTTTGATGAAAAAGATTTCGCAAATCCGCGGTGTCAGACGTATAAGACTCGGAAGCGTAGAGCCAATACAGATAACGGATGAGTTTAAAGAGATTTTAGATGAACCGTGGTTGGAGCGTCATCTTCATATTGCACTTCAGCACACTTCGCCTAAGATGCTTAAATTTATGAATAGAAGAAATGTCTACAAACAAGACAGAGAGCTTTTTGAGCTTCTTGCAAGCAAGGGTTTTGCGATAGGAACGGATTTTATCACAGGACATCCTGGAGAGAGCCGTGAGATTTGGGACGAGGCCATGAGAAACGTAAAAGAGCTTCCGCTTACACATCTGCACGCCTTTACATACTCTAAGCGCGACGGTACACCATCAGCCACAATGAAACCGGAAGTCGGCGGCAAAGTGGCAAAAGAGAGACTCCATGAACTTGAAGATGTTGTAAAAGCTAAGAACTATGAGTTTAGAAAAGCGTTTGGCGGCGAGCTTGATGTTCTGATTGAGAGCCAAAAAGATAACTACTATGTCGGATATGATCAGCATTTTAATAAAATTATGATTGAATCAGATGAAGATTTGGTAGGAAACTGGGTTAAAATAAGTGATTATGAAGCAAAAGAGGAGTTCAACCATGGTAGAGTCTAAGACAAACAGAGTTGCCCTTTACGCATCGGCCTTTTTAATTGTTATACTTGTTCTCTTTGCTATTTTAAGAGACAACTCTGAGGCGATATCGCTTAAAGACGCAACTGCTATTTTGGAGAACCGCACAGTTAAGAGTGTGGTTGCTTCAAAATATTTTATATATCTCAAAACAGACAAAGAGGTTTATAAAATCGCATCCTCACAGCTTTCCCCAAATATGCTTGCAGAGTATGAGGTAAAGGTAAAAAATAGCTCAAACGCAGTTATCTATATCCTCTTTTTTATTCTCTTTATAGGGCTTGGCACGCTTGCGTTTAGATGGCTCCAAAAAAACAGAGTTTTTAATATAGAGAGGACAAGTGAGGGTAGATTTAAATCATCTCTTGAACACTCACAGCCCATAGAGTCTATAAAAAGCGACGTTACATTTAGCGATATCGGCGGGATAAGTGACGTAAAAATAGAGCTCGAAGAGATTATCGACTTTATGAAAAAGCCAAAACGCTACAAGAGTTTCGGTGCGAGAATGCCACGCGGCGTTCTTTTAGTGGGACCTCCTGGAGTTGGAAAAACCATGATAGCTAAAGCGGTTGCAAATGCTGCAGGTGTGCCGTTTTACTATCAGAGCGGTGCATCTTTTGTGCAGATATACGTTGGTATGGGTGCTAAAAGGGTTCATGAGCTTTTTATAGCTGCCAAAAACAACTCTCCGTCTATAATCTTTATCGACGAGATTGATGCAGTCGGTAAAAAAAGGGACGGACAGAGAAGTGATGAGAGAGAAGCGACACTAAATCAGCTCCTCACTGAAATGGACGGTTTTGAGAACTCAAGCGGCGTTATCGTCATAGCGGCTACAAACAAAATAGACGTCTTAGACTCGGCACTTCTTCGTGCAGGAAGGTTTGACAGAAGAGTATTTGTCGAACTTCCTACCAAAAAAGAGAGAGCTTCCATCCTCTTGAAATACTTGGGCAAAGTTCCAAATGACGTGGATGTAAATGCAATAGCAAACATGACCGTAGGATTTAACGGAGCATCACTCGCGGCTCTTGTAAACGAGGCGTCCCTTCTTGCTATAAGAGGGCACGATTTTCAAGTTACCATAGAGCATTTTCACAATGTAAAAGACAAGGTAATGTTTGGAAAGAAAAAGCTACAGATGCTGAGTGAGCTTCAAAAACGCTATCGCGTTACGTATCAGGCGGCAAAGGTAATCTGCGCAACATATTTTGACCTCCCCTTTGAGAAATTGTTGCTCTCAAACGAGAAACTTACCCCATCAACTGACGAGCCTCTTATTAAACATGAGCTTGAATCAAGAGTTAAAATGCTCTTGGCAGGAATAGTTGCATGTAATATCAAGTATAACGAACATGCAAGCAGCGCTAAGAGCGATTTGGACGAGGCAAAAGAGATAGTCGTGAAGATGATTGGAGAGTACGGAATGGGTTCGTCTCTCATCCCTACAGAGCATGAAAAAGAGATTTTGATGAAGAAGCTTTATGATGAGACTAGAAATCTTTTAGAGTCTCTGCAGAGCGTTACGAAATATGTAGAAGAGGTCTTAAACGAAAGAGAGAGCATTACTAAGGCGGATGTTAAAAAGAAACTAGATGAAGTTTTATAGCGGTTTTTCTCTTAATGGCGAAGATCACTATTTTAGTGATTACATAAACAGAAGTGATTACTCTGTATGTGGATTTAGCTACGGAGCTATAAAAGCATTTGAAGATGTAAAAGAGCAGCTGGAGCTTAAAAAAAGAGTGGACACATTGCAGCTTTTCTCTCCTGCCTTTTTTCAGACCAAAGATGAGAAGTTTAAGAAGCTTCAACTGCTTGGATATAGAAAAAACAGAGATACTTACTTAAAAGAGTTTATAGTGTCATGTTTTTTGCCGCATGAGAAAAAGATAGTTGAACATAGCCAAGAGAGAGTAGAAGAGCTTGAAGAGCTGCTGAACTATAAGTGGAACATAGATGAACTCAAAACTGTCGCAAACAGAGGCGTAAAGATAGAGGTTTATCTGGGCGGTAAAGACAGAATTATAGATGTCAAGAGTGCAAAAGAGTTTTTCTTGGAAGTTGCTACGGTGACATACATGAGAGAAGCAAACCATTTTTTATTCACTAACTGATGTTACACACTAAAACGAACACGTCCGTTTTAGTGGCAGGGACAGATGTCCCTACAACCCCCTAAAGCTACGAAAAACTTTGTTTTTCGAGAATTACAATGTGTTTTAGATACTTTTATGAAAAGTACGTAAGGTAAATAACTAACTAGGAGAATGTATATGAGCAAGATAAAAATAGGCGTTATAACAGCAAGTGACAGAGCAAGCAAAGGGATATATGAAGATATCTCTGGAGTGGCTATCCAAGATACTATGAAAGATTATTTAAAAAGCGAGTTTGAGATAGTATACAGATGTATCCCAGACGAGCAGGATATGATAGAACACACCATGATAGAGCTTTGCGATAGCGAGGAGTGCTGTTTGGTAGTTACTACGGGCGGAACAGGTCCTGCACTTCGTGACGTAACTCCTGAAGCAACTGAGAATGTATGTCAAAAGATGATGCCTGGATTTGGCGAGCTTATGCGTCAGGTAAGCCTGCAGTATGTGCCGACTGCTATTTTATCTCGCCAGAGTGCTGGTATCAGAGGCAAAAGCCTTATCATAAATCTGCCTGGAAAACCGAAGTCTATAAGAGAGTGTCTTGATGCGGTATTTCCTGCCGTGCCGTACTGTATAGACCTTATAGAAGGTCCTTATATCGAGACAAATGAGGATATTATAAAGGCTTTTAGACCGAAGGCTAAGTAGAGTCTTGGCTACCCAGCCAACTTTGGTGCCTTTTTTTCTATCTTTTAGCCAAAAGGAGTAGACCGACAAAAAAACTCGCAGCGCCGGCAATGTAATAAGTCATCACTTTGTCTGTATCTGAGCCTGTAACAGCCTGTGTTACCTGTGAACCGACAGAGGTAGATAGTTGATATCCCCACACTGCAACTCCAATACCTATAACCACGAGAATAATTCCTGCAACCCTAATTGTACTTCCTGAACCTGCTGCCATAATAAACTCCTATAGTTTAATAAAACAAAATGTTTGCACTCTTAAGAGCTAACTATTTATTTTACAAATATTGTATCCCAATTTACTCAAAAAGAATAATTGCTAGTTTACGTCTATCTCATCTTCGCTAATCATTTTCATAAATAACTCCACCGAACTTGGCTCAAGATGAGTTCCTGAGAGCGATTTGATATATCCAATCACTTTCTCTGCCGTCCAGCTTTTACGATACGGGCGGTCAGAGCGTAGGGCGTCCCATATATCTACAACAGCGAAAAGGCGGGCAGCTAGTGGAATTTGCTCGCCTTTTAGTCCGCGTGGATAACCGCTTCCGTCCCATTTTTCATGGTGGCAATACGGTATGTCTAGCGCGGGGCGTAAATAGGCAATTGGTGAGAGTAATTTAAAGGCAAAAAAGGGATGTTTTCTCATAATAATCCACTCTTCCTCACTCAACTTATCAGGTTTGAGGAGGATATTGTCAGGTATGCCCATCTTACCAATGTCATGTAAAAGGGCACCACGCCGCACGTGTACTAATTCCGCTTCATTTACTCCCGCCATTTTTGCAAGTTTTATAGTCATCTCGGTCACGCGCTGGCTGTGACCCTCTGTTTCATTATCGCGCAAATCCAGCGCGCGTGACCAGCCCTCAAGAGTAGAATCATACGCATTGAATAACTCTCTGTTGGCGTTTTGTAATTTAGTAAGGTTAGTGGCACTATCTACGGCAATGGCAGCTTGACCGGCTAATATCTCCAAAAAATTCAGCCAATCTTGGTCTGGTGTGAACGGTAATCGATGAAATACTTCCAGTACACCCCGAACTTCACCTTTAAAAATGATTGGGGCCCTGAAGTATGTGACAAATCCTTCATTAGCCAGAAGTGAGGTGTGAGCAAATTCCGTACTGTTCTCAGCTAAATTAGTTACGCTCACTATAGCTTCTTCCAACTCGGTATGCCCGCCGATTCCCTCACCTAGTCGCAGGCGTGAATGCTCAATGGATTTACTGCGAAAACCAATGCCGGCAGCAAATTCTAATATTTGAGAGTATGGACTAAGCAATAGTATCGCGGCAGCATCTACCTTTAACTCGGATTTGGCTTGCTCAAGTACAACATGTAAAGTCAAATCCAAGTCTTGACTGCCTAAGATGGCTCTGTCAATTTTTTGCAGTGCTTGAATATTTTGTAGCTGACTGACAATATTTTCGTTGGCAATGGCTAGTTCGTCTGCTCGTTTCTCTTTCTCTTCATTTTGAAAAGCAAGTTCTTTGTTTGCAATGATTAGTTCGTCTGCTCGTTTCTCTTTCTCTTGATTTTGATTGTGCAGAGAATTTGTGTGCTTTGGCATAGTGGGCATTCCTCCAAGTTTCACTTATTTTCAACTAGTGACTTCACATATAAGTGGGATAACTATATCATTCATTTAATATTCTATCTGAATTTACTCAAAAAGAATACTAATGTGTAATTTCATATGGGCGTAATTTTAAAGTTACAAAGTTGTGCCATTTTATCATTTTTATCAATCGAAATATTTTCTTGATTTTGTATATTGGTGAAAAATAGAGTACAATGATTGTAAGTTGATATTTAATAATAATATACGAGGTGATTACGATGAGCATCCAAGATATCCGTATAGCACAATCGCAGGCAACAGAAGCTAAAAAAGCTGTAGAGGAGTTTCATAAAGGGGTGATACAGCCAAGCATTGAACTTGTACTTTTTTTTTGTTCCAGTGAATATGACCTAGATATAATTGCAGCGGAAATGAACCGCCTTTTTGCCGGAATCCAAGTAGTGGGCTGCACCACGGCAGGAGAAACAGGACCGGCAGGTTATCTTACCCATAGCCTAACAGGAGCAAGTTTTCCATCCAGCAGTTTTACAGCCGTCAGCGGGCTGCTGAATCATTTAAACCAGTTTGATATTACCCATGGGCACAACTTTGCCCAAACTCTGTTACAGCAGCTTGAAAGCAAAAGTCCGAGAGCAAATGAGAATAACAGCTTCGCATTTATGTTGATTGACGGATTGTCTTTGCGGGAGGAGCTGGTGGCACATGCCTTGCAGTATGCGTTGGGGAAGATAGCGCTATTTGGCGGTTCTGCAGGTGATGATATGAAATTTGAAAAGACACATGTATACAGCAACGGCCATTTCCACTCCGACAGTGTGGTGTTGATGTTAATCACCACCTCTTTACCCTTCACGATATTTAAGACCCAACACTTTATTTCCACTGATGAACGTCTGGTAGTTACAGAGGCAGACAGTGCAAGACGTATCGTCAAGGAGATTAACGGACTGCCTGCTGCACAAGAGTATGCAAGGTTGGTTGGTGTTGATATCCATGAACTCAGTCCCATGCGTTTTGCCGCTTCGCCTGTTGTGGTGATGATAGACGGTACCGACTATGTGCGCTCTATCCAGAAAGTCAATCCCGACGGCAGTCTGACTTTTTATTGTGCTATTGAAGAGGGAGTAGTGCTTAGGGTAGCATACGGTGTTGGTCTGGTCAATAATCTGGAGCAGACTTTTGAGAAAATTCACGAAGATGTGGGGGAGCCTAAACTCGTCATCGGCTGTGACTGTATTCTGCGCAATTTGGAAATCTCGCAGAGCGGATTAAAAGATCAAGTCGGAGAAATTTTCAAAAGCAACAGTACTATAGGGTTTAGAAGCTACGGCGAACAGTTTCATGGGGTACATGTCAACCAGACTCTCACTGGGATTGCCATCGGTACTTCACCCAAGTCAGCTACGGTGACAGACGATGTCTAAAAAGGGTTCCGGTACAAACGAAGAGAGTATGCAGCTTGAAATCACACGTCTAAATAAAATTATTAGGGCACTGATGAACCGTGCCGAACTAAATATAAGCATGGAGGAATCTGACTTTAATCTGTTCCAAACCGCGATTACCCTTGAAGATCAGATACGTCGTCGTACCGAAGAGCTAGAAGCTGCACTGGCTGAAAATGAGAAAATAACCCGTGCCTTGCGTGAAAGTGAAAACAGTATTCGCAACTTTGCCTACTATGACACCTTGACGCAACTCCCCAATCGCCGCCTGCTAAATGACCGTTTGGGACAAGCGATGAGTGGGAGTAAGCGGAGCGGGCGTTACGGTGCAGTTATGTTTATGGATTTGGACAACTTTAAACTGCTCAACGATACTCACGGACACGATATGGGAGATTTGCTTCTCATAGAAGTTGGTCGTCGTATCACTATGTGTGTCCGCGAAATGGATACAGTCGCACGTTTTGGCGGTGATGAATTCGTAGTGATGCTCAGTGAGCTGGATGTGGATAAAGAACGCTCTATTACTCAAGCCGGCATTGTAGCCGAAAAAATTCGAGCCTCATTGGCGGAGCCTTTTTTACTGACATGCACACAAAAAGAGGGCAAAGAAGGTACGATAGAACACCATTGTACGGTAAGTATCGGCGTAGTGCTGTTCGTTAAGCACGAAAACAGCTCCGAAGAGATTTTTAAATACGCCGATATTGCGATGTACCAAGCAAAAGAAAATGGACGCAATAGAGTCTATTTTTCTGAACATATCCCGCATATAACAACAAACGCCTAAAAAGCTAAAATTAAACCGCTGTAACCTAGAATCAATCGGTTTTTTTCTCTATATATTCGGCCCCTTCATTGACCTTGTCCTTGCTCCACTCAGCATTGTCAGACGTATCTTTTTTTGCACCTTGCCATGTCTCACTACAACCACTAGCCATGAGTGTTACAAACAGAACTATTATAAACATTAGACTTTTTTTCATTTGATATCCTTTTTAATTTCATTGATCTCATCAAGAGCCTTTTCACGTACGCACGAAGTGAATCCCAACTACTTTCAATATCTTTTTGAGATGATCTCAAGCACCATAACTTACCTGACCTGGCTCGCCCTGTTTTGCTTTGTTTTAGGGAGAGCTCCCTACGACTCTTTAGAGCCGTCTTCCTTGAATAACACGAACTAGAATAACCACAAGTGCAATAACTAAGAGAATATGGATAAATCCTCCCATAGTATATGAAGTGGTAAATCCTAATAGCCAAAGGATGACTAAAATTATTGCAATAGTTTCAAGCATACTATTTCTCCATGTTGTTTAGTAAGATTTTTCTTGAAACAGTGTCCATAAAAACCTCATTTTGTAAAGCCTTAATATACTTTTTTCTTAATTTTTACGAAAAAGATACATGCCAACAACAAAACTGACAGCACCAAGAATATAATAAGTCATTACTTTATCTGTATCTGCACCCGTAACAGCTTGTGTTACTTGTGAACCGACAGAGCCTGACAACTAATAGCCCCATACTGCAAAACCAATTCCTGCAACTGCAAGGATAAGACCAATAATTTTTATTACAGTTCCTAAACTTTTTTCCATATTGGACTCCTGAATTTGAAATAGCTGAAATGTTGTAGCATTGCAGATAAACTTATTGTACAGTAATATTTCCATTTTTAAAATCTTGCTTATTGATAACCTTGATGGATTCTGCTCGTTTTGTTGCGGTCTGGGAATTGGCGGGTAAGAGTTAAAAAGTTTAAAAAACAAAGAGGAGATCTCTCTGTCTTTTGTTTTAGATGAAGTTTACATCTGTAATGTGGTGTTTTAGGCCAAGTTCTGCAGGGCTGCATCCAAGTGCCAGACCTACCATCTGCTGCATATGAAGAACAGGAAGTGAAACTTCTCTGCCTATCGCTTCAGAAGCATGTTTTGTCTGTGTGTCTAGTTTTAGGTGACAAAGAGGGCAAGGTGTTACCATCATATCTGCATTTTGGTCGGTTGCACCTGCAATCGCATTTCCCGTAAGAACAGCTGCAGTATGTGGAGCCTGAAGTTCAACGTGGAAACCGCAGCACTTGTTCTTCTCTTCATAATCAACATTCATACCGCCGCATGCGATGATAAGGTCATCTAGCGAAGTAGGGTTGTAAGGATTCTCTTTTTGTTTATGAGACTCATCATGAAGCTCAGAAGGGCGGATGTTGTGACAGCCGTAAAACGGAGCGATGTTGAACTCTCTTAGAGGTCTTACAACCATCTCTTTGATTTTGTCTAGTCCAAAATCATCGATGATAGCATACAAGAAGTGGATAATGTTTGATGTACCTTTGTACTCTAAACCAACCTCTGCAAGCTTCTCGTTTACTCTTGCTTTTAGCTCTGGATTTTTATCCAGTCTATGTTTTGTCATAGCCGTATTTAATTGACATGTATTACAGATTGTAACCATTGTAAGACCGTGTTTTTCAGCATAAGCTATATTTCTAGCGTTTAATACAAGCGATAAAAAATCATCATAATCTTGCAAGTGAGAAGCTCCGCAGCAAGAAGCTTCAGTTAGTTCTACCAGCTCAATATTTAGTTTTTTAGCAACAGCCAGAGTTGACATCATCTGCTCAGGAGTACTCTGTTTTGCTGTACATCCTGTAAAAAGTGCGTATTTTAATTTTTTCATATAACTACTCCTAGAACTTAACAGTTGATGATGATTTTATAAGCTTTTTAATTTCATCAAGCTTATCCGATTTTGGCATATTCCAAGGCATGATTATTTTGCCTTTTCTAAACATTTGAAGTGCAACAGGAATATGTTTTACAATAGATGGACCCTCAGAGTAGAGCACCAAACCGCCCTCATCGAGCAGACCGTGTCTTTTGATTGAGTGAAAGAAACCAACTGCATGGCGAGTTGCAACATTGTTCTTTGCAACACCTTTTTTAAATGTCATCTGGTGAAGTTTTGTAATCTTCTCAATCGGGTTAATCTCTTTTGGACAAACTTCTGCACACTCAAAACATTTAGCACAGTCCCAAACGCCCTGTTTCTCTTCGTTTACATTTGCAAGTCTCTCTGTGTCACTGTCACGAACATCTGCTTCAAAACGGTAAGCCGCAGCAAAAGCCGCAGGACCGAAGAAGTCGCTGTTTACCTCAACCACAGGACAAGCGTAGTGACACGCACCGCACTGGATACATAAATCTGCTTCGTTTAGCTCTTCTGCATCATGAGGAGATACAAGATTTTCGCTAGACGGGCACTCATCTATATCAGCAACAAGATACGGAGTAACCGCAGCATGTTTCTCCCAGAAGTCAGCCTTGTCGATAATCATATCTTTGACAGCTCTTTTTGTGCTTAGCGGCTCAAGAGTGATATCGTTTCCAAAATACTCTATCATAGTCGTCATACTCTCTTTACATGCAAGAGTTGAGCGTCCGTTTACTTTTATGGCACATGCTCCACAGATACCGTGGCGGCAGCTTCTGCGGTATGAAAAACTACCGTCGTAATCCCATTTGATTCTGTTTAAAATATCTAAAACAACCTCTTCGCTTGTGACATCCATAGTGTAGTTTTCATAGTATGGCAGATAGTCTTCATTGGAATTGAAGCGAAATACTTTGAAGTTTACTTTTTGTGTACTGATTGCATTTTTACTCATAAGTGCTCCTTAGTAATTTCTTGCTTTAAGTTCATGCTTGCCAAGTGCGACAGGCATGTAGTCAAGCGATATGTTTCCGTCTTTATCCATATATGCCATAGTGTGCTTTAGGAAGTTCTCATCATCGCGAGTTGCAAAATCTTCTCTGTAGTGTGCACCGCGACTCTCGCATCTAGCAATAGCGCTCTCTACTATAAATGCAGAGTAGTCAACCATGTGAGAGAATTCAATAGCTTCTTGCATATCTGTGTTGAATATTTTTGATTTGTCTTTGATGCGGATATTTTTAAATCTCTCTCTAAGCTCTTTGACTTTAGCAACAGCAATCTCTAGAGTCTCTTTTGTTCTAAAAGCGCCTGCATTTGCAGTCATACACTGTTGGAGCTCTTCTCTTAGATTTGGAATAGTTTCACTTCCATTGTTGTTTAGTACGAAATCAATCTCTTTGATAGCTCTTTGTGCGTCAGCTTCAGTAGCAGGACGAAGAGTAATACCATCTATCTCATCAACCATTGTTTTACCTACGAAACGGCCAAATAGAAGCGCTTCAAGAACAGAGTTTGCGCCGAGGCGGTTTGCACCGTGAACAGATACGCATGAGCACTCGCCGGCCGCATAAAAGCCCTCAACAAACTCATTGTTGTTTTTACGAACATTTCCTGCGATATTAACAGGAATTCCGCCCATTGAGTAGTGAGCAGTTGCAGAGATAAGAATAGGCTCTTTAATCATGTCAAGACCCAAGAATGTGATAGCCAAATCACGAAGTTCAGGCAATCTCTCCATAATCAAATCTTTTCCTAGGTGGGTTACATCTAAGTAAACAGCATCTTTTCTGGGTCCAACACCGCGTCCCTCTCTGATTTCATTTAATATAGCGCGGCTTACAACATCTCTAGAAGCTAGTTCCATCGCATTTGGAGCATATTTTTCCATAAATCTCTCGCCAAGAGAGTTAAATAGACGACCACCTTCACCCCTTGCTGCTTCAGAGATTAAAACACCGTTTCCTGAAAGACCTGATGGATGGAACTGAACAAACTCCATATCCTCCAAAGGAAGACCGTGACGAGCCACTATTGATAGACCATCGCCTGTGTTTGCATGTGCGTTTGAGTTTATCTTATAACTTCTTGCATATCCGCCCGTTGCGAACATAACAGATTTCGAGTTGAAGATCGCCATCTGCATATCTCTAATGTTAAATGCAACAACGCCTGATACTTTGCCGTCTTTATAGATTAAATCAGATACATACCACTCGTCCCAAAACTTTACGCCTGCGCGGAAAGCCTGCTCATACATGGTTTGCAGAAGCGTTAAGCCTGTTCTATCTTTTGCATAACATGCACGAGGTGATGACTGACCGCCAAAGGGTCTTTGAGCGATTTTGCCGTCCGCGGTTCTGCTGAACGCAGCGCCCATTCTCTCAGCCCAACGAATAGTCTCGGGCGCATTTTTACACATAAATTCAACTGCATCTTGGTCAGCCAAATAGTCACTTCCTTTTACTGTATCGAACTCATGAAGCTCAACACTGTCTTTGTCGCTAAACGCAGCATTAACACCGCCTTGTGCAGCCCCTGAATGGCTTCTTAGAGGATGAAGTTTGGTGATTACTGCGACTCTTTTCCCTGCAACCTGCAGCTCTCTTGCAGCAGCACAGCCTGCTAGGCCTGCACCGACAATAATTGCATCGTAAGTATAAATAGGAATACCCATTAGCTTTCCTTTGTTAATAATAAAATAAGGCGGATTGTACTATTTCTAGCCTTTGTGAATGATAAAAAAGAGTTTAATATAGACGAATTGTTACGTTATGTCTCATCTCTAATGATATCTTTTTCTTATAATTCGCTCTGAGCTAAATCTTTTACTTGAGAGATTTTATTTTTACCTGTTTTTTGAGAATGAAGAAGAACTTTTTTTGCCTGTCTGATAGCCTCTTCAAGAGTAATGTTCTTTGGTTTTATTATATGTCCGCCGCTGAGTGTTATCTCTATATCACCAAGTTCGGGTGAGTTTATTTTTAGTTCAGAGATACTTTTGCGAATCTCCTCTGCATCTTTGAATGATTGCTCTTTGCTAGGTCTTGAGAGAATAATTGTAAATTGATTATAGTCCGTTCTAGCTATAACGTCAGCAGTCTGCTGATAGAGAGACATTGAGAATGCAATCTTCTTTAGTATGCTTTGAGCCAGCTCTTGAGAGTAGACCTTGTTGGTTTTTGAGAAGTTATCAACCTCAAAGACCGTTACGGATGTGAAGTTGTTCTCTTTCATCCCTTTTTTTTCGGCGTATGAGTTCATCATGCCTTTTAAGTTATTGATTCCGGTTACGGCATCAAGCATGGCAGGGTTTTCAAAAACAACCGGCTTTCTTTTCATTCTTAGCGAGATTGAGTCTGCCTCATGCGAAAATGTATCATACTGGGTTAGATTTGGATTGTTTAAAAATTCCAAATCTTTATAGATCAGATCAAGCTGTTTTCTGTACCAAAGAGCCGCCAGCAGTATAGTGATGAAAGCAAAATAGGTCACATTTTTATGAATATTGAACTTGGCTTTATCGTAGCTTATTGCTTTAAATATAATATAGTTTAGATGTTCCTTGATAACCTCCGCATTTTGTTTCAGTTCGCTCTGTTTTAACTCTATATCTCCTCTTTTATCATTATAGTACTCATTAGCACTGAGATTGAATTTTCTAATCAGAGAGTAGAGTATGCTTAGGTCATCAAGATACTCTTTTGAGTTTAAAAGTATAAACCTCTCTGTAAAGCTGTATTCATAGAGGCTTCTTAGTTTGTCTGTGTCATATTGAAGCTGTGTTGTTTTTCCGTTTAGTTTTATAAGAGAGAGCTCAAGATTGTCAGTCGGCAGATTTATGATTTCTGAAACAATTTTTTTTTGGCTCTCTAGATTGTCTATTTTTGTATACGAGCTGCTGTGATCAAGGGCAGCCAACACTCCAAATGCTGTAAAAACTGCAGCGGCAATAAGAAACATAGATAGATTTTTAAAGATAGCTTTAATGGAGTTTTTCATAATAGTTTCCTGATATAGATGGTATAATAGCCCATCATTTTATATATATTGGCTTTAATAGTAACTTAAGGCATTTTGAGAAGTTTTATTGAATTTAGAAAATTATTTTATATCGCAATTTAAAGATGCTCACGTCGGTGATGACGGAGCTTTAGTAGATAATACTGTCTACTCAAAAGATGCTTTTTTTGAGAATGTCCATTTTAAGAAAGAGTGGATGAGTCATTACCAGATAGCATCAAAAGCGATGATTGTAAATATATCGGATGCGTTTGCTATGAATGCAGTTCCGAAATATGCGCTTCTTAGCGTTGCAATGCCAAAAAATATTACAAAAGCCCAAATGAGAGAGTTGGCGTGCGGATTTCAGGAGACTGCCGCTAAATACGGCATTAAAATAATCGGCGGAGATACAATCAGCAATATCAAGCTCGATATTACCGTTACTGTTATCTCTGAAACTACCAAGCCGCTGATGAGAAAAGGGCTTAGAATTGGTCATCTGGTAGCATATAGCGGCAAGCTCGGCAGAAGCTCAAAAGAGCTTAAGAAGCTGATGAATTTGGGCAAGATACATAAAAAATCAAAGTTCGTAAATATAGAGCTAAGAGACAAATTTGTTTCTACAAGTTCGCGTTATCTCAGTTGCGGTATGGACATATCCGACGGTCTATTTAGTGACTTAGAGAAGCTCTCATCCACAAATAGGCTTGGATTTAAGTTTAAAAGCCGTATCCCAAAAAGAGTAGGTTGCAGCGGAGAGGAGTATGAGATGCTCTTTGGTTTTGACCCAAGAGACAAAAAGGCTCTTCTAAGACATGCGGCAAAGAGCAGAACGCCGATAACCATTATTGGAAAATGCGTAAGAAAAAATTATAAAAACGGGTGCAAATCGCACCACTTTTAACAAACAGGATTCACATGGATAGATTTTATTCGCTAAGCCACTCAAGTATAGATTTTCATTTTAGGCAGACACCACGAGATTTCGTTGTAGAAGAGGTACCTCTTTATGAGTTTTGCGGTGAGGGTGAGCATCTTATACTTTTTGTGAGAAAAAAGGGCATCTCCACTCTTGAGCTTGTTTCGATGATAGCTAAATATCTTGGAATCAAGAACAAAGAGATAGGCTATGCAGGGCTAAAAGACAAGCATGCCATGACAAAGCAGTATATCTCTTTGCATAAAAAGTATGAAGCGCAAATGGATGCGTTTGAACAAGAGGATGTTAAAATCTTATCCAAGACATACCACAATAACAAGATTAGAATAGGGCACTTAAGCGGCAACAAGTTCTATATAAAACTCAAAAAAGTAAATCCTACTTCAGGAAGAAAGATTGATGAAGCTCTTAAGAGCATATCTGCATATGGTATGCCAAACTATTTCGGATATCAGCGTTTTGGAACTGACGGCAATAACCATATTGACGGTGAGAAAATCGCAAAAGGCGAGAAAAAAGAGCGCAATCCAAAGGTTAAACAGCTCCTAATAAACGCATATCAGAGCCATCTTTTTAATTTATGGCTCAGCAGAAGGCTTGAGATAAACACTCTGGTGCAAAATTTTGGAGCAGAAGAGCTTGAACCTCTTTTAAATATGCCCCAAGAGGAGCTTCTTAAAATGAAAGCACAGAAGCATCCTTTTAAACTTATAAGCGGTGACATAATGGAGCACTATCCTCACGGAAGACTTTTTGAGTTTTGCGGCGAGGAGAATGATTTTGCAAGATTTAATGAAAGAGATATCTCAGCAACTGGCTTATTATGTGGCAAAAAGGTAAAGCTGGCAACGGGAATAGCAAGAGAGATTGAAAAAGATTTTGACGATGAGATAAACGAAGACGGCGCAAGAAGATATGCTTGGGTTTTTCCAAAAGATATCGACGGAAGATACAAAGACGAAGAGGCTCAGTATGAGCTTAATTTCTACCTTCCAAAGGGTTCATACGCAACCGTTTTAATCGAAGAGATAGCAAAGAGGAAAATAAATGGGTAGACACATAACATCAGCAATTTCGCAAGTTTTTGGAAAATTTGCAAGCAGAGAGTTTGCTAAACCGGTTCAAAATTTCATAAACAGCGCCTATATAAAAATCATGGGACTGGATATGAGCGAGTTTCATGCACCGCAAACATACCATACGCTAAACGCGCTCTTTACTAGAAAACTAAAAGAGGATAGGGCGTATTCGCTGGATAGCAAAGATTTTATATCGCCGTGTGACTCATTTATTACGGAGTGCGGAGCAATAGAAAGCCGTTATGCCTTTCAGATAAAAGGGATGAAGTATAGCTCTGATGAGCTTTTGGGAGAGAACTTTAGCAAGGAAGAGAAAGAGATAGTTGAAAATGGCGCTTTTATAAACTTCTATCTCTCTCCAAAAGATTATCACAGATACCATATGCCTACAAATTTAAAGGTGCTAAAAGCCGTACATATTCCAGGAAAGTTTTACCCCGTAAATATTCCATCGCTGCAAAAAAGAGTAAATCTTTTTGTTGAAAATGAGAGAGTAGTTCTGCTTTGTGAAACAACGGCTAAAAAAAGATTCTGCATGGTGCTGGTGAGTGCTCTGAATGTTGGAGTTATGCAGGTCTCTTTTGAACCGAAGATAAAAACAAACGCAGATGCGATAAACAGCAGCGCATACAGTTACGATAACGTCTATTTAAACAAGGGAGATGATTTTGGCTGTTTTGAGATGGGCTCTACTATAGTTATCTTGGCTGAGAAAGATATGCTTGATGTTCATGTGTGCGCAGGTCAGCATGTCAAATACGGTGATACGATTGCGGAGCTGAAATAGCATTTAAATTTTAATATGATAGTATTGGTTAGATATTTTTATATAAGAGTTGGATATGTTTGGAAAAATTTTAAAAATTACTCTTTTTATTTTAGTTGCAGTTATTGCAACTCTTTACATGTACAAATATTTAGATGAACAGAAGAGTAAAGATACAGTACTTAAAGATTTTGCTTTTGGAAACGGCAGAATAGAGTCTACTCAGATACATATAGCTACAAAGATTTCGGGACGACTAATCGAAGTCTATGTAAATGAGGGCAATATAGTTAAAAAAGGGCAACTTCTCGCAAAGCTTGACACAGATGAGCTAGAGGCAAAACTGCGCTTGGCGCAGGCGCAGATAAGAGAGGCAAAAGAGGGTAAAAATCACGCTTTGGCACTGCTGGAGCAAACAAAAAGCCTCCTCTCCCTTGCAAAAGAGAACTTTTTAAGAGCAGAGACTCTATATAAAAAAAATGCCATCTCTCTTCTTAGTTTTCAGCAGGAAGAGTCCTTGTACAAGTCTGCAAAAGCGCTCCTCAAGGCTGCTGAAGCCGATATCGCTCGAATGGAGGCTTCCATAGCTTCTGCGGCGGCTCAGGCTGATGCTATTAAAGTAAATATAGATGACAGCTCCCTTTATGCTCCCGCAGAGGGGCGTATCCTCTACAAGCTTGCACAAAACGGAGAGGTAGTCGGAAGCGGTCAAAACGTTCTTGTACTTCTTGATTTGCTGGATACTTACATGACTATATTTCTTCCCACTTCTCAAATCGGGGAGATAGATTACGGCACTGAGGCAAGAATAGTCCTAGATGCGCTACCAGATATCGCAATACCGGCAAAAGTTACCTTTATATCGCCAAAAGCGCAGTTTACGCCAAAACAGATAGAGACTAAGGAAGAGAGGGAGAAGCTTATGTTTAGGGTAAAAGTTACCATAGACTACAACCTTTTAAAAGAGCATATGGAAAAAGTCAAGACAGGACTGCCGGGGGTTGCTTACATTCCCCTTGGACAACATGCAGTCTGGCCGCAACATTTAACCAATCTGCCAAAAAGCTACATAGAAACACAAAAATAAAATGAACTTTGTTGTCAAAATAGAAGATGTTTCGCACTTTTATAAAAAAACAAAGGCGCTAGACTCTGTAACATTGAATATTCCATCAGGAAGCATGGTCGGCTTTATCGGACCTGACGGGGTTGGAAAATCAACACTCCTCTCAATAATAGCGGGAGTCAAAAAAATCCAAAGCGGAAGCGTTGAAGTTCTAGGCGGTGACATAAAAAGCGCATTATTTAGAAAAAAAGTATCTCCGCGTATTGCCTACATGCCCCAAGGGCTCGGAAAAAATCTATACATGTTACTTTCCGTATATGAAAATATGGAGTTTTTTGCAAGAGTGTTCGGACTTGATAAAAGTGAGAGAAAAAGAAGAATAGATGCTCTTCTAAAGAGTATCGGGCTCTATGAATTTAAGGATAGGGCGGTGGGAAAGCTCTCTGGAGGCATGAAGCAGAAACTGGGTCTTTGCTGTGCTCTTATACATGACCCAGACCTGCTTATACTCGATGAGCCTACAACCGGTGTTGATCCGCTCTCAAGAAGAGAGTTTTGGAAACTAATTGCGCATATACGAGAGAGTCAAAAAGGTGTTAGTGTGCTTATTGCTACAGCCTACATGCAAGAAGCAGAGTTTTTTGACCATATAATCGCTGTAAATGATGGCAAAATACTCTCTCAAGGAACGCCACAAGAGCTTTTGAATATTACAAACACGGACAATATAGATTCTGCATTTACTCAGCTTTTGCCAAAAGAGGAGAGTAGAGAGTATATAGATTTCTTGCTTCCCAAAAAAAAAGAGTTTCAAAACAGCGCACTGGCGATAGAAGCTGTGGAGCTTACGAAGAAGTTCGGCGACTTTACGGCTGTAGAGAACGTAAGTTTTCAAATTGCCCAAGGTGAGATTTTCGGTTTTTTAGGTTCAAACGGATGCGGCAAAACAACAACCATGAAGATGCTTACCGGACTTTTAAGCCCGACCCATGGAACAATTAAACTCTTTGGACAATCCATAAAAAAGCATAGTCTTGAGATGAGAAATGATGTCGGATACATGACGCAGTCCTTCTCTCTCTACAATGAACTGAGCGTAAAGCAAAATCTGATACTGCATGCACATTTATACAGGATAAAAAAGAGCGTGATAAAAGAGGTTGTAGAGAAGATGCTTGAGCGATTTTTCATAAAGCAATATGAAGACTCTTTGGCGCTTGATTTGCCTCTTGGAATAAAGCAGAGGCTCTCTTTGGCTGTTGCCGTTATTCATAAGCCCAAAATGCTTATACTTGATGAGCCGACATCAGGCGTTGACCCGATATCCAGAGATATGTTTTGGAAGTTTTTGACTGATTTATCTCAAAATGACGGAGTTACAATCTTTATTTCTACCCATTTTATGAATGAGGGAGAGCGCTGTGACAGAGTCTCTTTGATGCATCAAGGCAGGGTTTTAGCAAGTGACTCCCCAGAAGCAATCGCTCGCTCAAAAGATAAAGAGAATCTGGAAGAGGCTTTTGTGGAGTATCTGTATGAGGATATGGGCAAAGATGAGAGTGACGACATAACAATTTCCATGGATAGAAGCTCCCATAAAAAATTGGCAACTTTTTTTTCGCCGCTTAGATTTTTCGGCTATATTTACCGTGAATCGCTGGAGCTTATAAGAGATCCTCTGCGTCTTGTTTTTGCGCTTCTTGGAACTGTCATACTAATGTTTGTAATGGGATATGGAGTAAGCATGGATGTTGAGGACTTGAAATATTCTGTTCTTGATTATGACCAGAGCCCACGTAGCAGGGAGTATGTAGAGCATATCTCAGGCTCAATATACTTTCTGGAGCAGGAGAGTTTGATATCATATGCTGATTTGGATGAGAAGATGAAAAGAGGCAAGATTGCGCTTGCAATAGAGATACCTCCAAATTTTGGAAGAGATTTTGCAAAAGGAGATGGAGCAGAGATTGGTGTTTGGATAGACGGAACGCTTGCCTTTAGGGCAGAGACCATAAAAGGGTATGTTGAAGGGCTTCATTACAGCTACTTAGAATCGCTCTTAAATACAAAAGCCTCGCCGCTGGTTGAGATAGAGACGAGGTACCGCTACAATCAGGATTTTAAAAGCATCTACTCGATGGTTCCTGCCGTTATTCCCATGCTTCTTGTCTTTATCCCCTCCATCTTAATGGCGCTTAGTGTTGTTAGGGAAAAAGAGCTTGGTACGATTGCCAATTTTTATGCAACGCCCGTTACTAAACTGGAGTTTTTACTAGGCAAACAGATACCTTATGTGGTGATTAGCATGATTAGTTTTTTAGGGCTTATTCTTCTTGCCGTATATGTATTTAAGGTTCCGGTTGCGGGAAGTTTTATCACACTTTTTTTTGCTGCACTGCTTTTTGTTATCGCAACTACCGGCATGGGATTTTTAATGTCTGCCTTTACAAAAACTCAAATATCCGCACTCGGAGGCACAGCAATAGCGACGCTGCTTCCCACTATTGCTTTTTCAGGACTGCGTGACCCCGTTAGCTCACTGGAGGGTGTAGGCGCATTTATTGGCAATATCTTCCCCGCTACATATTTTATAAACATCAGCAGGGGCATATTTAGCAAAAACATCGGTTTTGAGGGGCACCATTTTGATTTTATAGCTATCGCCCTCTCTATTGTGGTCATCAGCGCACTAAGCCTAATGCTTTTGAGAAAGCAGGAGAGATAGTTATGAGATATCTATTGACCATCTATCGTCTTTTTTTAAAAGAGCTATTGATTCTTTTTAGAGACAAGGTAATGCTCCTCTTTATTATCTACTCATTTAGTGTGGCTATCTATATTGCAGCGGCTGAGTCCTCAACGGAGCTGAATAACGCACCCATAGCATTTGTTGATGAGGACAGATCTGCTCTTTCGCAAAGAGTTATAGACTCATTTTATGAGCCCAGATTTATGGCGCCAAAACATATCTCTTATGATGAGATTGACAAGGGGATGGATAGCGGAATTTACACGTTTGTAGTCATCATACCAAGCGGTTTTGAAAAAACAATTTTAAAGGGCGAGAGCACAGAGGTGCAGGTCAACGTTGATGCGACAAGAATGCTTCAAGCAGGAATAGGCTCGGGCTATATCTCTGCAATAATCATGCAGGAGGTAAATACATTTTTTGCAAAAACAGTCCCTCCAACGCCAATAAATCTGGTTACAAACTATAAATACAATCCCAATCTTGTAAGCAGCTGGTTTGGAAGTATAAATGAGGTTATAAGCAATATTTTGATGTTCTCTATTTTGATTGCGGGTGCCTCTTTGATGAGAGAAAAAGAGCACGGCACAATAGAGCACCTTTTGGTTATGCCTCTTAATTCCATGGAGATAATGGTAGCGAAGATTTTATCAACTGCATTAGTTATTATGCTGGGAGTTGTGTTCGCGCTTTTTGTGGTTGTGGAGATATTTTTGGAAGTTCCTATTTCAGGCTCTGTAGCGCTCTTTTTGTTCACTACGTTCTTAGTTCTGTTCTCCACGACATCCATGGGCATATTTATGGGAACCATAACGAACTCTATGCCGCAGTTTGGAATGATGCTTATTTTGGTTGTTTTGCCGCTTTTGATGCTCTCAGGCGGAATAACCCCATATGAGAGTATGCCAACTGTTTTGCAGTATGTTATGTATCTCTCGCCTACTACCCATTTTATGGAGGCAGCTCAGGCGATACTTTTTAGAGGGGCAGGGCTTGAGACTGTGTGGAAACATTTGGTTGCTATATTTTTTATAGGACTCTTTTTCTTTGCTTTTGCGCTTCTTAGTTTTAAAAGAAGCGTTGAGTCACGCAGTTAAAAATTATACGTTAAATCTAAAGTGCATAATGTCGCCGTCTTGCACGATATACTCTTTTCCCTCAAGACGCATCTTTCCAGCTTCTTTGGCTTTGTTTTCACCGCCGCATGCTATAAAGTCGTTATATGCGATAACCTCGGCGCGGATAAATCCTTTTTCAAAATCGTTGTGAATTACAGCTGCAGCTTTTGGTGCTGTTGTGTTTTTTCTGATTGTCCAAGCGCGAACCTCTTTAACTCCTGCCGTAAAGTAGCTCATAAGTCCGAGTTTATCAAAACCTTTTTGGATAATCTGCTCAAGTCCCGACTCAAGAACGCCAAGAGAGCTTAAGAATTCAGCCGCTTCCTCGTCTTCTAAACCTACAAGTTCCTCTTCGATTTTTGCACAAAGTTTTATAAGTTCGCAGTTATTTTTAGCCGCATGATCTTTTAGTTTGATAACAAAGTCGCTGTCTTCTAACAAGCCGTCTTCATCAACGTTTGCACCGTACATAATCTCTTTGCCTGTTAAAAGTCTTACTTCATGGTTAAGCTGTTTGTACTCATCTGTCTCTACTTTTGCAAAATTTCTAGCCAAGTTGCCATCTGCTAAAAATTCAGCAAGCTCCTCTGCAAGTATAAGCATTGCAGCCGCAGTTTTATCTGTTTTTGCCTGCTTTTTTAGTCTATCCATTCTGTTTTGCAAAACTTCGATATCTGCTAGGATTAGCTCGCCCTCAATGATTTCAACGTCTCTTATAGGGTCAATGCTCGCCTCAGTATGGACGATATTGTCATCCTCAAAACATCTTACGATGTGTAGAATAACTTCAGTCTCACGAATGTTTGACAAAAACTTGTTTCCCAATCCTTCGCCTTTGCTGGCACCTTTTACAAGACCCGCGATATCAACGAAATCAAGTGTTGAGTATTGAATTCTCTCAGGATTAACAATTTTCGCTAGTTCTGACAACCTTTTATCCGGAACGGGAACAATAGCCTTGTTGGGCTCTATCGTACAAAACGGATAGTTCGCTGCCTCTGCGTTTTGCGCTTTTGTAAGTGCATTAAAAGTTGTTGATTTTCCTACGTTTGGTAGTCCTACAAGACCGATACTTAAACCCATAATTTACCTTTTATTGTGCTGTGAAATATTTTTTGTAATAATAGCTAAAATATGTGTAGATAGTGATTAAAATGGGGACTCTTTTTCTCTAAGAGCTTCTCTTGAAGCTTTGTCGACAAGTGTAAAGAAGATATCTATCAAATCTTTGTCCTCAGTTTTTTTATGACCTTTTACTTTTATAAAGTCACAATCATAGCGGTCCGTGATTTTATAAAATTTTTTATAAAGCTCATGATTTCTTATAAGGGTATTTTTTCTTGACATATAGTTATTTTTTACAATGCGCTCTTCTCTTGCTTTTAGGCTGATTATGTTTTGACAGTCCGTATAGACGATAATTTTGCATTCTCTTGTCTCTATTTCTCCAAGAGCCCAAAGCAGTGTCTCAAGTTCCAGTTTTGATGAAGTGGTATTTTTAAATTTTCTTGTTTTGATTTTGTGTTTTGAGATGGGCGCTTCTAGGCTGAATTCTGGCATTAGAAGGTATGCGCCGTAGCCGATTTTAGTTTGCGGATCTACGCTTGCATCCGTAAATAAAAAAAGTGTAGGCTTTTTTATGTCAACATACATGTTACTTTTTTCCCATCAGCCATATTTTGTGTTTTGACACTATACCAATTTAAAGCCAATCAGGCTAATCGCCATAATAAACATTCCAAAAGTTATTCCTGCTAATGTTGTATGTGCATTTCCGTAAACTCTCGCAGCCGGCAGAAGCTCGTCAAAAGAGATGTAAATCATTATTCCTGCGACTATTCCAAACGTTATGCCAAGTGTAGTTTCGCCCATAAAAGGAAGAAGTATAAAAAAGCCCACCAATGCACCAAGCGGCTCGGCAAGTCCCGAGAGTGTAGCATACCAAAATGCACTCTTTTTGTTTCCTGTAGCGTGGTATATCGGCAGTGAGACAGCTATCCCCTCTGGTATATTGTGGATTGCAATTGCAACTGCTATGGCTATACCTAGGGTTGGATTCTCAAGTGCTGCTGCAAATGTTGCAAACCCTTCTGGAAAATTATGAATTCCGATGGCAAGCGCCGTAAAGACTCCTGTTCTCTTTAGTGCAGAGTTGCCGATAATGGAGCTTTTTGTTTGCGGCTTAAGTTCAAGAATCTCGCTATTGCTTTTTGTCTCATGCGGATTCACATCTTCTGGAATCAGATAGTCAATAACGGCGATTATGGCAATACCTGCAAAAAAAGATAGAAAAGTTAATATCTCTCCCGTTATTTCACTTGAGTAGAGCTCCGTGAAAGAGTCTCTTGATTTTGGCAAAATCTCCATAAAAGAGATATAAATCATTACGCCTGCCGAAAAACCCATTCCGACAGATAAAATAGTGTAGTTTTTGCTTTTTGAAAAAAATGCAAGAAGGGCACCTATGGATGTGGAAAACCCTGCAAAGAGCGTAAGGATAAATGCAAATAAAACAGTCTCAAGTGATAAATCATGCATGGAAGATTATATGATTTTAAAAATAAATTATGCCTTTATTTAAATCATATAAATCATTAATGCGACGCTTGGTTCTCTACTTTGCCTCTCTTAAAAACGCGCACATTAAACGCACACCTGCACCTGTTGCTCCGTAAACATTGCAGTCCCACGGGCTTTCGGTATAGGCGGTTCCTGCTATGTCAAAGTGCATCCACTTGTTTTTGTTTTCATCTTTAATGAACTTATCCAAAAACAAGCCGGCAGTTATCGCTCCACCGTAAGGCTTTGAAGCGGTGTTGCTAATGTCTGCAATCTCGCTCTTTAGAAGTTTTTTAAGATGTCTGTTAAACGGCAGCGAGCTTATCATCTCTCCAGAGTCGCCTCCTGCGCGTGAAATATCATGTTTGAGCTTATGAGAGTGCCCCATTAAGCCTGTAGTATATTGCCCAAGAGCAATCATACATGCACCGGTGAGTGTTGCAAAGTCGAAGATATAATCAGCATCTACTTTCTCCTGTGCATAGTCAAGCATGTCGGCCAGAACCAAACGACCCTCTGCATCTGTATTTCTAACCTCTATGGTTGTTTTGCTTCTTGATACAAGAATATCGTCAGGCTTGTAGGCATTTCCGCCGACCATATTTTCAACTGCACCTATAAATGCATGAACTTCGATATCTAACTTCAGTTCGCTTACTGCTTTTATAATTCCAAGAACTGCACATGCGCCTGCTTTGTCCATCTTCATCGTTACCATTGAAGTAGGAGCTTTAAGGCTTAGTCCGCCGCTGTCATAAGTTAAACCTTTTCCTACAAGCGTAACAACTTTTTTAGGATTTGCAGGTTTGTATGCAAGATGAACAAGTGCGCTTCCATGAACAGAGGCACGTCCGACTGCCAGCATTGCGTTCATATTCTCTTTTGCCAAATCATCTTCTTGAAGAATATTGCACAAAAGTGAGTTATCATAAGCTAAAGTTTGAGCCGCATGTGCCAATGTCTGAGGATTTATCTCTTGCGGAGCTCTGTTTACGATATCGCGTGTGTAACATGTAGCATTTGCAATAATAAGCGCTTCGTTGAAAATAGTCTCAAGTTCGCCAAGCTCAAAATCGTCTATAGCAAAAGATATCTCCTCTAATGCTGCTTTTTTTGGCTCAGATTTATATTCATTAAACTCATATCCGCCTAAAACAATACCTTCTACCAAAGCGCTTAATGTAGATTTACCTATAACGCTCATCTTTGCTGATTTGTAGTTTGAAGATTTAAGCATTTTTATCATGCAAGACGCCGCACTTCTAACGTCATCGCTTTTTTTGCTCTCTATCCCGCAGAAAAGAGTCGCTTTCTCATACAAAAAGCATGTTGTGTCCTGTTCAGCTTTAAAGCCTGCATTTTGGAGTATTTTGGCTTTTTTGTGATTTGGAAGCTCATCTTTTGTTAAAAATTCTACTAATATCTCTGAATCTATATCTGATATTTTTTTATCTACTAGTTTGATATTCATTTTTTTTCCTATTTGTCAAAGTTTAGCAACTGTTTTGCCTGCATCATATCTTTATCGCCACGTCCTGATAGATTTACGATAACAAGTTTGTCTTTAATGTTTGGCATTTTTTTAAGATATGCCACTGCATGAGCAGTCTCAAATGCGGGAATAATCCCCTCTTTTTGTGAGAGCCATACAAACGCGTCAAGCGCCTCTTTGTCTGTAATATAGTCGTAGCTTACAGATTTGTTGTCGTGGTGAAACGCATGCTCAGGTCCGATTCCAGGGTAGTCAAGTCCAGCTGAAATTGAGTGGGCTTCAAGTATCTGTCCGTCATCATCTTGAAGCAGATAACTCATCTGCCCATGCAATACTCCCGGACGTCCCTGATTTAGAGAACATCCATGCTCGCCTGAGTCTATGCCGTGACCGCCGGCTTCTATGCCGATACATCTAACCTCTTTGTCTTCTAAAAAGTGCTGAAAAGTCCCAATGGCGTTGCTTCCGCCGCCGATACATGCAATTACGTAATCGGGAAGACGCTTCTCCTTTTCAAGTATCTGAGCTCTTGCTTCATAGCCGATGATAGCCTGAAAATCCCTAACCATCATAGGATATGGGTGCGGACCTGCAACCGTTCCGATTATATAAAAAGTGTCTCTTGCATTTGTAACCCAGTGGCGAATTGCGTCATTCATTGCATCTTTTAGAGTTTTGCTTCCGCTCTCAACGGAGTTTACTTTCGCACCTAGAAGTTTCATACGAAAAACGTTGAGCTCCTGACGTGCAACATCCTTTGCACCCATAAATATCTCGCACTCTAAACCTAAAAGTGCGCAAATCGTAGCAGTTGCAACGCCGTGCTGACCCGCACCTGTCTCAGCTATGATTTTTTTATATCCTAATCTCTTTGCCATAAGCCCTTGCGCGATTACGTTGTTTACTTTGTGCGCGCCTGTATGGTTTAAATCTTCTCTTTTGAGATATATTTTTGCGCCAATTTCATCTGAGAGATTTTTAGCAAAATAGAGCGGAGAAGGGCGTCCTACATAATCTTTGAGATAGTAGTCGACCTCGCTCCAGAAATCTTTGTCAAAGCGGATGTTTTTGTACTCTTCTTCAAGTTTTAGAAGTGCCGGCATTAAGGTCTCTGGAGCGTATCTGCCGCCAAAAATCCCAAAATGTCCGTTTAAATCTGGATCAAATTTTGAAGGGGAAGGAATATACATCAGTTTACCTCAATCAAAGAGTATACGTTTGTAATCTCTTTTAAATTTTTTTGTCCGTCTAAAAAGTTTAGACCGATAATAAAACAAGCTTCCAGACATGAGGCACCTGCTTGATTTATAAGCTTTGCGGCAGCTCTTGCAGTCCCTCCCGTTGCAATCAAATCGTCCATAAGAAGAACTTTTGCATTTGGAATTGCGCTAAAAGCATCAATATGAACCTCTATCTCGTCCATACCGTATTCGAGAGAATATTTTTCGCTGATTGTAGTGTATGGAAGCTTCCCTTTTTTGCGAATAGGAACAAAACCTATGCCTAGCATCTGTGCAAGCGCAGCACCGAAAATAAAGCCTCTTGCGTCGATGCCTGCAATATAGTCTAGGTTATACTCTTTATATCTCTGATAGAAGTGGTTCATGGTTACGCCAAACGCCTCTTTGTCGCCCAGAAGTGTGGTGATATCTTTAAATACAATGCCCTGCTTTGGAAAGTCTTTTATATCTCTTATGGAGTTTTCTATGATTTTTCTTTCAGTGCTGCTAAGTGTCATATCCTGTCCTTATGTTATAGCAGAGCGTCTATACGACTCTCTAGTGCTTTTATTTTGTTGTTTAGGCGATCTGTCTCTTGTCTATGCTTGGTATTTCTCTGTTTTAAAACTTTAAGCTCATTTCTTAGTTTTGTCAACTCATCACTCAAAATATCAACATTCCCAAGCGCGCGCTGAAGCTGTATCTGATACTTTCTTATAAGTATCTCCGCTTCTTGGAGAGTAAGTTTCATCAAGTCGTTGCTTCTTTGTTCTTTACTTGTGATACTTTTGAAGTAAAACATCTTTACAAAGAGGTAAACAGAGACGATAGAGAGCACGGTTAAAAGTGACCATTCAACAAACATGTTTTTTCCTTTTATACCATTAAGGATTAATGGCTTCGATTTTTTCTACACGTCCGCTATGACGCCCGCCCTCAAAACTGCCGCATATCCAAGCATCTATGATAGACTCTGCAACGCCTTTGCCTATTATTCTCTCTCCAAAACATAGCACATTTGCATCGTTGTGTCCGCGGGCAACAGTTGCGGTATAGGCGTCATGACAGAGTGCTGCGCGGATGCCGCTGTGTCTGTTTGCTGTCATGCTCATTCCTATGCCTGAACCGCAAATAAGTATGCCGTGTGAATTTTTATCAGCCAAAACAGCTTCGCAAACCTTTATGGCATAATCAGGGTAGTCAACTCTATCTTTAGAAAATGGTCCCAAATCTATAACTTCGTGACCTTTCTCTTTTAATAGCTCAACCGTATAATCTTTAAGATCCACCCCTGCGTGGTCAGTTGCAATGTAAAACTTCATTTTCTCCCTTTTTTTATGATAACAGCAGACTTAAAATTGTCTGTACAGGCATTATTAATACGTAATTCTTTAACGGTGTCATAAGAATAATTAAGACTATAATTATTCCATATCTTTCATTTTTATAGAAGAATTCCGCTACGGAATCTATCTTATACTTCATCGCCAAGTGCATAATAAAATGAGCACCGTCAAATTGCGGTATAGGAAGAAGGTTGAAGACCCCTAAGACTACATTAATTATCAGCAGCTGAAATATAAATAGATAAGCAAAAATATAGAGTAGCCCATCTGTATTTGTCGGCTGGCTCATAGAGACAATAAAGATTGATGCGACAAGAGCAAGTGTAAAGTTATAAACTATTCCTGCCAAATCTACTTGCATCGCTCCGTTGTATCCTGCTCTTGCTACTACTGTTGCCATATTAATCGGTACGGGTTTTGCCCAACCGAATAAAAAGCCGCTATCCGCTCCCATAAGCATCGGCAGAAAATAGGTAGCAGCTGGTACAAGAATTGTGCCGACCAAATCTACATGTACTAATGGATTTATAGAGAGTCTGCCCGCGTTTTTAGCGGTTGTATCACCGTACATGTTAGCTATCCATCCGTGCATTATCTCATGCCCGATAATAGCTACTGCAAGTGCAACTACAGCTGCTAAAATTTTTATTAAATCAATAGATTCCATAATCATCTTTATCGTGTTTTATTCTCTCTGCCACTGCTTTGTCAAGCAGCACAGGAGACTCCAAGTCGGTAGGAGTTTTTCCTATGCGGTCCCATCTAATTTCCCAATTTTCATCAATGCTGAAATATACAAACCATGGCGTTCCCTCAATATTTTCATAAGGCACTTGACCCCAAAAACGGCTGTCGCTTGAGTGGTCACGGTTGTCTCCCATCATAAAGTAGTACTCTTTTTCTACTTTTATTGGTGCAAAGTTAAAGATAGGTTCATGAGATTCTCCACCCTCTACAATTTTATCGTCATGATGAATCCCCGGATGCTCTTTCATATAAGGATTTCTAACCCATAGTTTTCCTGCATATGGAAGAATATCATAGCCTGCAAAATGCTTCTCAATCCACTCATTTCCCTCGCTGAAGTGGATGTATAGGTCTTTGTGAAGAACAAAGAGTTCATCATCAGGTATAGCCACGCATCTCTTTACGAAGTGCTGTTTTGTGTTGTGCGGCGGTCTGAATATTACAATGTCACCGCGTTTAGGTGTATCGCCGTCCATCAAACGAAGTCTATCGCTCCATGGCATGACAGATACTTCCAAAAACGGAAGGTGCGGCATAGGTATGCCGTATGCAAATTTTTTGGCAAAAAGGTGATCTCCTATTAGCAGAGAGTCTTTCATTGAGCCGCTTGGTATTTTAAAAGCCTGAGCGATAAAAAATATAACAAAAAGAACAATTATAATTGTTCCCGTCCATGAGTTTGAAAATTTGTATGTTTTGTGTAAAATCTCTTTCATTTACTCTCTTTCGTTTGCGTGCGCTTTTGCGGCTTTTAACGTATTGCTAAGAAGCATAGCGATTGTCATGGGTCCAACTCCGCCTGGAACAGGAGTGATATATGAGCATTTTTTGCTTACTTTTTCAAAATCCACGTCACCTACAAGCTTGCCGTCATCTGTGCGGTTGATACCGATATCTACAATGATAGCGCCATCTTTTACCATATCTTCTTTTATTAGATTTATGACGCCGACTCCTACAAAAAGGATATCCGCATTAAGTGTGTGTTTTTTCAAATCATCCGTAAAAATATGGCAAATCTCAACCGTTGCATTGGCATTTAGAAGCAGTGAAGCCATCGGCTTTCCTACAATATTTGATGCGCCGACAACTACACAGTTTTTTCCCTTTACATCTATGTTGTACTCATCTAAAAGTTTCATGACACCAAGCGGAGTACATGGAACAAAGCCGTCAAGTCCCGTTGTCAGTCTGCCGACATTGTACGGATGGAAGCCGTCTACGTCTTTACTTGGCTCTACAAGCTCTAGTATTTTTGTTGTATCTATCTGTTTTGGGAGAGGAAGCTGAATAAGAATACCGTCGATATTTGGGTTGTTATTCATCATCTTAATCGTGTTCTCGATCGCTGATTGTGAGATGTCGTTTGGCATCTCGTGTGTAACTGAGTAAAAACCTGCTCTGTCACACGCTTTTTTCTTCATTTTTACATAAGCCGCGCTTGCTGGGTCTTGACCTACTAAAATAACGGCAAGCCCAGGAACCAAACCCGTTTTGTTTTTTAAATTCTTTGCTTCGTTAACTATTTCTGCTTCAATTTTTGTTGAGAGTGCTTTTCCATCAAGAAGTTGCATTTAAACCTCATAATATTATTTTTTTGTTATTATACCTTTATATATTAAAGGATGGCTTTATGTGGAGTGTTTTGTTTATATTGCTGCCGATTTCTCTGCTGGCAAAGAGCAGTTTCATTACGCCTATGGAGTACTCTTCCTCGCTTTACAAAAATCCAAGAGGCATAGGATGCTATAAGTGTCATGGTGAAGCCGGAGAGGGCAAGCTGGTCGCAAAATATGAGCATAAGAAAGAGCAAAAATTTTTTATAGGTCCGCCTATAAACAGTATTGATTTTAATCAATTTTACAGAGCTTTAAACGTAAGAAAAAACGGGATGCCAAGATACTTCTTGACAGAGGGAGAGATAAAGGCGCTGTATTTTTATCTGCAAGAGAAGAAAAAAGGGAGCGGTGCGAATGTTAAATAATTATGAAGAAGTAAAAGCAGCGTACGAGAGAAGAGATTTGGCTGCATTAGATGCGTTGGCGAGCCCTACCTACAGAATGGTAAATAAAAGAAAAGATTTTCGCTCCGCATTGATGCTCTCGTGCAACAATCTAGACCATTTAATGAAGATAGACTCTGTTGAGGCGGACTGCATAATTTTAAATCTTGAAGATGGCGTAAGCAAGGAAGATAAGCCGTTTGGACTTGTTTTATGCGCTATTTTTCTCTCCCACCATAAGAGATGCGATAAGAAGCTGATTGTTCGTGTAAATCCTCTGATTGAAGGCGGATATGAGGAGATTACATATCTAAACCAGTTTATGCCAGATGCCATCAGAGTTCCAAAAATAAGAAACGTAAAAGAGGTAGAGTCTGTTTATGAGCTCTTAGATGAAAAAACAGAACTTCACTTATCTATAGAGACAAGTGGTGCGTGGGCTAATTTGTATCAGTTGAAAATTGACAAAAAAGTTACTACCTTTTATCTTGGAATTTTAGACCTCTTTGCTGATATGAATCTGCCTCAGAGTCTGATAAGAAGAGAGAACCCAATAGTGCTTCATATTTTGTCGCAATTTTTAGTAACATGTAGAATTCTCGGAGCAAGGCCTGTCTCTTTTGTGTTTCAGGATTTTAAAAATCTAGAAGAGTTTGAAAAATGGATAGCTTTGGAGAAGAGCATGGGTTACGATGCCAAAGGGTGTATCTCTCCAGAGCAGGCAAAGCTTGTAAATAAGATGTTTGCAGATGATGAGAGAGAGATGATAAGAGCAAAAACTATTATCAGACTATTTGAGCTAAAAAGAGAAGAGGGCATTACCGGTTTTGAAGACGAGCAGTTCGGATTTATCGATGAACCTATCTATAAAGGGGCTTTAGCACTTTTTAATAAAAACAGCTAAACATACCCGTTTTAGCTATCTTGCAAGATTGTAAAATACGTTATATCTTATTAAAATCTTCTCATTAGGCCTTGGGTAACGGCTATAGGCAAACTCTATAGTCTCTTGTGTAGTTTGGTCGAGTATCTGGTATCCGCTTGATTGCAGAAATTTAAAGTTCGTCATATCTCCGTTTGGATGGAGATAAAATTCAACTATGTTTACCCTGTTTACGTTCATATCGTGGCGCAGGTTTACTCTTGCGATTCTGTTTAAAATCTCTTGCGTAATTCTTCTCATAATCTCTTGATTGTCAATGAGATATTTTTGCTGCCCAGATGTCAGTTTGCCAAACTCATCTCCATAGAGCTCTTTGAGGTCTGTATTGCCAATACTGCTGCCGGCAGTTTGTTTAACACTTTTTTCTTTAGCCTCTTCTGCTGATTTATCCTCATAAAGAAAGCCCATTGGATCTTTTTTCTTTTCTTCTTCTTCAGAAATAAGAGGTATATATGGCTTAGTAAGAGGAAGAGGCTCTGTTTTTGGAGCTCTCTCTCTCTTTGGCTCCTCTTTTTGCACTCTGTTTAGATGAGTGGGTGCCTCATCTTTTGCCTCATATTTTATAGGCGGCTTTTTTGCCGGATTGACTATCTCTTTTAGCTGAGAGCCTTTTGGCATAGGCGGAGCCATTAGCGGCTCTTTTTTTACAGTCTCTTTTGTCTCCCCGACTTTGTCAATTTTTTTTGTTACCTCTTTTAGTGAGACTTTAATTTTGTTCTCTTTGGGTTTTTGTCCTTTTTCTATTTCAGGGGTAATTGTTCCTAAAAACCAAAAAAATAGAAGTAGCAGAAGATGGATTAAAATGGCGACAAAGAGTGCAAAATGTGAACGATTCAAGCTATTCCGTTTACTTATAAAATTTTGGACAATTATAACTAATATAGATTAATACAACTTTGCTATAATGACAAAAAAATATTAAGGTAATTTCTATGAGTATAAGCGGTTCGGTAAAAGCTTTTGAGCAAGCACAAAGTTTAATTCCAGGGGGAGTGAACTCTCCTGTTAGAGCATTTGGAAGTGTCGGGGGAACACCTATCTTTATTGCAGAGGGCAAAGGCGCATATTTAACAGATATTGATGGAAACAGGTATGTAGATTATGTTCAGAGTTGGGGTCCTCTGATTTTTGGACACAGAGACGAGTCAATTGAAAATGCGGTAATAGAGGCTGTTAAACACGGTCTTAGTTTTGGCGCACCTACGCAGGCAGAGAGTGATTTGGCGCAGCTTGTCATCTCTATGTTTGATTCAATAGAGAAGATAAGATTTGTAAGCAGCGGAACAGAGGCGGTCATGAGCGCTATTCGTCTTGCTCGCGGATTTACAAACCGTGATGATATTGTAAAGTTTGTTGGCTGTTACCACGGACACAGTGATTCACTTTTGGTTCAAGCAGGAAGCGGAGCGGCAACTTTTGGAAATCCAAGCTCACCGGGCGTGCCTGCCGACTTTACAAAGCATACTCTTTTGGCTACATATAATGATATCGAGAGCGTAAAGAAGTGTTTTAATGATTCTAAAAATATTGCATGTGTAATTATAGAACCAATAGCAGGAAATATGGGGCTTGTTCCTGCTGATAAAGAGTTTTTGCATGAATTAAGAGAGTTGTGTGATGCAAATGGCACTCTTCTTATTTTTGATGAAGTTATGAGCGGTTTTCGTGCGACGCTGCATGGTGCAGAATCAATTACAGGCGTAAAGCCTGATATTGTTACACTTGGAAAAGTAATTGGGGGCGGTATGCCGGTCGGCGCTTTTGGCGCAAGAGCGGAAATCATGGCTAAACTCTCGCCTGAAGGACCTGTTTATCAGGCAGGTACACTAAGTGGAAATCCTGTTGCAATGGCTGCAGGACTTGCAGCAATCACAAAACTAAAAAAGAATGCCGAGGTTATATCTGTGTTAAATGAGCGTGCAAAAAGATTGGTTGAGGGAATGCAACAAGAGGCATCCGCATGCGGTATAACTATGCAGATAGATACAAGAGGGAGTATGTTTGGCTTCTTTTTTAACGAAAAGCCTGTTAAAAACTTTGCAGATGCGTGCAGCTCTGATGCAAAACTTTTTGCAAAATTTCACTCTATGATGCTCTCAAAAGGGTTCTACTTTGCATGTTCACTCTACGAAACAGGTTTTATTTCAACTGCTACAACGGATGAGATGATTGAAGATACGATTAAAGCCAGTGCGGAAGTATTTAAAGAGATAAAAAACAATGGATAATAAAAATAAAAGCGAACAAGAGACTCCAAAAATAAAACCGATTATTGAGGCGGCAGATTCCCTCTCTCTTGGAATCTCAATTGTCGTAGCAGTCGTTATGGGTGTCGGAATAGGTATTTTGCTTAAAAAATTTACAGGAATTGGCTGGACGCTATGGATAGGCGTTTTTATAGGTGTAGCTGCTGCCGTGCTTAATGTTTACAAGGCATACTCTAAACAGTACAAAGAGTATGAAGAACTGGCAAAAAAGCCACGTTACGCCATTAAAAAGCAGCTTCAAGACGACGAAGATGATGAGGATTATGGTGAAAAAAAATATTAAGGTTTTTGTCGTAATTGAATTTTTAATTCTCTTGTCGGCATTAATCAAATTTGAATTTTTCATCAATCTTCAAGTCGCATTTTTAAGCAGTTTTTTTATCATTGCAGGCTCTGCGTACGCCTATAAAAGAATGATAAAAAATCAGGTCGCGCTTGAAAATGTAGATGAAAAAAGAGATATTTTAGACGAGATTGAAGATCCGTATGAACTCTACGAAGAAGCGGAGACAAACAGCGCTGCAGATGCGGAGCTGGACCTAAAAGCAATCGTTAAAGAGGAGAAGAAAAAGATAAAGATTCTAGATTTAAGAGAGATTAAAAAAGGCGCTAAAGCCGGAATTTCTCTATATAGACTAGTTCCATATCTGTTTTTAATTATTGGATTTATTGCGCTTAAAAATAATGCCCTTTTGGACATATCTATCTATCTTCCATCCCTGCTCACTGGCATATTGGCGGGCTATTTTATCTCAAAAGAGTTATAGCAGGCGCGCCTAGGATGTAATCATAGGTATGTTTATCGTTATCTTCTTTTTGATATCTATGTAGAAGTTTGTATTTGCAGCTAAAACTTTCAGTTCATTAACTCTCTCTTCATCTATACTCTGTGAACTTATCTCAACTGAAAAAATACTATATTTTTTATCCTCAAACTTTACATGTTCGCCGACTCTGTAGAATATCTTTGTCGATATCTTCTCATTTTTATCAAAGCAAGAGTAGATTTTATTGAGAATTTTTATAAAGTTGTTGGAGTCTATAATGACTTCAGGAATTGTAGGGTCAAAATCTTTTTTAAAAACAATTTTTGAGTTTATGGAGTATGTGAGAATGCATAAGTCAACAAGCGCATATATATTTGCCGATTCGCCGCCAAGCTTAGGTTTGTTTAGTTTGAAAGAGGGCACCTGATATAGCTTGATTCCAATAGCTTCATCATTCTCATACCCGACGGTTATTGCAAAAAATTTGTAACGTCCTAAATCAAGCTCTAAAAATGTTGTTTTAAATCCGTAAGAGTGATTTGCATAGGTACTTGCGATACCAAAGAGCTCTTCTGTGGTGATTGCGCCAAGCAGAAACTGAGCTTCTGCATTTAACGATAAAACCTTTCCGCTCGAACTAAAGAGTACGAACGGGTTGTAATCGTACTCTATCCATTGCTGCTCAAATGTCATGCTAAATCTACTACTCTTCTATGTAATTTTTAAGTTTTCTTCCAACTTTAGGGTGTTTGAGCTTTTTAATTGCGCTTGATTCAATTTGGCGAACTCTTTCACGTGTTACGTTAAGCTCTTTGCCTATCTCTTCTAGCGTTCTGTCAGACTCATCGTCCATGATTCCAAAGCGGAGTTTTATAACTGCTTTCTCTCTTTCGTTTAGCTGCTCTAAAACGCTCTCTATCTGAACTCTCAGATCATCTTTTAGTATCGCATCTGAAGGTGAGAGTGACATCTTATCTTCAATGAAGTCACCAAAACGTCCGTCATCTTCACTTCCTATAGGAGCTTCAAGGCTTATCGGCTCTTTTGTGATTTTAATTACATTTTTAACTTTTTCAACAGACAGTCCGACCTCTTGTGCGATTATCTCAACATCAGGCTCTCTTCCATGCTCTTGAAGATGCTTGCGCATAATTTTATTGATGCGGTTAATGGTCTCTATCATGTGGATAGGAATACGAATAGTTCTTGCCTGATCCGCAATTGCGCGAGAAATAGCTTGGCGAATCCACCATGTGGCATATGTTGAGAATTTATACCCTTTTTGGTACTCAAATTTATCAACCGCTTTCATAAGTCCGATATTTCCCTCTTGAATAAGGTCAAGGAAAGGCAATCCTCTGTTTGTATATCTTTTTGCAATAGATACAACTAGCCTGAGGTTTGATTTTGCCATCTTTGTTTTTGATATTTCGGAGATATTTTTACCGCGTTTAATCTGTTCTAAAATATCTGCGAGTTTTTCAGGCTCCATACTGAAGCTGTTTTTTGAAGCCTCTTTAGTTTGGACAAGTTTTTTTATCTCCATATATGTGCTTACCATAGTAGCCTCAGGCACCATAGCTGCAATATCTTCTTTGTTTAAGTCGCAAATTTTTTCAACTAAAATTTTATGGTTTGCTTTTAGAGTTGAGTTGAAAAGAGGAAGTTTATACTCAAGTCTTTTTAACTCTTTGTCATACCCCTCATCGCTCTTAAGTGCCGTCTCCATTGCTTTAACAAGTTCATTTATAAGCTTTGACGTAGGTCCGAGATCTAATAATTTCTCTTTTAAAACGCCTTTTTTATAGGTAACGCTCAAGAAGTGCAGAACAGTTTCAGGGGTAACTTCTCCATCACCGTTTTCAGCTGTTTTTTCCGCTAATTTAACCCACTCTTTTTTAGCTTTTTCAAGAGCTTTAAAGCTTGTGGTAACTTTTTCAACTCTGCTTTTGTCTTTTACGGTCAGTGTCTTCTTGACCTCTTCATACTCGTTATCTTCAATATCTTCTTCATCATTTATTTCTGAATCGTCCGTATCATCTTTTTCATCCTCAAAGCTTTTGAAGAGCTCTTTTACTCTTCTCTCTCTATTGATAAGAGGCTCTCTGTAGTCTAAAATAAAGTCTATGAGATATGGAACCGAGCATATAGCATCAATAATAATGCTTTCGCCGCCTTCGATTTTTTTTGATATCTCAATCTCCTCTTCTTTTGTTAGAAGCGGAATCTGTCCCATTTCACGAAGGTACATGCGAACTGGGGAGTCAGAGCGAGACCACTCAAGAAGCTCATGCTCTTTTAGTATGTCAAAACTGTCCGTTTCGTTATTTTCAATCATCTTTCTTTGGGCACTTCTTCTAGCCTCTGCTTCTTTGTCGTTTAGCAGTTTTGCATGCTCTGATGATGTATATATGCAAGCTTTGTGTTTTTGTATAAGTTTATGAATATTTGTTGCTTGGGCTAAAGTCGGCTGTTTATCAAAAAGTTCTATTAGTGACTCATAGGTAGAGCACTCTTTCGGTTTTTGATTTGTGAAGAATAATTCGATAGCTTTGTTGAGTTCTTTAGCTGTCATGGATGAGTGCGCCTTGTTTGGTTGAATTAAGATTTTTCAAAAGTGGATTATACCCAAAAAGTCTTAACAATTTCTTCCTTAAATATTGGAACATAGTTTGCTTAACTTGAAAAAAATGAGAACTAAAGGTATTAAATGCAAAGCGGATATTACTCTTCGGCGGCTGGAATGGTTACTCAGTTCAATCGTCTTGATACTATTGCAAACAATCTTGCCAATGTTAATACGGTAGGCTTTAAAGAGGATAATCTTGTAGTTGGCGATTTTATGCGCCTCTACAAAGAGTCGAGAGATGAGTTGCCAAATCAAAATCAAACAAAAGAAGCGGCACAATTTTTAAACAGAGCTATGAACAAAGCCCCGCAAATTGTAGATGCGTATACCGACCACTCTGTCGGCAACATGCAAAAAAGCTCAAATCCTCTCGATGTGGCTCTTTCAAAAGAGGGACTCTTCTTTTTGGTAAAAACACCTGAGGGTCTTAGATTAACCAGAGACGGAACATTTACAAAAAATGACGAAGGAAAACTGATAACTAAGAGCGGATATGAGGTTCTTCCAAGTGACTACTTTATAACAAATCAGCCAATTATGTTTAATCAAGAGGATAGCATCATTGAGATAGACAAAAACGGACAGATTTTTACGGATATTCCAAATAGCGTAAACCTTACTCCGGGCTCAAAACTTTTTATAGTACAACCTGACAATGTTGCACTATTAAAAAAAGAGGGCAATGGTCTTTATAGATATGATGACATGGGGGAGTTTGAGAATTTTGACCAAAGTGGAGCTGTTATGCAGGGTTTTGTGGAGAAGAGCAACGTAAATGCCGTAAAGATGATGACACAAATGATAGAGACAAACCGTCTTGTCGGAATGTATCAAAAAGCAATGGATACGCAAATGAACGATATGAACCGCGATGCAATTGAAAAATTAGCTAAAAAAGCTTAAGGAGTTTAGACAATGATGCAATCACTTTATACTGCTTCAACAGGAATGTTGGCTATGCAGACACAGATAGATACTACGGCGAACAATATTGCCAACGTAAATACAATTGGTTTTAAAAAATCTCGCGCCGAGTTCGCCGACCTTATGTATAAGGTTATGGAGTATGCAGGAACATCAACAAGTGATGTTACTAAAAGTCCAACGGGCATAGAAGTCGGTCTAGGTTCTCGTCCTACTGCTATCAATAAGATATTTTCAGAGGGAAGTTTGAAGCAGACGGACAATCAGCTTGACTTAGCGGTAACCGGCAGAGGTTTTTTTAAGCTTGAACTGCCTGATGGAACAGAAGTTTACTCAAGAAACGGCGCATTTAAGATTGATGAAAACGGAACAATAGTCAACAGCGACGGATATAGACTTGTTCCTGAAGTTGTTATTCCGCCTGATGCTACAAATATCAGTGTAGGTACTGATGGAACGGTGACGGTTGTTCAAGCTGGCCAGATACAGGCAACACAGATAGGGCAGGTTACATTAACAAACTTCATAAACCCTGCAGGTCTTCACTCTATGGGAGACAATCTTTATATCGAGACTGACAGCTCAGGTCAGCCCGTTGAGGGAACTCCAGGACTGGATGGTCTTGGAGTGTTAAGACAAGGTTTTGTTGAGCTTAGCAATGTTGAACTTGTCGTTGAATTAACAGACCTAATTACGGGTCAAAGAGCTTATGATTCAAACTCAAAAGTAATCACAACAAGTGATGAAATGCTTCAAACAACAAATAATCTAAAGCGATAGCAACTCCTTAAACCAACTTGATACGAATTAATATTAAGTTGGTTTCATAGGTTTTTTATTTCTTTGCCGCCACCTTTTATAAAACTACAATCTCATTTTGGCTATAATCACAAAAATAATTTTAAATAAAGTTAGGAATTTATATGCAAAAAGCGAATATTGATGGTAAAGTTTGGAGATTTGGAAAAGATATTGATACAGACTTAATTATAGCGGCTCGCTATTTAAACACCTCTGTTGCCGAGGAGCTTGCAAAACACGTTATGGAAGATGCAGATCCGGAGTTTGTTAAAAAAATGAGCAGAGGCGACGTTATAGTTGCCGGAGATAATTTTGGGTGCGGAAGTTCACGCGAACACGCTCCAATAGCTCTTAAGGCCGCCGGTGTGGCTGCTGTTATCGCGCCTACGTTTGCAAGAATATTTTATAGAAATGCATTTAATATGGGTCTGCCAATTTTTGAACTTCAAGAGAGTGCCGAAATTGCTGAAGGAGACGAGATAAGCGTTGACATGAATAACGGAACAATTACAAATAAAACATCAAAAAAAGTTTATAAATTTATTCCTATCCCACAGTTTATGCAAGAGCTTATAGACGCAGGCGGACTTATGAACTTTGCACAAAATGAAATTAAGGGTAAATAATGAAAACTTATAAAATTGCACTGATAAAAGGCGACGGAATCGGTCCTGAAATTATAGATGAAGCTGTAAAGGTTTTAGACGCTGTGGCTTCGTGCTGCGATATAGAGTTCTCTTACGAAGAGGCTTTAATGGGTGGCTGCGCTTATGATATGACAGGTGATCCACTTCCCCAAGAGACAATCAATATCTCACTAAACAGCGATGCGGTACTTTTTGGTGCAATCGGTGGTCAAAAATGGGACAATCTGCCTCGTGAAAAAAGACCTGAGAGTGGACTTTTAAGATTTCGTAAAGAGCTTGGAGTCTATGCAAATCTTCGCCCTGCAACAGTTTTTGACGAACTTATAAATGCTTCATCGCTTAAGCCTGAAGTTATTAAAGGCGTTGACTTAATGGTTGTGAGAGAGCTAATCGGAGGAATATACTTCGGCGAGCCAAAAGGGCGTGATGAGAACAGAGGGTGGAACACTATGGTCTACACTCGTGAAGAGATTGTAAGAATCGCTCATCAGGCGTTTAAGATTGCCATGACGAGAAGTAAAAGAGTTTGCTCTATCGATAAGGCTAACGTTTTGGATGTTTCTCAGCTCTGGAGAGAGGTTGTAATTGAAGTGGCAAAAGAGTACCCTGAAGTAGAACTCTCTCACATGTATGTTGACAATGCCGCAATGCAGCTCATCCGTGATCCTAGACAGTTTGATGTCATGCTTACAGGAAATATTTTTGGAGATATATTAAGCGATGAGGCAAGTATGCTATCAGGTTCAATCGGTCTTCTGCCATCAGCTTCGGTAGGTGCAAGGATAGGCGTTTATGAGCCTATTCACGGCTCTGCTCCAGATATTGCAGGACAAGGAATTGCTAATCCGATTGCAACGATACTATCCGCTTCAATGATGTTAAGATATGCTCTTGGTGAAAACGAGGCTGCTGATAAGATAGATTCGGCTGTAAAAAGAGCGCTTAAAGAGGGATACAGAACAAAAGATTTGGCTCAGTATGATGCCAAAGAGGTCTGCTCTACAAGTGAGATGGGTTCAATAATCGCTAACTATGCAGCAAAATGAAAACGTTAACACTAGCAAATATCTATGAACTTCAGGGGTTAAAAGAAGAGGCTCTTGAGATATATAAAGAGATTTTGAAAAAAGATTCCTCCAATAGTGATGCTAAAATTGCAATAAGAAGGCTCTCAGGCATGAGAAAAAAGTTTTTACATGTAAACAGTCAAATGAAGGATTATTTTGTAAAAATGGAAGAAGAGATTGAATTTAACGAATTTGAAAGGTGGTTATTAAAGCTATGGAATTAAAAGATGTAATCCTCTCCACTCTAGCAGAGCTGGAGGATATAAAGCCAAATGTTGATGACCAAAAAACAATAATTGATTTTGCACCAAAAGCAAAGATGGAATCTAACACAAAAATAGAGCAAAAAATAGATATAGAAGCTCAAGAAGAGCCGGTAATGAGTAACGAAATGATGTTTTTGACATCAATGCGAGAGAGATTACTAGTGCTTTTTGAGGGCTTTCAAGCGCCAAACAACACAAATATAGAAGCAAAAGTGGATATGACACTGAATTTTTTAGAGTATATTTTGGTAAGTATCGATTCTAGAGTTGAAGAGCTTGAGAGAGGAAACAGAAAATGAGCCAATACCGAGTGCTTATAGATGCAAACGACGAGAAGGGGCTTGTTCATAAAGTATCTACTGTTTTTTATCAAAATAATCTAAATATACTATCAAACAGCGAGTTTGTTGATAGAGAAAATAATAAATTTTTTATGAGAAGCGTTGTCGAGGGAGATATAGCTCTTGACAAACTGTATCAGCTTATTAATGAAGTGATGCCTCAAAATGCAAACATAGAGGTTATCGCACCTAAAAATAAAAATATAGTCATCATGGCAACAAAAGAGATGCATGCGCTTGGCGATATCTTGATACGCCATGAGGCAGGCGAATTAGAGGCAAATATTTTGGCTGTAATATCAAACTACAGCGACTTGGAATCTCTTGTCGGCAAATTTAATATCCCATTTATCGCAATTTCGCATGTTGGACTTGACAGAGACGAGCATGAGAACAAAATACTTGAGTGTATGGCTGAGTTTAACGACATTGATTATATAGTACTGGCAAAATATATGAGAATTTTAACCCCTAAGTTTATAGAGGTTTATGAGAATAGACTTATAAATATCCACCACTCTTTCTTGCCTGCATTTATTGGTGCAAACCCTTATAAGCAGGCTTATGAGAGAGGTGTTAAGATTATCGGTGCTACATCTCATTTTGTAAACAACAATCTTGATGAGGGTCCGATTATAGCTCAAGAGGTTATACATGTAGATCACGCTTACGGCTGGAGAGATATGCAGCGCTCAGGTAAAGATGTGGAAAAAGTTGTTCTATCGCGCGCTCTAAAGCTGGCTCTTGAAGATAGAATTTTTGTATATGCAAACAAAACAGTAATTTTTTAGGCAAGCAGTTGTTTAACCTAGTTTTAGTAAATCCGCAAATCCCAAACAATACCGGTGCAATAGGACGTCTATGCGTTAATGCCGGTGCATCTCTTCATCTTATAAAGCCTATTGCATTTGATATTGATGAAAAAGCCGTAAGACGTGCAGGACTTGATTATTGGCACAAACTTGATCTCCATGTTTGGGAGAGTTTGGATGATTTTTTTGCAAATAATAACATCGGCAATAATTCCCACTTTGCCACTACAAAAACAGACAGACCCTATTTTGAGGCTGAGTTTAAAGATGGCGACTATATATTTTTCGGCAGCGAAACAGCTGGAATTCCTGAGGATATATTAGATAGATACAAAGAGAAAAACATTACTATACCGATGACAAAAGAGGGCAGAAGCCTAAACTTGGCAATTAGTACAGGAATTGTCCTCTATGAGGCGATAAAACAAAACTACACCACTTTCAAGGAGCGGATGTGACTCTTTTAGATATAGCAATGATGATTTTATTTCTGATTTTTATGGTCTTTATATTTGGCGGATACCACAAAACAAAGTCGGCACATAGAGAAGCCGATGAGAAAAAAGCCAAAAATATGGATGATAGTTTCTAAAAGAGAATATCAGCCAGCTTCTCTAGAGAATTTTCAAATTTTTCAAGCAAAGTTTCTACGTTTTTTACAATAATTTTCACTCCAAATCCTTTTCGTTAATTTTCAAATAGTACAAATTTTTTCAATCAAAGATAGAAAATATTGCATTTTGTCATATAAACTTTGACTAAATTGCAAAAATATATTATAATCTTTCAAATATGAGAGATATTTAGGGGAAAGTATGAAAAATTTTCTTGAAATAGTAGAAGAGATAAAAAACATTGTCTCTACAGAGTATAACGGTAGAAAGATTTTTGACAAAGATGTTGCTGATATTTTGGGTGTAAGTCAGATGAATTTTGCCACTATGAAAAAAAGAAACAAAATTCCTTTCGGAGAACTTTTAGATTTTTGCGCAACAAAATCTATATCTATTAACTGGCTGCTTTATGGGCAATCGCCTGAGAGCCTTATAGAAGCTACAAATAGATTTTTTATGGTCAAATACTTCAGCAAAATCAACGCTTCGGCAGGCGGCGGAGCTGACTCTGATGAGGAAGAAGTGCAGGGCATAGAGATTCCGCATGAGTTTGCTATGCTGCTTGGCGGCGAGAGAGAGTTAAAAAACATAGAGGCGATAAATGTCTCAGGCGACTCCATGGAGCCTACTTTTAGCTACAATGACATAGTTTTTATAAATAGGGTAAAAACAGACCTTATAAGAGGAGGCGTTTTTACTATAAGAACAGAGGCAGGGCTATTTATTAAAAGAGTTCAAAAGAGAATAGACGGTAAAATAGACGTAATATCTGATAATCCAATCTACGCAACCCAAACCTTAAATCCCAATGAAATAGAGGTGATAGGAAGGGTTGTAAGCAGATTTGGCAGCGTTGATTAAAAGGTTTTTTAAATTGAGATATATATATATAGTTTTATCGGTAATTTTATTTGTTGGCTGTTCTTCGAGCGGAGTTGGGACAGCAGTTCATAAGATGAAAAAAGATATTTTTATAAATATCGATGAAAATCTCAGCTGTGAAGAGATGCCAAAGCAAGAGCTTGTAAGAGCATTCGAGATTGACGACTTGCAAAACATACCTCAGGATGCTGCATATTTTACGAAAAATATCTCCAATAATTCTCAGCTTTACGATATTCAAAAGAGATTTGAGGAGCACCATTTTAGCATCTGGAATATAGAGAAACCAAGAGAGGATTTAAAAGCTGTAAAGTGGCCGTTTGATGTCTACACCGTCGGTAAAAGCTACGGTGAAAATCTACAGCTGCTGGAGCAGCCTTTTTTTGAGAAGATGCTCTTTAATGCAAATTTTGACGAGTATGCTACTGTCAATGAAAGGGGAGTGACACTAAAAGAGAGCAGTGTAAGGTCGTTTCCGACAATAAGACCGCTCTTAAGAGACCCTTCTGTCGCAGGAGAGGGTTTTCCGTTTGACTATCTTCAAAATAGTGCTCTGCACGCCAATAGTCCAATATTTATTTCTCACTACTCTAAAGACAGAGAGTGGGCATATATATTTAGCAACTTTGCATCTGGATGGATTAAGACAAGCGAATTTGTAGTGCTAGAAAACGAACACGTAAGAGCTTGGCAAAAGGCGTGGCAGGTAGCTATTGTTAAGGAGAATGAGCCCATATATGATGTAGAGGGTACATTTTTATTTAAATCAAAAATAGGGATGATATTCGCTCTTATATCCGAGGATGAAGAGGCATATACTGTTCTAGCTATTTCATCTTACAAAAACTCCAAACCGCTTTTTCTAAGGTCTAAAATATCAAAAGATATAGCAACAAAAGAGATTATGAAACTAAACGATGTGAATTTAACCGCAGTTATAAACGAGGTTTCAAAAACAAATTACGGATGGGGTGGAATGTACGAACAGCGCGACTGCTCCTCCATGCTTAGAGATATGTTTGCTCCTTTTGGTATCTGGCTGCCTAGAAACTCAAATCAGCAGAGCAAAATCGGCAAGGTTATCTCTCTTGAGAGACTTAGCAACAGCGAGAAGATAAAAGTTATAAAAGAGAAAGCAGTTCCTTTTGAAACACTCCTTTATAAAAAAGGACACATTGTTCTTTATGTCGGCACATACGATGATGAGATTATTGTATTTCACAACACATGGGGCATAAAAACCAAAAAAGACGGAGTGGAGGGCAGGGTTATTATAGGAAAGCCTATCTTTAGTACACTAAAGCTCGGAAGAAATCATAAAGACTACGATGAGAGCGGAGAGCTGCTTAGAAATTTAATAAGTATGAATATTTTAACACAGCAGTGAGGCTTTGCATTAAGCTTTTGTGTCTAGAAGCGAGCCTAGCATCTCATCTTGGGTTCTGATGGCCGTAACATTTACAGCCGTAGCATTTTGCAATATTATCTGATCCGATATCTCTTTTGCCAAATCTGTCTGGCTTCTAGTTGAGCCGTTGTTATCAGCCATTCTTGTATTGGCTTTTACACCGCCCTCATTAGCCGCCATTCTCGTATCTCTTGGAATGAAACCATCACTGTTTACGTTTGCAACATTGTTCGCGTTTGTATTCATCATACTCTGATGAGCTTGAATTGATGAGATATTGTTTGATATGTTCATTGTAGACCCCTTTTCTGCTTAATGGAACTATTATAATGCCACTAAGCTAAAATAAATATAATATTTTTACTCACTAGTGAAGGTCTGCGTTTAGCTTAACTTCTCTCGTACTTCTCTGAACCACATATTGACCTGTTTGAGAGTTTTGTCTGAAGTGCAGTCCGTTAAGTCCTGCAAGCTCTGATGCTTTCATGATATTTTCAAGTTTTACATTTGGATTAACTTCTTGTATTTCAACCATCTCTTCATCGTTTACGCGTACTTTTATGCCTGCAAGAACTGCAAGCCCGCCATCAATAATACATCCATCACCAAGTGGGATTCCGCATGTTGAGTTTGCGCCAAGCAGCGTATTCTTACCGATAGTTATAGGATTTCCGTCAGTTCCGCTTAAAACACCGAGTATAGAAGCTCCGCCGCCGACGTCACTGCCTGCTCCAACTATCGCAGAGCTTGAAATTCTGCCCTCAACCATAACAGGTCCCGTAGTTCCTGCATTAAAGTTTACATATGACGCACCTGGCATTACGGTTGTTCCCGCTGCTAATTGCGCACCGAATCTAACTTTTGAAGTATCAAGTATGCGTGTGTTGTCTGCTGGAATAATGTGCTGTAGGAATCTTGGGAATTTATCTACAAAATCAATATGCGGATATTCGTTTGAGAGCTTTAGCTCAATCTCAAATTCTCTTAAGTAGTCAAGCTCGATTGGTCTGCCGTTTGACCAAGCAACGTTTGGAAGTGCGCCGAATGCGCCGTTTAGATTAATGCTTCTTATTGCAACTTTTGCCTGTGACATTGCATATAGTTTTAGGTAAGTTGCTTCAACACTCTTTAGCGGCTCATCTGCAAAAATAAATGTAACTTTGAACTCTCCGTCTTTTGAGCCGTTGGTTATGATTTGATTATAGAGTGCAGAGACTACCTGAATATTTTTATGTGCATCACCACAAGCCTCATCCGAATAAGGGGTAAATGCATTTAAACAGCTCTTCAAAAAAGCCGCATTAATATCATAAACAGCTTCGCTGGCATTAAAGTCTACATCTATCCCCTGTTCACTAAGTGCTTTTATAAAAATAGCCGCGCTGCCGAAGTTTTCATTCCAGTTGATTATCGGATAGGTAGCCTGAAGAGTTTTGCTAAGATTTAACTGTCCCATATCTACACGACATATGCCAAATGCCAAAGGATCTCTATATCCCTTTGTAGATGATTTTATGTTTTCTATAAGTGCCTTAAAAGCATCTGTAGTCTGAATGATTTCCATATATTCTCACTTAAATAATTTATTGAAAGTATTATACTTAAACATTACTAATATCTATTTAGTATATACTGTCGTTATGAATAGATGGATTGAACTTTTTAAAAAAAATGACATTACGGGCATCAAAAAATACCTAAGTGAGGGTGCTGATATTAACGAAGCAAATGAGACGGGGGAGTCTGTTTTAGCTTCGGCTCTAAGGCACAGATGCGACTTTGATTTAATTATGTTTTTAGTCGATAGCGGTGTAGATATTAATGATTTTGACGAAGAGGGCGTTACCATTTTTGATATGGCTGTCACATATGGAAATATAGATTTTGTAAAGTATCTTATCGCTCATGGCATAGATGTCGATAGCACAAAAAGAAGAAGCAGATTTACTCCGCTTATGGCTGCTGTTTGCTATGGAAGAAACGAGATAGTAAAACTTCTTCTAGAGCATGGCGCTAACAAAGATGCGGTTGATTCAAAAGGAATCAGCGTAACGGATTTTGCAAGAAAAACAAACAAGAAGAGTATTTTGGCGCTACTTGAATACGATGAAAACACCCCTAAAAACAGGAGCTACGCAAGATAGTTGTCTAACGCACATCCAGAAGTTTTACAAAGCTTTTGTAGCTGTCTATTATTTGTTGATTTTTTTGATTTTGCGTATAAAACTCGATAGCTTTTTTTCCAAGTCTAGGTATCTCATTTTTTACAGCCCAGCTGCTAACGGTTCCCTCCGGAACTTCTAAAATATTTGCAAGCTCTTTTTGTGTTATTTGAAGGGAGTTACATATATCTTTGACTACATTGCTTTTTGGTTTGGTTCTTTTTTGGCTTATATTAGACTTTAAAACCAATGTATCATTTATTGTCTCTTTTGCCAGCGCTGTTTCTACCGGCTTTTCTTGCTGTTTTACTTCCTCTTTTTCTACTTTATACTGGGTGTTTTTTGAGACCCATTTCATAACGTCTGAGGCGGTGATAACCCAATCTCTGTTATTGAATTTCGAAACTATGTCGGTTGTAAAAATAGAAGCGTTGTTTTTAGCAAACTCTTCGTTGGTCAGCTGAAAAAGCATTGAGAATGCAAGTTGCTGAGCTCCTGCACCTGTATGTCCCCAGTCAAAGCCGCTCTTTGAGAGAGCAAATAGTTCATATCTAAGCGGGAGTTCAAGTTCCCCGTATGTTACATACCTTGTTCCAAGCAGCGTTCTATGCCCCTTGAAGGCATGATTATTCCTAATGAGAGCCATTTTTTACCTTAGATTTTAAATGTGTAGTGATAATCAATCTTGCTAATTTTATCTTTTTTGTTTGATACAGAGAAACGATAAATAACATATATGGCAACGCTAAGCAGTAAGAATGCTATTAACCAAATCATCATGAGAAAATTCCTTGATTTTTACTTATTTAGCGAAATCGGCAATATTATAATTAAATTAAATTGTATTTAATATTTTTATCCTCAAGATAATCCAAAAAGAGCTTAAAATATTTTTCTACATGTAACTTATCTTCTCCAAACAGTGATATTTCAACAGAGGCTTTCGTGTCTTTTAGTATCGGCAGCGATGATAACTCAATGTCGCTCGGAACCTGTTTCATGATGTTTATAAGCGTATTTTCACTTGTCTGGGCGAGCAGGGTGAATCTATACTTTTGTACAGACGTGCTAAATAGTTTCTTAATGACGTCGCTAATCATCGGATGAGACATTTGCGGAAATCCGGGAGTAAAAAAGTATCTATCCTCTAGAGAAAAACCTGGCATGTTGTTTATGGGATTAAATAGAAGTTTAGAGTTCTGCGGTAAATCAGCCATGTAGATTCTGTGCGGAAATGCCTCTTCGCCAAATCTCTCTATGATGTTTTGCTCAAAAATTTTATGTCTCTCGAGAGGTTTAGAGGTAAATACCTCCGCGGCAATTTCCCTTGTCAAATCATCAGGAGTCGCACCTATGCCGCCAAAAGAGAACATAACACCACTCTTATCATCTTTTATAAGCTTGTAGATTTTTTTAATAAGATTTTCATCGTCTTTGATGATAAATGAGGCAAAAAGCACATGCCCATATTTTTGAAGTTCACTCTTTAAAAAGTCAAAGTGTTTGTCTTCTCTGCGTCCGTTTAGTATTTCACTGCCAATAATGCAAGCATAAAAATTCATGGAGTTCCTCTGTTTTTTACTCAATTATAGTTTAGGGATTGTTAGAATACTCTTATATAGAGTATAATTTCAGAACTAAATTATAAAAGGTGTTTTTTATGTCTTATGCACAACAATTACAAGAGTTGATAACGAAGAGCGTTATTCCAGATATTGATGAGAGATTGGATGAGATTTTTCAAGAGATTGCCGATAGCAAAGAGGCAAGTATAGATGCAAAAGATGAGATTGAAGATCTTAGAGAGTTTAAAGCAGACCTTCAAGATGTTTTAGAAGATATAGCAAACAACGATATCGATGAAGATGAGTGCAAAGAGTTGATAGCTGATATTTTAGAGGCTCAAAAGGGCGACGACGAAGACGATTTCGGATTTGAAGAGGATTAATCTTTAAATTCTTACATGTCAATTTAGTTTGACATGTAAAATTACCCTCCGCTAGCCTCTTTTAGAGCTTTTTCTCTTGCTTTGTCTTTTTTACTTTTTCCCTTGCCTTTGACAGGTTCAGGTCCTTTTAGTTTTATTGGAGCTTCTCCCCTTATTTCAAATCCCTCTATCTGCTCCATACTCAGATTTGTTTTACAACGCTTTTGAATGATATCAAAATGCGCTCTGTCCTCATGTGATATAAACGATATAGCCATTCCTGATTTTCCGGCTCTTGCAGTTCGTCCGATGCGGTGGATATAGTCAGTCGGAGAGCGTGGCAAGTCAAAGTTTATAACGCATGAGACATTACTGATATCCAATCCTCTTGCTGCTATATCCGTTGCGAAGAGTATGCGTATCTTTTTAGCCTTAAACTCATCTAGCGTAAGTGTGCGCTCACTCTGAAGCAAATCACCGTGAAAAGACTCAGCCTTGTAGCCGTACTTTTTAAACTTAGCCGCTATGTTGTCCGTGGCTCTTTTGTTCACCATAAATACAAGAACTTGCTCTAATTTTTCGCTATCGAGCAGGTGTCTTAGAAGCGGACCGCGATTTTCTCGGTTTACTAAAATTGCGCGCTGGAGAACACTCTGGACTGTCGGCACCTCTTGCTCTAGCGTTACTTGGAGTGGATTTTGTGTGATTTTTGAAGCAATATCCAAAATCTTTTGAGGATAGGTCGCCGAGAATAGGAGACTTTGACGTTTTTGCGGAATTACTTCAAGGATGGCGTTTAACTCCTCAAAAAAGCCAAGATTTAGCATCTTGTCCGCTTCATCCAGAACAAAAAACTCTAAGTGTGAAAGATTTGTCTGTTTTTTACTAAGCACATCAAGCAGTCTTCCCGAGGTCGCCACCAAGATATCGCACCCTTGCTGAATTGCGTAAATCTGCTCGCCTATGCTCTCTCCGCCGATAATGCTTACTACTTTTGGTTTTCTACTCAAACCTGCGCCAAAAGTGCAAAAAGCATCTGCAACTTGAAGCGTAAGCTCCCTTGTGGGAGTCAAAACAAGAGCTTTAATCTTTGCTTTTCCCTCACCCACACTCTTAGACCAAAGCTCCAAAATCGGCAGTACAAAGCTTGCACTTTTACCGCTTCCGGTCTGCGCCATTGCCATAATGTCGTTATGTTTTAACACAAGAGGGATAACTTCTTCTTGAATAGGAGTTGGCGTTGTAAAGCCGCTTTTTTTAAGTGCGCTTTGAATCTGCGGTGATAGTCCAAGTCTAGAAAATTGCATTTGTATTCCTCTAGTTAATTAAACGTATTTTATGAAATTTAGGCTTCAGAGTAGGTTTGTTTATAGCTAGTTTTAACTACATTTATATATAATCACATCAATAAAACAGAGAGGATAGATATGAGATTAATATTATTAGGAGCTCCAGGTGCGGGCAAGGGCACTCAAGCCCAATTTTTGACTAAAAGATATAACATTCCTCAGATTTCTACAGGGGATATGCTTCGCGCAGCTATAAAAGCGGGAACTGAGATGGGCAAGATGGCTAAGGCGGCGATGGACGCAGGCAAGCTTGTGACTGATGATATTATCATAGGTCTTGTAAAAGACAGAATCAAAGAAGATGACTGTAAAAACGGCTTTTTGCTAGATGGTTTTCCTCGTACACTTCCTCAGGCTGACGCTGTTACAAATGCGGGTATAGCGATTGACGCGGTTATAGAGATAGATGTTCCGGATGAAGAGATAGTAAAACGTATGTCAGGTCGCCGTGCACACTTGGCATCTGGGCGAACTTACCATTTAGTTTATAATCCGCCAAAAGTAGATGGCAAAGATGATGTGACTGGTGAAGATTTGGTTCAAAGAGATGACGATAAAGAAGAAGTCGTGCTCGATAGGCTAAAAGTTTATCATGAGCTTACAAAACCTCTTATCGGCTACTACAAAGAGCAGGCAAAAAAGATAGAGTCTATGACATATATAACTGTTGATGGGACTGCTGATATATCAGAAGTTGAAGCGGCTATCGTCTCAAAATTAGGTTAATTGAGCCCTTGTCGGGTTCAATTATATTTTAGAGTTTATAAAACTTTCCATCTCAAAAACTATTGTCTCAATAGTTCCTTCGCCAGATATTACATGTAAAAGATTTTTAGCCCTATAAAACGCTTGAATATCAGCCAAAGGCTTTGTGTAAACCTTCATACGGTTGTCAAATACTTCCGTGTTGTCGTCAGCTCCGCGAGCGCGACCAAGAACTCTGTCACGAGCGGTTTCTTCACTTACATGCACTTCTATAACGCTTGCAAGATAGAGAGATGAATCTACATGTAGATATTCATCTAAAGCATTTAACTGTTCCATGCTTCTTGGATATCCGTCGATGATGATTATATCCGTTGGAGCATTTTTGATGGCATTTACAATTGTCTCTATGGCTATTTTGATAGGAACAATAAGCCCTTTTGATATGTAGTTGTTTATTTCAGAACCAAGCTCGCTGCCGCTTGCAACTTCCGCTCTAAGCATGTCGCCTGTGGAGTAGTGTGTTATCTTGCTGTTTTGTTTGGCGATTAACTCTGCATCTGTAGTTTTACCGGAGCCTGGCGCTCCGATAATTAAAAAAAGTTTTTTACGACTCGGCATTTAGTGCCTCGCTGCATTGAATTTTAATTCTTATCACTATTTTACTTGTTCACGTAGTCTAATGTGTAAATCGCGAAGTTGATTGTTATCAACCGAACTCGGTGCTTTTGTAAGGATACAAGAAGCTTTTTGTGTTTTAGGGAATGCTATAACGTCACGGATGCTTGATTTTTTGGTTAAAAGCATCATAAGTCTGTCAAATCCGATTGCAAATCCGCCGTGCGGAGGAGCACCGAATTTAAGAGCGTCCAGTAAGAAGCCGAACTTCTCTTTAGCTTCCTCTTCCTCAATTCCAAGAAGTTTGAAAACCTCTTCTTGAACCTCAGGTTTGTGGATACGGATACTTCCACCACCTAGTTCTGTGCCGTTTAAAACGATATCATAAGCGATAGACTCTATCTCTTCCACATCATTCTTATCTGTATCTTTTGGCTGCGTAAACGGATGGTGAAGTGCTTTAACTCGTCCATCTTCAATCTCAAACATAGGGAAATCAACTACCCATACAAATTCGTAAGCGTCTTTGTCAACAAGGTTCATCTTTTCATGCTCTGCGATGAAGATTCTAAGACGTCCCATATAATCCCAAACAGTTTTTTTGTCTCCTGCGCCAAAGAAAACGACATCGCCGAGTTTCATATCTAGTCTCTCAACAAGAAGTGCAATGTCTGCATCGCTGAAGAATTTAGCAAGAGGACCTTTAAGACCATCCTCTTTCATCTGAAAATATCCAAGACCGTGTGCACCGAACTGGCGTACAAAATCCTCAAAACTCTTCATCTCTCTTTTTGAGAAAACCAAATCCGCACCTGGAACTTTTAGGGCTTTTATACGGTTAGTGTGAGGTTTTTTAGCTATATTTGTAAATATCTCGTTGTCACATCTAAGAAATATATCGATAACGTCAACCATCTTAAGGTCATATCTCAAATCAGGTTTGTCGCAGCCGTACCACTCCATGGCATTGCTGTATGTAATTCTGTTAAACGGTGGTTTAATATCTACACCGCAAGCTTTAAACATAGCAGTTAGCAGTTTTTCAGCCACCTCAATAACGTCTTCTTGGTCGCAGAAGCTCATTTCAACGTCTATTTGAGTAAATTCAGGCTGACGGTCAGCTCTTAAATCCTCGTCACGGAAACATTTTGCTATCTGAAAATATCTGTCAAATCCGCCAACCATTAAAAGCTGTTTGAAAAGTTGCGGTGATTGCGGAAGCGCGTAAAATTCTCCGCTGTGAACGCGAGAAGGAACCAGATAATCCCTTGCGCCCTCTGGAGTAGATTTTGTTAAAATCGGAGTTTCAACCTCTAGAAAGCCGTTTTCATCAAGTATATTTCTTGCAGCTATAGCAGCTTTTGAGCGAAGGCGAAACGCTTCATACATTGATGGGTCTCTAAGCTCTAAATAGCGATATTTAAGTCTTGTCTCTTCACCGACATTTTTATCTCCGATCACAAAAGGAATCGGAGCCGACTTGTTTTCAATAATAAGCTCTTTTACGATAATCTCAATCGCACCAGTTTTAAGACGCGGATTAACAAGACCCTCTCCGCGATGACGAACAGTTCCCTTTGCTATAAGCACATACTCATCACGAACACCGTCAGCCGCTTTGTGCGCTCCAGCGTTGTCTTCTGGGTCACATGTAAGCTGAATTATACCGCTCTTGTCTCTTAAATCGATAAAAATAATTCCGCCGTGGTCACGGTAGCTGTTTGCCCAGCCTGCTAGGACAACTTCTTGTCCTACGTTTGCTTCACTTAAATCTGTACAGTAATGACTTCTCATAAATATAGAGTCCTAGGTAATAATTTTTCGCGATTGTATCAAAACTTGGCTTATTGAACAATTAGTTGACTTTTTTGATTTGAATATTTTTATAATTTAACGCCAAAGAGTGTATAATTTACAAAAATATTTTAAAAGAGTTACATTGAAAAACAAAAAAATCAAAAAAATCGGTATTGTTTTAAGACCATCAACCCCCGAACTGAAAGAGGGTTATTCCAAGATGGAGACTATTTTTAAAAAGCATGCCATCGAAGTACTTCTTGAGGGCAACAGTGCCGAGATGATAGGCACTCAGGGACATGATTTTAAGAAAATATGCAAAGAGTGCGATTTTCTGGTCAGTTTTGGCGGTGACGGAACGCTGATATCTACTGTTAGAAAATCATTTGATTTTAACATCCCGATACTTGGCGTTTATGCAGGAAGCCTCGGATTTTTGGCAGATTTGTCTCTTGATGAGCTCGATGGTTTTGTTCAAAAGATGATTAAAAACAGATATAGAATCGATGAACGTGCAATGCTTGAAGCAACTGTTATAAAAAACTCTAAACAAGTAAAATACTATGCGTTTAACGACATTGTTCTCACCCGCACAAGAGTGTCAAATATGATACATATCGAGACATTGGTAGATTCCCAGTCATTTAACACATACTACGGTGACGGGGTTATTGTCTCAACTCCTACGGGTTCTACCGCTTACAATCTCTCGGCCGGCGGTCCTGTTCTATTTCCTATGAGCAATGTATTTGCCCTGACCCCGATATGCCCGCACTCACTTACACAGCGCTCGGTTGTTCTTCCTGGCAAATTTGCGATTGAGATGAAAACTTCCGAGGAGAGAGCCTTGATAATCATTGACGGACAAGATGTGCATGAGCTGGAACTAGGCGAGAGCGTACATATAAAACTCGCATCAAAAACGGTAAAGCTGATACACAAAAAGGAGTACAACTACTTTGATGTGCTAAAAGAGAAACTTAGATGGGGCGAATAGCCAGAAGGAGCTAAAATGTTTAGGTATATACTTCCAATTGTGCTGATTCTGTTTGCAGGATGCTCGACAAAAAAAGCAAATATAGATTATGACCCATCTTTTAATATGGCAACTCTATCTACATTTGCCGTGCTTTACAACGACACCGATAATCAAAGCGCGCTAAACGATGAGCGCATAGCCGAAGCAATTACGCATGAGATGCAAACAAAAGGGTACATTAGTGTGCCCGAGCATGAAGCAGATTTTCAGATAACTTTTCATAGTCTTATAAGAGAGGATGTTCCATCAAACGTAGGAGTAGGTCTTGGACTTGGCACGTTTTCAAGCGGACTTGGTCTCTCGCTGGGAACTGCAAGAGGGTTTTCAAGCGATGAAGGAACTCTTCTTATAAATATGGTTGACCCTGCAACGCAAAAAATATTTTGGTACACAAAGCTAACTAAGAAAATCGAGAGTTTCAAAACGCCGCAGGAGCGTGCCAAATACTTCAATGAGACAGTCACTGCAATGCTTAAAGAGTTTCCCGTAAAATAACTACATGTAGAAACAAAACGATAGAGTTTAGATTTTAACAATAAAAAAGTATAATTTGCAATATTTCAGAAGGTACGTATAAATGATAGAGAGATTTTACCTAAAAGAGTACCTCAGTTTTAAAGAGGTTGAACTGGATTTAAAATCTGGGCTTGTAGTATTTACCGGTCCAAGCGGAAGCGGAAAGTCAATTTTGATGAATTCTGTTTTGGCAACATTCGGTGGCGAGTCTTGCGATGCCGCACTTTGTGAGTCTACCGTAACGTGGGAACTGGCTGCGCAAGATGACGCCATAGAGTTTGACGAGGTAAATATTTTTAAACATATAAAAAAAGATAAATCAAGATACTTTATAAACAACCAAAGCATCTCCAAAAAAGCCATAAACGCTCTTGCTTCTAGATACCTAAAACAGCTCTCACTGAGGGACTTCAGCGATTTTGAAAATGAAAATCTCCTATCAATCATAGATAGCAGACTGGATGCGAAAAAGCATAATGCAAATGAACTCAAAAGCGTGTACAAAGAGGCATTTTTAGAGCATCAAAAAGTAAAAAAAGAGCTTTTTACCATAGAAAATGAGCAGAAAAAAATTGTAGAACTTAAAGAGTTCGCAGCTTATGAGATTAAAAAAATAGAGGATGTGAATCCAAAAATATCCGAAGATATAGAGCTTTTAAATATCAAAAAAGAGCTCTCAAAAAAAGAGAAAGCACTTGAGGCTATATCAAAGGCAGGTGCGATTTTTGAACATGAACACAACGTTTTTAACGCTCTTGATTTGCTAAATGTTGATAGCTCCTTTTTTAGCGACAGCATGAATGAGCTTAGAGCGCTTATGGAGAGTGCACAGGAGAGACTTAACATGCTTGACGAGGTTGATGTCGAGGATGTTTTAAACCGTATTGAGCTTCTTGGTGATTTAAAAAGAAGATACGGAAGCATAGAAGATGCCCTGAAGTATAAAGAACAAAAGATTCAAGAACTTGCAAAATATGAAAATATAGAGATTGCAAAGGGCGATTTAGAGCACAGAGAAGCAGTTCTTGGCAAAAAAGTCAGAGAGATTGCAGATAGACTTAGCGCTCTTAGAAAAAGCGAGATAGAGTCATTCAACAGTGATTTAAACAGATATCTAAAAGAGCTCTATCTGCGTGATGCAAAATCGGAGTTAAAAGATAGGGAGTATGGACCTTTTGGAAAAGATGAGATAGTTTTAAAACTAAACTCAACCGACCTGCAAAAGGTAAGTACAGGCGAGTTTAACAGGTTACGTCTTGCTATTTTGGCTCTAAAGTCTGAGCTTATGAGCAAAGATGGAGGAGTATTGATGCTTGATGAGATAGACGCAAACCTAAGTGGTGAAGAGTCAATGAGTGTTGCAAAGGTGCTAAAACAGCTCTCAAAACATTTTCAAATATTTGTTATTTCTCATCAGCCACAGCTTACCTCGATGGGCGACCAGCACTTTTTGGTCTATAAAAATGGCGATGAATCGCATGCAAGAGAGCTAAATTTTGATGAGAGAGTTGATGAGATAGCCAGAATAATAAGCGGCGAGAGCATCACGCAAGAGGCTAGAGGGTTTGCTAAAGAACTTCTTGGGCTAAATAAAAATGAGAAATTATGATAGTTGACACGCATGTACATCTAGATGATGAGAGATACAGAGATGATTTGGATGAAGTTCTGCACAGAGCCAGAGAGGGTGGAATTAAGCGTTTTATTATCCCCGGAGCTGATCCAAAAAACCTCCAAAGAGCCATAGAGATTGCACAAAACAACGATGACGTCTATTTTGCAGTAGGTGTTCATCCTTATGATATTGATGCGTTTGACACACAAGAGCTTCAAATGTACATAAACCATCCAAAGTGCGTGGCAGTGGGCGAATGCGGGCTTGACTATTTCAGGTTTGAGGGAACTGATGAAGCCAAAGAGAGAGAAAAGGAGCGCCAAAAAGAGGTCTTTATTGCTCAGATAGAGCTTGCAAAGAGCCATAAAAAGCCACTTATCGTGCATATCAGAGATGCATCAAGGGATTCAAAAGAGATACTTTTAAAATACAATGCTAAAGTGGTTGGGGGAGTATTGCACTGCTATAATGCAGATGAGGAGCTTCTAAGCCTTGCAAATGAGGGTTTTTACTTTGGAATAGGGGGAGTTTTAACCTTTAGCAATGCAAAAAAGCTTCTACATGCAGTTCCCAAAATCCCGTATGACAAGCTTCTTATCGAAACAGACGGTCCATATTTAACGCCTACGCCCCACAGAGGCAAAAGAAATGAGCCGCTTTATACCACTTTTGTTGCAAAAAAAATGTCAGAACTTTTAGATATTAGCCTTGAAGAGATAGAAAAAATAACTTCTCAAAATGCCTACAGGCTCTTTGATATTTCTTAATATCATAAATTCTTAGCTTTTTATTAATATTATTTTGATAGAATCTATTCGTTTAAACTAAAAACAAGAGCTGCAAATTGAAAAAAATCATATTTCTTTTATTACCATTTTTGCTAAGCGCAAATCTTATGTACACCACAAATTACACCAAAGAGATAGGCATTCTGGAGTCGTTTGACATAGAGTCATCTTTTTTGTATGACCCAATAATGAACCAGATGAAAAACAGCAAAAAAGAGGTCTACAAAGACCAGCGCTTTTTTCAGGCAATGGATGATGCATATATCTTTATTCCTGCAGTTAAAAACATTTTGGCTCAAAACGGCGTGCCTCCCGAATTTCTTTTTCTTGCCATGGCGGAGTCAAATTTTTCCACAAAGGCATATTCCGTAAAAAAAGCATCCGGATTTTGGCAGTTTATGCCACAGACCGGCAAAATATACGGCCTTAGAATTGATGAGTATGTTGATGAGAGAAGAGATTTGGTAAAATCGACCGAGGCCGCCGCAAGATATCTAAAAGATTTACATAACCAGTTCGGAAAATGGTATTTGGCAGCTATTGCATATAACTGCGGAGGCGGAAGGCTAAGCAGAGCAATCAAGAGTGCGGGTACCGATGAGCTCTCTGTTTTGCTAGACCCTAAAATGAAGTATATCCCAAGAGAGAGCAGGCTCTATATAAGAAGAATTGTATCACTTGCTTTGGTTGGAAATGATGAGCAGTTTTTGTTAAAGAGCGAGTATGAGCATCTTTTAAACAGAGCAAACGCATACTCCATCTCTACTGTAAAAGTACCAAGAGGTGAGTCGTTAAAGAGAGTTTCTGAGTTAGTGGGTATTCCTATCGCGGAGCTGCAAAGGTTAAACAGACACTTAAAATATGACTTTGTACCGCCATATATAAATGGATACGAGATACATATACCATATATCAAACTATTAGAGTTTAAGCAGAAGTATTTTGAGGATGAGATAAAAAATATCTACAGGGTACATATTGTTAAAAAAGGCGACAGTCTCTTTGGAATAGGCAAGATGTATAATGTACCGCACAGTGTAATCAAAGACTTTAACGCTCTTAAACACAATAGACTCAGTCTGAATCAAAAATTAATAATTCCGATAAACAATAAGGCTAATGTGGAAAAAATGACCAAAGAGTTTTATTATATGGTTAAAAAGGGAGATACGCTGGCCTCTATTTCAAAACAATACAAAGTCAGTGTTCAAGATATAAAAATTCAAAACAAGCTTAATGGCAACATAATCAGAGAAGGAGAGAGATTAAAACTGCATGAGTAAAATATCTATTTTTATTATTATATCGTTACTGATACTCTCTACTGGATGCAGCACAAAAGGTAGCAGAACCTACACTAGCTACTCCTCTGAGAAAAATTCTTACAGCCCTGTTGTAAATAAAAAGGATTATAGCCATCCCACAATGAGACCTTATGTCATCAGAGGGATAAGGTATTATCCTACTGTTGTAAACGTAGGCGATGAGTTTAAAGGTAACGCAAGTTGGTATGGTTCTGATTTTCACGGCAAATTAACCTCTAACGGTGAGACATACAACATGTATGATATGACGGCAGCGCACAAAACTCTGCCTATGAACACGATTGTAAAGGTTACAAATCTAAAAAATGGTCTTAATACTGTTGTGAGGATAAACGACAGAGGTCCGTTTATCGCCACTAGAATAATAGATTTGTCAAACACGGCAGCTCGTAAAATAGATATGATTGGTGCAGGAACAGCGCCTGTAAAAATAGAAGTACTTGGTTTTCACTCAAAGGGACAAAAACATGTTCCTATTCAGCAGGAGCTGAAAAAAATCCCTCAAGACCAGGGCATGAACGGCTTTGCTCTTCAGATTGCATCTTTTTCAAGATTTGAGGGAGCTTTGACAACCCAGAAAAAATATGACAATACAGACGGATACAATACGGTTATTAAAGACGTTGAGACGCAAAGAGGCAGGATATTCAAGGTATGGCTAAAGGGCTTTAGAAGTGAAGCAGAAGCAAGAGATTATTTAGCGCTTGGAAATTTTAAAGACTCATTTATTGTGAGAGAGGATTAAAAAAATAATGATTAGCAAAAGCAGAAAAACAAAAGAGACGGATATTTCGGTTTCACTCTCTGTGAATGGAAACGGAAAAAGCAAAATAGATACGGGTATCGGATTTTTAGACCACATGCTTGAGAGTTTTTCAAAGCACTCCTTGATTAATTTGGATATTTCATGCAAGGGCGATACACATATAGATGATCACCACAGTGTCGAAGATATCGGTATTGTGCTTGGTTCTCTTTTGGCTCAGGCTATCTATCCTGTTGAAAATATGGAGCGTTTTGGAAGCGCAAATATCGTAATGGATGAGGCATGCGTGAGCTGTAATCTGGATCTTAGCAACCGCCCATATCTTGTTTATGAAGTTAATGTTGCGGGAAAAGTAGGACAGTTTGACGCGGAGCTTGTGGAAGAATTTTTCAAAGCTTTTGTTTCAAATGCTAGAATAAGCGCACATATAGTCGCTCTTAGAGGAAAAAACAAACACCATATTATTGAGGCCGCTTTTAAATCGATTGCCGTTGCACTTCGCCGTGCTATGCAAAAAAACGATAGAGTCGGCATTCCAAGTACAAAAGATGTACTTTGATTAAGTTGATAGTATTAGACGTAGACGGATGCCTAACTGACGGCAGAATAATATACACGTCTGATGGCGGTGAGATAAAGAACTTTAACGTAAAAGACGGTCTTGCAATCAGCTCATGGATTAATATGGGCAATCATGCAGCAATTATAACGGGCAGAAACTCAAAAATAGTTCAAAAAAGAGCCGATGAACTTGGCATAAAACATCTGTTTCAAGGTGTTAAAGATAAAGAGAAAGTCTTAAACGAACTTATTGACTCTCTAGGCTTTAAATATTATGAAGTCGGAGCCATCGGCGATGATTTAAATGACTACAAAATGCTGCGCAGCGTAGGCAGAAGTTTTACCCCAAAAGACGCTGTTAAAGAGGTTAAAGAGCTTGTTGACACGGTTCTTACATGTAATGGTGGCGAAGGTGCAGTCCGAGAGATGATAGACATCCTAGTTGACGAATGTGATTTGAGAGAACAATTTATGGCTGTTTGGTTATAATAGATGAATATAAACTATTTTTTTATAATAGCGTCAGTTTGTCTGTTTATGATACTTTTTTTATTTAAGCCATTAGAGATAAAAGAGCAGTCTTTTGTGGATGTTCCTCTCTTTAGCATCTCTTCGTTTACGATGTACGAGTTTGACACAAGAGGGCTTATTACACTGATGAATGGGGATAAAGCGACAAGATACAAAGATAGATACGCGGTTGAGAAGATTGATTATACTGACAGCTCTAAAGACTACATTGCAAATATGAAATCTGACAACGGCATATATAAAAATGAGATAGTATATCTTGATGGAAACATTGTCTATGTAAGAGAAGATGGGCTTACTTTTGAGACACAAAAAGCAACCTACAATAAAAAGACAAGTTTAGCAGTAGCTGATGGGAATTTTGTACTTTATCAAGGTGAAAACAGAGTGAGTGGAAATGCATTGAAGTATAATAGTTCTTCAGAAAAAATAGAATCAAAAAACGTGAGTGCAAAATATAATTTAAAAGATGGAAACAAATGAAAAAGAAGATTTTTTTAACAATTTTTTTAGCAGCAACACTCTTTTCGCAAGAGTTAAAAGTTAAGGCAAAACTATTTAATGCAGACCAAAAGGCGGGTATTTCTGTTTTTGAAGGCAATGTAAATATCATAAGAGGGAGCGATGAACTAAACGCATCAAAGGTTACAATTTACACAAATGCCAATCAAGAGCCTACAAAATTTATAGCAGAGGGCAACGCTTCATTTAAGATTCAGACTCTAGACGGCGCTTTATATAATGGGAAAGCCCAGAGAGTGATATATCTTCCTGAAAAAAAAGAGTATCACTTCTTCAAAGAAGTTCACTTAAAACAGGTAAATGAGAAAAAAGAGATAATTGGAGAGGAGGTTATATTGAAAACAATAGAGGGCAAAGCATATGCAAAAGGTGCGGAGAGAGAACCTGTTATAATGATTTTTAATATGCCTGAAGATAACAATAAGACAAGAGAGAAGAAAGAGCAAAATGATTGATATTGTAGATGCAAAATTTGTAACATCTGCAGCAAATATAAACGGCGCGCCACAGAGCGATGAGCAGAATGAGGTAGTTTTTATGGCTCGCTCAAATGTAGGAAAAAGTTCACTGCTTAACACTCTTACAAACCATAAAGGTCTGGCTAAAGTCTCATCAACCCCTGGTAAAACCAGACTTATAAACTATTTTGACGTAACGTTTATAGACAGAGAAAGTTCTGAGAAAAGTTTTGCAAAGTTTGTTGACTTGCCTGGTTTTGGATACGCAAAGGTTTCAAAATCTATAAAAAGTGACTGGGAAAAAAATCTTACAGATTATATATCACTCAGAGCGCAGATAAAAATCTTTATACATCTAATAGACAGCAGACACCCACATTTGGAGATTGACAAGTCGGTGAGTGATTTTTTGCTTGAATTCTCCAATGAGTCTCAACATGTACTGCAGATTTTCACTAAAATAGATAAACTAAACCAAAAAGAGCAGAGCGCTCTAAAAAGAGAGTTTCCTCAGGCTTTGATGGTCTCTAGCTCTAAAAAGAAGGGCATGGAAAAGATTGTAGCGATAATACATAATATTTTAAAGGAATCCTCTAGATGAGCGTTGAATTAACAAAAGCCAGATTGTCTGATATAGAAAATATGCAAAAGCTTGTTATTTCTGAAGTTGAAGCAGGAGTTATTCTTGCAAGAAGTTCTGATGAGATAGCAACAAACATAAGATCTTACATACTTGCAAAAGAGGACGGCGAAATAGTAGGATTTTGCGCTCTTCACATTCATACACCGGCACTAGCTGAGATTAGATCTCTTGTTGTAAAAGAGGGCAGACGAGGAACGGGAATAGGGCAGAGTCTGATTGCCAAGGCGATAGAAGAGGCTAGTATGCTTGGGCTTCAAAAAGTTCTCAGCCTAACTTATAGACAATCTTTTTTTGAAAAACTTGGGTTTGTTGAAATTCCGAAAGAGTCGCTTCCTGAACATAAAATTTGGGCTGACTGTATTAAATGTAAGCACTTTCCAGTATGCAACGAAGTATCTCTTATAAAAACCCTTTAGCACCATATCTATATGTTGTTGCATTTCTTCTGTATACGGCATTAAGCGGGATATATCTGTTTCTTCCGCCACTATTATCCATTCTGTTTATCTATTTTTCCAAAGCGCTGAAAAAAGAGGACCCTGTTTCACTTTTTTTAATATCTGCCTGTCTGCTTCTTTTTGAGGCAGAAAATGGATATGTTCTCTTTAGTACCGTTATATATTTTGCCGTTATCTACAGATATGTTATGCCAAAAATCACTCAGAGCCTAGGTTGTAATTCATGTATAAAATTGCTGAGTGTAATATTAGTATATATCGGCTTTTTTGTTTTTCACTCTGTTTTATCAAGTGTATTTTTGCTCCCAGAGCCAAGCATAGACTACTATGTTATATATTACATAGCAATTGAGTTTTTAATAATGAGCATATTGTGAAAATAAAATTTATACTTTTTGTGTTTATAGCAACGTGGCTGGCTCTTTTGGTAAGAGTTTTTATGCTCTCTGTAGAATCAAACACCTACTATGAGAAACTCTCTTACAACAACACAATTAAAATTGAGCAGATCGCACCGGTTAGAGGAGAGATTGTAGATATAAACAACAGACCTATTGCGATTAATAAACTTGGTTTTAAGATACAGTTGGCTCCGCATCTTGGACTTAAAAAAAATCAACATATCTTTGAGTCTGAGATGGATACGATTATAGCTTTGCTGCCAAATTTAGACAGAGAAAAAATGGTTAAAGATTATAAAAAAGCTGATTCATACTACAACCATAACTTCATTGACATAGTTGAGTTTGTCTCTTATGAGGAGATTATGCCGATTTACTCCGTACTAAATCTAAGAGAAAATATAAACATAGTCTCTTCGCCAAAGAGATATTACCCATATAATGAAGTGGGTGCCCACTCTATCGGATATGTAGGACGTGCCAACAAAAATGACATCATAAATGATGAACTTAAAAAGCTGATAGGATATACGGGAAAAACAGGAATAGAGAATTACTATAACGAATATCTTCAAGGACTAGCCGGAGAGCGTGAGATAAAAGTAAATGCAAATAATCAAGAGGTGGAAGAGTTCTCATATAAAAAAGCTTCTGAGGACAGAAAACTGACTCTTAACATAGATATTGAACTTCAAAAATATATCTCAACCCTATTCAAGGGAAAGGCGGGTGCGGTAGTAGTAATGGGAGTAGACGGTGCTATTTTATCAGCAAGCAGTTTCCCAGAGTATGACATAAACACATTTGTATCAGGCATAAGTAATGAAGTGTGGAACAAGCTCTCCAGCAGCCTTGATAAGCCTTTTACAAACAAACTTATTCACGGACTTTATCCTCCCGGTTCAGTTATAAAAACAGGACTTGGTTTAATATATATTGCTTCGCCTGAAATCGGCCCCAACTGGAATACATACTGTACAGGATCAATGCCACTTGGTACAAGGGTGTTTAGATGCTGGAAAAAAGATGGACACGGAAGTGTGGATATAAAAAAGGCAATAAGAGAGAGTTGCGATGATTTTTTTTATAAAGGCAGTATTCAGCTTGGCATTAAAAAAATGAGTGACGGATTTATGAGATACGGACTTGGCAAAAAAACAGGAGTCGACTTACCAAATGAATTTATAGGCACCATTCCATCACGAGAGTGGAAAAGATTGAAATATAATAAACCGTGGTTTATCGGCGAAACTGTCAATACATCAATCGGGCAGGGTGATTTCTTAACCACTCCAATGCAGATTGCCCAATTTACCGCCCTAATGGCGACATCTAAGCTTCCTCGTCCCTATTTTGCAAGCATGATAGGGGATAAAGTTGTTGAGCCTGAGTTGCAAGATGTGCTTAACGAAGATGAATTAAGCAAAATAGCAACGATTCAAAGGGCGATGTATGAAGTTTGCAACTCTCCAGGCGGAACAGGAACAAACTATATTAGAACAAAAGTTAAAATTGCAGGAAAGACCGGTACTGCGCAGGTGGTCGGTATTTTACAGGACATAAAAGAGAGAGAACTAGAGCATGAGATGGAGTACTATACGCGTTCACACGCTTGGTTTGCCTCATACGGTCCGTTTGATAAGCCTCAGTATGTAGTTGTTGCGATGGTTGAGCACGGCGGACATGGCGGTGCTGCTACCGGAGATATCGTATCAAAAATATATAACAAGCTCTTAGAGACTGGATATATCAAGCAGTAAATATATACAATCTCAGAACTTACCCTAAGATTGTAAAAAAATCAAAAAGTGTTTAGAATAAAAAGAGCCAATATTGTGAGTAAAAATATTGCACCTGCTTTGTTATAAAGTTTGTTAGCCAATATAAACAGAAGTGTCAAAGATGCGGCAACCATTATATAAACATCAAATTTAGTGGCATCCAAGTCTATCGTTAGCGGATTTATAAGCGATGCTGCCCCTAAAACCATCGAAAGGTTTGCAATATTTGAGCCTATTACGTTTCCTATACTCATCTCTGCATTACCATTCTTGATAGCAACCAAAGAGACTACAAGTTCTGGAAGCGATGTTCCAAGCGCAATAAGAAAAAGACCTATTATCCACTCGCTGACACCAAAAATTCTAGCTATGTTTGTTCCGCTCTCAACAACGAAATTTGCACCGCCAATTGTCAGGAGGAACCCTACAGCCAGAAGCATAATGGTCTTTGTCCAATTAAACTTCTCTTTTATTAAATCTTCGTCAATTCCTCCCTCTAAATCATCTTTTGAGCCCGTAAAGAGAAATATCAGATATGAGACCATAATTAAAAGATATAATAAACCATCGCTTCTGCTTATAATCCCGTCTTGAATCATTATCATAAAAATAATAACAGGAACAATAACCCATGCGCCGTCTCTCTCAAATAGATTTCTCTTTGGATGCATGCTTTTAGAGACCAAAAGTACAATTCCCAAGATTAGCACTATGTTAAATATATTACTACCAACTACGTTTGCAACAGCTATATCGCTTTTACCGGCATACGATGCCATCATTGACGCTGCCATCTCAGGCATTGATGTACCGAATGCTACGAGTGTTGCACCGATAACAAAGTGTGATATATTAAAGTGCAGGGCTATTCTCTCAGACTCTTTTATAACAAAGCCTGCCCCATATACAAGTGCCGCCATTGCGGCTGTAAAAATTATAAAATCCATTAAAGTTTATCCTTGGTTTCTGATTATTAGGCTTTGAGGCAGATTGAATTTTTTGATTAAACCTGCTTCCTCTTCTCTCATCTCTCCATTGTCAACTTCATGGTCGTATCCTAGAAGATGAAGCAGACCGTGAATAAAAAGAAGGGCAAACTCGTCACTTTGAGCATGACCAAGCTCTTTAGCTTTTTCTTCTATATGCGAAGAGCAGATAACTATACTTCCCAGCGGGCTCATAGGCATCTCTTCGTAAGGAAAGCTTAAAACATCTGTAGCTTTGTCAATATTACGATGAGTTCTGTTTATCTCTCTCATCTCATTCGCGTCGGTGATAATAAGCTCTATCTCTTTATCTGTAAGAGAGTCGGCAATTGCTTCAATGGTGTCTGTGTTTAGTTGTAATGAGGTTCTATTGTCAAGTTCAATCATAGGCGAGATTATACCAAATGTGGAGGGGTTATTGTATAAAATAAGTGAACTTAATCACTATTTTATACATGTATATTAGCCGGCAATGTTTAAATTATTTCCGATGCCTGTTTTTTGTGCCGCAACCTTTTGAGACTGCTCCGCAGAACCCTCTAATATTTTTAAAACCTGCTGCTCTTGTGTCTCCATAGCCTTTTTCATAACTTCTATATGAGTTGAACTTGGAGCGGCTGCTGTGGAAGATGAAACATTCATATCTTCTCCTTTTTTATATATCCGGCAATTATATTGCTTAATTCTTTCAATGAAGATTAAAATATTATGTTAAAATTGTTTTATGATTTTAGAAAATAAAAAAGCAGTTTGTATTATGAGCGGGGGCATGGACTCTACGCTTAGTGCCTATATGGTGCAAAAAGATGGATATGACATAGTGGCTGTGCATTTTAACTATGCGCAAAGAACGCAAACAAAAGAGCTCTCATGTTTTCATGCAGTCTGTGATGATCTTGGTGTTATAAACAGGTATGTTTTGGATTTGGATTTCTTCTCTCAAATAGGGGCTTCTGCGCTTACCGATAAAAACATAGAGGTGCCGATAAATGGCATCGAAGAGGGTGTTCCTGTAACTTACGTTCCATTTAGAAACGGCATATTTTTAAGTATTGCGGCTGCTATTGCGGAAAAAGAGTCTGCTGAGATTATAAGCATAGGCGTAGTAGAAGAAGACAGCAGCGGATATCCTGATTGCAGGGAATCTTACATTAAAAGTATGCAAGAGAGCATCAACCTAGGAACAAAAGATGAGACAAAGATAGAGATTTATATGCCTCTGGTGCATCTTAAAAAATCACAAATCGTACAGTACGCACTTGAGCTAAACGTTCCGCTGCGCCATACTTGGAGCTGCTATAAAAATGAAGAGAGTGCTTGCGGTGTTTGTGACAGCTGCCGCCTGAGATTAAACGGCTTTAAACTTGCCGGAGTAAAAGATCCAATTGAGTATCAGTAAAATAAGTTTTAACGATTTAGAGATACTGCATGTACGTAATAGAGCTCTAAAAAACAGCTACATCAGTGTTAAGAGAAATGGGCTTATTACCGTTAAAACATCAAATGTCTCCGAAGATTATGTCAGAAATCTTCTTGAAAAAAAAGAGCTTTGGATAAGAAAACAGCTTCAAAAAATCCAAAACAATCCGCAGCCGCAGATAAATATGGAGGATGAAGTTCTGCTTTTTGGCGAGATACTCAGCATAGATATTGATGAGGCGAAAGAGCTAAGAAAAGAGCTTGAGAGGGTTGATGTTTTAAATGCAGAGGCTGTCTTAAAATGCTATGATAAATTTTACAAAAATTATGCAAAAAATTACCTCATTCCAAGAGTAGAGCACTATTCACGGATTATGGAGCTTGATTTTAGTGAAATAAAATTCAGAAAAATGAGAAGCAGATGGGGCAGTTGCAGTTCAATGGGCGTTATCACTTTAAATATTGAGTTAATTAAAATAGATAAAAAATTGATTGATTTTATAGTAGTACATGAGTTGTCGCACTTAGTTCATATGAATCACTCAAAAAAATTCCACTCACTAGTTGAGCGCTATTTACCTGATGCAAAATCTCTCAACCGTGAGCTAAAGGCTATTCGTCTATTTTGACAAAATAGTCCATGTGATATCTGCTAGATGGCGACCACATCATCCAACCGCTTGTGTTTATATCCTCGACAGCTCTGATTTGCTCTCTTATCTCAAATTTTTTATAGTCTCTTCTCGTATGCGCGTAATCTTTAAAGTACTGTAGCCACGGTCTAACTCTTTTTGTCTCAATTCTATCCTCTATGTTTTTTATGCTTTTGTATATAACTTCATGCGGATAATCAGACGGATGTTTTAAAGAAAAAGAGCCGCTGGCAAACCCTGAAGGGTAGAGCATTGGTGCGAGATAGTCCGCATGCTGGGCCATTGAGCTGATAGTTTGACCTATATTGTTATCATCGTCGGTCCAGCAGATATTACCGTACGTATCAGCAGAGATAAAGACTCCATATTTTCTAAGTCTCTTTTGCGCTAAGGCTAAAAAATCACTTATTGCTTTTATCCTGTTTTCTTGTGTACTCTCTTTCGAGTATTTTAATCCATCTTTTGCCGGAAAACGTATATAGTCAAAGTTTATCTCGTTAAACCCGACTTTAGCGGCCTCTTCGGCTATTGAAATTGTGTAATTATGAGCTCTTTTGTCAAACGGGTCTACCCAAGCCATATTGTCATGGTTTCTCCAGATGGTTCCATCTTCTCTTTTTATTGCGTAATCTTGGTTATTTATCGCTTGAAGTTCATCTTTAAATGTAACAACTCTGGCAACAGTGTAGATATTTTTGGATTTCATCAACTTCATAAACTCTGTTATGTTTCTATTTATGATACTTTTATGAGCGCCGTAGCTGTTGCCCTGCTCAAAAGAAGTTTTAAATGATGTCTGTCCATATTCATTCTTAACGTCAACAACAACGGTATTTACCTCTGTCTCATCGATTATTTTTAACATATCTCTAAGCTTAGGCGATTGATTGCTTGTGTGCCAAAAACTTAGATAAAGCGCTTTTACTATAAGCGGTTCAAGCTTGATTGTAGCATCTTCATCTTGGCTCTCTATTTTGTATGGTCTATATCCACATGCTTTTACATGTAGGATTTTTTCGCCGTTATCAATTGAAAAAAATCCCTCTGCATCACTTTTTACGCTAAAATTTGAATTGCTTACGGTGGCATCTTTGATGGGCTTTGAAGTAGTTGCATCTATGATATTTGCGCTAAAAGAAGCAAAAAGCAGATTTTGTAATAAAACGGCGGCAAATAGTAAAATTTTCACTGATATCTCTTTATCTCAAGTTTAAATGCGATTATACATCTTTATTGTTCACCTTGCATTTAAAAAATATCTAAGACTTGCGTCGCTCCACTCTTTTGAGAGAGAAAGATGATTTTGTATAGAGCCGTAGACCCTCTTAAAGTCACTGTTTTTTTCGCCAAGTTCACTGATAACATCCCTTAGTGCTACTTTTCCCGCTTCGATAACATCTTGAGGAAATTGAAGGATAGTTATATCCAGCTCTTTTAATTTTTTAAGCGCATGAATATTTTCGTTGTGAAATTCGTATGTCATATTTGAGTTCATCTCACTCGAAGCTACCTCAATCATACTCTGATGTTCAAAGGATAGTTTGTTCCAGAACTGTTTATTAAAGGTAAGCTCAAGAATTGAGCCCGGTTCATGCCACCCTGAGTAGTAAAACGGTGCAACCTTATAAAATCCCATCTTAATATCAAGCGCAGGTCCAACCCACTCAGTAGCATCAATAACACCGCGCTCCAGTGAAGTATATATCTCTCCTGCACTTAGAAGCACGGAGTTAACTCCCATCTTTGAGAAGACCTCTCCGCCAAGCCCAGGAATGCGCATCTTAAGTCCATTCATATCTGAAAGAGAGTTAATCTTTTTTCTAAACCATCCGCCCATTTGGATATTGGTATTTCCACCCATAAACGGATGGAGATTATATTTTGCGTACTGCTCTCTCCAGAGACTAAGCCCGCCTCCATAAAGCATCCAAGAGTTTATCTCCTCTGCCGTAAAACCAAAAGGGATACCGCTGTAAAGAGAAAACGCACTGTTTTTCCCCTTCCAGTAGTATGGGCCCGAGTGAAAAGCGTCTATTTGACCGCTGGAACACGCGTCAAACACTGCCAAGTCAGGCACAAGTACATTTTTTGGATAAATTTTCACCTCTAAAGAGCCTCCACTGATATCTTTTAGCCTAGCAGCCAATCTCTCAACGCCGACTCCCATGATAGGAAAGCTTCCAGGCCAACTGGTTGCGAGTTTTATTACACTTTTTTTATTTCTATTTACATATACATTTTTTACATCGTTCTGTTTTTGTTCAGGATGCTTTGAGTAGTCGATAGCTTGACGATTGCCATCATTACATCCGCTCAAAGCAAGTGCTGCAGAGGCTGTTGTTGCCGTTGTTAAAAAATCTCTTCTATTCATTTTTTTGCTTCCTTAATTAAAAATCCATAGTAAGCTGGGTTTGGTTGGATAGCGGTTTATTTAATATAGTTTTATCGACACCGACTATCAGCGCAAAGTTGAAGTTGTTGCTTTTTAGTATGTTGATGATATCTTTTTCACCTTTATATGTAAAGATATTTTTCTCATGCTCTTGTATCTTTATGCTTAAGGGTGCTATGAAAATTATGTTTGCCCATGAAGCATGTCGCTTTAAAAAAAGCATCTGTGAATCTATCAGCTCGACATTTGGCTCGAAAATAAGCACTTTATCGCTTGTTCCAAAGTTTTTTATCTCAAATTTTTTGTTTGTAAATACAGGTTCAAAATGTTCTATATGAGTAAATTTTTTAAATTTGTAGTTAATCTTAAGCGACTTATATAGGTGAAGCAGTTCTTCTAGATAGGGAATAAAAAATGGCGATATAAGCTGTCTCTCGTAGTAAATATTGTCATATATAAATGATGTTTCAAATAGAGTCTGCTCCATAATCTCTATTGAGCCCAAAGGAGCATTTGGCATCTTTTTTACTGTTGCGAATATCTCTTTGTCGCATAGGGCAGGGCTAAAAAGGATGACTGTTCTGTTTTGAACATTCCAAAGAGAGTTGAAAACAGACTTTAAATCCCCATGCAGTGTTAATAAATTCGGCTCTGTTGTGATTTGCATCGATAGTTTTAAAACAATCTCGTTGCACTCGTAAGCGGTAATCTCTTTTTCTATTATCTTAAAGCGGAGCAATCTCTTAAGTGCATAATCCAAGCTGCGTGCATGTATCCATGCTATTTCACTGTCTTTGGCATCCGTCGGTTTATCAAAAACAATGCAGTAGGCACCGTTTTGAACTGCCAAATCTATATCATCATAGTCATAGGCAAAAAAAAGGTCGCCTCTTTTTATTTTGGAAGCCTCAAAAACAATGTTTTCAAAGCTGCTTATACATGGCTCATTTACAAGCTTGGCTTGCGTAAGTGCTAGAAAATTCTCAAGTCTCATCCAATAGGTGTGCCTGCTTTCTTAGGTGTCTCAGGTCTAATCAAACATAGACCATCTTCATCCTTAGCAGCAAGAAGCATTCCCTCTGATACCAGTCCCATAAGTTTTGCAGGCTTTAGGTTTGCAACAACGCAAACAGATCTATTTATCAAAGATTCTGGGGTGTAAAACTCTCTTATTCCGGCAACAACCTGTCTTGGTTTATCTTCACCCAAATCAACTTGCAGCTTTAAGAGCTTTTTGCTTTTTTCTACCTCTTCGGCCGCAACGATTGTGCCTACTTTTAGAGATGTTTGAAAAAATTGACCGATTTCAATTAGATTATCTTCTTCAACAGGAGTCTCTATTTCGACTGCTTTAGCACTCTCTTTTGTTGCATTTGGCTGTGCAAGAGGAGCCTCTGGCATAAGCGGCTCTTCAACGCGCGGAAAAAGAGGCGGAACAACTTTGATATTAAATAATTTTAGAAGTTTTTTATTAACTACAAGCTCTTTGTAGCTTGCGTTGTCGATTCTGAAATTGAGTGCATCTGCAATAGTGTTTGTAGTATTTGGCATAATAGGGTGGAGCATAATTGATGCTTTAGCCAATATATTTGCTACAAGCGCAACGGTAGCAAGAGCCTCATCTTTTTTGGCTTCTTTCATCTTAACCCATGGAGCATGCTCTTCTATCGCCTTGTTTCCGATAGAGAATAGTCTCCAAAGCTCCTCAAGATATCTATGCGTTTGGAGGTTTTCCATAAATGTATCAAGAGAGTCTAGAACTATATTCATGGCGTCAAGCTCTTTTTTATGGTACTTCATAACATTAACGCTCTCTATCTCAAAGTCTGAATATTTTCCGCTCATACCGATAATACGGTTTAAAAGATTGCCTAAATCATTGCTTAGTTCAGAGTTTATTCTGTCGATAAATGCTCTTTGCGAGAAATCGCCGTCTTGTCCAAAAGGCACCTCTCTAAGCATAAAATATCTTAAATTCTCAGCACCGTAAACATCTGCAACCTGTCTTGGAGAGATGACATTTCCTTTTGATTTACTCATCTTTTCGCCGTCTCTGGTCCACCAACCATGAGCGCCGATATGTTTTGGAAGAGGGAGATCCAAACTCATTAAAAATGCAGGCCAATATATTGCATGAAAACGGAGAATATCTTTTCCTACAAACTGAACAGAGGCTGGCCAGTATCTCATGTTCTCTTCGGTTGTTCCATATCCAAGAGCCGTTATATAATTAAGAAGCGCGTCAAGCCAGACATACATCACATGCTTGTCGTCTTTAATTGACTCTGGCATCTTTACACCCCATGTAAAGGAGGTTCTAGTAACAGAAAGGTCACGAAGACCCCCTTTTACAAAGTTTATAACTTCATTTGCACGAGAACGTGGCATTATAAAATCAGGATTCTCACTATAGTGCTTTAAAAGTGCATCTTCATATTTTGATAGTCTAAAGAAATAACTCTCCTCTTTGATTATATTGGTGCTTCTGCCGCAGTCAGGGCAAAATTCGCCATCAACAAGCTGAGTTTCAGTAAAAAAAGTCTCACAGCTTACACAGTAGTGACCCTCATAAAAATCTTTGTAGATATCGCCTTTGTTATACATAACTTCAAAGGCTTTTTGTACTCCTTTTTTATGATTATTGTCTGTAGTGCGGATAAATTTGTCGTAATTTATTCCAAAATCATCCCATATATTTTTAAAACCGGCACTTATCTCATCCGCGAACTGCTGTGTTGGCTTAGAATTTTTTTGAGCCGACTCCTCTATCTTTTGTCCATGCTCATCGGTGCCTGTTAAAAAGTAGGTATCTTCACCCTTTAGTTTCTCATATCTAGTCATTGTGTCTGCCATGAAAGTAGTGTATGCATGTCCGATATGCGCTTCGCCGTTAACGTAATAGATGGGTGTCGTTATATATTTGCTCAATTTTTATCCTTTTTACTTATAATTAAAACGCTAATCGGAATAAGTCCCGTTCAGCTACGCCAGCCGCTTTGGCACTGAAGCTTGATGCTAAAGCATCAGATTTTTTAGATAAACATATCAAAACTCAAATCCGCCAGTATCGCCTTTTGACATACTGTTGTAAACCGATTTAACATAGTCACCTCTAAGCTCACATGTCAAATAGAACTCGCAGTTACTGCAACTCATTAAACTCTTATCATTTTGGCAACTATGAAGTTTGATTATCATCTCATCAAGATGCATCTCAAACTTGTCCATCGCAAAGTTACCGTTCTCTTGCATAAACTTCTCTTACTCTTTGTATTTCGTAGTTAGAGCCAAAAAAACATGGCGAAGTGTCATGTATATGGGCACACTCAATTTCCATTAAGTCTACCTTTCCGTTAATTGCTTCTCCGCCCGCCGTTTTAAAAATAAATGCAAAAGGGAATACCTCGAAAAGCTTGCGAAGTTTTCCATTAGGCTTATCAGATGTTGCAGGGTAGCTAAAAAGCCCGCCGCCTTTTAGAAGAATCTGGTGCAAGTCAGGAACCATGCCTCCTGAGTATCTTAGACGGTATCCCTCTGCAAAAAAGCTCTCAACCAACTCTTTATGGTAAGGCTTCCAGTTTTGCTGCGTTCCGCCCGGAGCGTTAAGTTTTCCTTTTTCATTCAAGCGAATTTCTTTGACAAATTCAAACTCTTTTCCTTGAAGCAGGTGAAGCTTTGCTTTGTTGTGTGCAAAGACCATCTCAACTCTCGGACCAAAGACAACATAGCATGATGCAACCATATTTTTGGCATCAAAACCTTTCTCGTAAATGCCGAAAATTGAGCCCACACTTAGGTTTACATCAATCAAAGATGAGCCATCAAGCGGGTCATAAGCGATATAGTATCTGCCACCTTTATTTAGCAATACTTCTCTTTCTTTCTCTTCACTCGCGATAGTGTGAATAGAAGTTACATGTGAAAACTCCTCTTCTATAATCATGTCGCACTTAATGTCAAGCTGAAGCTGTGTCTCGCCAGAGCTGTTTTCTTGCTGCGAATAACCTATATCTTTCGTATCTATCGCATCTTTTATTCTTATGGCCGTTCTTTGTATGGCACTAAATATATCAGTCATCTATTTATACTTCCTTTGCATTTTCAAATATCCATTTTATTACGTCTTCGCAATTATTTATGTTTAAAACATCCACGCCTCTTGGCAACTCATACTCGCTTATATTTATAGTTGCGTCTATTGCCAACGCGTCCATATACGGAAAGTATGTCTCATCAATAGAGTCTCTAAACACGCTTATTCTAGGCAGTGGCAGGTTTTTAAGACCCTCTACGAGCAGTATGTCAAATTTGTCAAAAAGCCTTACCATCTCATCGAGATCTTTGTGCTTTTGAGAAAAATATGTTGTGCGGTTCGGTGAAGCAACAATAACTTCCGCACCCGTATCTGAAAACTTATAGCTATCTTTGCCTTCAACATCAAAACGAGCCTTGTCTTTTGGGTCGTGTTTGATTATTGCAACATCTTTTTTATAGTCATGTATAAGTTTTCTTGCAATTTTCAGTATAAGGGTTGTTTTACCGCTGTTTGAGGGTCCGGTAAATGCGACTGCCAATCTTTTTTTCAATTTATACACTTTATTAAAATTTTAGCGATTATACAAAAGAGTCGTTAAAAGGTTGTTTAATAAGATATAATTCTCTCATTATTTAGAGGAATTTGGATGAAAACTTTTTTTATTTTTTTAACATTTTTAATACTTTTTACTGGATGTTCAAATAAAAACGCATTTTTTGGATTTGAGATGGACAAAACTCAAGAGTTATGCGCATCAAGTCTGCAGAGCTCAAAAATAATGTCAAAAGAGGGCGAGGTTAGCGGTGTATTTTCGGCGGTGTATCTAAACGAGGTTTATCCGAAGGCTTTTTACGGGGAAGAGTACTTCTTTGTATTTTTTTATACAAAAGAAAATAGAGAGCTATATGATTCAAAAAATCCTACAGATGCTGATTTGATGATTAAGTTAAATTCAGAGCTTCCAGTTAAAATAGAAAAACTACCGCAAGAGAATCAGTTTTCACACCTTGCTGATATAAAAAATGATTGGAATCACTACTACTTAATTGCATTTAAGAAGTCAGGTACACTAAATCTTGTGTTAGAAAACGGCAATTCGTCGTCTGCTGTTTTAAAGTATAAAAAAGAGGAGTAGGGTGCCTATAGAGCGCGTAAAATAGCGCTCAATAGAACCGTTATGATTTGCAGTCCTATTACGATAAAAAGCGGAGCTAAATCAATACCATTAAAATTTGTCTTTACAAATTTTCTTACAAAAACATATGCAGGATTTGTGATTTTGTATAGGAATTGAATAATCGGGTTGTAAGGGTCAGGATTTACAAAACTGATAAGAGCCGCAACAATGACCACCCATATATAGACGTTAATCAGGTTAAGAAGTATCGCGCCTGTTCCTAGAATTATCTCTACTAAAATACTCATTTTACAATCTCTCCTAAATAATTTTTAATATATTTATACACAGCGGCAATATCAGGGCCATGCTCTGCGCCCGTGAGTAAAATACGCAACGGTTTGAAAAGGTTTCTGCCCTTTAATCCAGACTCATTCATAATATAATTTTTAAAACCCTCATACTCCTCAAAGTAGGGCGCATCTTTAATAATTTTAACTATTGTCTGGGCATACTCTTTAAACTCATCAGGAATATCTTTTTTTGCAAAAATAGAAGCTATTTTAGCTTTTAGCTCTTTAGTTGTGTTGGACTCTTCAAGATATATTTTTGCAACTTCTCCTATCTCCTCATCAGCAAAACCAACATATCTAGATAGCTCTTTTGCATCAAGCATTTTAAGATGTTCCCTGTTTACATGTTTTAGCATGTTGATATCAAAACGGGCAGGGGATTTTGATATATTCTCCAAGCTAAACCACTCAAGAGCCTCTTTTATAGTAAATATCTCTTTTGGAGTTTTATCTCCTATTAGGATAAGATAGTTTGCTATAGCCGATGGAAGAAAACCCTCTTCAAGAAGCCATTTTACGCTTGAAGCATCATCTCTTTTGCTCATCTTTTTACCGTCATCATTTAAGATGATAGGAAGATGCGCATACTCAATCTTCTTGTCGTAGCCTAGGGCTTCTCTAATAAGAATCTGCTTTGGAGTGTTACTGACGTGATCTTCGCCTCGAATAACAAGTGAAACATCACTTAACATGTCATCAACCGCACAAGCAAAGTTGTACATCGGTGTTTTATCCTGTCTCATAATAATAAAACTATCTATGTCGTTAGGTTCAAATCTTATCTCGCCTTTAATATGGTCTTTTACAACTATGGCTTCATGAGGCTTTCTTATTCTTACCGTAAATGGGCTTTCATTGTCTATAACAAGCTCATCAGGCAGTGAAGCACATGCATCGTCATATCTATAGGCTGTTTTGCTCTCTTTTGCTTCTTCTCTTTTTTTATCAAGCCAATCACTTGAGCAGAAACAGTTAAATGCTTTTAGTTCTAGTAGAAGCTGTAGCGCCATAGCGGAATGAAAGCGGAAGTTTTCACTTTGGTATATCACTTGAGAATATTCTATGCCAAAAAGATCTAAAATCGCAAGTATCTCTTTGTCCTTGCCTTGGATATTTCTCTCTTTGTCGGTGTCTTCAATTCTGATAATGAGATTTTCACCTCTCTGTTTTGAAACAATATAGTTGAATATAGCAACTCTAAGATTGCCGATATGCATATCGCCGGTTGGACTTGGCGCAAATCTTAACATTAAAAATCCTAAAAATAATTTTTGTGATTCTATCGCAATTTAGCTGAGGGGATGTTTTATTTTTTGATTGTTTTTATGAAATGAAGTGGTGACCCCGAGGAGAATCGAACTCCTGTAACATGGATGAAAACCATGGATCCTTACCGCTAGACGACGGGGCCACTTACAGTATTTATTACTGAGCCGAAATTATATAGATTTATTTCTTAATAAACTATAAAATAACTTCAAGCTCAGTAAAAAATTACCTTATTCGTAAAAACTACGAAGCGCTCTGATAATTACGGCGTTTTTAGAGATGCTTTCTGCTTTTGCATTGTCGTTTACGATTTCATACAGGTCAAGCGGTAGAGAGATAGAGAATGTTTTAGTCTCTATTCTTTTCTTTTTATTAATCATAGCAACTACGCTTGTCAATAGTTCGATTATCTTTTTAGTGTCAATAGGTTTTTGTATAAAACTGTTTACACCGACTTCTATAGATTCTGAGATTTTATCTATGTCATTGCTTGCAGAGATAACAATAATGATTTGGCTAGGATTTATCTCACGAATTTTGCGAGAAAGCTCTATACCGTCCATTTCAGACATGATGATATCAACAAATACAACATCGGGAGCCGATTTTATGTAAGCTTCCAAAGCCTCTTTGCCGTTAAAACACGACTTTACATCTGCAAAGAAGTTTTTAAAAGTAGAGCTAAGAAGCTCATTTGCTACTTTTTCATCTTCCACTATCATAACTGAGAGTTTTTTTGTTTGTTGGGCTAATTGAACTAGGTCTACATTAGACATACTAAAATCCTTTTTAAAATGTTGTGCAATTGTAGCAGATAATTTGGTAACAAATCAAACGAATTTTAGTTAAAATAAACCAAATTTCTATTTGTATGTTTTAAATTTCTCCAGCCACTCCATGTCAGACTCTTTTGAAGCCTCTTTCTGGTCGAGTAGGGAGTCTATAATGCTCAGCAGGCTCTCTTCATCCATAAATTTTAACAAGTCAGGATTGATTGATGTTTTATGAATGCCTTCGTATGTGTTTAACAGGTTTTGTATATCGTTAATTAGTTTATCTTTTCTGTCCATCTGATTACTTCTTGCATGTAAGTTTAGTTTTATTGTTTATTTACACAATGTATACGCAGTTTTATTATATTGGTTAACATATTGGTTAACATAATGTAAATTCTCTTGAAAATAGTTTGTTCTCTCCTACGTATAAAATATTAGTTCAAAACAGAGCTAATTTGCTTAAATATTTTATTTACATTTATTTTTTAAGATATATTTTATCTAAGGAAAAACATGTGTAACAATAAAGTGATAATTTACAAACAGAATCCGGTGATAAGAGGACATTTTTTGGATGCGAATAACAAGAATACACTTTTGTCTGAGTTTGCATTGGATGTGCTTAATTGTATCTATATAACTGTTCAACAGAATCTCTTTGCTGTACATCCAAAAGAATATCAGGAGCGAATAAAAATTGAAATAAATATACAAACATTACAAGGTCTGCTGCTTCGCAAGCGCAAAGACATAGATGATGTCAAAAACGCAATAGAAGAGCTATATCAGACAGATGTTGTATTGAAAGATTTTGTACATCCTGTTTCCGGCTCTAAATACAGGGAGTTCCATACAAGAATTATAGAGTCTTACGGTTACCGAAAAGAGGACAAAAATACATGTGATATGCAAATGAATGAGATATTTTTAGTCAACATCATGCGTCATCCCAAAGATGGGGCTAGGAACATAGGTAATTTTACCCCAATCAGAATGAATATCGCTGCTGCTTTAAAGGGTAAGTATACCAAACGCCTCTATGAATATATAGAAAGTGTCATAACCATTAAAAGTGAGTTTAGCCTCAATATGGATTCTTTGAATAAGCTCTTTGGAACAGACCATAAACATTTCTCAAGAATTGTTGAGATGGTAAAGCGTTCCGAAAAGCAAATGCAAGGTTTGTTTAACTTTAAATATTTAGTGTTTAAAGAAGACAAATTGATTTCTTTTTCCGTAGCTCGTAAAACAAAGCTTGAGGATTTTCAATGAAAAATTATTCAAATCTTGTTCAAAAAGTGTACGCATTTGGTCAAAATTTAAAAGCGTATAATATAAATAATTGTAATAACAAAAATGCTTTTATTGTGCGTAAAAACATCACGCATTTGCGTAAAAACATCACGCATTTGCGTAAAAACATCACGCATTTGCGTAAAAACATCACGCATTTGCGTAAAAACATCACGCATTTGCGTAAAAACATCACGCATTTGCGTAAAATAAATTCTTTACACCGCCCTGCTCCACGGGCTATAACTGACTTATTCACATGCACTAAATACTACAAATATTATAAAGTTTTAAAAAATAGATTTACGATTGAAATTTTCATACCGATTGAAAATCTATTATTTATAAATTTACAGATCAAAAAAGGAGTCATAAAATGAAAAATAAAAATATATCAAGAGAGGAACTGCTTAAAAAAAGTTTGATTATCAAAACTTACAAATATGAATCTACGTTATTCGTAAATATCTTATCTGCGATTAAACCATATGCTTTTAGCTGTGCAATAGATGACCTGGATGTATATTTAAAAACATTGGGAAATTACCCTATTGCTACGAAGTTAACAATTGATAAAAAAGAAATAGACGTCTTTCTTATTAGACATTTGCATGTCGATAATCGCAATAAGTGCAAAATAATTTTGCATGACGGAACAATAATTACTGGTAACGCACTCGATTATAATGCTATTTCACCTTCTCTGCAAGAGTTTAAAAAGATGATTCTCGAATCGATTAAGGAATTCTAAATGCACATGGCTTGGAGAAAAATGATGATAAACAAAGTACTATCTAATATTTCTCATAAAAAAGTAATCTCAAATCAAAAGAAAATTACGCTTGACGTAAAAATAAAAAATAAACAAATTTTTTATGATCTCGCAAAAATAATGGAGAAAACTAACGGATATAGAAAAATTTTAATAAAAATTTTTGAAGATATGGATAAGTTTGAGTTTGATAAGGCGTCGTCTGTGACAAATGGAGATACATTGTTCGCTGAGTATGATTTTACTGAGATCAAATTATACGAACATACTTTAAATGTTTTTGCAGAAATGTTAAAAATTGTAGATAAAGAAACGCAAGGCAGAGAAGTGCTTATTTTGTTGGCACTGCTTCATGACTTCGGTAAATCAAATGCACTTTGTAAGCACTACAAAATCACAAAAGAAGAGAAGCACTGGATAAGAAGCAGTCAGTATTTTAATACAATTATCGAAGAAGATAGAGATTTTTTTGACCTAGATGAAACCGCGATCCAGATCATTAGATATGTTCTTTCAATTCATCATGACTCTCTAACTACTGAAGCAGATAAGCAAAACAGATACAGGAATGAACTCGTTAAAGCAGATAGAGCCGCTAGAGAGTCAGAAAAATTAAAGCTCAAGAAGGCTGTATAGATGACTGTTAAAGGGCACGTATTATTAGCATCCGCATTTGCATATCCTATTATTGATTATGTAGCTATGGATTATGGAAATTCAGAAGCCTTGGCTATATATATAGCAATTATTTTTGGATCACTACTTCCAGATATAGATGAACCCAATAGTTATATTGGTAATAAAGCGTTACTCGTGTCGTATGGATTAAAAATCATTGGAGTTAGACATAGAACAATAACCCATTGGCTTATTACTCCTGTATTATTATCGGCATTTGGTTTTAGTCTTGATAATTTTTATATTTCAGCAATATTGTATGCAGTTGCTTTTGGAATTTTGCTTCATGATGTTGGAGACATGCTTACAAAAGGGGGAATTTATGGATTTTTCTTTCCTTTTTTTTCAAATACAAAAATAGCGTTATTGCCAAGAGTGCTAAGATTTAAAACTTTTTCTATTCAAGAATATATTATTGTCTTTTTTTTATTGCTCCTTAATGCATACATTTATTTTAAATTAATATATAACACTAGAGGGTTTTTGTTTTGAAAAAATTTAAATACTCCCTGGCACACAGAACTTTTGCCCTTTCAATTAAGCTTGAAAGAATATACAAGGAGATGGCAACAGCTAGATGTGTTAATAAAATAGAGCGATTCGCAATATTCAATGGGGAGTTAAGTACTAATCTGGATGAAATGTTTGAGATAACCAATGAAGTTGAAAAATTAATTAAAAATTTAAAGAAAGGTGCACAAAATGAATAATAGCAGCAATAATAATGCGTATGCAGGAATAGGCGGATACGGAGATTATCAAACAAGAGACAATTATGGGAAGGATGCTTACGCCGGAAAACAAGACCCGTATAAAAAAAATAATACGGAGAGGATTGGAGAGGAAAAAGAAAAACAAGGACCATGGGGGCTTGACTTTGAGATATTACGTTTCTTTCGAGAAAACTACAATGCAGGGGTAGACTTTGAAGAGAGCCCAAGAGCATTTTTTGATGAAGAATTTATGCTTTCAATGAGAATAAAACTTCTAAAAAGAAATTTTTCAACAATATTTGCCAAGATATTAATAATGACGATATTTTCTTTTTCCACGCTCTTTATGAGCACAAAGTTTACAATTATCGCCGGCGCATTTTATCTAATGTTGTTTTTATATCTTGTCGCTATTCCTATGGGATTTGTTAAATACGCACGACAATATGTTGCCAATAATGGAAAAGACGGCAAGCTAAAAAAAATACATAAGACCTATCAGGGATGGGTAAGACCATTAGAAACTATTGCGATGAACTTCCTTACAGTATTATTTATTTTTATACAAATTTTAATGCTTTTCAACCTAGAAGTCTTATACAAATATATACTAAAAATTAGTGAACAATATCTTAATAAAATGGAGAAAATACATACATACATTTCTTCTTTAAGCACCTCAGACATGCAAAATTCTATTTTAATAGTTTCCGCTTTTTATGTAATTTCATACTTTCTTTATTGGATAGTTATATATAAATTACTTGCACCTAGATGGGAAGCCGTTAGGCAAGAAAACGAAAAAGCTTACCGCAGAACAAATCAAAGAGCAGCCAGAAATTTAAAAGATGAACTAACAGGGGAGGTGTAAAAGTGTATTTTATAACAAAAGTAAAAGGGCGACTGATAATTACTGTTTTTCAGATGCCCCCATGAATTGATAAAAGAAAAGAATTGCTATTGTTTAGTTGAGATTTTATTCTCTCAAAACAAAGTTGCGTGATTCACGCAACTTTTAAAATAAAGGAAAAAACAACATGAAAAAAAATATGTTTTTAAGAGCATTTGTTTTTTTAGTCGGTTTAGGTTTTATTACGTCTGCTTCTGCGGTTACGGAGCCGGGAGCTTTTAGTAGTTATTTGGAAGTGCTTTTAGCAATGATTTCTGGAACAGCCGGGAACCTTGTTATGGTGCTTATTCTGGCGTTTGGTGCTCTTAAAGCTTATCAAGTTGGTGATAAAACGCCTCTTTTATGGGCTGCGGGCGCAGTTCTTGTTATTGCAGCGGCACCTCTTATTGCACCAAACTTAACGTCTAATATAACTTCAATTCTCGGTTTTTAGGAGGAAAAAATGAGCCAGAGAGTTAAATTTTTGCGGTATATGGATTCATATAGGCTTATTTATAGATTTGAATGGGATATTGTTGCTGTTACTATCGGCAGTGGTATTGCATATTTTATAATCTTAGTTTTATTGCAATCTCCAATCTGGCTCTCTCCTCTTTTTGCGGCCTATGGGGCATATAAAACTTTAAAACTTTATAAGTCGTTAGTGAAAGAAGCAGCCCCTGGTTATTTGGAACATTTTGTTTATTCAATTGGACTTTATAACCCAACTGTAAAGATTAAAAAAAATGGAAAATACATAAAAACAAATTCGGAAAACATACCTTTCGGTTTTGAAAATGATTTTAGGGATTAATAATGAGTGACAAAATAGGAAAAAAATGGCTTGATAGGCTAGACAACACTATTGCTGAAAACAGTAAATTATCGCTTTTTTTAATTATACAGATTATCATAATAGCGTTATTGATTATTGGGTACATGAAAATGATAGACAAAATTCAAGTAACGATAGATCTTCCAACAACGATTAAAGAGGAAGGTATGATTTTTGTCGGTAAAGAACAAGCGAATGAGAGGTTTTTCAAGATGTGGGGAAGAGAAGACGTAGAGAATATTTCAGTTTTTAATCAAAAAAACATTAAGGACAAAATGGAATATCTCAAAAATAGAATGTATCCAGCAGTTTATTATAAATATGAAAAATTATTAAAAGAATATGAAACGCAAGTTTCTAACGATTTAATTTCTCAGAAATTCACTTTTGCTCGTGAAAATATTCGTACAGAAGTTAAGCAAGATGGCAGAAAAGCTATAGTTTCAATTGAGGGGTTCTATGAAAAATATATAGACGAACAGCCAATAGTTCAAGCTCAAGAGTGTGCATATAAACTTGGATATAACATTGAAGGAGGACACATCTATGTTGAGTCTTTTAAAACTACTTGCAAGTAGAAAATTTTTTATTTTATTTATTCCTATTTTTGTAATGGGCAAAGAACTGCCAATTACACAAGAAGTTGAAATTGTTGTTCCCGTGGGAGAATTTTCGGTCATTGAGTTCCCTTTTAAAATTTCAGCAAAAAACATTACTTCTTTTATGGTAAAACAAAAGGTTGTGGAAGGCAAGGAATCTAATCAAGAAAAGAAAGAGGCGGTGAGTGATTTACTTGCCGAAAAAAACAAACAAGGTCCTGTGCAAAAAGAGATGCCAATGAAAACTAAAAACATTTCAATTATTCAAAATGTGAATAGCTTTACTTTCTTTCCGAAACAAGAAGGTGTCATGAAAATGGTTGTTTGGGGATATGATCATCCTATACTGCTTACAATTAAAGCAGACAAGAAAAATGGGTTTGGGCATTATCAATTTATTCTTCCTCAATCTAAATCAGAATTTGCGGCAAAAACAGAACAAGGCTCGCACGAAGAGACAATAAATATGTTAATGGTCCATTTATTTAATCAAACACTGCCAAAAGGATACAAAAGCAGTTCTAAAGATGTTTCATTTGAATCCAACGGTTTTTTAATACGCTCAAACAGAGAGTTGATTGGTAAAAAATATTTGGCTGAAGAGTGGATTTTAACAAACAAAGACAACGATGACACCATTATTCATGAAGAATCTTTCTATGAAAAAGGTATTTTTGCTATTTCTCTTGAAGATAATTTTATAAAAAACAGTGAAAGCATAAGAGTTTTTGTCGTAAGAACAAACGGGGGAATGGAGTAAAGATGCAAATAAAAAACATAATTACAGAAATAAAATCTTTTACAACGTCTCTTTACAATGCTGTGTCCGGCAGTATAGTTGGCAGTATTAAAAAAGACAGCCCTCGGGAAGAAAGGTATGACATAGGCATTGACGATATTAGGGTTGCTCATGAAAAAATCCCTAAAAAACTCGGTGTTCTTGTTATTGGTTTCAGTGCGCTTATCATTATTGTAATGTCTTTTGTAACATGGTCAACCCAAATTTCAAAAGCCGACGACAAAAGAAGTACTGTTGATGAAAATAAAACAAAAGAACCTGATGTACAAATATCAATTGACGAGCAAGGATGGAAACATTTTCAAAGCAAAAGAATTGATATGCTGGCTGAAAACACACAAAAAAGTTTAGAGGCAACAAAAAAAGAGATACAAGAAAACTCCGAGGCACTTACAAAAGCAGTAAAAGATGATTTGAATGAAACAAGAAATATTGTAAAAGGATATGTAGACCAATTAAGCTTGAATATGAATGAGCTGAAGTTTAACATATCAGAACAGCTAGATCAGACATTGAAAAATGTTGATAAAAAAATAAAAAGTAATGCTGCTGCGGTTAAAGATTTATCAGATATAAAAAATAAACACACCATATTAAATGAAAATTCAAAATTGCTTCCGCCTCCTCTCTCTGAAATACCGAAGCCCAAAAACGTTATCGTAAAAAAAGAAGAAGTTAAAAAAGAAGAAGTGCAAAGTAGGATTATTGAGCCGGATAGCGAAGAATATTCCTATCAAGAAGTATCGATAGATTCCTTAGAGGTTCAAAGTGGTGAAATAGTAACTTCTCTGTATTTAGAAAACGAAGAAAAAGAAAAAAATATTAAAAAATACCATATTATGAAAGGACTGGTAAATGCAACATTGCTTACCGGAATTAATGCGCCTACTTTTGGTGGCAGCAATAGCAAGAACCCTGCTCCGGTTTTATTTTCGGTTGACGGCGAAACTCTAATAGCTAATGACGAAGTTGGGAACATTGAAAATTGTCTCATCTCGGGTTCTGCAACCGGAAATGTCAATACATCTAAAGCGGATATTTTACTTACGGAAATAAGTTGTAGCGGATATGATCAAGAGGGCAACAAGGTTCGCATTGAAGAACAGATAAAAGGTTGGGTAATAGGTGAAAATGGAAGCTTTGGCTTGCAAGGGAGACTATTGGATAGCTCGGGAAAAGTCATTACAAAAATGATAGCTCTTGAAATAATAGGCGCAATTTCCGATGCAATGGTTGCAAAATCAATGCCAGAGGGAACATCGACGTTTGGTGGCTTGGGTACGGGAACCGACTTAACATATAGTTCTGCTACACAACAAGGGCTCGGAAAGGGTATAAGCTCTGGTCTTGATCGTACTTTTGAGCACTATAGCCAAATTTTGACAGGAATGTATCCAACGATATCTGTTATGTCAGGGAAGAAAGTAACGCTGCATCTAAAAGGCGGAGAAACACTTGAGCCGTCAAGATATAACGGATTTGACATCGATGAAAAATTGGATGTTTCAATAAAGGAGAAAAAGTGATTTTTAAAGTAATTTTAGTACTGGTGCTATCTCTGTTTTTTCTAAATGGTTGTAGTAGCGCAAGTCAATTTTTTTCGGTTGGCGAAGAGAAAAGTCGTTGCGACGAAATTGGATGCGATTATACAGATGTCGGTGTTTGTGCCAATCCAATCGAGATACTACAGAACAAGAATGATTTAAGAGAATTAAAACTAAGAAATGAAATCGCAAGAAAGGCAAAAGAAGATGAATAATAGGCTACTCAAAATAATATGGTTCCGTGCGTTTATAGGTATTTCCGTCTTATTGGTATTTGGCGGTTGCTCACAAAAAAAAGATGTTATACCAGATATGATTAGTGATATCGAGAGAGATAAGATTCATACAAAACCATATCAGCTTAAAATCACACCAATTATAGGAACAAGACAAGACGATGCTAAAGTTGTTATGGATATGGGGAAGATTATTAAAGTATGGGTGGCTCCATATAAAGACGGGAAAACTCTAGTCAGCTCTCATGACAATTATGTAGTTGCACAAGCACCGGATTTTATTATTGGCGAATCAGTTCCGAATAAAAACTGGAAAGGTCTTGTAGCTCCGGAGAATAAAATACCGTTTTTGTTTAGGGACTCTGAACTAGATAACGCAAATAAAATTGAAGAGGAGGAGATTATCAAATATAACAACATTGTATATCAGCAACAAAATGATACAAACGAGTCCGTAAAAAGATTGGAAAAAACAACCGTTTTTGATAGTGAAATTAAAAAATTTCTCGATCAATAAGAAAAATTTAAAAAAGTTGCGTGATTCACGCAACTTTGAATTAAAGGAGAAACGAAATGAAAATTTTAAAATATAAAGAGTTGGAAAAACTAAGAAAAGAAAACCCCAAAAAAGCAGATAAAGTAATTTTTAAGGCGGGAATAGTATCGGTAGCGGTTGCTTTAATTGTCGTGGCTTTAGCGCCAGTGGTAGAGGAGAATGTGCTTTTTGTTAGCTTAACAACTGCATTTATCGTTTTCGCATCTATGTTAAATGTCGGAATGCAAGACAAGACGGAAGGATTAAACGATGCAAAAGAAGAGTAATGTAAAAAAAATAGCAGTTGTGGTATGTATTTTTGCTTGCGCCTCTCTTTTGCAGGCAGGAGACAATTCTCATGCGACCATGGGAGATGTAAAAGAAGCCGTTTACAAGCTTATTCTTAAAAATAAAAAAGCAGAAGAAAGCTTGAAAACTCTTGAAAACAACCTTCAGTTGGCTCAAGGCAAAAATGACGATGAGTTATCGTTATATATAGCCCAATATGTCAATGACAACAAGTCTGAATTGCCCAAAATAGTATCAAAAACAGAGTTGCGTTAATCACGCAACTTTTAAAACAGAGTGTCAAAATAAACATAAAAACAGAGTTGCGTGATTAACGCAACTTTTAAAAAAAAGGATATTCATGATTGGAAAAAATAAAAATTTAACAGAAGAAGATAGTAAATCAATAGCAATAAGTAGTTTTGGTTTAGGTTTTTTTTTCGGGGCATTGGCGTATGCAATTAATGATTTAAGTCTTGTCTCAACCGGAATTATATCTTTTGTGTTGAGTTTTTTATTTTATAATTTGTCTACACGCTCTAATGCTATTAGAAAAATATTACTTGAGCCAAAAGAGATTTTTAAAAGTACAGAAGGGCTACAAGAGAAAAACTTAACGGCTCTTTTAAAAAGAAGGACCGTTTCTGATTTTTTAGAATATAGAGCATACGGTGAAAAAGACGGCTTGGGCTACTACACAATGAGAGATGGAAGAAGGGGTTTCGTATTTAGAGTTCATCCGGGTGCATTTATTGGTTCAAATGTAGAATCTATATTAACTTCTTGTTTGGAAACAATTAGCGTAGAAGGGGCGGTTGCTAATTTTTTTACTTTTGCAAGTAGAAATGTTGAAAATAAAATTAAAGAATTTGAAGAGATACATCTAGATAGTAATATTAATGTTGCGCACCCTGATATTCTTCACGATATGATTAGATCAAGAGCAAGACATCTAAGGAAATGGACTCATAAATCTATGTTAAAAGGGGTTGATTTAAGAATCAGAGATTTTATAAACTTAGTCTCTTTTTCTTTTCCCAAAGGAACGCCGCAAGACAAACTCGATTCATATTTTGCTCAGATAAAAGGTACTTTGTCGGAGCTGCATCCAAAAGAATTTAGTGGTAAAGAGATGATTACAATGGTAAAAGAAATTCTTTCTCCTGAGATTGAATCATGGGACTCTCCCGCTGATTACTCTATTGATATGAGTACCCAAATGACGAGTGAAGGAACAAGAATAAGAACTACCACCAATGGAGAAATTCTTATTGGGGAAAAGTGGTATGCAAAAACGATTACTACTAAAAATTTTCCTGAATCCATCTCACTTTCTGAATTTACCGGCTTATTTTATGATCGTTTTGGTACTTCTGTCCAAAATACAGTTCCATCTCCGTTTTTGGTCTCCCTCGTAATTTCCTATGACAATGTAGAAGAAACTAATAAAAAACTAGCAAATATTGCTACTTGGAACATTAAAGAAACAAACAAGTTAAACAGTACCATAAGAGATTCTTTTCCTGATGTACAAAAAAGAGCAGAAGAAGCAAGACTTGTTACGAAATATCAAGATGCAGGGCAAGTTCCATTAAGAGCCATGTGGACATTTGTAATATTCGACGATAATAAAAGTAGGCTCGATGAGTATTATGGAAAAGCGATTGCCCAATTTAAAAAAAAGAACTGGAGTTTAATTCAAGAAAGTTTTGGAAATATAGCCCTGCTTTCATTAATGGCGACATTGCCCTTAAATTTTAATCAGAACGTTAAAAAGCTACTGAAAAGGTTTAGAGTTCTTTTCCTATCAAACAACACTCAAATTGCTCCTTTGATTTCAGATGCGTCTGGTTCGAGAATGGTTATTCCTTATTTTGGAAGAAGCGGACAATTGTTTGGTTTTGATTTTTATGATAGTGACACCAATTACAATGTTGTAGCAGCCGGAGAATCTGGTTCCGGTAAGTCTTATACGCAAAATGATATTCACGCCATGGTTCTTGCGGCCGGGTACAACGTAAGAGGCATTGACGCAGGGCACTCTTACAAATATCTTAATGATTTTATAGGTGGGCAGTATATAGAATTTTCTGATGGTAACGATATTTGTCTGAATTTTTTTACAAAAATTATTATGCAGCGAAAAATCTTGACAGACGAAAATGGAGAAATGGTTCTTGATGAAAATGACCAGCCGATAGAAACCGATGAGATTTTACAGGTTAAAGACGAGAAAGGCATCTTAAGAAGTGTCATTCACGCAGATGAGTATAAAACAATCGTTCCCATCATCGGACAAATGGCGGGTGTGCGATTGGCATCGACAACATCAGAAAATTCAAATATTATAAATGATCTTACAACAAAATTTATAGCTTCAAGCGTCGAAGGGGCAATCCAAGAATCATACTGGCAATTGGGCGAAAATGCCGGAATGGAGACGGTATATAGAGCATTGAAAGACACAGTAAAAGAATTATTGGCTAAAAATAGAAATAAAGATGCAGAAATCCTTAGTAGATTTATAGATTCGATATCTTCGTATTGTGTTCCACAGGGGATGTTTTATAAGTATTTCAATGGACCAAATAATATTGATTTCAAATCTGCCTATGTTATTGCTGAACTTGATGATTTAAAAAGCAAAGGAGAGCTCTATAATGTAGTTCTTATGGCATTCGCACAAACAGTAATGGCTGAATTTTTTGGAGACAGAAGAACACCAAAGATTTTTTTTGTGGATGAAGCGTGGATGATTTTTGACAATATGATTGTTGTTGCTTTTTTAAACGATCTCTATAGAAGAATTAGAAAATATAATGGAATTGCGATCACAATTACGCAGGGGGTTCAGGATTTCTTTCTTAATAGAATGACAGAAGCGATGTATAACAATGCAAACTGGAAATATTTTTTACAAATTGGGAGTGACGGACTTGAACAAGCGGTAAATGCAAAAAAAGTATATTTGCCTGAAATAATTGTTAGATTAATGAAATCCATCAGGAATAATAAGACCTTAAAAGTCGGAGAGGCGATGATACGTAGTGAAAAAATGATTATGGTAAGCAAATTGAAAACCGATCCTTTGTCGCATTACACATATGCAGGCATGGGACCGCAAGAAAGACCATTTTTAGAGTATTTGGCTCAAAAATATAAGTTAAGCATACATGATGCGGTAAGAGTTGCCGCCTTAAAACTTGAAAATAATCTCGAAGATGACGAAGCCTACAAGATGCTTAAAGGTGATAGCGCCGAAATGGTAGGCGAAATTGAAGAAAAAGAGCGCTTAGAAAAAATGTTAAATACTCTTGAAGATGCTATTAATACGGATAAAGTTTTGGTTTATAAACAAAAAATTCAATCCATTGAAGAAGATATTAATGAGCCGATGTATGAAAATCTAATACGAATAGAAAAAGAGAATAAAGAGCTGTTGTCTCCTGCCCTATTCCTTGATGATGCAAAAAAACTTGGTATTTATACTTCTATTAGTAAAATAGTTATAGATAAAGTATTTGAAAGTTATGAAAACGAACAGGAGCAATTCTCGATAAATATATCTATTTGTGATATTAACAATTCTGAATTAAGCAAATATATAATAGATAAGGTGTCTTCGTCTAGTGCGAGCAACAGATTTATTATTGAAATAGATGTTGATTGCGGTAATGAAGTTGTTGAAGATTTCAATACAGTAAAGGATTTCGTTAAGAAATTAAAAGATTATAATGTAAAAATTGCGCTTGACGGCATAGGTATTAAAAATGCTGATTTCAATCAAATATTTGCGATAGATGTTGATTACATCAAACTAAACAATACACTAATAAGAGAAATTGAAGAGAACACGGAAGCTTATATTTTCGCCGAAATGCTTGTCGGCTTTTGTAAAAAAACCAACATAAGAACTGTTGCAATTCATGTAGAAAGAGAAAGTACGTTGGAATTAGCAAGAATCCTCGGAATTGATTATGTGCAAGGTTTCCTAGTCGGCAAGCCTGTACCGCTAGAGACAAACAAAAATACGTTAAGATAAGAATAAGACTATATAAATTATTTTTTAGGTAAAATAATTTATTTGAATTGAAAAAGGCAATACCATGAGAATCTTTTTACTTCTTTTGTTGATGACAGGTATGGCATATGCCACATCGTATGACGATGAATGGCCGATCTATGTTTACGGCGATGCTTCATATTACAAGTTAATCTTCGATGCAATAGCCATGATTATACAAAACGATGCATTTATGAATCCAGTGCTAGGCTTTGTTGCCCTTGCGTCCACTATTTTTATTGCACGGGGATTTTATCAACAAAACATTTCTGATGTATCGTGGAATACTGCGGCAAGCATTGGTTTTATATCAATGTTGCTCTATCCGTCAGCTACTGTTCATGTGTTAGATGTAAGAACTCTTCACGGGTATGTTCAAGAAGATATTAATGGTGCAACGACGGGAGATTATGCAGGATATTCAAAAACAGATAATATACCGTTTTATATAGCTGTTTCCGCTTCGTTTGCTACGTCAATTAAATATCATATTATTGATGCATCAACAGACGCTCTGTCACCCATTGACGGCGGCTCTCTTAGAGATAGCGGATTTGCTACACCAATGACACTCGCAGAAGATATGATTGCAACCGCTTCTTTTAAATACTCAAAAGATGATCAATATATAGCTCCGATATTCGGTCAGGCACTTTCTCACTACACAGAGAAGTGTATTGTAGAAAATGCACTCTATATAGATCAAACGCAGGTTCATAAAGTTATGGATCCGAAAATTGAACAGCTTGAAGCTTTAAAGCCTGCGAATTTTCCCGGATTTAATACCACGCATATTCCTGATTTGCGTGGTCAAGATACAACTTGTACAGACTTTTGGAATGCTAATATATTAGGACAAATAAACACGGTAAAAAATGAGATGCTTGAAAATCTGCAACTAAAAAATACTGACGTAGATGTTTCTGCCATGGCAGAAAGCTTAACATTTGTGGCGGGGCTTGAGTCCGATGCAGCAGTTGCACTCTCTAATATGCAAAAAGCTATGTTAAATATAGCAAGTTCTGCCGTAGTTATGAATGCTTTTTCAAAGTCGGGTGTAGGGCTTTCAGGAATAGATCTCTCCAATGAAATGACCGCGCAACAATCATTGCTTCAAAATATGACAGATTCAACAGGACAGTTCAAGTGGATGATTAGAGTAGTACCTGTGTTAGAGTTTTTAATATTTGGTATCTTACTCTTTTTGGCAATTCCTATGGGAATTGTGGCAGGAATAAGTGGGGCAGAAAAAGGCGGTAAAATGCTTATGAACTATACTTTTGGTCTTATTGCTTTTTCTTTTATTGATGTTGCATTGGCAATAGTACAAGCCATCTCTCTTTATTATTATAAAAACAAAATGGCAGATGTCGTTATAGCGCTTGGTAATAATCCATTCACGGCAAGCGGCATTCCCGCATATATGCAAGAGATGGCTTATATGAGTGGAATGATGGGGTTGGCAGCTGTTATTGTCGTACCTATCGTTGTCGGAGTTGTTTTTAAAGGAGAAACTGCCGCCGCTATGGGTGCATATGGTAGTGTTATGGGTAAATATAAAGGCGATGCCGGTGGGCAAACAGCTTTGGATTCGACGGTAAAAACCGGCGGGCTACATAATGCTGAAGCAGCAGCGTGGGAAGAAGCAGCGGCTAGAAGAGAGCTCGAAGGAGGCTATGGAATTACATCTATACCAAAAGATATGCTTGCTTCAAAGTATCTTAATCAAATATCATCAGAAGCAGCGGCATTAGGTTCCTCATACTCTTCGCAAAGAATGGTTGACGGAGAATATGGCGGTGATTGGCAGAAGTTTTCACAAGCTAGATCAGGTGCGGCAACCGGTACGGGTATTCAAAATCTAGCATCTGAAATTGGTTCTGGTTCAGCATTGTTAAATCAAGTTAATAGTAAACCGGGTAGCGTTAGTGATTTTATGCATCAAGCGGGAACTAATGCCGCTTCAGGCTTTGCGGCACAAGCACATCAAGGTGAACTATCACTAAATAACTCTAAGCTTAGCAGAGAGAATCAGATCGAAGCGGCGAAAGGCAATGCCGAGATGAGCTTAAGAAAAACCGTTGGTTCTGGGCTTGGGGCGAGAGAAGCATTTTCAAAAGATGGCATCGGGGACAATTTTCAGTACCAAACACAGACTGATTCAGAAGCCTCAATAGAATCTCAAGCGGCTAAAGGTAAGTTCTCGAAAGACAATAAAGACTACAGCAGGGATGCTCAAATAGATGCCGCTAAAGTAATGGCGAATGACGCACTTGTGAAAGGTGTTGAGAATGCGGCAGGTCTTGTAGCTTCAATGGCTTTCAATAAAGATGGAACGAAAGGAGATTCTACCGAGTTTGCTGAATACGCTAAAGGTATTTCAAATCAATCAAGAATAGCGGCTAATAAAGTGATGGGTGCAGGTAAAGAAGACTTAACTCATGATGATATGGCAGATGTTAAAAGAACAGAACAAGCTAACGTAAAAGCACTTGTAGCCAAAGGGAACTCTCTTCAAAAAAGCTTTGGAAACAATCTTGATCAAACCTTAAACGGACAGTCGTATAGCTCTATGGTTCAGGCACAGGAGATGGCAAATTTCACTGCTTCAACCCAAGCTATTAAAACAGCAGGTGGTGAAAGTGGCTTTGTGGCACTTCAAAAAGCCAGTTCAGCTATGAAAACGGGTCAGTCTATGGCAAGTGTTAATGCTAATCAATCAGCCGGCTTTTTAGATAGCAATGGAAATATGACAAGTGAAGGAGAAAAAGCATTTGCTATCACTCCTGGTGAGCAAGCAAGCGCTTTAAAAGGTAAGCGCATTTTAGGGGAAAAAGCCGAAGAGATTGTAAGACAAGCCGGAGATAAGGCTTTTAGCTTAGAAATGTCAAAAAGCGGTGATAGCTTTAAAGCTAATGTAGCCGCTAATAAAACTATGGCTCCGTTCTTGGACGCAAAAGGCAATATTCTAACCGGGCAAGACTTTTGGAACAAGCAAGCAGAACTTAAAGCAGGCTCTTTTTCAGCAAGCAATTCTATGCTGTTTGGAGGTGGGCATGTGTTTTCAGGTGGGCTCTCTCAAGATGGTGAACTTTCAGGAACTTTATCCTCTGGCTTTTCCGGTAAATTCGATGATCAAATCAAAGCTTCTACAGGTAAAAAACTAGATGCAGGATGGAAAGGAGAGCATCTCCAAGAAGACCTTAAAGGTGCAGCTGCATCAGAAGCAGCAGAGTTTGCCATGAGTCCAAAAGAGTGGGTTAAAGGAATCGCCGCAAAGGGGCATAATAAAGGAGTGGAAGCACTGCAAGCCATAGGTTTCGACGAGAAAGAAGCAGAAGAACTCTACAACACGATTGCATCACCCGGTGTTGGTGTGGCAGGAGCAGTTGCGATTGCAGAAGCGACCAGCAGGATTTCAGGTAGAGGGAGTTTTGTGGGAAAAATGTGGGACGCTCTCCCAAACCCTCTTAATAAGACTAACAGAAACCCTGAAAACCCAACCAGTCACAGCAATGATAGTAGCCCCGATAGCAAGGTAAACAATAAAAGTAATCATGATAAATCCTTTAATTCAGATAAAGATAGTATGCCAAATAAAAACGAAAGTGTCAAGGGGTATAAAACTACAAGCAGTGGAATACATGTGCCTGATGATTTTGATTTGAGTGATCCTGATGTTAAAAAATACAATAATGTTAAATTAAGAAAAGATATTATACTATTTTACACATAGTGATTTTTTTTAAAAGAAAACGAAGGAAGCAAATGCTAAAAAATATTGCGATAGGCATAATATCTTCTACACTTCTGATAGCTGCCCCTCATGATAGACCAAAAGCTAGCACGGCAGAGCGTGGTACACAGTTTTATGAATTTGAAGACACAAACTCAACCAAACAGCCCCAAAATCAAAACAAATCTTCTACAAACGGAATTAATTCAAGTGTGAAAACGGCGGATGTGGCAGGTGTTTTAAAAGAACTTCTTGAAGTTGCAAAAGAGCAAAGAGATATACAGCAGAAGATATTGGACGTTTTAAATGGGGAGTTTAACCCTACTCCGCAAAAAGTAGTTATTAACGGAAAGGAATGTGTTGCCAATTCTAGCGCAGACTGTTTCGTCATGCCCTTAACTAAAGATGCTCAAAAAATCCCCGTTATTAAAAATCTTCTTGTAAATCCAAGTCCCGAAACAGCAAGGGATTATCTGCAATGGCAAGCAAAATATCTAAATTCCGGTCCATTTAAGATAGGACGCTCATTTGAATACGCAATGAACACCTACGGAAATGAAGCGTATCCAATCAATTTGTCTCGCCCTGATGCTAATTCCAACACAAATCTACTATCTAAAAAAAGAGAGAAAGCCAGAACCATTTTATTAAATGAGATGTACAAGGATAAATCTTTGGCATTGTATATATTTTTACAAGCTGATGCATTAGATTATTTTTCAATCAGAGAGCTTTCAGAAATAGTAAGAAATACTGAACCAAAAACTTCACTCTCTTTCGTGTTTAAATCTGAAAAAGATAAAAAAGATTTTTTTGAAGCAACAAAAGGGAATCCTCTTATAGAAGGTGGATTTAATGGCGTGTCATCAATAGTTAATAGCGATTCGTTTGATGTAAATAATATTCATATGACACCGACTTATGTAGCAGCTTACAAAGAAAATGATATCTTAAAAGAAGAAAACCTAAAGAAACAGGCAGTTGCAATCGGAAGAGTCTCAAAAGATTCTTTAAATGAAAAAATATATGAATGGTTAGAGCAAGAAGAGTTTGTAAAAAGAGGTGCTCTAAGTGACTATAAAATTTGGAACATAGAGGAATAAAATGATTACAAATAAAAAAATATTGGCACCTATCAGTCTGTCTCTGTCTCTTATATTGATTACACCATCTGTTATGCAAGCAGCAAACCTAGATGATTTTGTATTAAGCACAAGCACATCAGCGGGAAGTTGGTCTGATCCGCTTGGCGGCGGTACTTATATCTATGGCGGAGATTTTAAGTTTAAACTGAAAAACAGTGTGTCCAATGCCCCCATTTTTCAATACAAACTTCCTTCGGCAAAAAGAGGCTGTAGTGGAATTTCGATAGAGGGGGGCTTTTTATCTTATCTTGGCTTAAGCAATCTGCAAGAGATGCTTAGTAACGCGGGTTCAAGTTTAGTAATGGGCATATTCTTGGGAATTGAGTTTTCACTTCCTGCTGTTGGCGCTGTGTTCGCAAAAATCAGGGCTTGGGCAAACGCTCTTCAAGGATTATTGCAAAATGGATGCAATATCGGAAAAGCAATCGCTGGAGCAAATGGGCTTTCAGAGGCTTTTCATAGTAGTACTTTAAGTGATGCTATAGAGGGACCTTTTAAAGCGATGAATACATACATTTCGGATGGGAATAGCGGACTTGAATGGCTTCAGGAGCTCGCAAATTGTAACGGTAATGAAGACGACCCGAATTGCAAATTAAAAGATTCGGCAAATAAAGCGCTAGGCAAAGAGATAGAGGAAAAGAAGAAAAAAAACAAAGATGTAGCAGCTTCTGCGAGTTCTGTCTCAGCCAACGTAATGCTAACACATGCATCTTCATCAGCGAGTCAAGACATAGCTCTTATCACAAGCCTAAGTTCTCTTTATAGTGGCACTGCCGGGAATGGATGTTCGGGGTTTACTATGGTGCAGCCAAGCAGTGAAATTAAGCTTTTTGAATCCTTAAAATATATATTTTTCGGAGACATAGGAACAAATGATGAAACAATACAAAGTTTTGAAAGTAAAATTGACAATGAAAGCTGTCGCATTAAGTATGATGTTATATCTGCCGACATAGCACAGGCAGTGACAACAGGAAATGATTCCATTTTCCCAACACCTGAATATGCAAAGATAGAGCCTGTTATCTCGGATCCAAAAGATGCAGCACAAATGCTAGTGTTTGGTGGAAGTAAAATTAATGAAAAATATTCACAAGTTACCGGCAATACGATATCTGTTCCTGATAGAAAAATGGTTTATTTAGATATTGCAAACGGAAGAGATGAAAATGGCAATCCGTTAAGTAAAATGCGCACTGTTTTGCTTTCCGAAAAGAAAGAAATATTTCCTGCTGATAATATCGTTTGGAACGGTGCTTTTCTTGAAAGTTTGAAGAACATCAGAGATGGCGTTCAGGCACAAACGAATTTCACTGCAAGCGGTATAAATTATGATGAATATGATACCTCTAGTGTTACGACTAGCAATCTGCCGCTTTTGGTTTCCGGTATTCAAAAATATATAAACGTAATTGTTTTGCTTGAAAAAAGGGCGGGACAATCAACCCCTTTTACAGAAATGCTTAAAGTAAATCTTGCAAAAACAAATGCAATACTTTATTCAAGAGAGCTTATTGGTGGAATGGAGTCCAGAGTTCTTTCTTTAGTGGATGGAACCAAAGGAGAGGTTACTGCCGTGAATGATTTTTCGAAACAGATAAGAACTATTTCAAGCGAGATAAGAAAGCTGCTTAAAGAGATGGAAGAGGAAATTGGAAGAACCGGCTTTATGGAAGAGTTTGAGAAGATTGAAAGAGAACAAAGAATTGAAAGCGTAAAGACAAACAGATGATAAAAAAAACAATATTTACAATAGGAAGTTTACTGTTGTTAAGCACTACTTTGTTTGCAAGCTTTAATTCTTTGAATAATGATGTTTTGACAAATAATAGTTCTGTGACTCAAAAAGAACTCAACACGAAAAAAGACTTTGATAAAATGATTACAGATTTGAAACAAGGGGCATCTCTTGGCGATGTGAACTCTCTTTTTTATCTAGGATTTATATATTTTGAAGGAGTTGAGCTCAAAGATGGCACAAAAACCAAAACGGATAAAGAACAAGCAAAGGAATTGCTAAATAAAGCAATTTCTTTGGGTTCAAAAGAAGCCGCTGCTTTTCTTATGGCAAAAAGCCTTGAACTAAAAGATGTTGAAATGATGACAAAAACGACAAAATCCATTCAGGCTTCCTCAGTGCCGACGATGGAAAAAGATTATTTCTCGATGATGCTCGCAAGCTTTATACTTGATTATAATGTTTCATCCGCAAATTCCATAGAGGTTGCAGCAAAGTGGCTTTATGAGGCAGAAAAAAAGCGCCCTACTCCAAAAATGCAACTTATCTTAGCTTTTATGTATCAAAAGTTACAGAACATGGACGCTGCAAACTTTTATTTAAACAAGAGTTGCACTCATGAGGAAATGAAAGAAACTTGTGAACAAATCAAAAAGCTAGGAAGTCAAGATGAACAAAGCTGCCAAAAGTTTTAGTTTTTCTTTGCTTTTAGCTTCCATGCTTCAAGCTGAATGCTTAGTTGATTATTCGGTAATGTATCTTATAGCGAAAAATGAGATGCACGAAAAAAGAGATATAGGATATCCTTATTTAATATCTTTTAATAATCCGAATGACTCTAAAAAAGCAAAAGAAAAAATATCAGACTTGAATTGGCTAGATGGCAGAACCGTAGACTGCAAAGGTATCGATATCTGTGAAAACACTCTTGCTTCAATTAATTTGCTTGATATTTATAATTTAGACTTAGGAGCATATCAGATAAATCAAAAATGGTATTTTTTTAAAGATAAAAATGAATACTTTAATTTAGAAAAAAGTTATAATAATGCTTGTAGAATTGTTTATGGGCATTACGAAGAGACAGGCACTTGGGATTGGAAAACGATTGCAAGATATCACTCTAAGACACCAGAGCACAACAAACAATATGCTGAGCGACTAAAGGCATCATATATAAAAATAAAAGGAGATCAATCTTGAAGAAAATTTTAAAAGGCACAGTGTTGTTAGCAGGAGCAATGTTCATAAATGGATGTAGTGGCTTAGAGGTAAAACCACAAATTGAAAAAGAAACAATAAGGACGACAAAAGAGGTTTTAATACCTCATGACGACAATATAAAAAAAGCCGTTGCAATTCTTATTAAAAAAACTAAGGATTTAGGAACAGAAGTGTCAAGCAATAGTGATAACGCTGCTCGGATAAATGACAAACTCGAATCAGTCACGCAAGATATAGCGGAACAAAAAAAACAGTCATTGAATATGACTAAAAAAATTGATGATCTAGAAAAAGAGATTAAAAAAGCTGAAGCTCTTCAAGCGCCTTGCTCTTGCGCAGAATCAAACAATGTAAGAACTAAGAACGTTGAGAACACTCCTTCCGAGTATGATGCGATTATAAAAGATTTTGCATACGAGGGTGACTTAAAATGATACTTAAAAAATTATCCGTACTATTGATAACATTTGCCTTTTGTGAGGCATCGGATTCACTTATTTACAATCAAGATGCGGTCGCTAATAATATTGAGATAAAGAGAGCTCTTGGTAAAACAATTTTAAATCAACAAGAGATGAAGGCAAATAATGATTATATACTTTCAGAAATCAAAAAAATGCAAAAGGAAATTAATAAGCTAGAAAAACAAATAAATCCTCAAGTTGCTAACGACATATTGAAACCACTATCAACGTCAGGCAAGAACAGTATAGTGAATTCTGCAATAACTAGATTTCCATATACAAATATAAGAGAGAAACCAAGTACAAACTCCAAGGTTCAACGAATCGTAAGAAAAAATACTATTCTTGAAATTGGAAGTTGTGCTACCAATGAAGAACATGAAGGTTGGTGTAAATTATCAAACACGAAGTCCTCTTACATTAGAGATTATACGCTCTCTTTTGGGCAACAGAAATAAAGTTGCGTGATTAACGCAACTTTTGAAATAAAGGAAAAAAATGAATTTATTAAAAACAGTAACAACACTTTCTCTTCTCGCTTGTGTGGCGCTTTCAGCTAACACGGAACTCGAAAAAATTAAAAAACTAAAGATGTTTGCTAGTCCAAATATAAAAATCGTGGGTATGCAGGAAAATAAAAGTACTTATCAAATTAAAGCTATCGTAAATAATCGAGGGCAAAATAGTTCATTCGAAGCTTTTATAACTAAAGACCTTGAAGAGATTATTATTGGCAAAGGTTTTGATGCTAAAACACAAACACAATTAAAAGTATCTATTGATATGAAAGAGCACTTAAGCAAAGCCGCATATAGCGTAGGCGATGGAAAGGAAGAGTATCTGCTCTTTACCGACCCTGAGTGCCCTTATTGTCAAAAACTAGAGAAGTTATTACCTTCTTTGGCAAAGCATGCAAAATTTCATGTATTTTTATATCCACTTAGTTTTCATAAAAATGCAAAACAGATGAGCTATCATATTCTTAGTCAAAACAGCTTAGGTAAAAAGCAAGAGGCAATGCATCAAATAGCAAATGGTTCTGATAATTATAAAACAAGTAAGTTCTCTGTTAAAGAAATGGCGGATTTGGATAAACAGCTTCAAGAACAAATGCAGGTAGCTTCGCTTCTAGGTGTAAGTGGAACACCCGCTGTATTTAACACTGATGGGCAAGACGTTCAGTGGGTAAGTCTTTTACAAAAATACAACATTCAAGAGGCTATAGATATGCAAGGCATAGATTTTTTAAAGAAAAATAACCTACAAATTGAATTAAGCTCTGCTAATCCACAAAAACCTCTTCATATTTTTGTGTTACCGGATGGCGAAAAAAACTTAAAGCAATTGGATGAGACTATTGAAAAGCTTAAAAAGACAAATTCATTATATCTGTACTTGATTTCAAAAGCAGAAAGTAAAAAGTCTATTGATGTGACTAAGGCGATTTATCATCAAAAAGACAATAAAGAGAGAGTTGCGTTAATCACGCAACTCTTAAAAAACCAACTTCCAGATGAGAAAATATTGCAAGAATCAAGCAAGATGAGTAAAGATGATGAAACAAAATATCTTCCTGTGTATTACATTATGCAGAAAATGAAGATTAAACCAGATGTTGAATTTATAACAATTGATGAAAACGGAAATATTATTGAAAATTAATATCGAAGCATGAAGATAAAATTCTTTTTTATGAAGGTTGAAAAAATATGACAAAAAAATTTATAGCCGACGCAATACGGGAATCAAATGTTTTAGTCTATTATCAACCCATCATCGATAATAAAACAAGCTTAATTCATAAGTATGAAGCTCTTGCTAGACTACAGTATTCAAATAAAATTCTTTTGCCTGATTATTTTTTCCCATACTCAAAAAAAATAGGTTTCTATAATATTATCGCAAAAAAAATACTAATGAAAATTTTCTCAGATTTAAGATTTTTTTCAAAAATGCATGTATCTATCAATATAGGCATGGAAGAGATGCTTGACCTAGAATACATTCGCCTGTTTATGAGCGAATTAAAGACTATTGATAAGGCGAGCCGTGTGACAGTTGAGATGGTTGAGCATGAAAAAATTGATTTTAGTAGAGTAATATTTTTTTTACAAGCATTAAAAGAAGCAGGAGTTAAGATTTCTTTGGATGATTTCGGAAGCGGTTATGCAAACTTTTCTTCTCTTTCCAAAATTAATTTTGATTATATAAAAATTGATGGAAGTATTATTTGCAATTTATTTCACAAAAGCAACATAGCAATTGTTAAGTTTATTACAGAATACTCAAAAGATAATAAGATAAAAACAATTGCAGAATATGTTGAAAATATTGATCTTCACAAAAAAGTTTCAAGAATGGATATTGATTATTCACAAGGTTTTTATGTTGGGGAACCAGAGCCAATGATGAAAGATATAAATAGGAAAAATATTATTTTATGAAATAATACAATAAGTATATTTTAAGTTAATAAAAATTAAACTTAAGATAAAATATCAATAACTGCGGCATTGAGGAGAAAATTAAAAAATGAGAAATCACATGAAGATAAGACAGTTACTAATCTGTATATTAATTATAAGTGAGACAACGGCAAGCGATATCTCTATTGTAGATGCCTACTTTAAGCAACATAAAGCTGGAAAAGCTCCTCAGGAGAATAGAAATTTTCTTCAAGATGAGTGTTTTATAAAAGCAAATGAATTTATATATAACACACAAAAGCAAAAAGATATTGAAATAAACGAAGGAGATCCGCATCAAAAAACAGAGCAGAAAAAAACAACTGTTAAATATCCTGATTACGAGAGTGCACTTAATGCTCTTTATGAATGCGTAAATCAATCGGAAAATCCAATTGCGGCATGGGAGGGTTTGTATATTATTAATACTTTTACCGCAGGCGCACTGGCTTCTAAAAGAATAAACGAATATACAAAATTTAGTAAAGTTTTGTATGAAGATCAGAGTTGCGATGGTTTTATCAACTATGGAGATATTTTTGGAAAAGGAATAGGAATAAAACCTGACTACGGCAGAGCTCTTGCTATATATGAGCAAGGCTCGGAAGTATGCGATGTGGGCTGGTATAAAACAGTACTGCAAATGCGAATTAACAACACAAAAAACAAATAAAATGATTAAAGTTGCATTTTTCGCTTCACTTGTTTTGAGTTCCATTTTTGCCCTAGAAGATCTAGGTACTTATGGCGCTACACATTCAATCAAAGAAGAGAATTTTATAAATAAAGTCGAAAAACATGCCAAAGATTTAAATACATCGTTAATTCAGGATCAGTTTTATTTAAGTCAAAAAGAATTTTTAAATATAAAAAAATTACTTCCTACGTGTACTGAGAGTAAAAAAAGATTTTTTACTCCAACCTTTATAGTTCCTGCTGATATTGTTTTGCCAAATGGAAAAGTTATCGCAAGAGCCGGAGAAGTTATGAATACGCTTGATGTGATGAAGAAAAATAACATTGTCATAAACAAGTATATGATGTTCATTGACGCAGAAGATCCTATTCAAGTGCAGCTTTCATATAGATATAAAAATCAAGGTTTTACATATATTACAAATGGTTCTATCGAAGAGTACGAGAAAATCACAACAACAAAGGCTTTTAAAGCAGACTTTTTGACAATAGGGAAATTTGACGCAAAGTGCGTTCCGTCAATTATTATTCAAGATGGAAATCAAATGGCTGTTTATGAATACAAACCAGATGATTTAGTAGAGTCTGCCACAAAGGATTCTGAATGAAAAAAATATTTATTTCAATATTAATACTCTCTACACTATCTTTCGCAGGTGCCGTAAGACCCGCATATAATCCATTCACAACGATAGATTGGGAATTTTTTGGAGATACATTTGAGTGGAAAACAAAACTATGCAGTTGTCAGCTTGGAGACACTGGATTGCAAAAAGCAGGTTTTGAGCTCTCTTTTTATGAGCCGATTGCGCTGATAGACGTAACGGCAACTCCTTGGAATTTTCCATCAATCGGTTTGAGTTTATCAAACAGTTTAGGAAGAAAACAAGGAACTACTAGAAGCTCTAAGAGTGGTGCGACTGCTTTTAGGTATACGCACTTTATAATTTATCCAATTTTTTCTATAATCAATCTCGCAACAGACTTTGTATGCTTTGAGCGATTATCTGCTTTAACTTTTGGATATATGGCGGAAATCAATCCTGCTCACAACAATGACACTATTGCTTCTTTCTTGAACCCTCATAAATTATTGTTTGCCCTTGCATCTCCCTCTTGTGTTTTAGACTGTGCAGCTTCAACGACGCATGAGTCTATGAACTCTTTATATTTTTGCGCAGGATGTTGGGAACCTTTGAGTACAAATACGGGGTGGACTTCCGGCGATCAACCTGTAACAGAGGCTGGAACACTAGCAACTAGGCTTCTTGACAACATGCATGCTACTTTTGCTCTTACAAAAACTTCAAATGCTTCTTTTAGTTCAACTACCTCTAATGCAATTTTGAAAAATTCCATGTGTAAAGAGACCTATTTTCCACTTGTTTTGAAAACTCAATATAGATTACAACTGGCATACCCCGTAAATTGGGATGCGAAACGAATAGGTGCGATGCGAGTCGATTGGGCTGATTATAAGCTTGGAAAAGACAAATCGGAAGACTTGGTTTTTTGGGTATGGAGAAAAAGAGATCAATGCGCTGGGGCATATGATTGTATGAGTACATTTTCAGGGGTACGATGATGCTTAAAGTTTTGATTGCTTTACTCTTCTTAAATTGCTCAATTTTATTTGCTGATTTCAATTCTTTTATTCAAGATATGAAGCAGCAGGTAAAGAGCTATACGGATATTAATACATCCAAGAAAACAAAAAATGATTTTTTACAAAAAATGGATTTTTCAAGCAACTTGACTGAAATAACCCAACAGCACGAGGAAGTGCTTGATGATTTAAAATATAAAAGTGATAAGGCGATATTAAAATCTCTGCCATGGATAAGTCAAAATATGCTCGACGGCGAATACGACAAAGAGATTCAAAAGGCGGTTGATGCAATAAATAAAAACAACTCACAAAACAATGAAAAAGTAGACACAATATTTTACCTCTTCTCTATGTCTCAAGATGCAACAAATTTATTTAATTTTGTCTCAGATGCTTCAAGCCTTGAAACTGTCGAAAAAGAGATTAAATATTATGGCGTTGTGCAAGGCATTCTAAACAATAAAGAGCTTGAATCTCTTTATAAGCCCTTTAAGTTCGATGAGGAACTTGGTACAAAAGCTATAATCAAGATGCATCCGCTTATTTTTAAAGATTTAGAACTTAACCGAGTACCTGCATATCTGTTTTCAAAATGCTCTTCCGGCGAATTTCAATATAAAAAATGTGAAAATAAATATTTAGTCAGAGGCGATATCCCATTACATGCTGCACTTGAAATTATTATCAGAGAGGATAAGTATTATGAAAAATTCATCAACGTGCTTGAAGGACGGGAGTAGTAGATGTGGCAAAAAACTTTTTTAACCTATTTATTTGTTTTTATAAATATTTTATACGCAGACCAAAACATAACAAACGATATATCTAGCACAAGAGTAACACACAATCTTCCGTCTACATCCGTAGTGGACCCAAACGAGTCTAATTGGAACATTAAAAATTGGGATGAAACGCTTAAGGGTTCAACAAATGGAGCGGTCGGAAACACAATGCTATTTATGAATGATAGCCCATTCCTGAAAAGAGGCATGACATCCGATACGTCAAAACTTACCGTAGAATCTTTTAATTCTGATGCCAATGCATCCGAAGCAGCTTCTGGATATACAGACAACTATAACTCCCAAGTCAAGTCTAACGTGGTATCTAATGCAACATATCAACCAAATCAAACACCTGATCAAAACACATTAAGATGTTTTACTGCAAGAGACCTCCCGTTTAGGTATCGATGTGAAGAGACAAACCTAGTGTATGGAGGTTCTACTGTTGCGCAAGTTGCTAATGGCGAAGTATTGAATATGGACGGAATGTCTGGTAAGGAGGCATTAAATCTTTGTCGTGAAAATTGCAAAAGAGAAGTTGACTGTTTGGAAGTTGAAAACAATCCTGCAAATAGCGTTGTTTTTGAAGACAAAATTTTTAATTTTGATTCTAGTATTACACATACTGAACAATACACACAATTAGACAGCACCAAGAAAATAAAATATCTAAACTTTGAGTTAAATGTGAGTTCAATCAGCAATATAGATAATAGTGATATAGAGAGTCCTAGAATTTACATGGATATCTCATATATAAATATAAAAAATCAAAATATTTTTTTAGTAAAAGATGTCTGGATAGAATTACTCAGAGGGAAAGAACAAATATATGTGGGAGAGGCTATTAATGAATTAACTTTTAGTTTTAAATCTCTTGATAACAATACAACATCAAATATGAAGCTAACAAGCGTGTTAATTGATTACGAAGATGGTTCCAAGTATATTTGTGCAGGACTTCAAGATGTAGCAATGCTTAGAGGCTCTGAAGAATTTGGCGACAGATGCCCCAGCGGAACAATTACAGGGTTTAATGGGTTTGAGATATGCTCAGAGGGCGTTTATGCAGGAGACAATCCTGATGGAACTTATTCAGACCGAAAAAAATGTAAAAGCACTTGCAATATTCCAAAAAAATGTAATGTCGAGTTCGGTTCATTTGATGCAACAATATTTGAACAGTTTAGAGAAGGAAGAATTGGAAGAATTACGAGTGACGGTGAGTATACATCTGCTGATATGAATGCAATAGTCGCAGATGTTGATTGTACAAATGCTAGACTAACTAAGGAAAGAGTTTTGAACGAGATTGTTTTTGATGCAAAAAACACACCTTTTCAAACTGTACTCAATGGTTCATTGGTACCAAATACCGACAGACCGAGAATATCTTCTGCTACAAATCTAAGTTATGAAATACAAAAAAGGGAAGAGTGGAAAGATAGTGCTTATGAAAATATGCTTCATTCTGGAACATATTCATCTAGTGTTGTTGGGTTAGGAGAAGAAACTCCTTCACGCTTCGCATATTATATTAATCTTGCTAACGGTGCGGCATATGGAAACATTACGGCAACATCTAGGCGTGAAATGGTTTGGAGGCTAAAACCAAATGCGCTTTTTTATAATGACGGAAATAACTACAAGCTCTATTCTGTTGTAAAAGTCGATATTGAAAAATATTATTACACTTTTACCGGGAATCAAATGGTTAGAGATCAAGTATGGTACATTAAAACATCTATTACTGATTCATTTAAACCTTTTATGAGAGCAAAAGATTATGCTACTGCATCTGTGGCAGATATTGGGAATGGGAAAATTAATCCAGTGTTAAATTATAATAATGCAACCACATTTAATCTTGAGACATTTAACGGAAATACGTGGATAGAGTTATCTGCATCCGGACTTGCTCCTTCTTTTGCAACAGAAGCTTTTGCCCCCGATAAATATTGGTATGAGTACAAGATATTTGATTCATTAGGGGAAATGCATTATGCACTACCCGGAATTATTAGAAGAAAAGAGTCTGCCGCTGGCGGGTATAATACAAATTATTATATAGGAGAGTTTGATGGCACCGGAGAAGGTGTGGCTTCATTTCAAATATATACTATGTTGTCACCAACAAACTTAACATACACAGATTTAATTAATCAAATAAATGCAATAGATAATAGCAATCCAAAAACCAATCAAGTTAATAACTATGGAGCTAAAATATATGAGATGGTAAACGGGCACAGTTATGATAAATTTATCAAGGGCGATAATGTTGAAACAAATAATGATATAGAAATTTTTCAATATGGACCAGCTAATAATAATAGTTTAAAAGTCAGGATAAAACCAAGAGCGGCTGATATAGGTAAAAACGGATTTATCTATATTTTTATGTACTAAAAGGATATGCAATGTTAAAAAAATCAATCTTTCTTTTTTTATTTTTTGTGTCGATAATACATTCATATACAATTCAGCAGTTGAATAATCCAACCTCCACAGTGTTTGATATAACGAAAGATCCAACTACCATAGAATCCTCTATTCCTATGATTATGATAGAAGTGAAAAAAATAACGGTAGAGATTGATAAGATATTGGCGGTGTACCCAAGAGACACTATCATACATCAATGTAAATCAGATTCTTACAGTAATATATATTGCCCCGAAGCCCTAGCCCCTGCTGACACCTATTGGGATTATAGTGATGCGTATAGTGTGGCGAAGACGGGAACTGTTGTTGATTATACGGCGAAGGTAAGTTATGTAGCAACAGAATATACTCCTCCTCCCACATATACGCTCCTATTGCGGCACATTGTTTATAGTGAAGACGGCATGGATGATGAAATTGGAGATTGGTACATAGGGAGTGTGTGGAAAGCAGGTCGAACTTCTAAAAAAGTATATAGCAGAAGTTGTAGATGCTATGTGACGCAATACACATATACATATAAAAGAATGTTATCGGACAGACAATTCCAAATTAAGAATTCTGATGGAACTTGGAGTGACATCCCGCCCGTAATAAAAAGTGATAATGTGATTACGAAAATTGCATATTGGAGTACCAGCAACAGAAACGGTAGCTGGAGTTCCACTACTCAGGGAAAAGTAATTAAAAATCAAGGAGCATCTACTTACTTATGCCCTAGTGGCGGAACTCTCTCAGGAACTACATGTACAACCTGCCCCACAGGCTACACCGATAACGGCACGAACTGTAAAAAGACAGTAAGTTACACATACTACAACTATCTATGCTCTACAGGAACGGTTATTGACGATGGCGGAGACTGCTTAAAAACAGATCCAAATCTTACACTTGATAATACATCTACTTTAGATGATCCTTGTAACGGCGAAACACCGCCAGATGATAACTGTAAAGCACTTAAATATACATGTAATTCTGATGTAAGAGAGCCTGCTTGGGTTGACAATCAATGGCAATGCAGTCCATATTTGTGTGATGCAAATCAAGAGTGCGGAATTGCACAATGCACAAATGGAGTGGCGCAACCAGGTGGGGTAGATTTTGATAATTCTCCTCTGATTGGAGTGGATTTATCTCAGATTTGTAATGACACTATCTGTGATGCCGCTGTTTTTGAAAAACTTGGAAGGTGTGGAGGAGAGTCTAGGTGTCCTACATCTTTTGGAGTTTATGAAGAAAATGGTAACTGCTATCAAGATGTATGCCCTCCAGAAGCAACTCAAAAAGATATAGGCGGTGGAGAAGTCACATGCCTTCAGCTTCAATGTCCTGATGGATATGTTGAAAATAGAGATGGGGCATGCGATGTTGAGTAGAGTTTATCTTTATATTAGTGTTTTTACACAATTCCTTTTTTATTTGCCGGGGACTTTCTTACATGAAGCAGCGCATTGGATAGTTGCAAAATTAACCTTTTCGCATACTCCGACAAAAGCAATCATCGAGGATGAAGATGAAAACGGTAATAAAATTCACAAAACCGTTTCAGGATTTACCATAATTCCGAAAATTAAAAAGGATCAGGTTGTTTACGGGCATGTTCTATCAATTCCAAAATTTGATATAGCTCTCGTTTTTATATCAGCAGCACCTCTGGTTTGGATTGTGGCTTTATATTATATTCTCTCACATTATGGATATATATCATTGGGCTTTGAAAATGGAAATATATATTTTAGTGCGGATTATTCTAGTTTTTTTTCACTAAGCAACTGGCTCTTAATATACATTGCTCTACAGTTAATTTGGGCAAGCACACTCTCTTCTCAAGATATAAAAATGTTTTTTAAAGGGGTGTTTTCCCCTTCATCTTTTATTTTACTTTCATTTATTCTTTTGATATGTGAGTTAAGATGTAATACAAAAATAATCAACTATCTCCCCATAGGATTTATGAAATGAAAAAAAATATAATTTTTAATTTATTATTTATTTTTACCTTTGCGCTAAGTGCTAATGATGGTGTAGAGTCAGTTGAAAGAGATTCTGCGTATTTTTTAAACTCCAAAGTTACATCAAATACGGCAGAGCCGACAGCATTGCAATATTATGAGTTTAAAGAGAATCTTCCTAATGAAATTTCAATCGATATTTATAAAAACAAAGACATGTCTGCCTTGGAAGGGAAAAAGATATTTGTAGGATATGGATCTATTGATCCCACGGGGGAAGATTGCAAAGTCTTTACTCCTGATGTCACAGGACAAGAGAACAATATATCAGTATGTCTGCCTTGGTGGAGAGTTGAAAGAGAATATGCTATCGAGAAAGATACGGGTGTTCAAGGAGATGATTTTAGAGCTTTTATTGCCACTATGCAAAGACCTAGACCTCCGAAAAACGTATCTGTTTGTAATGCTTGGCAGTCTTCAGCTCAACTCCCTAGCGGAAAAGTAACCTGCACAACATATTATGACAAAACAATCAGCGACGAGTGCTTTAATAATCCTATTCAAGCACAATGCAAAAAAAACAACTGCGGAACTTGGGTTGAAGAAAATTGTGAACGAAGCGGCAGGTCAATTGGATATGAAGTTGAATCGCTTTATAACGTAGAAATATCTTCAGCAACACCACAAACATACGAGAGCAAGGTTGATTTAGTCACAGAACAGTTTGTTTGTCCCGGAGGAAGCTTTACTAATTTTGCTAATTGTATCGATGAAGTTACAGTTGCTATGCATCCTTATGAATGTAAACCTGATGATCCAAGCACTCCACTGGATGATAGCATTATGAAGTATTGTGATGAGAATCAGCCCGTTAGAGATATTACTACCGGCAACATTGTCGGTTTTGTTGGTACATGCCCAGTGGAAGCATCAAACAACGGGCAAGCATTTGAAGTCACATGCAGGGTTGATAGTTTCAGACAAACTAGAAATGTTTGTACCGAGCAAGGAGCAACGATTACAAACACGACAACAGATATAATCGACCAATCTTATGACTTGCATTATACAGTTCATGATGCAAATGTTCTATCCGGTGCCGTTGATGTCTATGCCACAAGAGAAGATTGTGTTAGGTCAAACACGATAGAGGAAAGTAGAGAAGATGTAACATATATTATGGCAAAAGGATCTGGTTATCTTGATGATGATATTTATCTAACTGTACATCATGCGGATGACACTCATAGCGTTGTCTATTGCAATCAACAGCACAACGCAAATCAAGGGAGTAAATTGAATTTTGCTGAAATGGGAGGGGTTGTACAGTGTATACCAAATAGTGGGCATTATAGCTTTAACCAACAAGTAACTATTAACGAAGGAGATATAGTTTCGGTTCAGCAGGCAAGCGAATTCGAAGATAGTGGGTTAAATGGATTTGAAGGTTCTTTTAGTGCGAGAAATCATTATATCTCTTCCAAAGTTGTTATTGATAATATAGAGGCAACCCCATCCGTCTACAAAGAAGACTTCCCATATTATCCAAAATATAGCGAAACATACTTGAAACTATGGGACAATACCCTCGGTTCTCTAGCGATAATGTTTCCATACGTGGGCTATTACAAGCTTTATTTTTATAACAATGATGGAGAGTTGGTTGCACAACAAGATATTGCAGGTAGCGATTTTGATTTATTAACAAACAGTATTAGTTTTAAGCAATTGTTTTTAGCCGATCAATTTGAAACTGCACCAGAATTAAACGCAAACAACGAAGACTCTTTATGCCTTCAAGATAACTTTGTTGATTATGGTGGAGGTGTTTATGGGAATAAAGGTTCTAAAACCGGAGAATATTGCCAAGCGCAGGCAAGTGGCACTTACTCAAAATCAAAAGCAATTAAAAGAGTTATTATAAAAGACATGCTTACCAGTACTTATACAGTCATTCCTCTTGTCTATCCGCTTGGATATCCAAACCGTGTGTTTATTTCAAAATTAAAACTCTATGAGAATAGAGAGTATTTTTGTTATGAAGAGCCTGTTATTTCCGCACCATACTAACAAGGGGAAAATTGATGAAAACAGCCATAAAGTTATTAATATTTTTAACATTGACATTGAACTTAAACGCACAATACATATGTTCAACCGATCAGGCATTTCAAGATTGGCTTATGCAAGAAGAGGTTGATGTTAATGATGATACGGTTTTAACAAAATATGCAGATATAACATCCTGCAAAAGTGCATGCCGTACAACTGAAGTTTGCACAAACAGTGCTGTGGGAGGCTTTACATGCCCTTTGTACGAAGCAAACACTGATTTAGGAGGAGATGTAGATCTTAATGTTTTTTCAAATCAAAGTACCTGTAACACGAAATGTTACTTACAAAAAAACTGTATTCCATGGACGGACAATCCAGATTGTACGCCCGTCTCTTTTGATAAATCAAATCCTGTTTCTGATTGGACTGGTAAAACAGTTTTTACTAGATATAACATCTCTTGGGATTGCAAAAGCACAGAGACTCTCTTTGGAGGATGTTTGGCATATGAGATACAAATAATAGATGACGATACAACATTTGATTTGAGTCAAATTGGATGGGAGAGTAAAGAGTTTAATGGTCATGAGGAGGCAATGGCGGCGGTTGCAGGAATGGAGCAATTTCAGCACATCTGGAGTGGCTGGGATGGTATGTGTGAAGATGGGATTCAGTTCGATAGTTCGTTCTTGTCAGATCCGATGACACTGCTTTCCTTTGCTAGTATGGCTTATACAGGGGCGTTGTCTGGGGCTTATGGTCAAGCGGCAACAGACATGGCAGCTAATGCTACAAATACTGTATTATCAAATTTTGATGCAGCAGCAGCTAGCATTTCTGGAGCCGCTACATCGGCTTCTAATGCGGTAAGCAACGCTGTTTCTGGTGTCGGCGATGCGGTTTCAAACGCAACGGATGCAGTAGGGTTTTCTTCTCAATCTGCCGGACAACTCGTAAGCGATAGTGCCGAAGCTGTTGATACAGCGACAGAGGTTGGGCAGGCTGCGACCGTAGCATATAACGCAACTGAAACAGTATTAAATAGCGAATGGGCAAATATTCAAAATTTTCTCGATACAGAACTTATCGGTGCAACTAGTTATACAACCGCTGTAACATACGGAAGTGCAACAATGGATATCGCTGCTGTTGCTATGGCTGCTTTTAGTAAACCGACTGAAGATGATTTTCAAATCGCAGATGAATATATGCAAGCTCAACTTGGTGCCACAGATGCATCTATTGCAGCAGTGAATTATGCGCAATGTATGGCGGCGGTAGGTCTTAGTTTTCCAAATATGATGGGGCACGCAATAGATAGTGATGGAGCAATGTCTACGGAGCTAAGGGAGCCTTGGAAAAATATAATAACAATGTCTGATAATCAACTTGCATATTTAATGAACGCAACCAGCGAAGCTTTTGTTAGAGCGACCTATATTCAAATAAGTCATAATGGAGATATCGGAAATTATATAGCAATTACATCACTTGGGTATCAACAAGCAGGGCAAGTAATCTGCGGTAACGGTCGTATCGCCTTAGCAATCAATGTTAACAGCCAAATTGCAAACGATAACAGCGGCATAAATGTGGAAGCCATGGCAACTGCTGTACTAAATCAAGCGTTAACATATTTACCACCACCATACAATTTAATGGCAAGTATTGCGTTAAAAATATTTACAGCCATTTCAGATGGAGATGCTTGTCACGACGAAGATATAGCAATGAAATGGGGAATACAACAATATAAAACACAAAAAGCACTCGCTTTTAATCAATGCCACTATACTGATTCGGAGTGTGCTGCTAAGTGGTTTTGGGGTTCATGTATGAGAGATAAGCATTATTACTGTTGCTACGATCAAGAAATGACTAGAATATTTGTCGAAGGAACAAAGGCTCAAATTCCAAGGGGGTGGCGAAGAAACGTATGCTCTGATATAGAGTTAGGAGATCTAAAAAACATCTCTTTTAGAAAATGTCTCAATAACGAAGAACCTGCTAAAGACAAATGTTTTCCTGCTGACAAATGGGAAGAGTTGAATTTAGCGATAATGAAACAAACTACAAAAGGCTTTGATGCACAGTCATTAACAGATATGGCTATAGACTCGATGCCTGTTGGTGATGATCCATGGGGACCAAGAGTTGGAGATTAAAGAAGATGGAAAAAAATTTAAGAGAGATAGGCAGAAGCATACAAAAGGGTGAATATTCTTCTGCCCTCGTTCGCATAAGCAGTGTTTATAGCTCGTTTTATTATAGAAAGGTAGAGCTTTCGAGAATGAATCCAAGAAAAAGTTTTGGTCAAATTGCAAACACAGACTGCCCAAAAGTAAAAGAGTGGCTTAACTTGTTCTATGCTTTTGATAATAGGTGTGAAAATATGATTAAATGCATTGAAAATATTGCAAAAGATGAGAATAGGTTCAAAAGCATAGAGGGTGATGATATTTTTAAAAAAATGATGAGCTATAGAAATCATTGTAAAATGTTTGCAGACAAAAAGAACTTTGAGAAAATAGATATGGATTGATAGAAGGGGTTTGCTTGGTGCTTGTGATTGTTGTATAATACATTAATTAATATATAAGGTTATATATTTTGAATAGAAGATTATTTTTATCATTTGTTTGCACATCGGTACTTTTTGGCAGTAATTTAAAACAGAATAATTTTAAATTAAAAATGCATGGCGATCTTGATGATGATCTGATAGTCATTAAGGCAACCCCGCAAGATGTTCAAATTAAAGATATTTTTCAGATGCACAATCCAAGTAATAAGTTCCAGTACTCTGGAAGATTTTACAATTCAATCCATATTCCCGGCTTTATAGATTTTAAAAAACATTACAACATAACGGACAACGAAATCTATCTTGTAATGCTTGCGAATGAGCGTGAAGAAGCTCATTCTTCAAAACGTATTCGCACCCACTACAAAAGCGAAAGTTTGTATTTTAACAATCAGCTATTTCTCCCTGCTCTAATGCCGGAATACAATTCTGTTCCGAATTATCCGCTATGGTTTGCAGAAGACGAAATCCCTATGGTACAAAGAGAAGATATTAATGGTAGTTTATATAATTACTATCATCTATTTGACAATTCTGTTGTTCAGGCGGGATTGATTTTGCCGAGAGAAGGCGAAGCAACAGTAAGGCTCTATGACAACAATGATAATATCTTATACACATTCAAGCAGTTCTTCAAAAATAACACTCCTATGAGATTAAAGTCAAACGAGGAGTTACAAGGAAGCCTCTCTAGCCATTCTTTTGTCGAAGTTGGTAATATTCTTAATGACACAGAGGGCGAAGAAAAGGAGAATAACAACTATATAGCCAATATCACAATAGACTATAAAGACAGAGTGTATCTCGTTCCTTTGCCCTACCCTATGATGTACCCAAATCTAATATACGGAGTAGCAGCAAATGCATAAAAAAATTTCCACAACTGAAAAAATAATTCATTGGTCTCTATTTTTATCTTTTTTGGGATTGGCAGCAACTGCATTAGCCGCAGAATTCTTTTTTAGCAAAGAAGCAATTATGGATAGCTTTCAGAAATCCTTGCCGTTATTAAATATAGATATCGCTCCCGCTGATCAGTTCTTTATCGCAAGAATCGCAAGACGAGATACATGGGATGTTCACTTTTATTTTGGAGCTGCCTTTGGATCCCTTATTTTTTTATGGGCAATAATCTCTATTTACAAAAAACAATTTGGAAGATATTTCACACGAGCTATTTTTTTCACAAGCGGGATTATTTTAACGGTAACAGGCACAATGATGTTTCTTAGGCTCTATTATCCACTAGAAGAAGAGATTTTTGGCTTATTGAAGAAAATACACCAGTATGGCTACTGGATATTCATTGCTTCTTTGCTTCTCCATATAGTGACAGCAATATATCAAGAAAACAAATCAAGAGGAGTTATATCAAAAATGCTTAACTTTAAAACAAATAACATTCAGGTACTTGCTATTATTTTTTTAATTGCATTGTGCTCACAAGCAGCGTATGCTCAGGAGCAGAAAGAATCAGACTTTACAAGATGGAAAAACGATACAAATCTACTCGAGGGAATTATGTACCTTGAGGGAGAAAAAGGTGCGGAAATTTTAAAAATAGAACTAGCTAATTGTCCTTATGATAAATGCGCAAGCGAAGATACAGACAAATCAAGCGTTGCCATAAAAACTATTGATGTCAAAAAGCCTGACTATAAAAAAGCAATTGAATTATTGAGTATTTCATCGGCAAACGGAAATGCTATTGCATCCGACAAACTTTTAGATTTTCTGTTGAAAAGAACTAATTATAAATCTAAAAAACCTAATTGGTATTTAGTTGATCTTCTTAAAAAAGACACCTCTCTCTCTTATGAAGAGTATAAAAGCACAGTAATCAATGTTTTACAAAATGGAGTAAAAACAAATAAGGCTTGTTATAGTACATATATGATGGCAGAATTTTATAGTAATGGCTATATGGGAGTTCACAAATCAAGAGAAGAAGCAATAAGGCAATATGACCTTGCAAGTGAAATTTGTCCCGAAAATTCTTTTTATAAAATGATGGCGGTTTCAAAAAATAGAAAACAGTGAAAAAGTATTGACAGTTTTGATATAAAATGAAATAATACAGTCAAACAAAAAAAGGAAAAAATATGTTCATGAAAAAAGTTACTTTGTTATTGTTGGCAATTGGTGCGTTGTTTTTTAGTGGTTGTTCAGTTACAAACGGAGTTGTTGATTCAGTTGCATATTCTTACCATTCTATAAAAGGAATCCCTTTTCCGAAAAAAACCGGGAAAATATATTTGGAATCAACAACCGCAAAAGATACGCAAAATGTTACACCTCTAAATTCACTACTGTATGGTTTTGATACGGAGGTTGCTCAAAACATTATGCAGTGTGATTCACTTCCTGAGCTTACTGATGTTTTAACGGAACATGGATGGGAGATTACAAAGAATAAAGAAGAAGCAGACTATCATGTTTATACATCGGTTCTTTATTGTGGATACGCAGAAAAGTGGTTGAAAAAAAGTCACAGGAATATACCTTTAAAAGATAGGGTTTATTACAATGCTTTTATTATTAGTAACGACAAATATGAGCTAAATATTACACCTGAGCAGATAGAAAAAGAAGACGAGGAGTCTTTAAAGAAGCTACAAAAATATTATGATGCAAAAAACATTAAAAACTATTTTAATGTTTTTGAACAAAAATATAAATACAAATATGTACCAGAGCATATAAAAACACTTCTTACCGAAGAAAACCTTGTGGCAACAGATGAAGAAGTTGTCGAAAACAATATCACAAAAAATGAAAGAAAAACAGGAAATCTTAGTTCGCATGGTATACAAACTGGTGCAACAATGTCTCAAACTGGAAATGCAAAAGCAGGAATAGCTCTTGCGACCGTTGGGGTAATGATAGATGTCTTGAGTGGTAGTGGGAGCAAGAAAGCTTCAGAACTTTCAGGATATAAATCAGAGGTAAAAATCTACAATCCTGCAACCAAAGAAACTAAAATTGAATATATTAGTGGTATAACTGGAGTAGATAGTTACTATGTATATGTCGGTGGTGTTTATAAAGATTATAAATATGATGCTGACGTGATGGCAAGCGGGTTGTTTTATAAGTGACATCTTCTAAGTTATTACACTAATGTAAAAAAACTATGGAGACAAAAGTATGACAGAAAGAATCTTAGGATTAGACATCACAAAAAAAAGAATTGGATGGGCTTTAATAGAGCATAATCCAAAAGATACAAGTGAAAATCTAATTGTTGACTGCGGTGGTTTTGATTTTAATGCGGGGGAGATTCCAAAGACCGGCGAATCCCCAAACAAACCACGCAGAGACGCAAGACTTGCACGTCGAACAATTAAGAAAAAACGCAAACGCAAAGCTGCTATGCGTTCCCTTTTTGTTGAATATGATTTACTTAACAAAGACATTGATTTTGAGGTATTTATCTCTCAAAACATCTCTCCTTGGCATCTTAGAGCCAAGGCCCTTGGTGAACTGTTAGATGGTGAAGAACTTGCAAGAATACTATATCATATCGGCGGCAAAAGAGGATATCAATTCACGCGTGCAGAAGAAATAGACATGCATGATGGAGAGAGTGGAAAAATTAAAGAAGCTGGAAGAGCATTGGTTAGTGCCATCGAGGAATCTAGTAGCAAAACAGTTGGGGAATATTTAGCCAAACTGGACAGAAAAAGAAATACACACATAGCTGTTGTTGATAAAAAAGGGAAGACTTCCAAAGAAGCAACCTATGATCGTTCTACTCCTCGTTGGCTACTCAAACAAGAAATTGATGTAATTTTTACAACACAGCAATCACTTGGGAGTAAAATAACAACAAATGAACTTAAAAAAGAATTTAAAGATTTAGCGTTTTTTATGCCTGATCCGCAAAGCACGGAAAGACTGCTTGGCAAATGTACATTTTTTCCCAATGAGACAAGAGCAGTCAAAGCTTCTTTGGATGCCGAAGAGTTTGTTGCTCTTACTCGTTTTATAAATTGTGTACTTGAGATGTCTGGAACAGGTATTGAAAAAAAAATAACAGAGCTAATGCCATTGGATGAGCTAATGACGATGGCAAAAGAAAAAGCTTCAATCTCTCATTCTGACATTAGAAAACGACTATCTCTCGGCGATGAATGGATTTTTAAAGGCGTTAAATATGACACAAAGACTAAAAAAGCTTCAAAAAAAGCTGCTATAGCAAAAACAGGACTGTTCAATGAAGAACCTGAGGACGAGATAGTTTTAGATTATAAATATGAGAAAAAAGCTCTTGTTGAGATGAAAGCATATCACACTCTCAAGAATGCTCTTATGGATGACTTTAAGGCTATTGAGGGTGTTTATAATGATGTGGCATTTGTCCTTACGGTGGAGCGTGGAGAAAATAGCATCAAAACTCGCTTGCAAAAGTTAGGTTTAAAAGAAAGCATTATCGAAAAGCTTATTGAGAAGGCAGACCCTAAAATTTTCAAAGAGACAATAAATCTTTCTCATAAGGCACTTGATGTTGTTTTGCCAAAAATGAGAGAGGGCATGCGTTATGACCAATCAGTTCTCGAACTAGGGGTGACGACATTTGATAAAAGTCATTTTTTACCTGCCTTAATTAATACAAATATTGAAGTTAATAACCCAATAGTCTTACGCGTTGTTGCAAAGCTTCGTACCATCGTGAATGAAGTTATTCGTTTTCACGGCTCATTTCATAAAGTACATATAGAGCTTGGTTCCGATATGAACACCAATGCAGAAAAAAAGATGATTGACGCTGCACAAAGGGAGCGTGAAGCACAAAAGAACATAGCTAAAACCAAAATAAAAGAGCTGTTTGGAGAAAAGATCAATCATGAAAATCGAAGAAATATTGAGAAGATGATGCTCTTCACTCAACAAAACGAAATGGATTTATATACAGGTAAAAAGTTTGAAATTGAGCGTCTCTATGAAGATGGCTATGCAGCAGTTGATTACATACTTCCTAGAAGTCGCAGTTTTGATGAAACATTCGGCAACAAGGTATTAACCTTTGCGGAACAAAAAATTGACAAAGAGGATAAAACTCCTTTTGAGTGGCTTGGTGATAACAGCGACAAGTGGGAATCGTTTAAATCACTTGTCTCCTCGCCTATGTTTTTTGCAAAACTTGGCAGGGGGAAAGTCAATCGCCTATTAAAAGAAAATTTTAATGATCAAAGTGCAGCAGATGCGGCTTCAAAACGACTTGAAAAATCAAGACAATATGCAGCAAGAGTCATTAAACAGCTTTTTGAAGATTATCTTGATATGCCAAAATCTCCACTGGGTGGCAAAATACAAGTATTTACTCGAAATGCTTGGCTTACGGCAGAATTACGCAGACAATGGATTGGATTTGAGACATATCAAGAACATGCCGATAGGATAAGTGTCTTAAACGCTATTCTTGTTGCATTTAGCACTGAGCATATGATTAAAAATTTAACTCAACATTTTAAATGGAAAGAGACAAAATGGACTAAAGAGTGGCTTCAATCAAAAAGAGACAAAGGAGAAGAAGCGGTTAGTTGGGAAAAAGAAAAAAAGCGTTTTGACAAGCCTTATCCTGAATTTAAAACAGATGCTATAAAGCTGCTTCAATACGATAGAAGCGAATATGATCGAAACGGGGTGCTTAGAAAAAGGCTACTTATAGCAAAAACTCCAAGAAAGAGTACGACTGGTCCTGCGCACGATGCGGGAGTTTCTTCGATTAAAGGTTTTGGAGAAAATGCAAAAGGTGTTGTTGTTAGAGATGGAACAGCATTAGCTGCACACAAGTCTATATTCAGATTAGATGTATTCAAAAACGGAAAGAAAAATGCCTTTATTCCAATATATATAGCTGACACAAAAAAGCCTCTTTCTGATGTAGCTTTGATTGATTCAAGAGGCAATACCGACGTTGTTAGCGGCGAGGAATTTAAGTTTACCCTGTATCGAAATGATCTGATAGGGATAATGCAAAAAGGAAACATGAGAATAGGATATTATACAAGTTTCAACAGAGCAACATTGGCTCTTGATATCATAGCGGACACGCCGCTTACTATTGGTGGTGGTACGGCCGAGATTGTAAAATACACAGTTGATCCACTTGGCTTTTACTATCCTGTAAAGTCAGAACCTCGTATGCCAACACTCAAGCAAAAAAGAAAATAGTTTGGGTTGGCGGGTTCTCCTTCTTTCTGAACCAAGCAGAGTTAGCTTGGCGAATAATAGTCTCGTAGTCAAAAAAGAATCCAAAGAACCAATTTTGCTTCCTCTTATTGATATAGATATAGTTGTTATCGAAAATCAACAAATATCTATAACCTCCGCACTGCTTGGTAGGTTGGCATCTCAAAATATAGCTGTAGTAGTGTGCGACAACTACTATCAGCCGTCAGGAATCATCAACCCCATTGGTACAAATATTCGGCATGGTCAATTTGCAAAAGCGCAGCTTCAATTTTCACAAAAGAAAAAAGATGAACTTTGGCAAGCCATATTACATCAAAAAATATTTAATCAGTCTTTTGTATTGGCTACATACAATCACAAAAAAGAATCCCAAGAGCTCATAGAAATTGCAAACAGAATCTATCATGGCGACACAGTAGCGCTCGAAGGATATGCTGCTTCCCTCTACTTCAAGACACTTTTTCCAAATCTGATTCGCAAAAGCAATACCGAAATAGATGCGAGAAACGATGCTCTCAACTACGGCTACGCGATACTAAGAGCCGCGATTCTCCGCTATATTGCTGCAAGTGGACTTCTGCCAGTGGTTGGTATTTGGCACTCAAGCAATCTCAACTCTGGCAATCTCGCAGATGATATAATTGAGCCATTCCGCCCTTTGGTGGATATAATAGTGCAAAATATATTTCATACAAAACCAGACCAACCCACCATCTACAAAAAAGAAAAACTAGAGCTACTTGCCATTTTACAATCAAAAATTTCAATAGATTCAAAAACCCACACAACCTCCGATGCCATCGGCATTTGCGTTGATTCACTTAGGAAAAGTTTTTTAAGCGGTGAAAATATGCTGAAACAGCCCATTTTGGGCGATTTATAGCTGAAATTTGGCTACTGTATTGACCTGCCACACTTAGATACGGTATAATTAAAAGTCAAAGAAATAAACTAGCTAGCGAACTGTATTGACCTGCCACACTTAGATACGGTATAATCAAACAACCACACACTCATCATAACCATCAACTGTATTGACCTGCCACACTTAGATACGGTATAATAAAAAATAAATTGCCCTTTATTGACATGTTTACTGTATTGACCTGCCACACTTAGATACGGTATAATGGATAGGATCGGTATTCTGTCAAAGTGATAACTGTATTGACCTGCCACACTTAGATACGGTATAATATATTGTGTAAAAGGAATACTCCTCAGTTGCTGCATTGACCTGCCACACTTAGATACGGTATAATCGCATCATGATAAATAATAAAGGTTTCAACACTGTATTGACCTGCCACACTTAGATATTTTTTCGCAAAACTCTTGCTTTTTTCTTTTTCTTTTGCTATGATTTCAGGTATCTAACTGTGGCAGGTCAAATACGACAATGAGTTTTCGGTCTCAGCGGAGCACTAATCCAAGGGTTATCTCCTCAAAACCGATTCTATAAATCTAAAATTCCTCGTTTTCCTATTTTTTTAATTTCCGTTTGTTTCCCAATTATAATATCCATTTTTTCGTAAAAGCTGTTTGGAACTGGCAGAATTCTTACATTCCCTTTTTTTGGCGTGTTTTCTTTGACTCTTCGTTTAAAAGTATCAACACACGCCCTTCCTTTACAAACTCTCATATACACCGAAAATTGAAGCATATCAAAACCATTTTTTATCAGAAAAGAGCGGAATTTTGCTGCATCTTTTCTATTCTTCTTTGTCCTCGTTGGCAAATCAAAAAACACCAAAATCCTCATAAACCGTATAGCTTAACTCCCGACATTTGTTTCTTAACCATATCTTCCGTTGGATTGATGTAGATAGAAGTTGTCTCAATTGAACTATGCCCCAACAAATTTTTTAGCACCTCAAGAGGCACTTGTGTTTTTAGTTTTTTTGCTGCTGTGTGCCTTAATATATGAACGCCAGATATATCAACATCTGCTCTCTTATAAACAGAATTTACCATCTTACTAAGCTGTATTCTATCCATATGCTTGCCGGTAGATGTTTTTGAGATAAACTCATCTTTTGATAACTTGAAAACGTTTACGAACATATTTATTTCATCTTCTATCGCATCAACATCAATATATGTGAATCTGCTTTTATCTCCTTTACCTTTAAAGGTAATTTTGTACAAATCACCCTCTTCCGTTAAATTTATATCAGATAACTTAATAGATACCGCTTCGCTTGCCCTTAATCCTCCAAAGAGCATTAATTTAAAAAGCATAATGTTTCTAAAGTTCGTGAATATTTCTTTTTGTTTTAGACTCTCAAGATATGTCAATATTTTCTTGACTTCTTTTCCATCTATCCCTTTTGGCACTCTTTTTGGTTGCTTTAGTTTTATGTCTTCAAATACCTTATCAAAATTATATGCCTCATCTGTTGCATTTCTCTCGATATGTTTAAATAGTCTTTTTAAATGCGAGATGATGCCGTTGGCTGTACTCGTAGCAATATCGCCCTGTTTGTTCATCGTGGCAGACTTGTACTCTATAAAAGCGTATATATCATCTTCTCTGAGGTTCTGAAAACTTAGCTCTTTGTAGTGCTGTTTACAGAACTCTATAAAGCTCTTGTATGTTTGCATATAAGAAGAAATTGTGTTCTTTGACTTCTTTTCTATCTTTAGCTTTGTTTGTAATGACTTAGCATAAGTTTCGATCTGTTGGCAAAAGGTTGTATTAGTCATTGTATCTCCCATTTTAACATACTGGCAATAGAATATTTATTTATCCCCCTCTTCTCGCCTTTTGAAACGGCGTTAATAAAAGTTGATAAAGTAGCTGACAATATTGATTGGTAATTTTGAAGAGATATAACATCCTTGTCTTTTTCACTCAGAAGCGATATGGTTCTTGCCACTCCTTCGATATATATTGTTTTCCGTTTTCTGTCCTGCGCAAGAAAATCCATAATCTCTGCTATTGATTTATATAAACACTCCTCCTTGTTCAAAATAACCTCTAAAAACAAACCAGCTGATATGGAGTAAGTCGAAAAAGCTAATCCATACTCCTTGCAAATCTCTCTAACCTCCTTGTCTGTAAGAGCTATACCCTCTTGCGCCTCTTCCTCAACTTCCTCGTTTGTTTGACTTTTAGGAAAAATAATCCCATCTTTTTTGCTATATGAAAGTTTGATTTTCCGATCAAGAAATTTTTTGAAGTCTTGTGATAATTCTCTTTGCTTTGGATTGCCATAGCATGTTTTATAGTAGGTCTTTTTAAGATAGGCTATGGATAACCCATGCTCTTGGATACGTGTTTTAATTTCTTTGCTTTTAAAAATATTTGTTACTGCTTCATGCCCGTTTTTGCTACTGCACATGATAGCCCATATAGTTTTTTGATAATGCTCATACTCATTTGTTGTGGGTTGTGCTTCTTGTTCACTAGGTGCTAATTCATCTTCTTTATCAATAATAAAATAGTCATTAACATAGCTGATAATGTTTTTACTCATATTTTTATTTAATGCAACAATACTTACTCTTTTTCCATATTCTCTAAGTTTCATAACCAAAGGTATAAAGCCCCCATCACCACTGACTAAAATAAAATGGTCTATTTTTGCATTTTTAAAAAGAATTTCTATGACATCAACAGTAATTGCAATATCAGAAATATTTTTAATATTTGCATAATACCCTACTCCATTGACTACTTGCTTCATACCTATACCATTAGACACAAATAGCTCTCTTGAAGCATTGTCGAATCTCCCCCACTCCGCATAAGCGAATTGAATAGCTTCCAAATTTGCTACTATTTCTTTAACTTTAGATATTGCTAATTCGTAATTTTTACATTCCATTAGATTTTCAACATCATAATATACCGCTACCATTTATTACTCCTTGTCAGTAGTTTCTGTGTGTGGCAATTAAGCCACTAGTTCTTTGGCTATTGCATCAGACGCAAAGCTTCCAAAGCCCACTAAAGAAACGGTTTCTTTTTCTTTAGCGCTTCTGATATACAATTTCAACTCCTTCATTTAAGTAGATTTCTTTTAAATTTAGGATCAGGTACTCCGACACTCATCTGGAGTATTCTTTGTATCTCTGCTTGCTCCTCTGGAGTGAGTGGTTTATCATCTTTTGGCTTTCTCTCTCCAGAACTGTAATATGTAAGTCGATTTGCAACTATAAAAGCACTTTGAGCCTGCTCAAGATACTTTCTCCAGCTCTCCGTGTAAGCTTCTCGTTGTATCTCTACTTCGATGTACTCATAAGCCGTCAATTCAAAGCCGATTTTTCTTCGTCCTTTTCTTTGAAGATATGAAAAATTCGACTCCTCTTTGATATTTGATACAATTCTAAAAAGTATATCTTTCTCAAATTCGGTTTTATAGTTAAAAAAGTATTTTTTGGTTTCGGTATCGATGAGCATATCTAAAGTCATATCGTGCTTTTCAAGCAGATCCTCTAAGAGCTTTTGAGCATTAATAGCTTCACCACCTACTCCCTGCTTTGCAAGAACATAAAGTTTTTTGAGTCTTGCTTCTAATCTTGGATCTATATTTCTCATCTATTCCCCCTCTTCTTAAGATAGGGCATCTGCCAATAATGGCATAGCTATTACAATAGCACCCCTCATGTGTATATTACTTAGAGACCGTGTTATTCTTTTTAGTAACTGTTGATATGCGAATACGATCCTCTCCATACCTTTTTCTCTGTTCTCAAACATCTCTTTTTTAAACTCTTCGTATTTATGCTTAGAGAGCCAAAAAAGCTCGGTAGCCTTTGCAAGAGCTGCAATCTCATTGATGAGCAATTTATTCTCTTGTAGCAGCTCCACAACTTCTTGATTTGTTGCATTGCTTTTGAGCTTGCTCGTCTCAAAAAAGAACTCATCCATTAAATCCATATAGTTTTTTTGTGTTGAAGTGCTCATTGCTCCTTCTCCCTTCTTTTTAGTTCTTCTGAAAACTTTTTATCTATTTTTCTAAAAGCCCTATTGAATACTTCTTTGCTTTTATAGTTCTGCTTCCACATTGAAAAACCCTCCTTGCTTTTTATTTCGATACATTTATTGGAGAAATCTTGAATAACTTTACCAACTTTTGTAATATCAACTTGCATAGCTGAACTTGTCACTATAGAACTCTTTTTTTTCAAGTTCATCTATTTTTAAAGATATAGACTTTTTTGTTTCTATTGCAACTTTTTTTACATTTTGCAGATATTTTGTGTCTGTAGTGGCATAAGTTTTAATTTCTTCAATTAATTTGACAATTTCTTCTTTTTCTTTATTTAATGCCGAAACATCATAGTCTTTGCAGAAACTAACAATTTCATTGAATGTTTTATGTAGTAGTGTAATTTGAGCTTTTTTTGTCATTTTTGTAATTATCCTTTCCTTGTTGCATATATTGAATTTTTAATATATGAAAAAATACTATATATATCCATTTCTGAATTAGCATTTTAAATATATTATATTGAATGGTACATAATGTATATTATGTACCACTGCTAAAAGCGTTTAACACTAGCATAACTACAGATAAAAAACATAAAATCAATCCTAGAGAAATAATTTTATGTATCATTTAAAATATTAAGTTCAATAAATTGCAAAAAAAGCCTATCTATTGACATTTAATTAAATAAACTGTATTATTGTATCTGAATTTAACTTAAATGTATTTTATAATACAAAAAGGGCAAAAATGGAAGATAAAGATTTAAAACAAAAAAAAATGGCTAACAAGGATGTTGTTTCAAAAAGGTTCCAGATTTCACAAGAATCTTATAAAGCAATAAAAATTAAAGCTATAAAACTTGAGCTTGATGAAGATGGTAAAATTACTCCAAAAATATTAGGAGAGACAATAGATGCAATTATTGCGGAAAATGAGTTTATGAATAAGTTTCGTGAAGAAAGAGAGAAAAATCTTCCTCTTAATGATTTATAGGAAAAAGAGAATGCATATAGAAAATATACAAAAACTTCAAAGAATGCTGGATTTACAGCAAAAACTCAATGATGAAACAAATGGCTTAGATTGGGAAAAAGGTATTACTAAAAATGGTAAAATTATTAACTGGCATCGTTGTATATATATGGAAGCAGTGGAATTTATTGACTCCTTCCCATGGAAACATTGGAAAAATATTGATGCCGAGCCCAATATAGAAAATGCAAAGATAGAGCTTGTTGATATCTGGCACTTTCTTTTGAGTGAAATGCTTAGAGTTGATTATCAAAAGCGTATTGATAATTTATATAAGCATGTCATTGCTGTTTCTTATTCGCAATATAGTTATGATGAAAAACATGAGAATACAATCAAAATGGCTGAGGAGATGCTAAACGAAGCAACAAAAAATTGCCCTAAAATTAATGCGATTGTGTCTCAATTTTTTAACACATGCGCTTTGATCGGGTTAAGTTTTGATGAACTATATATTAAATATTTGGGAAAGAATATCTTAAATAAGTTCCGTCAAGATAATGGTTATAAGGATGGTACGTATATCAAAATATGGAATGAAAAGGAAGATAATGAAGTGATGCTTGAGATTATTCAATCTAATCCAAATTTGTCAAGTGATGAAATTTTAAACAGGTTACAACAAGAATATCCTAATGGAAATACTTGAGTAACTTAGTGTAGAGGAAAAACAAAATGAAAAAAACGCTATTAATATTAATATTTGCTACATCATTAACCTTAGCAACTGATACTTTTTTACATCAATTTTTTAATAATAAAGTATGCGATCAAATCCTTGAAAATAATGGCTATTTCAAGACTTGTTATGACTACAAGGTAAAGGGTGCAAAATATGTTGCTTATACAATAAAGGGCGATTTGGTAAACAAGAATAATATTAAGGAACGTCCTCGCTTTTATTTAGACAAAAACATACCGAACCAATACAGAAGTGAGTATTCCGATTATACGAATAATCGCTACAAAATGGATAGAGGACATATGGCGGAAGATGCGTCGTTTGACTATTCTCAACGAAGCCTAAATGCAATTTATGTTATGAGTAATATTATTCCACAATATTTCACAGTAAACAGAGATAAAAAAGCTTGGGCAGGTTTAGAGCGATTTGGAAGAGTCATGGCAACAAAAATGGGTAAAGTTAATGTTCTTAATGGCGTAATCTACTCTAATAATCCTAAGCGCATAGGACATAATCAGATTGCCATTCCTACTGCTTTTTGGAAAATATATTACAATAAAGAACAGAATTTTCAAAGATGTTTTTATTTTGAGAACAAACCTATTGTAGATTCAAATAAAAATGTTAGCGATTATGAAATTGCATGCAAGAGATTGATGAAATAAAATGCATATCATAAACAACCAAAAAACAATATATCGAAGAATAGGAAACAGAGTGCGTTATTACAGCATTAAAATTCGCCCTACTCTCTTTGGAGATTTTACGCTAACAAGGGAGTACGGAAGTATTAGAAACAGTAAGCCTACTGGCAAAATCGATGAGTACTTTGATGCACTTGATGTTGCTGTTTTGCGGTTAAAAAAGCTTGTAGAGCTTAAATTCAAAAAAGGATATTGGGATGATATTTAATGACAAATGAAAAAAAGAGTTGATGACTATTTGCAAAATGTGTGAAGAGCGCATCATCGAAGAAAATAAAATTATAAAAGGAACAAAATAATGAAAAAAATAATCGTTGGAACATTGATATCTGGTTGTATGCTTTTAGCATCAGATAAAGCGGTAAAGTTTGAAAGCAAATTGTTTGATTTAAACAAAGTAAAAAGTGAAGAGATGAGAGGCTTTTTAGCTGGGTTTGAGAATTTACTTCCATCCGCTGCAAAAGTCGTAAAAGATTATTACGAGGCAAAAACTTGTAATAAAGAGTTTTACAATGAAATTACTATGTATGATGTGCAAGAGTTTGCATCATCAAGCCCTACATACGGTGTTTTAATTGCATTAAGCACTCTAAACAGTGATAAAAAAGAAGATGCAAGAGACAATGGATACAACGAGCTAATTAATACTTATAACTTTGTGAACTGTGGCAAAGGTGCTCTTCCTAGTCCAGAAAGGTACGGTTTAAAATGACGCTAGAAGAAGCGAAAGCTAAGATAAAAATCGAAAAAACAGAAACGCATCCTTATGGCATAATTGATAATGTAGATGAAGTTTTAACAGAGGTATTTGAGCAAAAAGAAAAAACGCTTGATGATTTTTCTATAGAAGAGATTTTAGAACACATAGGAATGAGTGAGTATATTTACAATGAATATCGTAATTAATCTATTGTTCTTAAAAAAATCAATAGAAGCAAACTTGCTCCCTGCCAATGGGTATAGCAAAAAATAAAAAAATCAACTAGAACCCTGACAAGGAGAGATATTAATGACAAAAGATCAGTTCATAGAGCTAGTGCAAGATACAGGCGAATACAAAACAAAAAAGGAAGCGGAAGTTGCTGTTAAAGCTTTTACGGAGGCAGTCACATCTGCACTGGTAAACAAAGAGTCCGTTTCTTTAGTAGGCTTTGGAAGCTTTGAGACAGCATTGCAAAAAGGCAAAAGCGGTAAGGTTCCGGGAACGGACAAAACTTATACGACTCAGGACAAAATTGTACCAAAGTTCAAATCTGGTAAAACACTTAAAGATCGTGTCGCGGCAGGCAAGTAGCGAATTTTCGCTACTTGTTGCAGTGAGTTTTTACCACAGTGCACTTCGGCGCATTGTATAGAAAATTTAAAATTAGGAAAAAAAATGTTGATAATAAAAAAACACAATATGGCGATCAAAAAAGACGAAGAAAACAAACTACTGCTTGCGTATGATTTTAAAGACAATGAAATACAGGAACATACAGAGGGTATTTTAAAAGAAGTCAATCAAGAAATTGGCGATGCAATTCAGCAATATTTTAATGTAAATTTGACGGATTATGGCTTGATTGTTATCAATGAAGATGAATTAACCATGTCTATGTGAACTACCCAATCCTTAAAGAGGATTGGGGCTGAAGCTATTTAGAGGAATAAATATGACAATAAAAGAAAAAACCCAAATAATAATACAAGAGATGAACAACAAGCTCATTGAGAGAGAGCATATTGTACCTATGATTTTACTTACGCTCTACTCTCAGCAACACATGCTGCTTTTGGGACCTCCGGGTGTAGGTAAGACATATGCTATTGAGCTTATTAAGCATTTTGTGGAGGAAGTAAAATATTTTGAATATCTTATTACTCCCACAACAACAATAGAAGAGCTGTTTGGCACAAAAATCACAGAGTCTGACGGTAGTGTCACATATAATATTGAGCAGTCAATGCTTGATTCGCATATAGTTTTTAATGATGAGATTTTTAAAGGACCATCTCAACTTTTAAATTCTCAACTTGGCATTACTCATTCAAGTAGAAGTTTTTTTCAAAGAGGTAGAGGGAAATTAAGATCTCCTATGCTATCAATGTTTGCTGCTTCAAACGAATTGCCTGACAATGATGCTGTTGACGCATTTGACGATAGATTGCTTTTTAGATTTTGGGTTAATGAAATCTCTGATTCTGAAAATTTTAAACGCTTTGCGAAGAGAGAGTTTGATAGAACTCAAGATTTTTCAGCTTCTATGACAATAGAAGAGATTAAAGCCATAAGAGTAAATGCTTCTGAAGTCTTTATTCATGATGACTTTGTGGGACTTTACGCTTTAGTTAAAGAAAAATTGAAAGCTGAAAAGGTAAGAGTTTCTGACAGGAAACTACAAAGTTCCCTAGATATATTTCAGGTATCGGCGTATATTAATGGTAGAGATTATGTTGATTTATCTGATTTGTTTATCTTGCTTGATATCGCATGGAAGCATTACGACGATATCAGCAGAACCAAGAGAGTTATCTTTGATACCATTTTTGGAAATCCATCTGAAGTCGCAGAAGTTCTAAAAGCAAATCAAGATGCATATAAACATGTTGTATCAAAAATGCGTTCTCAGATATCTAATGTTTTGAATTATTCTTATAATTTTTATGGCAACAATGCAGATGAAGAGTTTCAAAAAAGCAGGCAAGCAATAGATGAAATCAAAATATCTATCTTAACAATTAGTCAAAACATCAAATCGCTTAAAGATAATTATCTTTTTGCCAAGAATATTGAAGGGCGAATAGAGCGCAATATTTTTTTACAGAACTACAAAGACCACATATATCATAGAGAAGACACTGTTGGAGAAAAAAAAGTTAGCAAAGACGAAATATTCGAGCTTGATTCTGACATTACATTGGTCTTAAGAAAATTAGAAAAATGGTTGAATGAAACGAACGAGCTTTATGATTACAACAACCAAAGAGCGTTGAAGGGAAATTGAAAAAAAAGAAAAAACCGCTTGGGCGAAAACCGTAAAAACTTTAAGTTTTTTGGTTTTTCTCTAGGTTGATGTGCTTGCTTTTTTCAAGCAAGAACAAAACTGTACTGTTGACAATTTAAAGCTTTGAATCATCTTGATGTCACAATTTGCTCATATTGCTTTTGGCTTAGATTTACTAAGCCCATGCCAAGAAGTGTTTCAATTTCACGTTTAGTAAGAGCGCGATTATTGCCCTCTACAAAGAAATAAAAATCATTTTCAATGATTGTATATTGAACTACTTTAACCATGACATCTTTCCTCTATTGCTTTATTGTTGTCAATAGCAAACATCGCACTATTTTCGTAGTAACAATCTGCTCTCAAAAAACCATCATTTTGCATCAAATCTTGATACTTCAAAAGATCGATTTTCGGAGATTTCAACTTGCTACTATGAGCTAGTGCGTTTTTTACATCTGTATTAATTGCTGCTTTCACAATCTACTCCTTGCCTAGTTAATCAACGCTAGCGCATTATCAATGCGTTCAGCGTGAGCTTTTTTGGTTTCAACAGTTTGCATTAATGCTCCAACTGATGCGTAAGCAAATACAGAAAGTACAATTACCGTGATTAGTGTTTTCATGGGGTATCCCTTTGTGTGGTTTAATATAGTCTGGTAGCCATCCAGACCATTTAGCTAAATGACTCCTTTGACTATATTAAGTGCCACACTTAGGAATACCAGCCACTCTTCTACATTATTGCAAATGCACCTATTTCGAGTGGTTAGTTATGAAATGCCCGCTAGGAGGGCATGGAGTAGTTAATTGCTTGCTAATATACAAGTAGATGTATCAAAATCAGCATCTATAAACTCATGCGGAAGTTCTTCTACCGTATATTTTTCTTTTTCTTCATCAAGAGTTTTTATTGTTACTCTTTTTCCAACAAACTTAATTATCGGATCTCCTTCTGAAAAATCAGCGTCTTTGTTTATTACAACACTATCGCCAACTCTGAAAAACATATTGTTTGCGGAGAGTCTTTGCTGTAGAACATCAGAGAGCTTCTGAAAAGAAGTAGTTTTATTTTCTTCTGCCACCTGCCAATCAGCAAGGTAGTCTTGAATATATTGCTCTACATCAATATCGTCCAATTCTCCGTTAACAGTCAACACTACGGCGTTAAGACTTCCGAGATAAAAAGAGCTTTCATTTGTGTGTTCATTGTAGCTAACACTCATAAGTCCAAGTGTATCGCCCACAAACTCTTCCCCTGTTCTTTTATTGATCCATTTTTTCATTGTTTTTTCCTTTGTTTAATTTGGTCTGCTTTTTCGGCAAACTATTTGCTGTCCTGCTCAACAAAGCTAATTGCTCCATCAACAGCCGTTTTTCCAACTACAAGCGTTCCTACGGCTAATGTCTTTGCCAAGGCTGCTGCCCCAAAAACAACATAAAGCGGTGATAAAACTACATGCTTTGCTACATTACCTGCGGTTGCTTCTGAGCTATTGCTTTCCGGAACTACAGAAACATCGGTATCTGCAAAACAACTTGTTCCAACTAACGATACTACGATTAGCACACTTATTGTTTTTTTCATTGTTTTTTCCTTTTGTTTTTAAAATAATGACAATTGAACACGAGCCTTTTTTTGCTGTTGAAAAAAAGGCTTCGTATTTGCTTGTATGTATTTTTGTGGATTTGTTAATATGTCAATATCAAATAATTCCACTCCTCCTGTTATTATCGATGGTTGCACTCCAGCTTTAATAGCGTTATCCTTATATCGATTTACTTGATGCGATTTAGATAAGCCCAATGCGGCTGCAACTCCTTCTTTGTTATAGATGTAATGATTCATACCATCTCCCTATTTTAATTCATTGATTTCAAAAACCCAATCTTTAAGGACTAGCCCTCTGTTTTTAAGATTTAAAATTCCCTCAACATCTCCCACAACAATAAAAAAGCTTTCTGCTCTTGTCATAGCGACATTAAGCAGTTTCGCGGTATCTGATGCTATGTCTCCATCGTAAGCAGGCGGGATGTAATCGCTTTTTTCAGATGGCGAAAAAGTTAAATCATAAATTATGATTTCAGCTTCTTTGCCTTGAAAAACGTGTACGGTGCCTGCTTGGATATCTGCATCTGGATACTCTTTTTTTAATGGGGATAGTGCCTCGTCTATAAGAGCGGCTTGTTTTTTATAAGGGGTTATTATCCCTATGCTTCTTCTGCCTCTCTCAAGAGCTTTGGTTACTTGCTCCACTACAATTTTCATGTTTCCATGGTTTATAAAGCTACCATTAGAATGGACCATCTTAGATGTGCTTTTTCTAATGTATAGGCTCTTTGTAGCGGAATCCTCTTTACCACTTTTCAGCATGCCCCCGTAAAAGAGTTTTGATGATAAAGACGTGATATGTGGATGGTTGCGAAAATTAATGTCAAGTAGAACAGTGTTTTTTACTGCATTCCCTTTAAACATTTCTTCAATACCATAGAATGAAAAAACGGATTGTTTTAAATCCCATGTTTTTGCTATGGGCTGAAGTTGTTTTGGATCTCCGACGAGAACAAATTTTGATTTTAGAGCCAATGCAACTGCTTTGTTTTGAGCATCATACAACGAAGAGTCATTTGCACATGCAAAATCAATCTGTCGGTCATTTAATGCCTGCGAAGCAGTTATAAGTAAGGGCAATATAGCCATAGAGACTTCATCTACTATAACTATATCAAAATTTCCTTGTTGAATTTTTTGATTTAAAGCAGCACCAAAAAGCGTTGCGCCAACTATTTTAGCTGTTGCAAAAACGTCATTCTTTTTTAGCTGCTCCCTTTTTTTCTTAAGCTCTTGAAGCTGTTTATCAATCATTTGAATAAGCTTGTTTAGCTCTCCAAATTCTTTCATTACAGTATCAACGCTTTTCTTTGTAGTGGAAGTTGTGCTTTCAGTCTCTAAAGCTTTTTGATCAAGAGTGAGAATCTCTTTTTCCACTTCTTTTTTTCTCAATTCTTCTGCCTTTTTTTCACTATCAAGCTCTGTAAGTTTTCTGCCCATAATGGCACTAGCAACGCTCCTTAACATTTCATTTCCCGTCAAAACCTTGATTCTGAAATCTAGGTCAGACAAGATGCTTTTCACACTTTTTAAAGTGTGTTTTTTAGCTTCAATGTCTCTTTTGATGTTGCTTAGCGCAGTATGGTTAGATTCTTGCTCTAACTCAAGAGATCTCAGTTTTGGTTGATAATCTCTTTTTTGTTTTAAGGCATCTTGTTTTGTCTCTTCTAGTATTTGAATCTCATCTTCAATAGGTTGAAGTTTTTTTAGTTTCAAATTTTCAGGCGAAAGTTGCTGAATATCCTTGTGGTCTGTCGTTATGGATACAACAACATCCCCAAGGATCAAATCAAGTGCTTCAAGATCTATTCTCTCAAACACATTTTCAACAGCTTTATTTGTAGGTGAAACCACAAGGACCCTGAGATTATTTTCAACAGTCTTTTCAAGAATTTTTGTGATTACCTTTGTTTTACCTGTTCCAGGGGGACCAACTATAAAAGATGGCTCATGGCAAAAGTTATCGTTTGAAATAACACCCTTAATCGCTTTCAAGATAGCATTCTCATCTTTTGAGAGGAAAGCGTTAATTTGCTCTTCTTCGCTATCCAACTCTATTCTTATCACTCCATCTTCATATTCCAATACAACCGCCTTATCTTTTATAGACGAGCTATTGAGAATATATTCGCCACTTTCTATTTTAAAAGGAAGTAATGACCTGTAAGAGCCGTCTTCTTTTTTTGTTAAAGTGAGATGAATTGGTTTTTTGGTTTTTTTAGGTGCAGAGATTTCCGCATCTATTTTTTTGATTATATCCATAAGATTCCTTGAATTGTTTTCTTTGCTTATGCTCACCGACCTTACCAGTATTAAAACTCTCGGTAGGTCTGTGATAGCCCATAACTCTAGTGTAGACGATACACTTTTGTCTTTTGTCTTGCAGCATAATTAGTGCTTCATTTTTAGACATTAAGCACCTTCCAAGTAACATGAGCACTATCACACGCATCGTTATGCTCTTCTGAATCGTAATAGCCATCATAATGCTCTGTTTCAGAGTCATATTCAACATTTATTTCTTTTGCAATTGCCATAACAATCTCCTTTATGAGAATAAAAAAGACATACCAATCCCTACAGGGATTTAACATGGTATGTCTTGCCCCTGTTTGGGATTAGCTTCTATGAAGCAACTAAACTATTGTGTTCATTACCAAGATAGCTACACAAAAAAATAATGTAATCTCAATTCTTTTCTTATAGTAATCTCTTGTAATACAGATAGCTTATAAAAGCTACTCCCAGTGGGAGTAATAAAAAAATTAAATCCATAATTGTCCTTTTATACCGCCCACACGCCACGTTCTACATTCGTAAAATGTAGTTGTAACTGTTGACGAATTTTTGCTTGCCAGTTTTGATTTTTAGCAATCAAATGAGATGCTACTTTTTCTACTTCGGCATATATCTCTTGTAAAGATGCTTTACCAAGCTTCATCATCGCTATGCGTATAACAGAGCGCCAAGTCTGCCCTACTTTCTTTTGAATTTGTGATGCTGTCTCAAAGCCTATAGCAAAGAGAGAAGCAGCTTTCTTTTTCCAAATTAGTAAGTACTCATGAGTTATGGGAACAAACGAACCACCGTAGCTTCTGCCATTGCTTTGGCAATTATGTTGCATTTTTATTGCAACGCTAATCAACTCGCTTTTTGGCATCATTAATTGGTAGTCTGCTTGAAAGCTCCAAAACTCACCTTTGCGTCTCATATCTCCAATGAGGGTAGCGTATAAACCACCGTCTCTTGTGGCTTCTCTTTGGTTTAAAAGCATTACTTGCGACATTTCTAAAAACTGCTCTTTAGTAAGAGTCGGATTTGAAGTATCAGTTTGTAAGATTTTATTTCCCCATTGAGAGCCACTATACTGAATCATATCTGCATAAGGAGGGTGTGTGAACACCATTTCGACAGGACGGCTTAATTTATTGGTAATACTGTCTTTTGTAAAGTCGTTTTGAATTGTGGGAACCATCCCATGCAAGTCAAGACCTGTATAGATAATTCCTAATTCTTTTGCGACATCTCTACTTGTACCGGAACCCTCGTTTGCATCTACAAAGTAGAAATTTTGAGGAGTTGACTTAGTATTTTCGATTCCAAAAAGCATAACATCACGCATAAAGTTTGCGCCTGCATTACCTCTGTAACTGCTTTTACCGCCATTGCCACGCTCAGAGTGTGATACCACTGAGCTTTTTGAGAAATTAGATGTTTGCATTTTTATCTCCTTATATTATTTTTGTATAAAGAAAGACAATATCTATTGATGCCTCTCTTTTTATTATTTGATACCTAGTCTCTTCCGTACCATTGTCATAGTCGCAGCCATTATAAATCTTTGTAGGCTTTGTGTAGACAATTGATAAAGTATTTTTGAAGAGTTTCCAAGCACTGTTATATGTCCTATATCCGTATTTGGTTTTTCTAAATTTAGGAACAACTCCCTTTTTATTTAGAAAAAAACCAAATATTTTATTTAATTGGTTTTCATCAAACATAACCACTCCTTATGCAGCATCTTCTATTACTTCTTCCTCTTTTGTGTCAGCCATTATAATGGGCATAACCACTTCTCTATATGATGGACTAGCGATCAGCATAACAGGCAGATTTGCACCGTTAAAGCCAATTTGTACATTATCGTCATCAAAAGAGCCGAGGAAGTCAAGAATTGATTTAGCGTTCACCGCAAACATAATGTCCGCATTTTCATCACTAAAAGCATCTTCAACTTTTGTAGCGCCCTCAAAATCTTCTAAAAGAATCGTTGAGTCTTTTATTGTGATCTTGATTTGCTGATCGAAGAGTGAAGCTTCTTTGACAAGCTCTGAGAGTTTCTCTCTTCCCATTGTTATGGTTTGAGAAAAACTTTGTGGCATTATTCTTTGCCACTCTGGAAATTTGCCATTGATTAGTCTTGTTTGGAATGAAACATTTGCTGTATATACAGTAAGTATTGAATCGTCAATCTCCGCTGAAACATCAAAGCCCGCAAACAACTTTACGATGTTGCTAATTGCGCTTTTTGGAACAATAATGCTAGTGTTCTCAATATCTGTTTCAGACGTTATTGCCGCCAATCTTCTAGTGTCTGTACCAACGATATTAAACACACCGTTATTTACTTGCACCAGAACACCGTTTAGCTCAAACTTTGGATTATTTGTATCTACAGAGTGTAAAATCTGCTCAAATTGACCTATTTTGCTACCAAGATTAAAACTGCTTCCGTTCCCGGTAGCTATTTCAATGTTTTGGGTATTGGCTAATGTTTCAATTTTGATTTTACTTCTGCCGCTTTTAACAATAATATGTTCAGCGTGTAGTTCAATCATTGCTTCATCGGTCTTAGCCGCTCTTAACGTAGTTAGAAGCTTTTTGCCATCTATTGACATAGGAGCAAAATCAGCATCCGTTAGATCAGAAGAAACAAAGTCTATCTCCTTAAAGATAATTGCTCTTTCGTAATCAGAAGATTTAACTTCTAGCTTTCCGCTATTTCCAACTAGAACCAACTTACCAACAAAGTCGCCATTTGCTGGCATAAAATTGTTAGCTACTGCAACTGCGTTTAATAATCCGTTTGTGTTTACTGTAATTGTTTTCATCTGTTTTTCCTTTGATTATCCAATTAACCAAAACCACTATTTACCTGTTTAAAAGTGAGCCTACATTATTTCGGTCTCAGCATTATTAAATCGTTATGCTTTTACTTTTGAGGTGTTTGTGGAGGTGTTAAGAGGAAGTTTGATTTTTTTGATTAAGCTATATTAGAGTGTTCTCTAAAATAACTCTTTTATTTTTGGTATAATTCTTCAAAAACACTTAGGTTATTGATGAACTATAATCACTTTGCTTTGTTCGTTATTGCTTTTTGCTTCTTACTTCTTATTGGCTTTCAAGCCTATGGGCATATTCTAGTAGCAATCCTTTTAATAGGCTTCTACTCTATCGTTGTCCGAAGTGGAAAATTTCCAAAGCTTTATACTTTTATTGACGATGCGTTTTAAGACACTATAAGTATCAAATAGATCATCAATCCCGCAAAAACCACGCCTAGAGTTCTAAAGAATATCGTTTTTGATATATCTTTATTTTCCGACTTCATATAAATCCAACTAGCAATCAATACATAAAGTATCGGTGTTGCAAGCGAATATACACTTTGGCTTATGTGTGCAATCACAAACATAAATACAACTGGTATAACTGTTGCATGGATAAATCCTTTTAGCATAGCAATTAATATCAGTTTTTTAGTTTCTTTTTTTGTTGTCATAATTATCTCCTCAGATAATCTAAGAGAGAATACCTCCCATAAGGGAAGTGATTCCCTCATGGGTAAGCTCTTATGAGTAACTTGTTATTTATTAATTCTACACCAAGCTATCTGCAAGTTTTTCAAATTGCTTAATGTCGTGTATGCCACTTTTAATGACCTCAATGCGTACAAAAACTTCATAAGATTTGCTCTTGTTGTCATGGATGACCTTTGTTAGCCTCGCCTGTTGACTTTTGTTTGCAACCGCAACGCTGAACACTCTTCCGTTTTTTGTTTCAAGCTCATATATTTGCATCTCTTCTCCTTATGCTGCCATAAAATCAAACAGTGAAGTTTGTTTTATGGTTTCTTTCTTAAACACCCTAAAGGCTTCTCCATATATCTCATCGCCTTGTAAATTGAATACTTCGACATATCCATAATCGTCAAGCGTTGACTCATCCATAGCTCTGTTTAGAGTAATTCTTAGATCTCTGTTTTGTCTGACTACGATAGAGCCTTTGCTACATAGATCATAACTACTACTAAAGCCATCAATAGAGTAGCCACTTCCTCCGCCGTTGCTTTTATCAATATCTTTTTTCTTCAAAAAAGAAAAAATATCAGATTTGAACTGCTTCCAATCTTTAAAAGTATTGATTTTTGCTTCATAGTCATATTCATCTTTGGCATACCAAAGTATGGAACTAAAAAAGTGGCGAAGGTTTTGTTTAAGAACATGTTCATCACTCACAACGTCTTTATATGAAATGTTGAAATGATTTCTTAGCCAATCTATAAACTCTAAATCATAAAGTTCATAGGACGGTAAATCTTTCTCGCCACTCCAAGAGGAGCCTTGAATTTTTTTACCGTCAAACCAATAGCGATAGCGTGTTTGCTCTTCAAAAATCCAATGAGAGCAAGATAAATCTGTACTCACATGAAAATAGCTTGTATATGGCACAAGATATAGTCTAATTAAAGATTTAACTCTATTTATCAGCTCTATATTGCTTAATGCGCCATCACAAGTCATATAACCATATTCATCATCCCACCAAAAATCATCAAATCTTCCATGACCTTCATCAGTAGTAGTTCCTTTAATAATTGCATCTTTTACAAGCTCAATCATCTCTTTATTTGATTTTGGTAGTTGTTTCCTCCAACTATCAACAACCCAAGGCTCTTTATAGCTATACCAAGCGATAGTAAAGTCGCATAATTCAAAAAAGCTATATTGCTTCATCAAATTTCTTCTCCTTACATTGTAGCAATCCTTGAAATATTTATTCCAATTGCCGCTCTCTCCGCTTGGCATCTCCGGTTCTTTCTCAAACTCTTCTTCTGAATCATCCTCAAACAATGACAACTGTTTGCCTTTATCGGATTTTTCAAAATTTTTGAGTATTTCTACCCAATCGCAGATACTTCCGCACACTCCTTTGAGATAGTCATTGTCTGACCAAGAAGAACCATATCCGCTACTCTTTGAAGCATAGGGTATTTTTACTTCTAGCCACACAATCCAATCGTAATTAGATCTGTTTGCTTTATCTCTAAGCGTTAAGAGTCTATACTCTTGCATATTCTCTAACACTACTTCATCAAATTTTGACTTTAATATATCAAGCTCTTTTATTGACGAAGATATTTCTTTTTTAATTGTGCAACAGCTCATCTTTCGCCTCCGAAAGTCTCATACCAGATGCTCTCCAGCATTGTTTTTAGCTTTTCTGGCTCATATGCTTCTAGCACATATTTTTGAGATATTGGATGAATGTCTTGCTCTAAAGCGAACAACTCCCAATATTCTCTATTTGGCATAAGCCATAATGCTTCTGAAACCATTATGCTTCTGTCAAGATGTTTGATTTCATCGCTCTCCGCAGGATTAACTCCAAACGCTTCTGCGATAATTTTTAAAGCTCTTTTCTCTGCATCTTTATAGTCCGGAAGCATAGCTTTTAAAGGAGATGGCAGATCCACACCTGAGTAGGACTCAAATGCTTCATGGATGAGCCATTGCTTCTTTAAAAGAATGTCTGCCCCTATGTCATTAAGATATCTCCACCCGCCAATCAAATGACTGGCAACAGGATAAGCATAACTTGTTTGCCCCAGAAATCTATTGATTCTAATTGAACCTCTTATTATTACTTCTTTATCAACATCTTCTTTTTGAAGATTGAAGATGTCAGTAATTTTTCCATCATACATCATCAGCTTAGCCATTTTTAGCCTCCTTATTCCTGCTACCAACCCACCCTGTAATAAGATGGATGGTGTTGTTATCATCTACTGAATAAACAATTGTCGAAGTGCCGATACACCACTCATTTGGTTCATTTCTCCTGATAGAATCAAGATTTTTAGAAACAAACTCATAAATAGCGGGTATTGCACTTAACTCAAAAGCTCTCTTTAGACCTTGAACGAAAAAATGTTCTTTTGGTCTAATTTTTAATGGGTTGTTATTCATTTTATTCCTTCTCTTATTATTAAAATTGGTTGTAGTACAAAAAATAAAATTTGCTGCCACCAATTTAGTCTTTTCAATTTTTTATAGTTCGTAATTAATACAGCTATCGCCATTACAAAGGCAACTGCTATGTATACCACTACTAACCAACTAATCATTTCCATCATCATTCTGCATCCTCTTCTTTCTGCCAACAAGTAACCAATTCAAAACCATTTAAGCCTAACTTTTGCCCAACAACCGTAATCCCATAAGCCGGATGTGTGTATCTTATTTTAGATCCACATTCTGCTTGTAGAAATGCCTTTTCAATCGTTCTTTCAAGGCGAGGTAAATCCTCATCTTGAAATCTTTGTAAAAGCCTTTCTTGGAAGTGTTGTGTCGCCATAAAGCGTGGGTTTGTTTTGATTTTAGTTTTAAGGTTATTTGTAGCGGTAGTAAGGATGTCTTTTATTTTATTTAACATACTGTCCTCCAGTTAATAAGCAAGGAACAGTATTCTCCTATACAGGGAAATATGTTCCCTGCTAGGGTGTTTTATTTAAGCATATTTTACAAACTGCCCATGAGTTAAACTTAACCCATATACAACCGTTTTGTAATGATCGACAAGTTTTACTTTGTCAACTATTCCATCGTCGTTTGTCTGAGCACTTTGCGTCTTTTCTTTTGTCGAAGTACCTTTTAAAATTACTTCAGTGCCGTCAGCTAAGGTAAGCTTTTTATTTAGAGCGCCTGATGCGATAAGTATCGCCGCCTGCCCTTCGTTTGGATGTTCTATCGAAGAATTAATCATGCTTGCTTGTCTTAACTCATCAAAGAAAACTTTTTTGAGTTTTGATTTTGCAAGATGCTCTTCAACTTTCCATCTTGGAAGTTCGATCTCCTTAAACAGCTGAGGCTCTGCGCCTGTTTTGATAGAGATTTTTTCAAAATCAATATCATCATTTATGTTTAAAGGATTCTCAAAGAGAGAATAGAACTTCTCCAAACTAGCTCTAAAATTAGGTAGTTGCTGATGCAATACCATAAAAAACTGCCCGTAGTTTTTATAATCCTCATTTTCGGGATCATAAAAAGAAACTACAGGTCTGTACCCTTGCAGTCTAAGCTTTTCTGTCATCTTGTCATCTGCGCTCGATGGATTGATTACAAGAATCAAAGCCCCGCCAATCGAAGTTGTCAATCCCCATCTTTCGATAAAGTCCAACTCTAATCTAGTACCAGATGCACTAACATCATACGGAGGGTTTAAAAAATTCAGACCTACCCAATGATTGCTTTTTCTAACACCACTTAAAGCATCAGCGTTTAGCACCTTGTTAATATGTTTCGCCACTGCAACTTTAGCTCTGTTATCATCCAATTCAACTGCAAAAGTTTTGCAGTTGTAAGTACTTCCGATAAAATCTATCGCCTCACCTTCTCCTGCACAACAATCTAAAGCATAGACAACTTTATCTTCTGGAAAAGATATTGTTTTATCTATAACTTTTTGGATTGTTTTTGTGGAAGTGGGGTAATATCCCATTTTAGTTTCACATGCTAATCTTGCCATTTTAAGCTCCTATCGGACATTTGTAATCCGTATTGTTTACTGGTTGGCTAAGTTTAGCAACTGTTAATAACTCTATATAAGTCATGATAGACTCCTTTTTTATTTTTTATTAATAAATTACAAACTCTTCATCTTCATCAAAATAGACTTCAAAAGAGACCTTTTCAGAAACTTTTGAGACAGCAAATAAAACACAATCACATGTTTCATATACGCTCTAATTTCCACAGTCTCCTATATAATACCAGTGTGAAGTTTTTAGTTTTTTGTAACTTTTATATCTTGTTTTTCAGTCATAGCTCAATCCTTGTTTTGTATTAAGCTACAAAGTCAAATAGAGTTGGTTGCTCTTTTTGCGTTATTGGCTTTGATTGTGTTTTAACACTCTCTTTTACCAATGCAACTTCCGGCACTTTCTCTTTTGACTCTAGCTCTAATTTTTGAGTTTTGATTTTTTCTTGTTCTTCTCTTAGCTCTTGTACCTTTTGACCTGCATTGAATTTATCCCAAGCCTTAATAGCTTTTTTGATCTCTTCTCTCCAGATTTCCATATACTCACTAAAAGCATCTTTTATTGCATCATCTAAGTCTCTGTAGTCACCATAATTCATGTTTCCACAAATCTGGTTGTGAAACGCACCTAAGCTGTACCTGCTTCCGTTTAACTCTTCATAGATCGCATAAAACTGCTCTCCGTGAGATAATGTAGATTTGCTATTCAGATTTCCACCGCACTCGTGCATAGGATTTGTATAGCCATTTACATTAAAATGAAAGTTTGCGGCAGTTTCAAAATACTCTCCATAGAACCCATGAATGTTGTTGTGGGCAATAAAGCCACAATGACAATGGAAATGTTCGTATAGATTTTTCTTAAAGAGAGTGCGTTTAAAATGGTTGTTTAGAAGTTTTACAAAGTTAATGTAAATCTTTTTTTTCTCTAAATCAGTCATAAATTCAACTGATTCAAAACTTAGCGATTTCGCTTTGATGTTGAAGTTCTTTGGCTTCAAAAAGTTTCTTGAATTCATAATAAGTTCCTCCTAACGAAACTAAAAATTTTAGGCATAGGAGTCCATACGGAGTCCTATGCTAGTGCATAAACTCCGCATGGAGTTAAACTTATGTTATAATCCAGATAAAAAAGGATTTTAAATGGAAACCATTGTAATCACTCTCTTATCATCTGTTTTTTTATTGGCAGTTGTGCTCTATCAGGCAAATAGCATTAAGGCTTAATTGTAAAAATAACCTTGCGCCAAGCTGATAGCCAATAGTGTTAATGACACTAAAACGACATTTGCTCCAATTTCCATTACTTTTTCTCCTTCTTCTTTTCTCTTATCATAATTGATAGTTCTTCTATGACAACTCCAAGTATCATCATAAATGCGCCAAGTATAAAAACATTGTCACTTATAACACTCCAAGTTGGGTTTGTGTAAACAGCAGCACCAGAAACTGAAATACCTAATCCCCAAGTAAGTTTTCCAATCAGTTCAGAAACTCTGAGACTAAAAGGATGTTTGAGAATAAATACTGCAAATTTTCTAGTTGTACCGCTTAGCACCAGAAAGATACTCGTGATTATAATAAACTAAGAAGCAGGATCTATTGTAAAATAAATTTTAAAAATGAAATTTATCATAACGGTCCTCCCAGACTAAAAATTAGGCATAGGAGTCCATACGGAGTCCTAGCCACACATATTAAATATGCGGTTGAACTCCTAGTGGAGTTTACTTATTTATTGTTTTTCCATGCGAAGTAGTCGGCTATATCAAATTTCTTGTGCAATTTAAAACCATCCTGCTTTGATTTCTGCTCCCATCTTAAGACGGTTACAGATTTAGCAATAGGCTTTAGTTGCTCAAGAATGTTTTGATTAAACTCGATACCTGCTTTGTCGTAATCTCCTGCTATTATGATTTTTAAACCACTAAATAGACGGAGATATTCATTTTTTATTCTTTTGGAAGCGCCTGCACCGCCTATACAAATAGCTCTTAAGCCGTTGGCATTTGCAATAAGTGCGTCTTTCTCGCCCTCTGTTATTAAAACCGGAATATCAGGAGTTTTTGCAAACTCTATCGAGTCCAATATCGCAAAAGGAGGACGAGGTCTATTTTTTGTGTAGAGGACTTTACGATGTTTAATCACCTTTCCATCTTCTTTAACAAAATCAGCACCGTTTTTCTTATACTTCCAAAATGTTCGTATTTTGCCGTCAATATCTCTAATTGGCATGATTAATCGACCAGACTTTTTGTTAAAGCCTATGTCGTATTTTTTTGCCACTTCGAGAATTTTTTGCCACTCTACCGCTAAAAGTTTTCTACCATCATAATCTCCTAGAAATAGTTGCTTTAACTCCGCAAGATAAACTTGACGATTATTTTGTGCATCTATTCTATGGGGGATCATAAAATCATCGGGTAAAGGTCTTTTGTCAACTTCTCCATTTGATGAATCAAACTTTGTGAAATCAATTTGAACCTCTATCCCTAATAATCTATTGGCTTCATCTTTTGCAGCTTTAAAATCCATATTGTGATACTCTTGAAGAACATCAATAAGATCGCCGTGAAATCCACTTCCAAAGTCGTGAACTCTTCCATCTGTATTTATTTTGGCAGACGGTGTTTGTTCATCCCTTAGCTTGAATTGCCAGGATCTATTGATTTCATAACCAAGAGAAATTAAAGCCGAAGCCATCTGTTCTCTCATGATACTCTCCTCATTTTTCGATTGCCACAAACAAAAGCGTTTAGACCGCACTCCATTTTATAGCTTTGGCTATTTTTCTTTTCACTCACCAAAGGAGCAGAAGTAACCTTTGTTAAATCGCAACCAATTTGTTTATTAGATGCTTTTTTTACAATTTTTAGCATAGTGCCTCCTTTAGTTTTGAAATGCTTCTGTAAAGAGCCAGTTGATTTCATCAATTGCCACTTCGTTCAAGAGCTCGTTTAGTTCTTCATAGTCGGAGTTCATGTAATCATACATTTGAGCCTCCTGTGAACATATACGCAACAACAAGTAATCCAAAAACAAAAAGGTATCTCAAATGCTCGAAATACATTCTGCTTTTTTCCTCTACGAAAGCGTCATCGCTGAAGCTTCTATGGAGGTTTATTGCCGTTGCCAACAATGTGTAGGTAAGTCCTATGATAATAGGATCTGCGCTAACTAGATATGAGAGCATAGCCATAAGTACAGGAGCCACTACTGCATGAAAAAATGCAGTCGCCTCCGCTTTGTCATATTCCACAGAACTGATGTTTAATAATTTCTCTTTTTTCATAATAATAAGTCCTCCCAGACTAAAAATTAGGCATAGGAGTCCATACGGAGTCCTATGCTAGCGCATAAACTCCGTATGGAGTTAAACTATTATTTTGCTACTTGTTCAATCGCCATCTCAATAGCATCTTCGGGAGCACCTTCACAAAGCCCGCCGTCATATTCGACTGCATCTTCGCCCTCAGATTCAAACTCTTCAGTATCAAAAAGGTTATACATATAATTCATATAATCCTCTCCTCTGATGTTTTCGTCTCCTTGGTCCGTTTCCCAAATAGAGATAGTTGTACCGTTGTGCTTAAACACAATCTCTCCTTGCTCATCGAGCTGTTTTTCCAACATTTCTAAATCAAGCACCTGAAACCTCCTCAAAATACAAAGCCTCAATCTTGCATCCATCATCTGTAAAAAACAGATGTTGTTTTGGTGTTTTTACACACAACAAAGTTTTGCTGTTAAGAGTGCCCCAACCAACTTTTTCAACATTTGGTATCTGCATAGAGTTTATAATCTCTTGAATCGCATAACCTTGTGAAAAAGGTAGATCAGAGAAAGGAGGTGTTCTCCATTCGTCTATTGACTTTTCTAAATAAAACAAAGATGGCTCTTTGGTCAAAGTAATATCACCAAGAGTGCAAGAAATGCAAATTTTTTCTCCTATTTCGATGTATCCCATCTCATTATTAAGATAATCTTGCGCATGTTCTTTGTCATAAAACTCTTGAGTTGTTACTACCGTAGTCATGCTGCCTCCTTAGCTAATTCTTCTAGTCTGCCGATAGTTTTGCCTTTGATATACATATCATCAAAGTACAAATCCATTTCAGCACCAACCGAAATAACATCTTCTATATTTATGTAACCCCATTCACTACACCATTCGTCAGCTTCATTTTTAACATATCCGAAAGCTTGTGGATGCAAACCTGTAAACTCATCATCCTCACTACCCTTATCCGCCTCAACAACGTACCAAGTCATTCCGCTTGTGAATAACTTTAATCCAATAGGCTTGATTGCCGTATCTTCTGTTTCTTTTGTCTTTGGCATTTTTGAGAGGGTTTCATAAATCAACTCTACTTGCTTTTCAGAAAGTATCGGAGATTTAGGAAGAGGAGCTTTTTGTTTCATTGGTTCTGCATTTGGGTCAATCAATCCGTTTGTTTTACATACCTCCAAGATAACCTCTTGCAAATCATGATACTCATCTTCTAGGATAGACAAATCAATCTTAACAGCCTCGATATTGAATGTTGTAAGCTCGATTAGTTTTTCTTTGTTTTGAAGAGAAACAAAAATTTGAGAGGTTAGTTCTTTCGGGTATGGCAACGGTTGACTCTTTTCCATCCATGTAGAAAAAGAAACCATTATCTCATCTTTATCTCTACCTATAAGAACACTAAAATTTGTATCTTGTATTGACGGAGAGTGATAAAGTATTGCATGAGCAACACCATCTTCAAGAGAGACTATTTTTCTTCTGTTTCCGGCTTTGTTAATGGAAAAATATCCAAAACTTGCATCAACCGTGTGGTTGTTCATTTGCATACGACCTTGCATCAAAACAGAGGTAACAGATTTAACCATTGACTCCTGACCTACACATTCTACATAAAGCAAAGTGCCATTGTCTAATATATAGGCTTCCATGTCTGCAACTGCGCCGTTGTATCTAATCTTAGGTACATGTTTTTTGAAGTCTTGTATCTCTTCTATATCTTCAATAGGTATAGTGTTATACACTATTTGAATACAGAGACCTTTCCAACTATCTTTAACGGTGTACCATACTCCCTCTACTTTTATCTCGTCCTTCTCTTCGACAATCGACATATCAAACGTCTCCGCCTCCGGTTGAGATAATAGAGAATAGTATTTATTATATAGTTCGATCACATGCTCTTTTGAACTTGTTTTGCCGCTTAGAAGCTTGCCGTCTTGAGTAATGCGCTTCATTTGCTCGATAGAGAAATAATGCCCATCTTCACTAAAAGCGCAAGAGTGAGCGTAATACTTCATTTCAAATCGCTTGTTCAGCTCCTCGAAAATCTGCGTCCACATCTCAAGCAGTTTTTCTTCATCATAACCTGCTTCATCTGCTTTGAAAGAGATGCCGCCAGAGGTTTTTAAATCTCCAGTTCCGAATTTTTGCGCTTCAAAATCCAAAAGATCAGGTCTGTTTTCTTTTACCCATTCAAGATGTTTTCCATCTACAACAAATATGCCCTGCTCATCCAATTCAGATAACTTTTTTTGAATAACATTTGTTTCCAAATAATCATTAACCTCGTCTGGATTAGAAGTTGTTTTAAAATATAAATAAGCACCCATAGTTTCTCCTTATGTGCTAAAAAATAATGTAAATTTATTGCTAAATTAAATATTGATAGCCACAAAAAAAAGAGCACTATAGTAGGCATTAGCCACTATAGATTTAACTCTAAGTTTGCGGCTAAATGCCTAATGTGAAGTTTTATACAAGCAGATTTATAAAATCATATCGTAGTAAACCTCTGCCATATTTCTTGTTTTTGCCTCTGTAGCGATATACATAAATTTTTGTATTTCATTAACAGAAGAAACTTTGTCTATTCTAGGCTTCTGCCCTTCAATTTCGACTTTAAATACAAGCGTAGGAAAAAATTCACTGCCACTATCTCTAAGTCGAGTAATTTTCATACCGTTTCTTTCATAGTAGACGCTCATCTTAAAACCCCCACTTGGTATTCTTCTTCTAACGGGCAATCTGGCTCATCCCAATCGGTCATTGAGTGCATTGGCTTCCCCTCTGAATTTTCTTCAAGAAAAACAGCAGGAAACAATCTTCCTGTTTTTGTATTTCTAATTCTGAAAACAGGGCGAGACCAATCATCAAGACCGACAAAGACTGCCTTTTTTCCATTTTTTTGAACGAGGTTTCTTTTAAAATTCTCCACGATTTCAAATCCTGCACCCTCAAGCAACAAAGTTGTTACACCATTAACATTAGTCATTAGTGTTCTTTTGCCAACAAGATGAGCAAGACTTAGTTCGTTTCTAATATTTTCAAAGATACCTTTGTAATCGCTATGTTTTTTGTTATAAGATTTTTCTATGATGTATGTCATTTTAAACCTCCTCACAAAAAATGTCTTTATCTACTTTAAAGCCGAGTTCGATTATCGCATCTGCAACCTGTATAGGTAAGGCAAACACACCATCAAAATCAACCAACTCATTGTTTTCAAACCAAAGTCCGCCGGCTAATTCATCGCCATAAACATCATGCTCGAAATAGCCATACTGATCGGCAGTTGAAATCTCAACAGTAAACTTTTTTGTTTGTAGTTTTTTATCATATTCTCTCATTTTAAAATCCTTTTGGCAGTTTCACCATTGCTGAATGTTCTGATATATTCAGTCGGTATTGCATTATATGCTACATAATGCTCTTCAATTTTGATAGGAATTAAATCCATATCTTGAATGTCCAAATCCAAACCTACTCTCATAAATTTTTCCTCAGCCATTCTATAAAGCTCATCTTTCCCATACCTAGCTATATCAAAAGCCGAGAGACTTAATTCGCAAGCGATACGATCATCGTAAGCCACAACATCATCAACAGAATAGTCGTCAATGTTGTACTCGCAATCACTATGAATGTGTTCTGTAATCTCAACAAACTCACACTCTTCAAAACCAAAGTTAACTTGTATAGAGTCTCCTCTTGCAACTACCTTTTTTACTTTGTTAAGTGCAGCTTGCGCTGATTTTGCTTCAACTGTTATGAGGTATTTACACCAAACTGTTTCTTGTTCCTCGAATGGTACTAAAAACTTTTTCATAGTACGCCTCCTGTTGTAGCAAATATCACAAATTCATTAGAAATAATTACCTTAGATGAAGTTTGTATTTTTTTTTGTAATTCAAGCATAGAATCTAGTTGATTTACCATCAATCCTCTTAAGCTTTCGACCGTTTCGTATTCATATTGCTCACAAACCATAAATCCCCATCCCGCTAAAGCAGGGTGTGAAATTGGCAAGTCAACATCAATACCATATGTCATAAAAAAGTCAAATGGATGCTGTCCTAGATCTGTTGGGAATTCGCTGAAAATCTCTCCGCATACATGCGTTTTTATAATGTCTTGCAAAGTTGTCATTATTTCTCCTTCAAAAGAAAAATCAGAACATACCAATCCCTACAGGGATTTGACATGGTATGTCTTGCCCCTGTTTGGGGATTGGCTCTTATGAGCAACTTTTTTTGAATGTAGAAATCCCTCTGAACTTAATCAGTGTTAAAAATTAACATTGAGATGTTTTTTGGGGGGGATTTAATTTAGTAGAGGGAAAAGAGGCTTATTAAGCTCTTCTTCCTTTTTTGTATTCATTGTGTCCTACATGATACATAATAGCAACTAATGTAAAAAGTGCTAAAGGTATCATTCCAATTAAATTTTCCATAGCTACTCCTTTTTCTCTAAGCTACCAATTGCTAATAATATTATACCTAACAAAAAGGACAATGACAAACCAAGCCTATCAAAATCTTTATCTGTTGTTAAGACAAACATAACATTAGCCACAACACCCGTACCGACACCGAGAAAAACACTTGATATCGCATTTGTGTTTAATTTGTATTTAGAGAAAAATATATAGAGTAGCAGCGAAATATGTTTAAACATTTCTAAGATATTCATTTTTCCTCCTTAATGAGTTAAAGAGAGAGCATTCCCTAGAGGGAAACTATTCCCTCGTGGGTAAGCTCAAAAAATGAGCAACTAAAATAAACTCAACTGCACTCCATTTTTAAGCGCATCTTCTGGAATATAATCAGCAATATTTGAAGCTTGAACTTCAATTTTTTTCTGATTTTTTCCTTTGCCAGAGTAGTAGAAAAATGTATTTGATGTTATTTCTCCGTCATAGTCAAGAAGAGAATCAAAGACGATTTTTTCATCTTTGTCTTCCTCGAAAGAGGTTTTATTCACATCCCACCAAAGCTGAAATGCTCTTGTGGTAACAAAATTGTGTGACTTTTCATATTGACTCCAAATCTCTTCAAAATCAATATTTAGATCAACAAAAGAAGCTTTTGCTTCTTCTTTAGTGGTGATCTTTTTAATATCAGAAACAACAACTTCCTCCTCTTGATTTGCTTTATATTCATCGAGTTTAGCTTGATAATAAAGCTCAAAAACATCAAAATCTCTATCATTACCAAAATTGGAAATAGTAGCCGTCTTGATCTCCTTTGAAGCGGATTCGTCATTTAGAATTGCCTTTGCAAGAGCGAGTTGGATATTCTCCTCATCTTCTCCCATCGCCGACAAATCATCGTCTCCGCTTAATCTACCCTCTAAACTATTAGCCGCTGCAACCTTAGCACCTATAAGCTCTAAAGCTTTATGCTGTGGAGTATTCTCATAAGCCATAAAAATAACCTTTACAGGATATTTCTGACCTATTCTCCAACTACGGCGACTTGCTTGCTTCAAGGTAAAGATGTTGTAAGTTGTTTCATAAAAGATTATTGTAGGAAATTGTAGTAGAGTCAATCCCGTTTTAACCAACTCAGGGTTAGCGATAAGAACATCGCAAGGATTTTTCTCTATCCATTCTTTCCTTTTTGTCGGAGCCACGGAGCTAGGAAGGAATTTGATAACTTTGCTTGGAAATTCGTCTTGTAGAATTTTTGTTATGTCAGTGGCTACGACTTGGTTCGTAAAAGTAAGGTAAACCAAACAGTTTCTTCCATCATCAAGCTCTGCTCTAACATTCTCTACAAGTCTATTTTCTTTTGCCGTTGTACCAAATTCTTCTCTTGTGAACTCTGGTTCATAAAACACCTTGTCTTGTGCACTTCTAGCCATAAAAGGCATATCGGGAATTGCAATAGCATCGGTAGCTAAGTTTCCTAACAGTCTTTTATCTTTTCGTATTTGCAAAGTAATCTTTTGAAGATAGCTAATATATGGACTTTTCAACTTTTCTTCCATTGGAACGAGATCAATGATTTCTGTATAGTCAGGCAACTGTAAGTCACTTGGCATTTTAATCTCATCAAGTCTTAAGAAGATTGTCATATCTAGCAATACAGACAAAAGATATGGAGAAATTTTTGCTCTCTCTCTCACATTAATTCTTCTGCCCATACGAGTTACAACTCCTTCACACGTTACCTCTTTAGCTTCAACTATCTCTTCATGAGCACCATAGGTACTTACGAATTGTTGAACTTGTTCATAGTCAAAACCTAACTTAACTTTCATCAAGTGTGGGTTTAATCTATAGAGAAGATAAAATAACGAAGAGGCATACCCGTTCATCAAAGTACCAGTAAGAGCTATTGTCTTTTTAGCACCAGAAACGAGTCTAGCCATAGCGTTGCCCTGCCCTGTATTTCCACCTTTGTACTCATGAACTTCATCGAGTATGACATTATAAGAACCTTTTGTAAAGTTCTTAAAAACGTAATCCGCAATCGCTTCACGAGTTCCCATTTTTTTAGAAACACTTCTGTCAGGTTGTCTTAAGACACACCCACATTCACACTTCATTGGTACCGTAGAAGTATCAATTCCGTGCTCACTTCCTTCTTTGACTGTAGCATTACAATCAGGACACTTTGCTACTTTGATTAATTGCTTAACTAACAATGATTGTCCGTCAAGCTCCTTTTCTGTGGTTATATACTCTCTTTTGATTCTAACCGCAGGAACTTTTGGATACGAGAGCTTTAATGTTTCTCTCGCTACTATAAAATAGTATTTAATTCCATCGTTCCACAAGTTGCGCTTAGCGTAAGGTGCTAGATCTTCAAATCTTTTAACAACTATTGCTTTATAAGCAGATTTGTCTTTATAGTTGATCTCTAGTTCCTCTTGCCAAGTTTTAACCAAGTGTGGCGGGCAAGCTATAAAATACACCGGACATAGTTTTTGGCTCATGCTCATCTGCACTGCCATAGTGGTTTTACCACTCCCCATTTCCGCAGAAATTATAAGAGACTTATTCTTTCTGTTTTCTATATACTCTGTTCCTGCCGCTACCAGTCTTGATTGTCTTAACAAAAGATCCCTGCTCGATTGAGAGACAATGTTATTTATTATATTGGAGTATCTTATAGGATTATCTAAACCATCAAAAGATGGCTTGATAACCTTTCTTAACTCTTTCTTGAATACTTCAGCATTTGAAGTTATTAATTCATCTAGTTTTTGAGTTATCATTACTTTCCTCCTAGATAAATTTTTACTTTGAGTCCTGCTGCTAATAATTCAGCAATATATTCTGCCGAACCATTGGTGCATTTTTTTATTTTTAAATTTTTCATAATAAGCTCCTCAGCTATGCGGAAATAGTCCGCTTATTTAATTAAGAAAGCCTATAGGTACGAAAAAATTTACATAATGCGCCCTATGGCACAAAGTAAATGTTCGTGCCATAGGCGACAAAAAAATGAATGTAGAAATCCCTCTGAACTTAATCAGTGTTAAAAATTAACATTGAGATGTTTTAGGGGGATTTATTTAGTGTGTAGGTTTATGGTTGTGTCTGTCTTTTTCAAGGCTCTTTATTGCCCATATACTAAGGGCTATAAATGCCACTATACTGCCGAGTATTAAAGTTCCGATAAAAGCGTTCATTGTGAACTCCTTTTCTCAATTTCGGAGTAGAATATATTTTTAAATTCTCTACTCATCTCCTTTATCATTATACCCGCAAAAAAGATTACAGTCAATATCAAACCGTTTTCCTCGCTAGTAATAAAGAGTGCAATTATTGAAAAGGAAGAGACATTAGGACCCATGTCCGAAAAGAAAAATATAACAGAAGCAATTCTGTTTTTGTACTTTACGTCATTAGCACATCTTGTCAATACTTTATCCCACTTTTTCTTTACTTTTATCGACAATATCTTTGCCAGTTCATAAACCATAAATCCAATAGCAAATAGCTCTATTAAAAATAGAACTATATATATGTGTTTCATAATTAAGCCTCCTGCCTATTTGTTTTGCGATGAGGCTAAAAACTTCATGACATCTTTTTTTGCGATAGAGCTAAAAAAGTTTTTATCCGCTTCTGCAACTCTGTCTTTTTTTTCTTTTTCTTGAAACTCTTTTTCAAGCTCAATAACTAATTCAAGCATAACAAGTCCTCCCAGGCCAAATAAGACATAGGAGTTCCTTGCGGAATCCCACGTCTAAACGTGAAAACTCCACTAGGAGTTAAACTTATATATAATTTTTTTTCATTGCCTCTTCAATCTCAACCAAATCTTTACCGTTAGGCAAAGAGCTATCAAAGCAAAGAATATATTTTTTACCATGTTTGGATAATCTCTCAGAAACATTATGAAAAGCCCAAAGATACTCTTTGGCAAAATCTATCGCTTTAAAGTTTTGAGCTTTTTCCGTTTTGAAATAAAAGATGCCTTTTTTAGAGATTACCTTTTTTATTAAACCTAAATCTACAAGTCCGTCAATGACATTTTGAGCATATCTGCCACATTGAGACAACAAGTTCTCTTTGCGGTATATGTATGCCAAAATAGCCACCACGGTTGCAGATGTTGAACATTCGAGAGAGCTAACTCTTCTTTTCAAATATCTCATTACACAACCTTTATATACGAAAACCCTTCTCCGTCACACAAAACATTTGCGTAGATATCGGGGGCAAAGCTTTGAAGCAGTTCAAGATCAACACTCTTTTTTCCCTTGTTTTTAACAAGAGAGACTGTTTTATCTCCTGCTTTTGCCATGCGTGTATTAGTTGCTTCAAAGAACTCTTGAAGTTGCTTTTTAGCAGCTTTAATCTCCTTTTCTATAGAAGATTTTTTCGCTATAAAATCTACAACTTCTTGAACATCCTTTGGAAGCTGTTGCGCTGTTATATTTGTAATTGCCGGACAATTGCCCTTAAAAGCACACTTTGAACAATACAGTTGTACGTCCGCTTCTGGCTCGCTAGACTCTACAAGAGCATTTGCTAGAATATTGGCATTATCCATTGCAACATCAAACAGTGCTTTATTTGGCAAAACCTCAAAGGTTTTAAACCAACCACTGTTGACATCTATCGCAACTACATAGCCTCTAACATTTTTACCCTTGCATTGAGACTCTAACAGACCCATCTGCATTTGTACTTGCAAAGTCCAACTCTCATAAGGTTCATCTACCGGGATAGATGTGGATTTTGCTTCAACGACTACACACTCTTTTCCAAAATCAACAACAAAATCCAAATGAGCTTTAATATCAAAACCATTACTAGCCTTGCCGCTTACTTCAACTTGTTGCTTGTATGGAGTGCCTTGTAGCATTAAAGCTACTATCTCTTCTGCAATATGCCCTCTCTCAAAGACTATATGCTGCGCAATGTCATACTCAACTTTTTGTATCTTAGAGAGATATGATTTTCGCAGACAAGAGCCTATGTCGGAAGCTCCAATATATGTGCTTCTGTCTCCTAATGAACTAACTGTTTTTTTAGCCAGTACTTTTGGTAGGTTTTGTTTTATAAATGTTTCTAGCTTACTCATAATAAGTTCCTCCTAGCGAAACTAAAAATTAGGCATAGGAGTCCATACGGAGTCCTAGCCACACATATTAAACATGCGGTTGAACTCCTAGTGGAGTTTACTTATTTTTTGTCATTGAAAATCCCTCTGAACTTAATCAGTGTTAAAAATTAACATTGAGATGTTTTAGGGGGATTTATTTAGTGTGTAGGTTTGTGAATTTTCTTAGATTTTTCATCTAATTTGTAAACCCAGTAAGCAAGGCTTATTGTAATAATGAATACTACTATTTCACCCATTGTTTGCTCCTTCTAATTATTTTATTTGAAGTCATTATACCATAAAAAGAAGTGACGGTAATTAATATTGACACTAAACTAATGTCATTTAAAATTCCATAAATTCCATTAACCCACAATCCTAAAAACATATCTCTAGTATTCTGTGGATTTTTCATAATATGTCTAACTTCTGCGATATATCTTAAATATTTTATCTGCATATTAAAACCTGTCTGCACATAATTACTCCTCCAACATAGCAATTGCTTTGTTAAGCTCTTGATTATAATGGGAAGTGCTAGTTTCAACTTTTTTAATCATACCGATACCTGCATATAGTGCAGTGCATACCATTATTATTGTAATTAAAGTTTTCATAAGAAACTCCTTATATCCGCACTTTCAAAATCAAAAAACATAACAAAACATTCGATCCCTTTCATGACAAGCAACTTAATTGCTGTTGAAAGAATGTTTTATAGGGCTATGATTTTGTTAGATTGATTGTGAGGATGAATTTAATAATCCAATATAAGGAGCGGAATTATCCCCATAGGGATAAAAGCTCCCTATGGAGGATAAATTGAGATAGCCAATCTCGAAGATTTTTAATACGACAAGCTGGCTAGTGCTTGAATTTTAAAAATTTATAAGGCATAATAATGGTTATAGTGATGTTAACTAGCAGGCCTGTAGAAAACCTACTAGGTGCCACGCATCAGGCTGGTATATCGGGTTAGGATACACTAGAATCAACATGACTATCACTAATAACAGCTTCATAAATCCTCCTGTCGAAAGATTGGGGGAAGCTTAATCTGCGTCCAACATCCCCCGCAAACAATTTAATGTTCACTATTTCACTGTTAGTAATCCAACCATAATGCTATCCGTTTTAACCCGAAGCAATTATAGTTTTCATGCAACCACTATTGAATTTTAAAAATTTATAAGTTATAATTTTGTTAAAGTTTAGTTTTGTGGATAAAGACAGCAAGAGCTGGTACTCTTACTATCTAGTCGCCTTATAGCTTATTGAACTTTCGTAACAATAAGCATTAGCAGTACTACCCAAAGCAAAACTTGCCTTAACATGATTCCGCACCTCCTTTCAAGCTATTTCTAGCAGAAGTTTTACCGCTCACCTCGTCAAAGGGAGGGCAGAATACAAATTACAACTTTTTTGTTTAAAACATACTCTCGGGAACTTCATTGTCGCTTGTAGTTAGAAAACTTTGAATTTTTTCATTCAGTGTTCCCATATCTAACAATACGGTTTCAATTCCTTCGACATCTTCACTACTTAAACCTAGTTCGTCTTTTACAAATGAACCGATCTCGTCTTTATGTAAACCATTATCTTTAAGATATTGCATTAGACGATATGCAGGAGATTTTTGTTTTGATTGTTCTGGCTTAGGCAGAGACTCTTGTTCCTGATACTGCATTGCATAAGTTCCGTTTTCATACACAAAACCCATATTTACCAATACTTTATCTTTTCCAAAAGTCTTACCCTCTACTTTTGCTATACCGTCGTTTTTTGAAACCGATAGACCTAACTGTTTTACTCCATCCTCAATTTCTTTTGTGAGAAATTTTTGAGGAAGCACTTCTGCTTCTCCAAGAATAGAGTCGTTAAGATGTTCTATCTCTTCAAACGCTTCAATTTTACGATCCCGTGGAATCATAAAATCTCCATAAGCTCTGCGAACAGCCTTATGTCTCCACGTTTGAAGTTTCCAACGCTCATCTTTAATAGTCTTAGTCGCTTCTTTGACGTAATTTAGATCTACGAACTTTGTTTGAGTCGGTATCTCGTTTTTCATGTCCTTTAAAACAACCTCAAACCCGATAAAGTGAGTATCAACCCATTTGGCATTAGCCGTCTGGAGTTGACTTTGCTGTAGGCGGGATAGCTTCGATTCTGCTTCACAAGTACCATCATCAAATTTCCATACAGCATCAAGCTGTAGAAAGAAACCTTTTTGATATGCTAACTGTTGCATACCATTTAAAGGGATGATTGCTTGTGGAAGCATTGTTTTAACCTTGTTGACCAAGGTATCAAATGGGATGATATATACCTCTTTTGAAGAGGGTGCTATATCAAGCCCTGTTTTTGTCACATTTGTTGCAAATCTTATCAGCTCTTTTGTATCAATGATACTTAAGAGGTAATCTTGCGTGCATAGCTCCAAGAAGTTTCTTTTGAATTGTTCCTGCTTATTTACAGGTATAACCTCAAGAAACTGTTTATATGTAGCTAATCCATTTGCAAGCTCATCTCTGCGATCATCTAAAATCTGCAAATTAGTTCTGCGTCCATTATTTTGTTCATTACTCATGCCAAGCTCCTTATAAACCAAACCCCACAAATCAATTTAAATTCACGACACAAATATCCCTTTCAAGGTAAAGCCTAAAGCTGTACTGATAATGTGTTTTGTGTGAAGATGAATTGTTAGATGAGAGAATTGATTAGTTTTTTTGTGGAATATAGATTCCCACCAAGAAGTTTATTGACATAAGTATCCCTTTGAGGGAGTCAAAAACTCCCTCGTGGGAATGTAATTTATAGTAAGTTGAAAAAACAAAGCTCTTAACTCTAGGTTAAAATACTTTGCCTGTATAGACCGCTTATGCGGAATGTTTATGTTTTTGGGTTGTTAATTTTAAAGCTACAATAAGCATAAAAATCGTAAATATTCCAAAAGCAATTTCACCTAGACTTTCCATTTCTTATCCTTTATTTTCTATTGTAGTCTTTTAATATAACACCTATCATTATCCAAATTATACCACAACAAAGGGCATAAATTACAACCTTGTCGTCTAAAAACCATTGATATACAGCTGCGCCAACAATACTTATAGAAACTCCTTCGATGGTAGCCCCTAAAATTCTGATAAATTTATCATATTGTGGGTGAGTATATATCCATAAAAAGACACCAAGTTGTTTGAATAGCTCATAGATTATAAAAAAGGCAATAGAAAAAAATATGCTTACAGCAATAGCTAGAACTGTTTCCATTATTTTGTCCTCCCAGGCCAAATAAGACATAGGAGTTCCTTGCGGAATCCCACGTCTAAACGTGAAAACTCCACTAGGAGTTAAGCTAACGATCAGAAAGGAACTTCATCTCCATCGTCATCATATTGCGGCTCATCGTTTTGATAGTTTTCTTCTTGCGAAGAAGCACTATTATTTGATGTAATATCATCTTCGATACCGAAACGACCAGAGATATACCCTACCTTAACAAGACCACTATCGCCAAGAGGCTTGTTTTCTTTCAACTTGTGAGTTGTGATAAACAAAGCATCAGAAGAGTCAGTGAGCTCTTTTTTCTTTTCACTATCGTAGCGTTTTAAAAGCCCAAGAGTGCCTTGAGTTAAACCATCTACGACAGAACCATCTTTTCGTTTAGAAGGAAAAGTTTTACCTATACAAACTACTTGCTCTTGACCATTATGATCCGTATAAGCTTTCATTAAATCATAAGCACCATCATCTTGACGTTTAACAAGAGTAACGGTAGTTTTTCCGAAGAAACCTAAGTTGATTGAACAAAAAACGCTCTTTGTTTTAGGATTATAAATAATATCCCCGAATGTGCGCTCTTTTCCGTAACTTCTTTTTGTTTGAGTTGCCATAATAGCCTCCTTGTAAATCTCCCCTCTAAATCAAAACAACAATTCAAATCACGATGCCTTTCAAGGTAAGCCCGAAGCTGTACTCAAAGTGATATTAAAGAAGTGTTGATTGTTAGATAGATTGAGAGATTAAATTTTTTATTGGAATATAGATTCCCATAAAAAGACAAGAGACTAGGCATAATACTCCCTTTGTAAGGAAATAAAAAATAGTTCTTATCTCCTTATGGGAGTTTATATTCAAATTGTTTATTGGTATATTCAGTAAAAACACTATCAATTAAGTAATTAATGCTTTATTTTACATTCAATATTTCAAAACAATTTGCCTGAATTTTTAAGAGAATCCTTGCGAATTCATTTTTTTCTTAAAAATTTAGGTTTTTTTTGTAACAAAATCATTTTTTCACTTTTTACAACTAAATAGTTGCAAGAAAGAATACTGCGCAACCGCTAAATAGCTAAATTGATTTTGATGCAATATTTTTCATGAAAAAAATCTTTTTATTCCTTTGTGTTCATTAGTTCCTGCCAAAGAATTAACCGTTTTTATAGAAAATAGCTATGCAATAATAGATATCTCCTATAAAAACTGCCATACATCGCTATATGGAGCGGACTATATTTTCAATATGTTACAATATTAGTAAAATGTATTTACACTTCATAATATTATATGCTAACGACAAAAATCCAAAAGAGCACTAGATTCCATAGATTTTTTATCGTTATACATAAAGCTTCCCGTTTCAATCACTTTTTATTTAAATTTATTTCTACACATTGATTCAACTTCTTTTAAGCTGTATTCGTAATTTTACTTACACGGCAGCGTCCGCTTTTTCAATCTTTACTTCTTCAGCGGCAGCTTTTGCAGCTTCTCTAGCTTTAGCTTTTTCAATCTTTACTTCTTCAGCGGCAGCTTTTGCAGCTTCTCTAGCTTTAGCAGCTTCTGCTTTTTCTCTCTCTTTTTGATCAGCGTGCCTCTTTTCAAAACCTGCATCCAAAACTTTTTCAGCTTCTGCTTCTAGCTCTTCTGCTTTTACTAGCGCTTCTTTAGCTTTTGCTAGCTCCGCCGTAGCTTTTGCTAGCTCCGCCGTAGCTTTTTCCAAGGCTTTCTCTTGTGCTTCGCGCTCTTTAGTCTCTTCCGGAGTTTCACTTTCAATTGTCTTCTCTCTAAAGAGCTCTTGGGCTACAGCTCTGTTTTTCTCTTTCGTTTGCACCTCTTTATAAAGAGCCAATGCTCTTCTTGAACCGATTCCTTGTGAGTTTGCCAACTTAATATAGTCTTCGATTGTTTTTGCGACACCTTCTTGGAATGTATTTATTAATAAAATTCCAAGATCCATTGGAACTCTTGAACCCAAGTTGCTACGAACATATTCTGCGATTGTGTTGACTTCGCTAACATTGTATGCCAATGTTTTTGCTTCAGTTGCTTCGGCGATTGAAACGACTGCGTCTTTTGGATTCATTTCGATTCTTTTTGATTTGAATTCCAATTGCTGTTTCGCATACTCTTCGTTAGAGAGTCTCGCTCTTCGTTCTTGCGGTTTTTTCTGAGGTGCTTTCACCGGCTCTGGATTTTCTTTCAGAGGCTTATCATGAAGAGTTTCTTGCAATTTTCTAGCTCTTTGTCTAGCTCTTTTTACACGATTTTTTTCTCTTCTTTGTTCGGTTTGCTCTAGTGTTAATGTTGTTTCAGTGTTTTCTTCTGCCATTTTATTTTCCTTAGTATTTTTATTTTCCTAGGAATCAATAATGTAAAAAAGTTTAAATAAGGGCTTGTGACTTACTCTACTAGGTTCAACATTTCTGTTGCTTTTCGATAGTCTCTGAACGGCTATCTTCAATAAAGTAATTATGTTGAAATTCAAAGAATGAAAGAAATTGCTATATAAGAGGGCAATTTTTTAATAAAATGATTATGAAGATAGCTCGCTGCGGATTGTCTTATAGCAGTTTAAACAACTGCTGTACTTTTTAGCCTTTTTACTATGCCGATTAAAGTAGCTACTAAGGTGGGGAAGAAACAATGGTACAAAAAGCACTTATGTCTTATCGTATCCACTGATGTTCCCCACCTTAATAGCTACTAACGCATTACCGTTCGCCCTACCCTATGTTACCATGGATAGTTAGTAGCTAAAAAATCTCTTAAGGTTTCCCCGCAATTAGGGAAGTTTTATAACGGCCGAGTGTTAACCGTTAATGTCAACAGTCCTTCGTTTCATCCAAACGGGGTTGACCTTTGGTCGAGTAATGTGCGATACACATAGTCTCTTGAAACCAAACTCCGCAATGGGATGCAATACAAAGGCAAAAGAAGCTTTTGTTTTGGGAGATTAGTTTTTAATAATATAAAATAAATTATCAAACTTTATCTACTTAATGCTTAATTTAAAATAAAATTGGTTGCGTCCATTGATACTCCACCCCTTAAAAGAGGTGGTTTTACGCTAGGTTTTGATAAAATCCCAAGCTGGGGTTTTATCATCATTTGTTGGCAATTTTATAACATGCTTATTAAAGATTTCAAAAGGCTTTTTAAAATTTAAATTAGCTTAAATTATTGGTTGTTTGTGGGAATCTGCAAGTGGCTCATACAACTTTATTTTTTCGATTTTGTAATTTATCTTCTATTTTTTCTTGCCAAGTCATATGCTATTCCATTTTTAAGTAAATTATTATATCCATTTTCTACTTTCAAACTCAATGATGATGCTCTACCTAAATTCCATTTCATCTTTTCTTTTTGATGAAAATAATTTTTACCCCAAATATTTCTTCAAATCTTTTTTTGATATATTCCACAATTTCGCCTATAGTTTTGTATGGCAAATGAAGATAAGCCTCATTTTTCAAGATATTTACTGCCAATACTTCAATCCAAATTTTTTTCCCTATTTTTTCATATATTTCACGACTTAAATCTTTTGTCATCTCTTTGAGGTTTCTTAATGTTCGAATCTCTTTGAGTTCACTGAAAAATAAAGTTTCTTTATGATAAATTGCCGTCGTAAAATCTATATATACTCTCTTTTTAACTTTATCGTCCTTTGGGGTTTTTGCTTTAACCCTCTGGACCTGATATTTAAAATTTTTGTCATAGAAGAGATTATAAATCTTATTTTGACTATCTGTGTACAGGTAAGATGCATGGAGATAGTTTTTTTTAGTCTTGAGAAATTCCACTATCTTATCTCTTTGCATATTTAAAAAAACTCTATTTGCTCTCGTTTGAATATCTTGAACTATTGCTTTGCTTTTTTGCTTAGAATATTTTAGTTTTACAAATTTTAATTTATCTGCCTCTTTTTTATCATCATAAACAGCATATATTCCGTCTTCTTCAAGAACAATGGGATAGCCTGATTGATACGCCGCTGCTATAGAATCATTTATAATTTTATGGGCATCATTTTTTTCTAATCCATGTTGAGCTTGTATTTCACTTACAATCTCTTCAATTTTTTTATTATAGAGCGGTTCTTCATCCATCAATTGAAAGCCCATGAAGATTTTGTAAAAAATGACTTTCGTATTCAGCGATGCTTCTTCTTGCCCTTTCGTTCTCAAGTGTCGGCATCTTTATTGGATAGTTGCTTAATCCTTTCATGTATGGAAAATCTACAATATAGGTATTACCATCGTGTCGCATAAATCCAGTACCTACGGGAAGTTCAGAGATATCTTCCGGCAGTGCAATCGGCTCATCTTCACTTCCAACAGAAAATCTACTGCCCCCTGTAGAATTTGACATATACATACTCTGGTTTTTTCTTATAGTTCCAAGAGATTCAGCAGCTCTTTTACAAGACTCCGGATGATTCATTCTCATTGTTATAGGAGTATTAACATTATCCATTATAACATTCGCATTTGTCGGTCCAAGAGACAAAGAGTAGTCTTCATAACTCTGCGTATAAATAAAAAGAGTTACACCAAGTCCCCCTGCCTTATTGAACAAATCCTCTATCCCTTTATACATTACTGCACCTGCTTCATCTATCATAATGGCTAGTCTTCTTTTATTTCCTCGTCCTGAACTTCCAACTAAGCCCATCATTGATTCTATCGATTTTAGCATTGCCATTACCGATACGTTTGAGACTGTCTTAAATCTCATTGGGTACGGTTGCATTACGCAAATCAAACCTTTATCCTCAGAGAGAAGTCTATTGGAAATTATATTTATTCCGCTTCCACTGAAAACCTTGCCGATATCGCCATATACTAATTGCGAAAGCAATACCGAATGTGTTTTTGCAATCTTTGAAAAATTTGCCTTATCCGTAGAGAGAACTTTATCCAGTATGCTCAAGGCTTCTTCCCGAAGATGCGATATATGTGCATATAGCTCATGCCCTAATCTATCAACCGGTGGTATTGCGATTGTTTTAGAAATTGTTGTTTTCAATCTCTCAAGACTGTCGTATGTTGTATAATTACTAAGTGTCTTAAAAGTAACCATGCTTCTGTTGCTATAAAGAGTTCCAGACGCTTCTTTTTTTAAAATTTGATTTTCGTTCAAAGTTTTGGGTTTTAATGTTGAAATATGAAGCTCGTTAGGATTAGATGTTCTATTCCATTTATCCATTGTGACATTTTGAGAAAAGTTTTTGAAATTTTTGAGTTTGATATATCTCTGAATCTCTTCTTGTTCTAATTTTTGAGTATATGTTCCAAAAGGATCGGTTGCCGCTTGAATAAATGTCAACGCCTTTAGCGCAGCAAGTGTGTTTTCATAAACAACACCTGTGAAGAAGTTATCATCACTAATAGATTCTGCAAAGGTTTTAATCATAGAAGCGGCTTCATCGTCTCCCATTCCAAACATAAGATTTACAAGTTCGGATTCGTCCGGAAATGCAGGAGAGAGAAACTTAAAGTCCTCTGCTCTGTTTGATTCAAGAGATGCTTGAATTGTTTCTGTCAATATCTCCTGCCCCTCCCCTCCTTTTGGATCAACAATAATTACATCCCACCCTTTTTGGATAAGTTGTTTCGCATCGCTTATCATATTCTTTGTTTTACCTACCCTAGTGGTTCCCGTATAGCCAACATGATTATTTAGGTTTGCAAATTTTAAATAAATTGGCATTTTTGCATATTGTTTATCTCTCACATCAATGCCAATACCTTTATACAAACCACGGTCTAGGTTTATCATTTTTTTTTCAGCAGCGACAAGGGCAGTCTCTAAAGCATTAAATCCGGAAATATGCAGATCTAATTCTTTTTGAAGCCTTTTGAACTCTTTTTCATCCGGTGTTTTATCAATTTTTCTACGGACATTCTCTTCTTTTTTTAGAAAAGATTTCATCTGCAACTTTAAGTCAATTAAAATTTCAAAGTCTGTTTTTTTTTCTTTTGCCATAGTTAATCCTTGCTTTGCTCAATATGTTGTTTTGCAAAATGATAAAAAGATGAATAGCTCATTTTTGCATCTTCCGATAAGTAAGAGTTAATAATTTTCCATGTTGACCTAATTGATACACCTTTATCTATTAAGTCTTGTATCTCGTATCTGTATTTTTCCAATTTACTTTTTGCTGCCATTGTTTCTACTTTTTTTAAAGTTTTTTATAAGTAAAACCGTACTACTCATTTTTTTTCTTTCTTGTCACAAAATGGTATTTTTATGGATAGTTTTTTCGCCACAAACAACAAGACCCAAAAAAAGGCGAAGAAGCTGTAGAAAATATTTGCTATTGGATATTCCGGTTTGTTGTTATAATACACCACCAAAACAATGAGTGTTGCAAATATACTTATACTGATGTTAATAATTAGACATTTATAAAAAAAACCCATTATGTTATCAAATTTACTATCAAGCATGCAATCTGCCGCCTGCTCTATATGCTTGTGCTGAAATAAAACATAAGATGTCAAAAAACCTATTATTGCCAATAATGGTACATATTTAAAGCCTTCATTTAAAAAAATATTTACGAATATCGCAAAAACAAATGATAGAACCGCCCTCCAATAGAGTATCTTGTTTTTCTTAATCATTAAAAACTCCCCCTCATGTATTTAAACTCTCTTTTCCTTCTGGCACCTTTTACATAAGTAACCTCTTCTGCGATAGACTTCCTCGTTAATATGGTTGCAATGTAGATCGTCTCTCTTTCTATATAAAAAATTATGCTGTCACCTTTAAACAAATTAACTGCTTTTATTGCTCCTCTTTCGATATTTTTTTGAATCGTCTCCCCAAGCTCAATAGCTTGAACAACATATCTCTTTATTGCCTTCCTGTTTAGTCCTTTGCGTTCTTTTAATCTTTTTTCCATGTGTTTACTAATAAATAAGGGAAGCCTCCCCTCTCTTTCAATTATTAAGTTTTTCATACTATCATGCCTCCTCGTGATTAAAATATTCTTTCCGGAACTCTTTTATTACATCTCTTTTTGAGACAACACTTCTTCTATCTTTTTAAGGTACTCTTCTATCCGTTGTAGTTTTTTCCCCGGTATCTTGGAGAGGTTTTTTAGAAAACTTTTTGAAAGGAACTTTGAATATGTTTTGCTATTCTCTTCTTTTGGTTTCTCGTCTTGCATCCCAAGAACTAAATCTTTAATCTCTTTGAGGGTTAATTCTTTTTCGTCAATTTGTTTGAGTAGCGCTGTAATTTTTATATCATCGTTAAGTTTATTGATAGCAATCGCTTCTTGATAAGTGATTTTTCTTTTTTGTATTGCTTCTATCAATAATGGATTAATGCCCAAGACTTTTATTTTATCCGATAAGGTTCTTAGGTTAATGGAGAGATTTTTGGCAACTATATTTTCTAGCAGTTCAATATTTCGCTCCTCTGCTTCATTTTTTTCTTTACCCGCTTTAAATTTATTTAACAATTTAATTACTTCAGAGCTTTGTGTTTTTAAAACAATTGATGCATAGTCAAGAAATGCAAGTGTTTGGTCATACGCATTAGGATCACTTCTAAAGAGGTTTTCCGAAATTGTAATAAGTGAGGCTTGTTCATCTGTAATGCCGCTTAAAACGATTGCTTTAATTGTTGTCTCATTATTTAGTTTTGTAGCCATTACTCTTTTAAATCCAATGAGGCGCTCAAATTGATTTCCTATTTTTCTAACAATGATTGGTTGTAAAAGTCCAGATGTTTTTATGCTCTTTGCGAGTTCCACAATTTCATTTTCATCAAAACATTTTCTATCATGTGTCTTTGGAGAAAGAATTAAAGACAAAGGAATTTCGGCAATATTATTTTGCGATTCAATCATGTTTTTTACTAAATCTAATTCGTTTGTTGCTTCCTGAAAAGCTGATTTCGGTTGTGGTCTTTTTTTCATTTTATTTCCCTCGTATTTTTTGATTATTAAATTTTACACCTGTGATAAGATTAAAGATTTCATTATATGCTTCAAGAAGTTCTTTATTGCTTTTTGTGTTTGAGTAGAGCCTTATATACTCCCTTAAATAAATTCCATTTCCTGTTGCATCTTTAATTACGGTTCTAGTTGGAATTTCTTTTGATACAAGGAATTCCATACCCTCAAAATTTCCAAGTTTTTTTTGTTTCTCTATATAAAGTGGTATATCCTTTTGAATAATTTCCAATTGCTCTTTGTCGTGTGTTGCAACCTTGTTATACATATTTCCGAATGCAATAATTTTTTCTAATTTGTTTTCAAATTGTTCTTCGAGTGCTATTAATTCTTTAAAGAATGGTTCGGTAGCATCAGTTGCAGCTTTTGCAGTTTGTATAGGCAGCACAACTATATCTGCACTTAGCATTGCGTTTGTAAATAGAACTCCAAGAGAGCCGGGTGTATCTAAGATTATGTAGTCGTAGATTTTTTCTTTTGAGATTTTTTTAATGTAGTTTCTGAGTTTTACTTCTCTGGCACTCATTCCGGATTGTGCGTATTCCATTAAAGAAGAACTAGCAAATAGCATATCTAAAAAAATATCTCCGCTTTCATGTATTGTTACTCTTTTGGGTTGAGGGAATATACCATCTGAAAAAACAGATGAGCTATCGTGTGGAGTATTTTTTATATCATTGGAGTTAATGCCAAATTGAGCCGTGAGAGTTTTTTGCGGATCCCAATCTATAACTAAAACACTGTAGCCGTTCGATGCCAAATCTCTAGCTATAATGTCTGTAGTTTTTGTCTTGCCAACGCCACCTTTTTGGTTGGCTATTGCTATTACTTTTGTAGCATTATTTATCATTACATTGTCCTTAATGTATTTGTATTACAAATTTTAATGTCCTTATACTTAAAAACATATTATACTAAATAGAACATCGTCAAAAAAGCATATCTTTACTAAAATAAATATTACTTTAATATTATATTAAGTATATTATATGATAATTTTATTTTAATTAAAAGGAATAAAGTGAAGTTGTTAAAAAATAAATCAGCTAAAAATATTAGTCTTTTTTTATTTGGTTCTATATGCGAATGGGTTTCAATAAAACTTTATTCTATTATGAAAAAATGTGAACGCAATAGTAAAAGAGGAGAGGAGATTGAAAATAAAGTTAAGAGAATTCAAGATGATGTTGCTTTTGCAAGAAATGCTCAGGAAGAGATTTTTTATTCAAGGGATGTGCTGTCCGAAAAAGAGATTCAATTAGAAGCATGTCATAAGTATATAAGATTTATTGCGTTTCATTTTAGGAATGGGAATTATGGTGAGGTTGATAAAGCCTTAAGTGAATTAGGATTATAAATTTTTAAAAAAGGATGTAGAACATGGCAAAGAAAAAAACGCCAAAAGATTTGTTAGAAGAAGCTAAAAACATAATGGTAGAAGCTAGAAAAAAACAAGCAGTTTTGATGCAGCAAGCTAAAGATTTGGAAGAGAAAAAGTTTGCTGAACTTGGCAAAAAATGTATTGAGTTTTTAGAGGATAAATGTACAAAAGAAAGCTTAGAATATTCTGCTAAAAAGATTGGGTTACTTGAAGAAAGCGAGAGAGAAAGTGAGAACAAAAGTGAAGATAGGATGACAACAAATGTATAAATTTCCAGAGGGATTATACCCATTAGATATTACTTATCACTATTCAAGAAGTTTGTTTAATTTTTTTCAGACAAACGAGCAGACAAAAGAATTTTTCAAATATCTTTTTAGTAGGTTGAACGAAGAGTATAAGCGAAGAAAAAAAGGCGAAAATGTTTGTGCGCATGTGTTAAAAAATGATAGCGACAAATATCCGCTTGTTGATTTGAACTATAACTTTTTTGTGTTAGTTTTAGCTGAATGGATTGAATATTATTCTTGTGAAGATAGAACAGTTTATGAGTACAGTAAGTACAAAAAGATAGCCTATAAAAAAACAGATAAAGAGAGTGGTGAAGAGAAAAATGTTGTCTACAATCAAAAGAGAGATTTGAAAATTGAGTGCTCCACCAAAGAGAGAGTTTTATTTGATTATTCATTTTCCGGATGGCTGACTACGAACAGAACACACAAGAATTTTAGATTTGATTTGATGCAAATTTTGCTTAACAATATTTTAGGCAAACACACTTTTATACCAAATTATAATTATAGAAACAAGGCTGTAACTGTTAAAAATATACTTGTTTTTGATGAGAAGAAAAATACAAATATGTTATTTGCAGCAACTTCTTTTTTTAGATCTACTCTTGCAAACTATTACTCAAATAGTCAAATGAATTTGTTGAGAGAAATGAGCGGAGAGTTACAAAAACTTGGTTATAAAAAAATGAGTATAACTGACGATGACGAATTTGAGATTGATGGAAAAATAGTTCAAGTTTGTAGCTATTTTGACATTAAAAATATCGAAAAAAATCGAGACCAAAATGATGGGCAATATTATGATTTTGAACCGAAAGAAAAAGGTGGAAGTGAGAATAAAGAGATGTCTGATGATGTGGATTATTAAGTAGTGCCCTATTTATATATATATTAACTCTGTAGAGTTATAGAGCATAAAAAAAATATCAATTTTATTGATGCTCTAATATATATATATTTAGCAACTCTGTAGAGTTGTAGAGGTAGTTTTCAAAAATAGGATTTTTAAGACGGTCTATATATATTTATTTAAAGTGACTGATGTCTCTTAGGGAAATAGCTTTTTATGGGTGTCTATTTTATTTATATAGCTGTAGGCTTCTTGGCTATAGACACACACTTTTTTGTGAGATTCCAGAGATCAAGCTTAAACGAGGAATAAAAAAATGATAAAAAGCGAAAATACACTCAAATTTAAAACTATAAAGTGCCTTAAAAATCAATTTAAGGCACTTTCTGGGCATTTTAACATTAAATTAATAGTCAGGTAAGGGTTGAGTGTTTTTGATGCGTTCTAGCTATTTTAAAATGATTTTGAATGAAAAGGATAAAAAATGGGATTAGTGGAGATGTTTTTGGAGTACTGGTGGGTTATTGTTTTGGTAATGATTATACCCTATTTCACCTTGTTTTTTTCTAACTTGTATAAAATAAAACAAGATAAAAAAAATAAAAAAGTAGATCCAAGATTGGTTCAATCTGATGAACAAATTCATCTCGGCATTTCTATCAAAAACACAGATACAAAAATCTACAAAGAGCGAATTGAAAATCTCATAATTCTTTTGAATGAGTCTAAAGAAAAAATTAGCGTTAATGCGGTTGAAGCAATTTTAATTGTAGAGCTTTTTTCAGATTCTGTTTTAGTAAACGAGCAAGGCGAATTAGTTATCAGTATCCAAACCGCAAAAGCTTTCTCTAAAGAAATTTATCACGATCCGATGAAATTTATTACTTATGTTAAATCAGTTGAAAATAGAATCGACATGACCAACTCCCAAAATAAAATTGAGTTAAGTGACGTTCTCTATATGATGCGCAATGCAAAAAAGTTTGGACTCTATATGAACGAAGATGATTCTGATGTAGTTTTCAAAATTAAGTCTGCAATTCATGAATCTAATTACAAAGATGTAGTTGTGAAGATTGTTGAAGATATAAATCAAATTGTACAAAATGACTACGCTATCAACAATATTGTTCTCAACAATACTTATCGTCCTGAGAATTTAGACGAGCCTGAGCGGGATAGTCCAATTGAAAAAATAGAAAAAATTAATGAAAACGGTAGAGTGAAATTGACAATGAAAAATGGTACATTAATCGAGAAAGATGATTATGTTTTTTACAGTGTCCAAACATTAGAACAACGACAAGAAGCAGAACAAAAAAACGTGAAAAAAACAAATCATAAAGAGGAGCATCTCACACAAATTTTAGAACAAGCCAATGACACATTTGTGCAAGAGTATATTGCTAGATTTGGTGAACTAGATTTACATGAAGAGGCAAATAAAGAAAAAAGAATTTTTAAAGACAGGGCATTGAAGTTTTATGATGAAAATATTTTTGCATTTAAAAATTTTACGCCTAAAGATTTTCAGACAAAAAGTTTTTTCGAGGATGAAAAGTTTTATTTATATTTTATTGCGATGTTGTTTAAAAAAGAATTTGCAGTCAGTGATGACGGAATACCATTTGTCTTTATTGGAAGCAGTGAATTAAAAAGCGGAAAAGTTATTCGCTTTGTTTCTGTGGATGTTTATTATTTTTTAATTTTGATTTACAGCTCAATAAAAAGAGAAGATAGAGAAAGTTTTTTTAATTTTATTTTTGATGGTAAAAAAATTAAAGATGGTAATGTTAATCTTTTTTTTGAAAATATAAATAAAACAACTAATTTTTTTCATCCAACACTCAACGTTTTTATTTTTGATATTGTTTATGAGTTTTCGGGTAAAACAATTGCTACAAAAATTATTAATGTCAGCGTAGAAGCTCTTGAAGATTTACTAGATAAAGATGAAGACATAAGAAACGCATATGCTATGCTAAAAAAAGAAATTGATGGGAGTATCTCTGTAAAAGCTTTTAATAAGGCTGCCCTAAAAATTACACAAACAGATATCAAATATTCACATGATACTTTTTTTAGATTACCGAGAGATGAGAAAATATTTTAGGAGATAAAAAATGATGAACGAAGATGATATTTTACAGGATGCATGTATGAAAGAAATTCAAGATATTTGCGAAAATTCTAGTGACTGGCAGGAGGCGATTGAATTTCTTGCTGTTGAACACAATTACCTTGGAGATAAAAAAATTATACAAATTGTGATGAATTATTTTTTCCCAAAAGAAAAACATTTGATAGAGGATTTAAAAAATGCTAACTAAAGAAAAAATAGAATCAGAAATAAATAAACTTTTGCATGAAAAATTATTTTCTGCAATTAGAAAAATTATAGTTGAAAAGCAAAAAGAAGCTCTCAAGAAAACTTCTGAATATAAAAATAGCAGTAACAAAAAAGAAATGCTAGAAAATAGTTATAAGATTTGGTTTGAAAAGATTTCTAAATTTTTTTTATCATTCAGAACAGTATATGCACTCGTACCGCTTGTAGAAAGAGAATTGAAAATCAGAGAATTTTCTTCCGAAGAAATTATAAGAATTAAAACAGACTATTCTTATGATGGTATTGAATTTAGTGCTTATTATCCAGCACACTATAACCATTCCTTACAAAAAGAGATGGAGGACTGTATAGATTATTTAAAAGAAAACAAACAATCGCATATTGTTGATAATTACATTCCAAAAAAAGATACAGAGAGGAGCCCACACAAACCACTGACTACCGCCGAATTAAAATATAGTGCATTTTATCTTTTTGGTTTTGAACCAAATTACGTAACAGTTCTTGCACAAAAATTACATCAAGCAAACTTAATAACTGAACCAGAAACTAATGGATGGAATATTGATGATGCTTTTGCTGAGGAGATGATAACAATTTTAAATCAGACATTTAGTGAAGATATTGTTTTACAATACAAAAGAAGATATACCGACAAAATAGTTGATAGAACTCAAAAAGAGTGTATTCGCCCTATTCATATTTCTTCCAAATATTTTCCAAAGGTAGTTTCTTCCTCGTTAGAATTTAATTCAATTTTTTTTGAAGACGAACAATTGTCGGTAGATGTTCAAAAGCTTTATGAGTTTATTTTCTATATAACACTTTCGACACAATTAAAAAATAGCGTTTACGACACTTCAAAAATTGAAATAGTAGTGGGAAATAAAAAATTATATGAACAAGCTAACGCTATAATAGATGGGCAAGAAAATTGGGAAATTTTAACGGGTGAATTAATAAAAAGGATTTCTAATAATGATGGTTCCTTTAGTGGAAATATAGTTGTCTTGCCAGAGATTCAACCCGGTGAAATTTTAAAACCTATCGACATTTACCCATATTCATATCAGAGCAAGAGACCGCCTAGATTTGGAGTTGGTCGATTCGTTACACAAATATTAGAAAAAAATAATATTGGAAGCAACAAGGAACACGACAAAATAATTAATGAGCTTATAGACTCAAGAGCCGTAAATCAAGTAAAGTCAATGCTTCATCCACAAGAAAGCGCAATAATTTTAATTCAATGGCTAACACAGCACCTCCCCTCTTTTGTAGATTTGGAATATTTAACTGAATTTGAAGAAAAAATAAAAATGGTTGAAGTCGGAAAAATAACACTCAATTCTTTACTTGAAGAGTTAAAAAGAATAATTGAAACTGCATTTAAAATGAGTGGCTATATTGAAAAAGACGGTAAGCCAAGTCAAAGTAAAATCAATCTTATAAAAGCAATCGCACAAAAATATAATTTAAAACTTGACAATGCTGTTTTTGACAGCAACATAAAAATAGACATGTTGTTGGCTCAATATAATATGCCGGAGCCTATAAAAGTTGGTTCATGTCCGAATTGCAATGCCCTAATCTATCAAAAAGAATTTATCAACAGAGAAAGCGGCGAAGTTAGTCACTACTTTGCGTGCGAGAATTTTAAAAAAAATGGTGGATGTACTTTTTCGATGTGGGATAACTACGTGTATAAATTCTTCTCAGATAAAGCGATGGAATTTCACAGTGTTGAAGAGAGAGCAGACGCACTTAAAAAAATACTCTCAAAAAAAAGAGGTTATCTTTTTAACGATTTTATAGCAAAAAATCAAAAGCCGTACGACGCAAAGGTTCTTATTGAATCTTATAAAGATAGAAAAACACAACAAGAAAAATGGGGTTTTACCCTTGCTTTCGTAAATAAAAAGTAAGAGGACTTAATGGATTATATATTCGGAAAACTAGCAAATAGACCAGAATTACCTCCAATTGTTTGGAATCCCGATTCAAGAAACTCTCTCAATCCCCACATGTTGATATGTGGAGGTTCTGGGGCGGGTAAGACTACGTTATTATTGAGAATAGCAGAATACCTTGCTATGTCAAATAAACATATCTTTATCTTTGATTTAAAGGGCGATATGGTTGTAAAAAACGATAATGGAGAGGTAATCGGAAATTATATAGAATTTACTGCATGGAATAGTAAGTATGGTATTAATCCGTTTGAGTTTGACACAGGCGTACCGGAAGAAGAGCTGAAAGAGATGATCTCCACAGGGAATATGAATGATGGGCAGAGATTTAAAGTTCAAAACTCAGGTCCAAAAGTACAGGTAGAAAGAATTATTGAAATTATCAAAAAGAACTTTTTGCCAAACATGGGAACAAATCAAAAAGACATCCTCATGTATCTATTTTCAGATACATATCTCTGCAAAGATTTTAAATATGATGATATAACAACTTGGTTAAATGAATTACCAAGCCTAGAGGACACGCTAGAGCTTGTAACTAGAATTAAGTCATACAGCAACAACTACAACGGTACTGTTATAGATGAGCAGAGCAGCGATTTTATAATGAACATGCAAAACCATATAGTCGGGCTTAAAAGCTTAGAGGCGAGACTTGAGGAAGAAGATAAAGATGAAGTTGAGAAAGTAATTAAGGAGCTAAAAGAAAAAATTGAAACAGAAGTAGGCGAATACATTGAATATGGTAAAAATAACTATACCAAAAAGAATGTTTCTCCCAATAAAGAGTGGTTTGAAGCAAGAGGTATAAATGTTGAAAAATACATGACGAAAGATGCTTTAAGAACTATAGATAAAATGGCTTCTTACATCAATGCCTTGGTTGATTCGGGAGTGTTTCACTCAACAAGACCACCAGTGAAAAGCGGCTTAAATATTGTTAATATAAGTGGGCTAGATGTAGCGATTCAAAGGTTTATAGTTGATGTATGGATCGGGAAAGTTTTTAAATCGTGTAAGATTAGAGGTACTTATGCTGAGCGTCCAAATAAAACAAGAGGTGAAAAGTGCGACACCTATGTAATAGTTGATGAGTCAAAACTTATCGCAGGTACTTCAAGAGACAAGAACGATCCGTTTAGTTATCTAAACCGAACGGCAACTGAGGCGAGAGGTTTCGGAATGGGCTTGATAGTTGCAGCTCAATCGGCAGAACACTTTCCGGCAGAATTTTTAAAAAATTTCGATGCACAAGTTATTTTGAATACAGGCATAGCAGACTTTGATTCTGTTAGAAAATCTTTTGGCATAGACAAGGCAATGCTTGAATATACTCAACATGGCTATGGCAATGCTCTTGTTAAGACAGGCAGAAGTTTTAGTAAAGTAAAATTAATTGAAAAGTTATGATAAAATTGTATTATCAGTTTTAAAAAAAGGTTAAAATTTATGGAAAACAAGAACGGAGGTATTGTTAAAACTTTTCGCTTAGATATTGAAACTTCAAACAAAATTGATTTGCTGAAAAAAGCAAACAATACCACAATGCGACAAATTATGACGGATGCACTCAATGAATATTTCAAAGTGCATTTAGACGATGCGCAAGAAGCGATTAATACAGTCTATAAAGCTAAACAACATACAGATTTAAGTGAGCATATGTATATTCCAATTGATTACTATGCCTTATATAATGACACAAACAAAGCAGAAATAAACAGGATGATAAGTAAAAATGAATTGCAAAGTGTTGTTCTTGGAGACATAACTTTAATCATGGTTGATATTAGCGAAAGTGCTTACAAACGAGCTGAACTTTTAATTATGCGCAGCAACATGATTAAAATAAAAAAAGAAATGCAAATTATAAGAAGAGAATTAAATAAAATTAAGAAGACTCAAGATTCGGAGATAGAGGGTGACACTTCTCAATAGTTTTTTTGAGATGTTTTGGCTTGATGTGTGTGTATATGCTCGTAGTAACCAAACTACTGTGACCTAAAAATTCCTGAACAGTTCTTAAGTCACACCCATTTAAAATAAGGTGTGTCGCAAAAGCATGCCTAAAATAGTGAGGAGAATATCCAAACATTCTTTTTATTGCTGCTGAGGCAGCATGTATTGTAAGTTTTTTTCCTCTTTTACATATCCACAAACACTTAAATAAACAAAGGGGGCATTGCTCCTTATAGTTGTTGATCGCAATGTGTACATGAATATTAACTGGGACATATCTTGTTGTTTTATTCTTTGTTCCCTCCAGCCTAATCCATTTATCGTCCATGTCTATGGAAGTTGTATTTAGTATTTCTGATATTCTTGCTCCCGAAGAATAAATTAACACAGTAAGTGCAAAATCACGGCAGGAAACCCAGCTCGCTTTTCTATCAAAAATTGGATTTTTTGTTTTTAGAAGAATTAGCATGTCCTGCTCATCTATTATATTTGGTATTTCAGAGATATACTTTAATTGTTTTACTTTGCGCAATTCGCACGAATAATATTTTTTACATAAGAATTCAGAGAAATTGTTGATTGCAGCAATTTTAAAATTAACCGTTCTATTGGAAATCAATTTTTTAGTTTTTGCCCTATTTTTTACAAAACTAATATATTTGTAAAAAGTATTTTTATCAATTTGCGAAAAATGATAATAATCGCTATCCTGTAAAAAATATACAAACTCATCAACACAAGAGATATATATGTTGACAGTATTCGTTGCATAATTTTTAAGGACTTGTAGATAAATCTTATATTCTTTTAGAATGAAATGAATGTTAGATATTTTAAGGGAATCGTCAATCATCACTTCATGAGCTTTTCATATTCCTTAACTTCCTCAGCCTCAATTTCATTAATATCTAAAGTATAAGTAGTTATGTTCAGCGCGAGCAATAATCTAACAAAACTTCTTAAATTTAACGTAGATCTATAAACCATCAGTTTTAATGCTTCAACTTTTGAATAATTTTTGCCATATTTTTTTAGTCTATCCATTATTTCATCTTCTGATAAGCCGGAAGTTTGAATAATTGTTTCTAAGTGTCTTCTAACAATTTTGCCAACAGGATCTGCTCTCTTTTCTCTATATTTTTTAGCAGTCTTTGTTGTTATTTTTCTTTTTCGCATTTTTATCTTCTTTTTTATCTTTTTTGACAACTTTAAGCTTTAAGATTGTAAGATTGTAATCTCTTTATTTTTTTAGAGAATTGTATCAAAAATACGATAAAATTAATGAGAGACTTTTAAAAAAAAATAAAAAGGATGAAGATGTCAACTCAATCGCCAAATTTCGTTATGCCTTCATCTCTTTTTAAAATAGCAGAAAAAAACATTCATTCGCCTCGTTACAGTTACAGTTACAGTTACAGTTACAGTTACAGAAAGAAGGTCCTAAAATGTTAACAGTGGTATTTTATACTCTTTTTCTTAAGCCTAACCTTAAGCGAAAAAACTACTCTATTTTCTCGCCACTAAAACAAAAAATAACATACTATTTATTAAAAACCCTAAAAAAGCCCTTATTTCGTGTAATATTAAATAATGTAAATTCTCTTGAATATGCTTTTCTCTCTATTCGATTAAAAACATGATTGTATCTAATATCAATTTAAGAAAAATTGATATTTTTAGTTGATATTTTTTAGTATGAACATGTACACGGTATCATACAGCTTGTGTGTAGATTGAAAAATAGGCAATTATTTTATGTAATTAGGTACAACGTAAGCCGAGTTTTGTTTTGATAGCATTAATCTACTTTACTATTTACATAGTAACTCTAGCGAAACAGTAGCATAAGCTCAGCAACGGTTTTAACGCCGCAACCTTGCCATTAAGACGCTGACCACCTGTTTCTTGCTGCCATGTTGGGTTTACAAGCTCTCTATATTGCTATAGAGACTGGTGGGCTCTTACCCCACCCTTTCACCTTTACCACTTTTAGTAAACTAAAAAATGGAAGTCTGCTCTCTGTTGCACTTTCCCTCGCATTACTACGGCCATTAGTTAAATGGAACACTGTCTTATAGCAGCTCGGACTTTCCTCTTGAGGTTAATCAAGTCACTATCTGTTGTACCTGCGAAATAGTACAAAAATATTCCTTTATATCTCTTTTTTTCAGTATGAACAATCGTTCACTTGATTATTTTATTATATGAACGTTTGTTCATTTCGCATAAGAATAAATTAACAGTTGTTCATATATAATTCTTTTTAAATTAACAAGTGTTCTTATATGTAAAAAGGTTGTAGAATGTCGAAAAATACGGTAGTTCAGAAGAAATCAAATACAAAGCAAAAGATACTGAAAGTATCATCATCCCTCTTCTCAGAGTATGGATTTAAGGCTACAAGTGTGCGAAAAATAGCTTCAGAAGTTGGTATAAGAGAGAGTGCTCTGTATAATCACTTTAAAAATAAAGAGGAGATATTTTTGTGTGTTGCAAAAGAGATATTTACCTCCCCTTTTGCTGAAAAAAACAGTGATATAAAAGAGTCGGCATTAAAAGGAAAGGCTTTTTTACAAAAATTTGCAATGCAGTACAAGCTTCTTACTTTTGATAAAAACAACGAAAACATGTTCAGGCTGCTTATGATAGAGCTATTTCAAAACAGAGAGCTTAGAGAGCAGTTTATGAACGAATTTCACAATGAAAATATAAAAGTGCTCTCAGAAGCTTTCTTTATTATGATGCAAAACTCACTTATACGTTCTGCCGATCCAATGATGGTCTCATATGAGTTTCTATCCACTCTATTCTACATAAGGCTTCAGATAACACTTCTGCGATTTGACAGCAGCTCCACCAATAGTCTATCAACACAGTTTGAGAAGCATGTAGAGTTTTTCTGGGATAGTATCAGGGTGTAATATTTTAATTAAAAAAGAGAGAAAAGCAGTAGATATTGTTTAATATTAAGCATAGAAATAAAAAAAAGACAGCCATTTGGCTGTCTGATAACGCAATAAGTAGCTTAGTTAGTCATTGCTTCTTTAGCGTATTTCTCGCCAAGTTCATATGCTAGCTTATTTGCCGCATGAACTTTGGCCGGTACTTTAGAAAGCATTGTATCAATCAATGACTGCTTAGGAAGCACATTTGTCATTGTATTTGTAATTGCTAGCGCAACAACAGATTGAGTAATAACGTTACCAACCTCTTCTTTTGCAATAGTAATAATTGGAATCTCATGGATAATCCATTTTTTGCGATCTTCAGCAGTCGGAGAAACCAAGTTAGGATCTACGACTATTATTCCGCCAGGCTTAACACCATTTTTGAACTGCTGATAAGATACGTTTGCAACTGAAAGCATGAAATCAATCTCGCCCTCATTTGCATATGGGTAGCGAATCTCATTGTCATCAAGCGTGATGTCAACAACTGTTGGACCACCACGAACCTGAGATGTATAGGTGGCAGTTTTTAAACCGTATCCACCATCTTTAATTTTACAAGCCGCCATAATTTCACCAGCTAATAAAACACCTTGACCACCAACACCCGTAAATCTTAAAGAATTTCTCATGCCAGCTCCCTATATCTTTTTCGCAAAATCGTCTTGAGTGATTTTACCACGCTTGCCTTGAGCAGCTTTGATTACTTCTTCGTACATGTCAGTGTATTCGGGTTGTTTGATTTCTCTTAAAACTCCGGTTGCAAGCTTATTCATCTGCTCTTCTTCACTTAATTCATCCCATTTTCTCTTAGGAACTGTTATGCTGTCAATCCAGTTTAAGTTTTCCATAGCGTTAGCCATCTTGTTTTTACGGCCAAGGTTGATATGGCAGTTAGATAGAACTTCTATAAAACTAAAACCTTTGTGCTCAAAACCTTTAACTAAAATTTTCTCTAATTTCTTAGAGTCAATCATAGATTCACGAGCAACAAATGTAGCACCTGCTCCCATAGCCAGATTTGCAACATTAAAAGTCGGGTCAATATTACCGTTTTGTGCAGATACACACCACATACCCCGAGGAGTAGTTGGAGAAATCTGTGAATTTGTAAGACCATAAATAAAGTTATTAATTAGAATAAAGTTAAGGTCAATATTGCGACGACAACCGTGAATTGTATGGTTACCACCGATTGCAAGACCATCACCGTCACCGGCAACAACGATTACATTTATTTTAGGGTTGGCAAGCTTTATACCAGTTGCATAAGCGATCGTACGACCATGAGTCGTGTGAACCGTATTACAATCTATGTATGAGCTAAAGCGTCCAGAACATCCGATACCTGAAACAACACATACTTCAGTATTCATATCCCAGCCCATTTTTTCTATAGCACGGATAGTAGCTTTCAAAATAACACCATCACCACAACCCCAACACCAAAGTGTCGGCATTTTATTTACACGTAAATATTTATCATAATTAAATGCCATTACATCATCTCCTTAACTTTTGCTACCATTTCAGACGGCGCTATTGGGCGACCATTTGCTTTAAACAGTGTAGTAAAATCATCTCTTTTGATAACTCTTTCGATTTCTTTAGAGTATTGACCCATATTAAGCTCTGTAATAAAAATCTTATCTTTAAATCTTGCACCGATTTGGGCAATTTTTTTAGCTGGAGAAGGCCACAACAAGATTGGTCTGAACATGCCGGCCTTAATTCCCTGTTCACGAAGCTTGTTGACTGCTTCATAAGCGCCAAGACCAATTGAGCCATAAGCAATGATACAAACTTCTGCATCATCCATCATATACTCTTCATAATCAGGCTGATCGTCAAGACCGTCATTCTCAGCTGCAACTGTGTTGATTTTACCGACTAGACGCTCTATATTGAATTCACACTGGGTTGCGTCTTCAGTAGGGAAACCTTCATGTCCGTGGTGAAGACCTGTAATATGGTACTTGTACCCTTTAAACATAGGGTTAAGAACTGCAGGCTTGTTCATAGGAACATCATACGGTTTATACTCTGTAGGAGAGCCACTAAACGTTGCACGATTAACAACACTGGCCTCAACTTCTGCTAAATCAGGGATTACAGCCTTTCCGTGCATGTGACCGATTGTCTCATCTAGAAGGATAAATACCGGAGTCATATATTTTTCAGCCAAGTTAAACGCACGTACGGTTTGAGTATAGCACTCAGTCAAACTGCCTGCGCATAGAGTAATTGAAGCATAATCCCCATGAGTCGGATATTGTGCTTGACCTATATCTGCTTGAGATACACGAGTTGGAAGACCAGTTGATGGACCACCACGCATAACGTTTACTATAACCAATGGGATTTCTGCGATAAAACCAAGACCGATTTGTTCAGCTTTAAGTGAAATACCGGGACCTGAAGTCGCAGTATAAGATTTTACACCTGTCATAGATGCGCCTAAAGCAGCACAAATACCGGCAATTTCATCTTCCATCTGAATAAATTTTCCACCGACTTTCGGTAATAAATCAGATGCCACGTGCATTACTTCAGATGAAGGAGTGATTGGGTATCCGCTAAAAAATCTAGCGCCGGCGTCAATTGCTGCCATTGAACATAGTTCATTACCTGTTGAGATTTCTTCTCTTGCCATTATTTAACTCCTTGTTCGCTAAGTGACATATAATTATTTGCAATAACAGCTACTTGTCTATTTTTTGAGTCATCAGTTAATTTTGCAAATTTATACTCTTTTTTATCAGCTACATATATAGCAAAGTCTGGACATGATAATTCACACTCCATACAACCAATGCAAGACTCTGGATGTTCAATGGATATCATCGCACCAAGGGTTGACTTGTTATCATATCTCATTCCGAGTACGCCAGCTGGACATACAGAAACACAAATATCACATGCTTTACAGTTATTTGTATTTACCCATACAGGTTGATTGCCTGGGTTTTCAGTCTTAAAAGTTCCCATTTATTCTCCTCTTTTTTTAAAGCACGAAGCAAGCTTGTACTATTTTAACATTAATTGTTAAATTAACGCCAATTAAATTTTCACAAACAGATTAACTAAGTTTAATTAATATGACCCTGAATTGTGCTAATAACGCCTCTTGAATAACACTGGATGTTACCTAATGGGGCTCGCACCAAGGCCGTTTTTTTTATCTCTTAGCTAAAACTTCCGCTACAGCTTTTCCGATATCCGCAGGTGAAACAACAACTTTTACGCCTGCTGCGTCAAGTGCCGCCATTTTCTCGGCCGCTGTACCTGCGCCTCCGCTTACGATTGCGCCAGCGTGACCCATCCTTTTGCCTTTAGGTGCAGTTTGACCTGCTATAAAAGCAACAACAGGTTTTGTAATATGTTCTTTTATATATGCTGCTGCCTGAATCTCAAGATCTCCGCCGATTTCACCAATCATAACGATTGCATGAGTCTCTGGGTCTGCTTCAAACATCGGAAGAAGCTGCTTGTATGAAAGACCAATAATCGGGTCTCCTCCGATACCAACTGCTGTAGATATTCCAAAACCCTCTCTGCAAACTTGGTTTGCACCCTCATAAGTCAGAGTGCCTGATTTTGAGATTAACCCTACATTTCCTTTTTTGAAAATCATACCAGGCATAATTCCAATTTTACACTCTTCTGCCGTAATAATTCCAGGACAATTTGGCCCGATAGTTTTCATGCTGTGCTTAAGGGCATAAGCTTTAGCAGCTTGCATATCTCTAACCGGTGCACCTTCCGTTATGATAACAGCTAGTTCGATTCCTGCATCTGCAGCTTCCATTACCGCATCAGAAACGAATGCAGGCGGAACAAAAATCATAGAAACAGTAGCGCCCGTAGACGCAACAGCCTCTTTTACCGTGTTAAATACAGGCTGGCCTAAATGCTCAGTTCCGCCTTTATTTGGCGTAACACCGCCAACTATCTTTGTTCCGTACGCCATACACTGCTCAGCGTGGAAAGAACCCTCTTTCCCTGTAAAACCCTGAACGATTACTTTTGTCTCTTTGTTTACCAATATGCTCATATAAATCCTCCCCTCTCTTACTTTGCTTGTTTTGCGGCTGCTACTGCTTTTGCGGCGCCATCAGCCAAGTCCGTAGCTGCTATAACGTTTGCAATATTTGCGTTTCTTAAAATCTCTGCGGCTTCAGGTGCATTTGTACCATCAAGACGTACGATTACAGGAACATGTACATCTACAAGTTTTGTAGCTTCCAAGATACCGTTTGCAATACGGTCACATCTAACGATACCGCCGAAAATATTTACAAATATAGCTTTAACCTTAGGATTTTTAAGAATAATCTCAAATCCCTTCGCAACAGTCTCTGCATTAGCTTTTCCGCCAACGTCAAGGAAGTTTGCAGGTGTTCCGCCCATATAATTTATTGTATCCATGGTACCCATTGCAAGCCCTGCTCCATTAACCATACAACCGATTTCACCATCTAGCGAGATATATGAAAGACCGTACTGTGTAGCTTCACGCTCATCAGCATCTTCTTCAGAGATATCTCTCATCGCTTCGATATCAGGATGACGCCCAAGAGCAGAATCATCAAATCCCATCTTGCCGTCAAGTGCCAAAAAGTCACCGTTACCAGTTTTAACTAAAGGATTTATCTCTATCATCTCTGCATCATTTTCAATGTAAAGTTTATAGAGTTTTGAGGCAAAGCTTATAAATTTCTTCTGCTCATCCGGATTAGTAATTCCTAGACCAAAAACAAGCTCTCTTCCGTGAAAACCTTGAAAACCGATAGCAGGGTCAACCGCAACTTTGATGATTTTTTCAGGATTGTCATGTGCTACGTCTTCTATCGCCATACCGCCCTCAGTTGAAGCCATAATAACAGGCATTTCACGTGCACGGTCAAGAACAACGCCAAGGTATAACTCATCTTTTATATCTGCACCCTCTTCAATGTAAAGCTTTTGAACAAGTTTTCCCTCGGGTCCTGTTTGGTGAGTAATAAGGGTCATTCCTAAAATCTCGCGAGATAGTTTTTCTACCTCCTCAATTGAACGAGCAAGCTTTACCCCGCCGCCAAGTCCGCGACCGCCAGCATGTATTTGAGCTTTAACAACCCAAACAGGTCCGCCTAGAACCTTTGCATTTTCAACCGCCTGCTCTACGCTCTCGGCCATTAAACCTTTGGGTGTAGGTACATCATATTTAGCAAAAATTTGTTTAGCTTGATATTCATGTATATTCATTAAATTTTTCCTTTTTTTAATTTTGTCATTTTACGCATTTAAACGAACATGTTCGTTTTAGTGACAGGGACAATTTGTCCCTTGTAACCCCATAAAGTTACAAAACGAAGTTTCTTTAGAAAAAACTCTGTTTTTTGAGAATTATAGGGTTTTTGATTACGCTTTTGGCGATATCATATCTTCTGGGATTACGTACTTGTCGAACTCTTCGGCAGTTAAAAGCCCTAGCTCAATAGCGGTTGCCTTTAGAGTAGAGTTGTTTTTATGTGCCGTTTTTGCTATTTTTGCTGCATTTTCATAACCGATATAAGGGTTAAGCGCCGTAACAAGCATTAGAGAGTTTTGAAGATAGAAATCTATCTTCTCTGCAACTGGCTCAATTCCAACCGCACAGTGATCATTAAACGAGACTATCGAATCACCTAGCAGGCGGCATGACTGCAAGAAGTTGTATGCAATTACGGGTTTAAATACGTTTAGCTGGAAATTTCCCTGACTTGCCGCAAAACCGATAGCCGCATCATTTCCCATGACCTGACATGTAACCATTGTTACTGCTTCGCTCTGAGTTGGGTTGACTTTACCAGGCATAATAGAAGAACCAGGCTCATTTTCTGGGATAGTAATCTCCCCTATTCCGCATCTAGGACCTGAAGCAAGCCAGCGAACATCATTCGCGATTTTCATCATATCCGCAGATAGTGCTTTTAGAGCTCCATGAGAGAAAACCAAAGCGTCATGCGATGTTAGTGCATGAAACTTATTTGGTGCAGTGATAAAATTGTGCCCTGTAAGCTCTGTTAGTTTACGAGCTACTCTCTCGCCAAGTTCAGGATGAGCATTAAGCCCTGTTCCTACTGCTGTTCCGCCAAGTGCTAACTCACGGACGCTCTCAAGTGAAACTTTAATCATTTTTTCACACTTGTTTAGCATCTCTACCCAGCCGCTAATCTCTTGACCAAGCGTTAAAGGAGTTGCATCTTGAAGGTGTGTACGTCCTATTTTAACAATAGAATCAAATTTGGCCGACTTTTCAATTAATGTCGCCTTTAGCTTCGCTATTGCAGGAAGAACACGAGTCTCAACGGCAATTACGGAAGCTACATGTAGAGCTGTAGGATAAGTGTCGTTTGAGCTTTGAGATTTGTTTACGTCATCGTTTGGATGAACAAGCTTTTCAACTCTAAAATCTCCGCCTAAAATCTCAGTTGCACGAGAAGCAAGAACCTCATTATTGTTCATGTTTGACTGCGTGCCTGAGCCCGTTTGCCATACAACAAGCGGATAATTTCCGTCAAGTTTTCCAGCCAACATGTCATCGCAAGCCTGTGCTATTGCTTCTGCTTTTCTAGCATCTAGTTTGCCCAAATCTTTATTTACGAGCGCTACGGCTTTTTTAAGATAAGAAAAAGCTCTAGTTATCTCATACGGCATAGTCTCTTCGCCAATAGCAAAATTTTCTATTGATCTTTGAGTTTGTGCTGCCCAATAAGCATCTATTGGAACTTTTATTTCACCCATTGTGTCTTTTTCGATACGACTACTCATAAATCATTCTCCTTCAAAAAAATTATTTTTATTTAGTGTGTCAATCAAACTTCTAACAGAGTTGCAAGAGCCTTCAAACATCTTTTTTTCAGACTCATCAAGCGTTACTTCTATAATCTTCTCTGCTCCATTTGCGCCAAGCATAACGGGTACGCCAGAAACTACGCCAGAGTAGCCGTACTCACCCTCCAAGAAAACTGCACACGGATGAATCTGTTTTGTATCTTTTAAAATTGCTTCAACCATGATGGTTGTAGATCTTGCAGGTGCATAATATGCTGAACCTGTTTTAAGATGCCCTACTATCTCCGCACCACCGTTGCGGGTGCGCGTAACGATTTCGTTAATTTCTGTGTCAGTCAAAAGGTTACCAAGAGGAACACCCGCAACCGTTGAGTAGCGAGGAAGCGGAACCATGTCATCACCGTGACCGCCCATAACTGAAGCACGAATCTGTCCGCCGCCATATCCAAGTTTTTCCTGAATAAAACTAGCCATTCTGGCACTATCAAGTATTCCGGCCATTCCAATAATACGGCTTCTCTCAAATCCGCTCTCTCTTAATGCAACATAAGTCATAACATCCAGTGGATTTGAGACCATTATTATTATTGCATCCGGAGAGTATTTTGCAACTCCCTCTATAACCTCTTTTGTAATTCTTGCGTTAATCATAAGCAGGTCGTCACGGCTCATACCAGGAAGTCTTGGACTACCCGCTGTTACTACTACGACGTCACAGTTTGACAAATCCGACATATCCTCAGCAACGCTAACTATGGTATGACTTCTAACAGCTGCAGCAGCCTGACTCATATCAAGCGCTTTACCTTTAGCAACATCTATCTTGTTATCACGAAGAATTATTTCATGACAAGAACCAAGCATTGCCAGAGAGTATGCTACTGTTGCACCGACATTTCCGGCACCAACTATTCCTACTCTTTTACCTTGATTCATACACACTCCTTGAAATAAAATTATAAAGTTTTAGTGAAATATATTTTCCCAAAACATTACATTAAAGACATTTAAATATAACTAGATGCTGTCGATTATGGCATTTAGAGTTTTAGACGGTCTCATAGCAGCTTCAGTTTTAGCATCATTTGGGTGGTAGTAACCGCCGATATCTTGAGCTTTACCCTCGACTGACATCAATTCTTCCATAATTTTAGCTTCATTATCCTTAAGCGCTTTTGCCACTGGAGCAAACTTAGCTGCAATAGATGGGGCTTTTGTCTGAGACGCTAAAGCTTCTGCCCAATACTTTGCAACAAAGAAGTGAGAAGCTTTATTATCAGGCTCTCCTGCGTTTCTTCCAGGTGAATTATTGTTATCTAAATAACCGGCGTTTGCAATGTCAAGGGCTTCTGTAATAGCCTCTAACTCTATTGAGTTATTTTTCTGAGCTACAAACCTAAGTGATTCAGCAAGCGCCAAGAACTCACCAAGAGAATCCCATCTTAAATGCCCCTCTTTAATAAATTGTTCAACGTGCTTTGGAGCTGATCCGCCTGCACCAGTCTCAAATACACCGCCGCCCGAAAGAAGAGGAACAATTGAAAGCATTTTTGCAGATGTTCCAAGCTCTAAAATTGGGAAAAGGTCTGTTAAATAATCTCTTAAGACATTTCCTGTAGATGAAATAGTATCAAGCCCTGCCCTAACTCTTCTTAAAGAGTATTTCATAGCCTGTTTTGGAGCTAAAATTTCATACTCGATTGGAGTCTTAGCTAAATAAGCCGGCAAGCTGGTCATAAGTTTTTTGATTAGGTTTGCATCATGCGGTCTGAATGAATCTAGCCAGAAAACAACAGGATTTCCAGTTAAAACGCCTCTCTCATGAGAAAGTCTAATCCAGTCTTTGATAGCGGCATCTTTTGTTCTGCTCATTCTCCAGATATCGCCTTTTTCAACATTATGGCTCATTAACACTGCACCGTTTTCATCTTTAACTTCAACAACACCGTCTTCGCTGATTTCGAAAGTTGTAGGGTGAGAACCGTACTCTTCAGCTTTTTGTGCCATTAGACCAACGTTTGCAACATTTCCCATCGTTGTTACATCAAATTGACCGTTTTTAACACAGTCATCAACTATCTCTTTATAGAAAGTTGCATAAGTTCTATCTGGAATAACAGAAACGCACTCTTGAACTTTACCCTCAGCGTTCCACATTTTACCGCCGTCACGCACAACAACAGGCATAGAAGCATCGATGATAATATCATTTGAAGCGTGAAGGTTTGTGATTCCTTTTTCAGAATCAACCATCGCCATGTTTGGCTGAGTTTTGTAAGTAGCCATGATAGCTGCCTCTATTTCAGCTTTTTTAGATGATTTTTCAAGCTTTTTGTATAAATCTCCAAGACCCATATTCGGGTTTATACCGAGAGCTTTAAACTCATCTGCATACTTAGCAAACAGATCTTTGAAGAAGACTTCAACAGCATGACCAAACATAATAGGGTCGGAGATTTTCATCATAGTTGCTTTTAGGTGTAGTGACCAAAGTACGTCTTTAGCTTTTGCTTCTGCTAAAGTCTCTTGATAGAAGGCTCTCAATGCTTTTGCAGACATAAAAGTACCGTCTAATATTTCACCCTCAACCGCTTTAATATCTTTTAAACACTTTCCGTTTAGGTTAATTGTAACTGTTCCGTTGCCAGACTTTATAACTGATTGCTCATTTTCATAGAAATCATTGTTTGTCATATGAGCTACGTAAGCTTTTGAATTTTCAGAGAACGCTCTTAATTTATGAGGGTTTTTCTTTGCAAAGTTTTTAACAGCTATCGCTGCACGTCTGTCAGAGTTTCCTTCGCGAAGAACAGGATTTACTGCGCTTCCCAGACAAGCAGAATACTTCTCTTTTATGGCTATCTCTTCGGCAGTTTTAGCATCTTCAGGATATTGAGGTAAATCGTACCCTTGTGACTGAAGCTCAGCTATACACTCTTTTAGCTGTGGAACTGAAGCCGAAATATTTGGTAGCTTTATAATGTTACAATCCGGCTGCTGAACAAATTCACCAAGCACACCAAGAGCATCTGTCTGTTTTTGCTCTGGTTTTAATACACTAGAAAATGTAGCAATAACTCTTCCTGAGAGCGAAATATCACTCAACTCTACATCTACGCCCGCATTCTTTACAAAAGCTTTTACGATTGGTAAAAGTGAATAAGTTGCTAAAGCTGGTGCTTCATCTATTTTTGACCAGATAATTTTTGACATTTTTTTGTCCTTGGTTAATATTTTATATTTTTGCAATAAGGTAACACTTAGAGCGAAAACTTATAAAATGTATATTACCACTAAGATTAAACAATATAGGACTACAACGTCTAACTATTCACTTTTATTTTAGATATGTTTCATTTGGTAGCACGCTTTATATTGGTCAAATGTGTAGAATAGTTACTACTAAAATCATGTGTTCCGTTTTTTGATTTCATAAAGTAGAGATAATTGGTATCAGCAGGAAAGATTGCCGCTCTAATTGCATCTACGCTCACGTTGCACACAGGAACCGATGGAAGACCGCTGTATAGGTAGGTATTGTATATAGACCTGTCCTCTTGTATCCTGCTTGGAGTAACTTTTACATGTGAATATTTTCCATAATTCAGAGTTCCATCCATCTGCAGTTTCATCCCTTTTTTGATTCTGTTGTATATGACGGAACTTACCAGAGGCATCTCCTCTATTGAGGCAGACTCTTTTTGAATTATAGAGGCAACTGTTACGAAATGTAACCATTTCTTCTCATTATATGTGCCAAATATCTTTTTAGAGAGCTTTTGCATCTGAGATGAAGACTCGTTTAGCAAAATCCTAATAACCATCTTTTCAGTTATTCCTATTGGCAGGCTATATGTATTTGGAACAAATGCTCCCTCTGCCCAGCCTGATTGCATCTCATACTCTTTTTGCAAAAGCTCTCTGTCTAGCTTTAGCTCTTCTCCCAGCTGATCTAAAAAGATATATGTTGTCTCGCCCGGAATCAACATAATATTTTGCAGTGCGGCTTTTGCTGTTGTCAGCTTATATAGAAAATCTGCTCTGCTGTTGTGTGTTGTTCCTATATTTATCCACCCGCTTTGAGGGGAGCCTATAACTCTTAGCAAGAGTGTGTCAAGTTTGCTTACATTATAATTTTTATTACACATTTGTGTTATAATCTTGCTTATCGAACCTTCAGGAATGTATATTACTTTAGGGGAATTTACAGGCTGATTTAGGTAATAAATGAACGACAACATAATTATTAGCACAATTTCAAAAATCCACTTCGTTATTGTCAGCGCTTTATCATTCATATTTTTGATACTCTTTACTGTTTTTGTGTTTTTACAAAATGGAATATATTTAGAAGATACATCATTCCAGAACGTTAAAATTAAGAAATTATACATTAAATGGGATGAAAAAATAAGCCTCATCGCCAAAGAGATTGAAATTAGCGAGAAAAAAAGCAAAACAGATTCACAAGATGATTATGAAAAAAATATCAAAACAATCAAAGAAAATCTTCCATATTTAAACTGGTTTAAAGAGATAACGCTTGAGAGAGCAGCTTACCGCGATATAGCAGTAACTCTACACTATATTGAAAATGAGAGCGGCTTTGTAAATCTCTCTTCGAACGATTTTTCCATAAACGCTACGCTACTCTCACAAAATGGTCTGCTTCACCTAGATATTGAGGATTTTTTGCTTACAAACAAAAATACGAAAATTAACGGAGATGCAATCTTTAGCCTTTATAACGGCTTGGAGCTCACAGCCGCGCTCTCTATTTATATAGGCGATGAGACAAAGCTTAAACTATACGCAAGCGGAAACAGGGATAAACTCCTATATAAAATAGAATCTGACAAAGATATCAAAGATACAAGAGAGATAGTTGATCTCTTTAACATTGATCCAAGAGCCAAATATTGGATGTATGACGCAATAACTGCATCAGGGCTCTCGATAAATAGATTCTATGGATGGATTGATTATAAAAACATCGATGAGGCATACCTAAATCTACATGTAAAAGCTACGGCACATGATTTAACATATGTTTATGACAAAAAAGTGGACTCTGTTCGTACAAAGAGCACGGAGTTGGAGTTTAAAGACGGTGTGTTATGCATAAGACCCCAAGATGCGTATTCGTACGGGTTTTTTCTTGACAAAAGCTGGCTGAAGATTGATTTTACAAAAAAAGAGGAGCTTTTGACGCTCTATCTTCTCTTTAAAGGTCAGGCAAACAAAGATTTGCTGCATCTTCTGGATAGATACGGCATTAATCTTCCGTTTATTCAGACAAATGGAGAGATGGATGCAAACCTAAAACTTGATATCAATCTTATATCTGCAGATGTTGCAGCCATAGGTGACTTTTACGCAAAAGAGGCGCAAATAAACTATCTTGGACTCGATATAGATATATTTGACGCACATATAACTATAAACAACTCTAACGTCAAAGTAGAGAATATGGGTGCAAAATATGGCGATATCGCCTCAGCATATGTAGATTTGGATTTTAGAGCAAAAGAGTCAAAGGGAGAGCTCTCCTTTAGGTTTGAGAGCATTAACTCAACAGACAACTCCTTGATGCTTCTTAACGACAAAACACCTCTTGTTGCACTCTATACTATCTCTAATGAGCAGGATTACCTAGAGATTGAAAAATCCCGGTGGAGTTATAAAGGTGAAAATCTACTTATAGATGCAATGAAAATACCATTTGACATAGACAGCATAAGCGCAAAAATTCCTCCAACAAAGATAAGATCGGAAAAAACTCTCTCGGCAATATTTTTTGGTGAGCTTCTTTTTAAAGAAAAAAAAGCAAATATTGGAATAAATCTTTTGTCTCTAAGCCTTATGGGAATCGAGCTTGACAAATCAAAGCCACTCTTAAATCTTCTCTACGACAAAAAGAGGCTTTATATATCTTCAAAAAATTTAGTAAAACTAAAAACCGACACAAGCAAATTTACTATCAATAACCTAGCTGCAGATATAAAGCAGGATATACTCAAAGTAAATAATTTAGCTCTAAAGTATGAAAAGAACCTGAGTGCAAAAATCAACTCAGAGTATAACCTCAAAAACTCAGTGGGGTTTGTGAAAATCCATGATTTGAAATACATTGACGCAAGCCTTGGCGAAATATTTAAAAATGAAGATGATATTGAGCTTCTGCTTCAAAGCAAAGAGAATAAAGTTTTTATCAACTCAAAGAGTCATGATTTTGAGTACGCATTTTGGGATAAAGAGTGGAAGCTTAGCGTAAACTCCATAGATAAAATAGCTCTACACTCTAAAATACTGACAGACTATAATTTAACAAACGGCAGTTTTGAGATCAGCAAAACAAAAGATGAAAAAAATGCAAAATTTTCACTAAAAACAGACTACCAGTACAGATTTCTTGCAACAAAAGAGGGACTGATAGAGAGCTATTTTATAAATGGTGAAGTCGATACTAAAACAAAAGATATATTTTTAAAAATAAATGATGCGGTTGATGTAGAGATAAAAGATGACATCATTGTAAAAGCGGAAAATATTGGAATAAACCTGCACGAAATAGCAACCTTTTTTAACGACAGAAACAGCAGCAGTGATAAAAACAGTACACCTAAGGTTTTTGTCGACACACAAAACTGCTTTATTTTTGTCAGCAAAAATCGACATGTAATTTCTGACACTATCAATTTTAGGTTTCTTAATAAAGTGGCGCATGGTGAGCTTTCACATAAGCAAGGCAGAGCGGTTTTTAATCTAAAAGATAGCGTATTTCACCTATACGGAGAGAATTTCAACGATGAGTTTATGGGAAGGCTCTTTTATCTCTCAAAATTCAAAGGCGGCTCCTTGGAGTTCTATATCAACGGCCCTATTGATGAGTATGAGGGAATGATTTACGTAAAAGATACCACTATTCTTGATTATAAGATTTTAAACAATATTCTTGCCTTTGTGAACACCGTTCCCTCCCTTGTAACCTTCTCTCTTCCCGGGTACAATAAAAACGGAATAGCTGCAAAAAATGCTTATGTTAATTTTAAATTTAAAGATGATGTGTACAACATCAGCGACATCTACCTCAAATCAAAAGAGATTGAAATTGTTGGATTTGGCGAAGCTAGTACGGAGAAAAACAGCATAAATTTAGACTTGAACTTAAGAACAAGCCTTGGGAGCTCATTTTCAAAGATACCGCTTCTTGGACATATCTTAATGGGAAAAGAGAATATATCTACAACTCTAAAAGTAACTGGTGCGCTTGATGACCCCGACATTGACACACAAATAGCAAAAGATATAGCGGTCGCTCCTTTTAACATAATAAAAAGAACGCTTATGCTTCCGTTTGAACTCTTTAAAGATAAAGAGAACAAGTAGAGCTACTCGTTTCTAAGAACGGTTAAAATATCTACCTCGCTCGCCTTTTTTGCCGGATAAAAAGATGAGATTATAACTATCACAAATGCCCCGACTACAATTGAGATAAAATCTTTAACGCTCAAATCAAGAGGCAGAGTCGATGTCGGATAGACATCTTTTGGCAGATTCACTATGTCAAATGTGCTAAGAACCCATAATCCGCTCATTCCAAGAACTATTCCTGCCAAAATACCGCCCGTTCCTATAACCATACCAAGATACAAAAAGACCTTTTTTATCTCCGCTGGAGTAGCTCCAAGAGATAGAAGCAGCGCAATCTCGCTTCTTCTGTTCATAACGGTCATCAGAAGCGAAGATATAATGTTTATCGCAGCAATAAGGATTATAAGCATCAGCACGATAAACAGAGAGACCTTTTCAAGTTCAAGAGCCGCAAAAAAGTTAACATTATCTTCCCACCAACCTTTTATAATGACACTCTTAGGCAGGAGTGCTTTTATTTTCAATATATCCTCTTGAGAATTTGTGGAGTAGATATGTATCCCGCTGTATTGATTGCTAGGCAGATTCAGCATTGATTGAAGCGATGAGAGGGTTGTGTAGTTATAAGCCTTATCATAAGCTGAGAGACCAGAATCAAACACTCCCTTGACACTGAATCTTTTTATTTTGGGAGTAACGCTCATGCCACCCGGTTCAACATGCGTAAAAATATACATCAGTTTATCGCCATCTTGAAGCAAAAACTCATCCCTTAACGTCTTACCAATTAAAACGTCAAATCTATCAAACTCGTTTTTTGCTATCGCCTCGCTTAAAACGCTGTTTACTTTGGCTTCACTCTGAAAATCAACACCGAAAATATATCCGCCTTCAAGCTTAGAGCCGCTTCTTGCCATAATCGCAGATTGCACATACGGGCTGAAACTTAGATTTGGAAACTGTGATTCCAGAGTAAGCAGTAAATCTTCATTGACGGCTCCGTAAAATTTCGGAAGAATTGTCATAGGATAGTTCATGATTGTCAATTTTTTTCGAAACTCGTTGTCAAAGCCGTTCATAAGCGCCATGGCAATCAAAAGAACCATTACCCCAAGCGATATCCCCATAAACGCTAAAAGAGCGGATAGGAATATAAACGGTTGCTCGTTATCAAAACGTAAAAATCTTTTTACTAAATATGGAACAATTGATGTTTTCAAGAAGCAAAAACACCTTTTTTAGGACCGCTTTTACCGCAGCACTGTTTATATTTTTTGCCGCTGCCGCATGGACATGTATCATTTCTTGAGATTTTCTTTGCAGAATTTTCCTGTTCATTTTGATAGAGGTTAAACTGAATCGCCGCTTCGTTGATTTTTCTCTGTATATCCAGCTGCTCTGCAACACGTCTCGCTTCCTCCTCTGAATCTTGAACCCTAAACTGGATAATCTGAAGAGTTTTTATAGTGTTAAACTTGATATCTCCGACAAGCTCGGTAAAGAGGCTAAAGCTCTCTTTTTTATACTCTACAAGCGGATCTTTTTGGTTATAAGCTCTTAGTCTGATACCTGTTTTCATATTATCCATTGCATAAAGATGCTCTCTCCAAGCATTGTCAAGCTCTTTTAGGTATAGCTCCCTCTCTATTTCACTTCGCACACCCTCGTCAAGCACGCTCATTTTGCTGTCGTAAACACCTTTTACATTCTCTACAATAGTCTCAAGCAGCTCTTCATACTCGTAAGATAAGAAATTTTCAGCACTTAGCTCGAGGCTAATCTCCTCATGCAGTGTCTTAAAGACTTTTTCTAAATTAAAGTCCTCTCTTGCTCCGCCGTTAAAAATAGCTGCATTGTTTAGTACATGCTGGATATATTCTGCCCTAATTTCATTGATTTTTGATGAGATATCAAACTCAGGGTCAAGCAGTTGATTTCTAAATCTGTAAACTATTTTTCTCTGCTCGTTTGCAACATCATCATACTCAACAATATGCTTTCTGCCATCATAGTGCATATTTTCGACTTTTTTCTGAGCCTTTTCAACTGCGCGCGTAACCATTTTTGACTCTATATACTCGCCGTCTTCAACGCCTAGTCTCTCCATTATGCTCTTAATCTTGTCGCTTCCGAAAATTCTAAGAAGACTATCTTCAAGCGAGAGATAAAATTGTGTAGTTCCAGGGTCACCTTGGCGTCCGCTTCTTCCGCGAAGCTGATTATCGATGCGACGGTTCTCGTGTCTCTCTGTACCCACGATGTACAATCCGCCAAGATCTCTTACTTCATCATCAACCTTGATGTCAACACCGCGTCCTGCCATATTTGTGGCAATTGTAACTGCGCCTTTTGCACCGGCATTTTTAATAATCTCGCCCTCTTGCGCGTGATTTTTTGCATTTAAAACTGTATGCGGTATCTTCTCTTTTTTAAGCACTTCATGAAGTATCTCCGACTTCTCTATTGAGGCTGTTCCAATTAGCACGGGCTGACCTGTTGTTGAGAGTTTTTTTATCGTATTTATTACGGCTTCAAACTTCTCTTTCTCTGTTTTGTAAATCAGGTCGTTTAAATCTTTTCTTTGAATAGGTATGTTTGTGGGAATAGAGATAACGTCAAGTGAGTAGATTTGTGCGAATTCAGATGCTTCAGTCTGCGCAGTTCCCGTCATACCAGCCAGTTTGTTATACATTCTAAAATAGTTTTGGAACGTGATATCTGCTAATGTTTGCGTCTCCTCTTTTATCTCAACGCCCTCTTTAGCCTCAAGGGCTTGATGCAGACCCTCCGAGAAACGACGTCCCTCGCTAAGGCGTCCTGTAAACTCATCAACAATTACAACCTCACCGCTGTTCACAACGTAATCAACATCTTTTTCAAAAAGATAGTTTGCCTTAAGTGCTTGGTCAAGGATATGCGAGAGTGAAGCATTCTCAGGGCTGTAAAGATTTTCAACTTTAAAAAGCTCCTCTGCTCTTGTAATGCCCTCTTCTGTAAGCAAAACTGTCTTGTCTTTTTCATCTACACTAAAGTGCTTATCTTTTACAAGCAAGAGAGCTATACTGTTTGCATCTTTAAAATCTCTAAGTGTTCTATTTGTCGGTCCTGAGATGATTAGAGGAGTTCTTGCCTCATCTATTAAAATACTGTCAACTTCATCAACAATAACAAAATTGTGCCCTCTTTGAACCATATTAGCGCGAGAGTAACTCATATTGTCTCTTAGGTAATCAAATCCAAACTCATTATTTGTTCCATAAGTTATGTCGGCGTTGTAGACTTCTCTTTTAGCCACCGGGTCATTCATATTTTCTAGAATAACACCTACACTAAAGCCTAAAAATTCATACAGAGGACGCATCTCATTGCCGTCTCTAGAAGCTAGGTAGTCGTTCACGGTTACAAGATGTACACCTTTGCCCGTAATTGCATTAAGAACTATTGGCAAAGTAGCAACAAGCGTCTTACCCTCTCCCGTCTTCATCTCTGCAATTCTGCCCTCATGCAGAACTACCCCGCCTATAAGCTGAACGTCGAAGTGTCTCATGTTTAGCGTTCTCACGCTAGCTTCTCTCGTAATTGCAAAAGAGTCAACCAAAACATCCTCTAGCGTTTTTTTACCTGATAAAACACTCTCTTTTAGCTCAAAAAAAGCACTCTTCAACTCATCATCATTTAATGATTTATATTTACTCTCTAAATTATTTATCTTCTCTACAGTACTAAAATATCTCTTTAATTCACGATCATTTGTAGTACCAAAAATCTTACCAATTAATGCCTGCAGCATCCGCAACCTTATTATAGACAGCTCCTCTTTATGAGCCTGCCACTGAAATTCTTTTTATTTTATCATACATATAATAATAATTCGCATATATTCTAAAATGATTTTTTTTTACTATTAATACTAAGTAATATGTAAACAACCGCTTGGATATAATTTTCAAAAACAAGGATAAAAGTGAGATATATTTTTTTAGCGATTTTAATAACCGTGGAACTTTTCGCCTCCCTCGAAGATATAGTATCCTTTGAAGCTGACTTTACGCAAAGCATAACTGACGAAAAAAACAAAACTATAAACTATTACGGTCACATAGTAGCTTCAAAACCGCAAAATGCAAGATGGAGTTATATAAAACCGGTTAAAAAAGAGGTTTATATAAATGATTTTGAGGTAACGATTGTCGAGCCTGATATTGAGCAGGTGATAATAAGAAAAATAGAGTCGAATTTTGACTTCTTTAAGATGATAAGCAATGCCAAAGAAATAGAAACAAACAGATATGTTGCATACTACAGAGAGTCAAAGTTTACGATAGTCATAAAAGGCAGACTCATAGAATCAATCTCATATTTAGATGAGTTTGAGAATAGCGTTAAAATAGTTTTTAAAAACCAAAAGCAAAATCAGAGCATAAATAAAGCTATTTTCAAGCCCTCTTTCTCAGCGGAATTTGACATTATCAGGGATTGAGTACGGCTATTTCAACCCTGTTTCTTCCGCCGTGCTTAGCTCTATAGAGAGCTTGATCCGTTATTTTATATATCTCGTCTATCCCCATATCGCACTCTTTTGGAATAAAAGATAATCCTATTGAAATTGATACAAATTTTGAGACATTGCTCTCTTTATGCTCTATCCTCAGCTCCTCTATATTTTTTCTCATAACCTCTGCCCGCTCAAATGCAATCTTGTTGCTGTTTGAATAAAACGATATAGCAAACTCCTCTCCTCCAAGTCTGTAAACATAATCATTCGCGCGCTTGAAAAATGATTTCATCTCCAGCGAGATAGCCTTAAGCGCTTCATCACCCTTTTGATGTCCATAGCGGTCATTGTACTGTTTAAAGTAGTCGATATCTATGATAAGAAGAACCAGATTTTTATTTTCACGCTTTGAAATTTTATGCTCTTTTGCAAAATTTAAATCAAAAAAGCGTCTGTTATAAAGACCGGTCAAAGCATCGGTGATGGAGTACTCCTCTATTTTTTTCTTATCCGTAATATCGTGCAGTATGGCAGAAAAGCCCAAAATATTGTTATATTTATCAGTCTGAGGCGTCACGGTTATTTCTACCCAGTACTCTTCACCGCTCTTGTTAAGGTTTTTAAGCTCACCTTTAAATATTTTTCCGGCTAATATAGTCTCCCATAAATTTTTATAGAGCTCTTTTGAGGTGTCAGGATGCGAAACAATAGAGTGCGATTTTCCGATAACCTCTTTTTTTGAATATCCAGATATCTTTGTAAAAGCATCGCTTACGTCGGTAATAATTCCTTTCGTATTTGTTTTTGATGTGATTACATACTTATCTATCAGCTCTATATATTTTTTATTGGTATCAAGATATTTTGCATCACGCAAAAAGCCGATAATCATATCAATAAAATATGTAAAATCCTCATTATGGATTATCTCGTTTTTTTTGATAAATCCAAGCTGCAGGACGCCAAAAAGTTTCTCATAGCTTATAAGCGGAATTGTGCATATATTTGTCGGCTCAATTGTAATAGACTCGATAGTGAAGCGTCTTTTTTTCTCATCACTAATCTCTGTATATATATACTGCTTTTGGACTGCAACCTCCCCAATCATCCCCTCTCCCAGCTCTACAATCGGCTTCATCTCGTTTGTTGCGTATGACGATGCCAGATAGAGTTTGTTGTTCTCTTCGTTAAAGAGATATATGGCACCTTGAACAATATTGAATTTATTTGCAAAGAAGTAGAGTGCGGATGAAGATATCTCCCCTGTTGTCTTGCACTTTTCCAAATCGTTTTTAAGTTTTATAATAGAGGTCAGATTATTTTTTATCTTTTTTTCACTCTTCATATAAAGCATATAGCTTCTAACCATTGAAATGATGGTCACAAATATAAATAGAACAACAAAGGCACCGACAACTATCCCGTACATCTTCGTCTTTTTCACCTCAAGCAGTTTTCTGTTTAATTTTTGATTTAAAAATTCAGCGTTGGTGCTGTATAGCTCAAACATTTCATCTATTATATTGGTAGATATTGTAAAAAATTCCAGCGCGTCGATATCTATATTGTCAGAGATAACTGTTTTCTTAACATACTCTTGCATCTTTTTTGCTTCACTATTAATGTTATCAAACATAGAGAGCAATCTTGTTTTTTCTACGTCATCTTCTATTTCATTGATGGTTCTGCGTATCTGTTTTGCATACTCTTCATATAATAGCCAGCTGTTTTGGACTGAATACCTAAACTCTGCGTCAGATAAGTTGTCCGAAATAGCTTTTGTTGTTTTTGCTCTGATTTTTCCGGTAATTTCTATGAGATTTGGAAGGTGTTTTAGCATAATTTCTATCAAAAAATATTTCTCACTATCGGACTCAAGCAGAAGTTTGGATTTAAATCCCAAATAGTACATCTTATCCTTTAATTGTTCAATAATATATGTATATTTTTGATACAGAAGTGTTTTATCATCATCTGTGTTTTTAAGCAGACTCTCAATTTCATTAGCAATGTGGTTGTAGTCGTTGTCGTAAAGAGTCGGATATAGTATTTTGATATCTCTTATAATAGCCATCTCTTTATTAACGTCTACTCTTATAAATTCGACGCTGTTTTTTATACTGCCGTAATTTGATTGACCCATCGAGATTTCGTCAAACTGGCTGTAACCTCTTAATTTCTGGATTTTCAGTATAAATTTTTGAATCTTTTGCGCGAATTCTACTCCGCTGATTTTATATTCTGTTTTTTCTATCTGATTATTATAGTTTGCAACAAAGTTGTTAAATAAAAATAGTGCCCCGCCGATTAAAAGCAGAACCAATACGGCTAATTTGTATATTTTTTGCATTAATATCTAACCTGATTACTAAATTTTAGATATTCTAGCATAAGAAAATAAAATAGCTATTGCCGTTTTAACATAAGATGGGATTTTTGGAGACAGTGCAAAAATTTTTCTGCACTGCTTTTTTTTAGAGTTTATAGTTTTTGATAAGGTTAAAGTTAAGATATTTATAAATCTTATCCTCTTTCCCGCCTATTTTCTTAGGAACTATATTTAAATACTCCTCTTTTGTCGGCAAATATCCAAGCATAGCACACACAGCAGCAAGTTCAGCAGAACCTAGATAAACCTGAGCACCTTTACCTAAACGGTTGTCGAAGTTACGCGTAGATGTTGAAAAAACAACTGCACCATCAGCAACACGTGCTTGGTTGCCCATACAGAGTGAGCATCCAGGAATTTCAGTTCTCGCACCAGAGCCGCCAAATATAGCATAGTAACCCTCTTCTATAAGCTGTTTTTCATCCATTTTCGTAGGAGGGCAAACCCATAATCTCGTCGGAACGGCACCCTCGCCTCTTAAAACTTCTCCAAGTGCGCGGTAGTGACCGATATTTGTCATACATGAACCGACAAATACTTCATCTATCTTTGTAGGACGTTCACTTGCCAATACTTCGCTTAGAGTTGCAACATCATCAGGATCGTTTGGACAAGCTAAAATTGGCTCGGTAATCTTATTTAAATCAATCTCGATTATCGCTGCATACTCTGCATCTGCATCAGGCTTCATAAGTGATGGGCTAGCCAACCACTCATTCATCTTATCAATACGGCGCTGAAGTGTACGCTTGTCTTCATAACCGGCTTGAATCATAGCTTCTAAAAGAACAACGTTTGATTTAAGATACTCGATTACAGGCTCTTCATTTAAAAGAACAGTACATGCGGCTGCACTTCTCTCAGCTGACGCATCTGAAAGTTCAAACGCCTGCTCGCACTTCATGTTTGGCAGACCTTCAATCTCTAAAATACGGCCGTTGAAGATGTTTTTCTTATCTTTTTTAGCAACAGTTAAATGTCCCTCTTTGATAGCTTGGTGCGGAATCGCATTAACAAGGTCACGAAGTGTGATACCAGGTTGCAACTCTCCGCTAAATCTAACAAGTACCGACTCTGGCATAGTTAAAGGCATAGAGCCCGTAACAGCTGCAAATGCAACGATACCTGAACCGCCTGGGAAGGATATACCGATTGGAAAACGTGTATGGCTGTCTGCACCTGTTCCAACTGTGTCCGGCAGAACCATTCTATTTAACCAAGAGTGGATAACACCGTCACCCGGACGAAGAGCAACACCTGAACGCTTAGATATAAAATCAGGAAGCGTATGGTGCATTACGACATCTGAAGGCTTTGGATAAGCTGCAGTGTGACAAAATGACTGCATGACCAAATCAGCACTAAAACCAAGGGCAGCAAGCTCTACAACTTCATCTCTTGTCATTGGTCCAGTTGTATCTTGGCTTCCAACAGTTGAAGTTACAGGCTCAACATACATACCAGGACGTACGCCCGCCATTCCGCAAGCACGACCTACCATCTTCTGAGCAAGAGTATAGCCCTTGCCGGTATCAGCAGGCTGCTCGGCGGTCAAGAAAGCATCAGAAGCTCCAAGTCCAAGAAGACCGCGTGCTTTAGCCGTTAAACCGCGGCCGATAATCAGTGGTATTCGTCCGCCTGCTCTAACTTCGTCTGTAATTGTGTTTGGGTTTAGTTTGAATGTAGCGATACATTTGCCCTCTTTATAGGCTTCACCCTTATATGGATAAATAGTAATAACGTCACCGCTCTCCATCTGAGTAACATCAAGTTCTAGCGGAAGTGCGCCTGAATCTTCACATGTGGCAAAGAAAATAGGAGCGATAATTCCGCCAAGAACAACACCGCCCGTACGCTTATTAGGAACACCCGGGATATCTTCGCCTATGTGCCACTGAACGGAGTTAACGCCTGATTTTCTTGAGCTTCCTGTCCCTACAACGTCACCTACGTAAGCAATAGGATTGCCTTTTTCTTTTAGCTTTTTAATTGTATTAATCGGGTCAGCCATTTTTGCAACAAGCATTGAGTTAGCATGAAGAGGGATATCTGAGCGAGTAAATGCTTCAGAAGCCGGTGAAAGGTCATCCGTATTTGTCTCGCCCGGAACTTTAAATACCGTTACGGTAATCTTATCTGCAAGCGCAGGTTTGTGAGTAAACCACTCTGCATTTGCCCATGATGTGATAACTTCTGTCGCATGCGCATTGCCAGCTCTGTGAAGCTCCTCTACATCATTAAACGCATCATATACAAGAAGTGTGTGCTTTAGAGCCTCTTTAGCGGCATCAACTACTTTAGGATTTTTAGAAGCAAGAGCGTCAACCATCGGTTTTACATTGTATCCGCCAAGCATCATTCCCATCATTGAAACTGCATTTTCAGGTGCAATTGAAGCCACACTGATTTTCTCACTTGCGACATCATTTAAAAATGCAGCTTTTACGTACGCAGCATCGTCAACACCAGGAGATACACAATTTGTAAGAAGATTGACATTTTGAGCCATGTCGCCCTCACCTGCTTTTATCATCTCAACCAATGCAACAGCTTGCTCAGCATTTAGCGGCAGCGGTGGAACACCAAGTGCCTCTCTCTCTAGCGTATGCGCTTTATAATCTTCTATAAATGCCATTATTATTCCTGTGTTTAAAATTTAAGTGATTATAACCAAATAAAGAAACGCAAAAAATAGAATGTTACTATTAGAAACAAAAGCTATCTATTTTATTTTAAAAGTGTATATTTTTGTAACATTACATGGACCTGAATTTCAACTCCGCCTCAACAATATCTCTATCTTTTCCCATGTAGTTACTTTTTAGCCACAAAAGATATGCATCTGGAAGGTCACAATATAGCATTCCTTTGTATTTTCCAAACTCAACTCTCTCTCTTTGCTGTATGTTTATGATTTTTTCTTCACATGCAGCGTCTAGTGAACTGCTTTGCAGAAGCGAAATAAATTCGTTAAATTCTAATCTTTTTTGGATTGTAAAGGTATATGAGTTAAAATCAAAAATGCCTTTTCTTGCCTTAACAAAGGCTTCAATATTCTGTATCTGGGCGACTGAGAGCTGCTCTAAATTTTTAACATGTACACTTATTGAGTTTGCAAATTTTGTAAAGAGAAAGTGCGGCTTGCTCATTAGAGGATATCACGGATCCCTTTAGAGTTTGGAGCCGACAAGATTCCCTCGTTTTCAAGCTGTTCAATGAGTCTTGCAGATTTGTTATATCCGATTTGAAGCTTTCTCTGGAGATATGAGATAGAGGTTTTTCTATCGCTTAAGACAACATTTTTTGCTTCATCAAACATAGGGTCAAGCTCTTCATAAGAGTCGTTTGAAGAGTAGCTATTTTCACTCTCTTCAACAAGGAAACTTTTGTCGTAATTTGGAGCTCTTTGAGACTTGATAAAGTCAACTATCTTCTCTATCTCTTCTTCTGTGCTCCAAGGTGCATGAAGACGCACCAGACCAGTTGAGCCTGGAGGTGTAAAGAGCATGTCGCCCTTGCCAAGGAGTGATTCTGCACCTTGCTGGTCTAGTATGATTTTGCTATCAACCTTCTGCCCTACTCTGTATGATATGCGTGAAGGCAGGTTTGCTTTAATAAGCCCAGTTACAACATCAACAGAAGGTCTTTGAGTCGCTACTACAAGGTGGATTCCGGAAGCTCTTGCCATTTGAGCCAGTCTTGCAATAGAGTACTCGACATCTTTTCCGCTCGTCATCATCAAGTCGGCAAGCTCATCTATGATTACAACGATATACGGAAGATGTTCACCGCCCTCTTTTTTAACCTTTTCATTATAACTCTCTATATTTTTCGTTCTGTTTTCGCTCATAAGGGAGTAGCGCCTCTCCATCTCATAAACCATGTTATTAAGCGCTACAATCGCCTGCTTAGCCTTGGTAATTACAGGAGTCAGGAGATGCGGGATATCATTATAGATAGAGAACTCAAGCATTTTTGGGTCAATCATAAGAAGTCTTAGCTGGTCTGGCGAGTTTTTATATAAAAGCGAGAGTATCATGGCATTTATACCGACACTTTTTCCGCTTCCCGTTGTTCCTGCTATGAGGAGATGCGGAAGCTTTTTAAGGTCTGTAATAAAAGGTTTGCCAACTATATCTTTGCCCAAAACAATAGTCAGAGGTGAAGATGACTCTTTAAAAAGTTTGCTATCAAGCAACTCTCTTAAGTATATGGTATCTACGGTTGCGTTTGGTATCTCGATACCTACAACATCTTTTCCGGGAATTGGAGCCTGAATACGGATGCTCTCGGCACTTAGCGCCATTGCCAAATCATCTTGAAGGTTTAAAATGCGTGAGACTTTTACATTTGCGGCAGGCTTAAACTCAAAAGTTGAGACAACTGGACCTGCATAAGTTCTCACAACATCGCCCTCAATTTTAAAATGAGCTAGCTTTTCTATAAGAAACTTTATCTTTCCGTCAAGTTCGCTCTCATCTACACTGTGAGCCTTGTTGTTTGGTTTTTGTAAAAATTCAACAGATGGAAGTTTAAAGTTCTTTGGTTTTTCAACCTCGCCTCTCTCTATTGACTCTAAAAGCTTTGCATTCTCTTCAAGCTCATCTACGATAATTGCATTTTTTTGCTCTTTTAGCTCATTTACAAGCTCTACAATATTATGCTGTTTTGGAGTTTGAAGCTCTGCAGTTTTTTTTGAATCATCTTTTCTAAGATATGCAGGCTTGTCTATTTCACTCTCAAACTCTTCTTTTTCCAATAGAGACGGCATTTCTATGCTCTCTTTTTCTTTTTCTTTCTCTTTATCTACATGTAGATTTGAAACGGTTGTGCTTTTGCTCTTAGTTTCAATACTTTTTTTAGGTGTAAAATCCTCTTTGCCTGCACTCATCTCTTTTAAGTTTTTATATAAAATATCAACCATCTCATGTGCGCTTTTGTCAAAGATGATAACCGTTGAGAGCAGCGTAATCATAAGCCAAAACATCCAAAGTCCAAACGAGCCTATAAACGGAGATAAGAAGTCCACAAATCCGCCACCGATATCTCCTCTAAATTCCCCTGCAAAGAGCATTGCTTGCGCCAATAAAAATGAAAACAGAATCAAAAACGAAGCTACACTGAGCTCTAAAGTCCTGATGTCAAAAGTGGTTTTTTTATAAAAAATATAGAGCGGGATTAAAGAAGCAAAAATGTACGCGTAAGATATATAACCGAAATATTTATGATTATATGATGCAAAAACAGCCCCATAACTGCCCATAAGAGCAGTATCGCCAAAGATAGTAGCAAATCCCAGATAGATTAGTAAACCAAAGCTTATAATAAATATCGTATCTTTCAAACTAAAACTTCCTTTTTTGTCACTAATGAAATAAAAAAGAAAGTATAGCTAAAACTGTTCCATAAAGGCTATTATAAATAATTAACCAGACTCAGCTGGGAAATTTTTCCAACTATCGAGAGCATTGCCTGATAGTTTGTATTTAACTGTGCCAGAGTTAAAGAAGCTTGTGCCAAATCCGTATCTACAACCGAAGATCTTAAACTTTTTGAACTTATCTCCAGCATTTCGGTTCTTTGCAATGAAGTATCTAGCGCATTTGACTGAGCACCGACTTGAGAATGGGCTCTATAAACGTGATCTTGGAGGTCGTCCATCATTGCTATCGCATTTTCAATACCAACATTTCTTATATCACCGGAATTGCTGTCGGGATAGAGCTTGTAGTTTTCTACCGACTTAATTATCTCATCAAGTGTTTTGAAAAAATCAGTCTTTGGATCACGCACAGTTATTGCATTATTTGTATTAAATGTCATAACAGAAGCGTCGGCCGCAAAGTTACCGCTATTTGCGTCGTAAATTGCGATTGCTGCCTTGGTAACGCCAGTGTTTATCTCTTCAAACTCTATCTTTCCATCATGAGTTAAAAATACTCTTCCTCTAAGGTCGGCTGATGCAATTGCACTATCGTACTGAGCAGAAGTTCCAGGAGCCGCTGCAGGAAGATTGCCTGTAACAACCATGTTCATAACATCCATCAGCTGTTTATATCTCATCTCATCTGCATCTACGGCAGTTCTTGGAGTAGCTACATTAAAAATATCATACGTATTACCGCCGACCGTAAAAGTCGAACCCGCTGTTGCCAAATCAATCTGTGCACTATATGCCACTCCGTTTACATCTGTACCTTCCAATATAAATGAAGTGCCATCAAGCGTACCGGCTGTTCCCTGCGAGAGGTCTGCCACATCAGACAGCTTTGTGCTTGGTGTTGCAAATGCGTTTGTTCCTCTTATTATCTGCGGAGATGCCGAAGAGACTCTAGCACCCTCTTTACTAAACTCTGTTCTATCATACAGAGTCCCCTCGATACTGTTTGTCGCCAAAACACTGTCCGCAGCACTCAAAGAAGACTTTATAAACTCTTTTACATGTAAGTTTTGATTTGTAGCGGTTGAAGTGCCAAGCATAATTTTGTCAAAGTTGCTCTCCCCATCACCCAAATCGTCAATATTAACAACATCGGCCGCAGCTCCGCCGCTCAGGTCGGTCGCTCCTACTATATGAAAATCTATCTTGCTTGAGCCTTTGATTTTATCTTCTATTACTATTTGACCGTTTGAATTCATGCTGACATTTACAACATTCACCTCAGGCGTATTTCCGTATATACCACCGATTTTACTCAAAAGGTCGCTAACTTTGTCATCATCGCTCATCGATATTTTTTCTTTAAATGAGGTTCCGTCACTTTTAGTGCCGCTTACATAAAAAAAGTGTTTTAAAACCCCGACGTCAACTATGTTATCGCCATCGCCCATCAAATCACGAATTGTGCTACTGCTTGATATTAGAGCACTGTTTCCTGCAACAGTAGCATCTGTAAAATCAGGATATTTTGCACTCAGATTTGCTTGAACAACGTTTGTTGTCACCTCTCTTTTTACAAGTTTCTTCTCTCCAAGGAAAAGCTCATCGCCGCTTATGTTATATTGCTGTGAAGTTTTAGAGCCTGTAAAGGCTTTTAATAACCCGTCATTGCCCATATATGAACCATCATCCGCAATTGGTCTAACATCTACTGCTGAGCCTGAGAATAAGTACTGTCCATTTATAGATGTATTTGCCAAATTTTTAAAATGATCCTCGATTGATCTTAGCTCTTGCGAAATTGCATCAAGAGAAGCTTCACTATTGGTTCCGTTTGCGGCATTTAAAAGAAGTGTTCTGGCACGGTTCATAGATGTCGAAAACTCGCCTAGTACGGCATCCGTCTGATCTGAGACTTTAAATGCACTTTGAACGCTCTGCTTTATCTGCCCTAGAGTTGCTATCTCATTGTCAAGTCTCATTGTTTCAGCAAATGTTCTTAAGTTATCTTGGGCATATTGAATATTTAATCCAGAGGCTATCTGCTTATTCACGTCAAAAAGGTTTTTACTAAGCAGCGCATTGCTCTCGCCATATATGTTTTTATAATACATGCTGGTTGTAACTCTCACAATGCACCTCCACTCTCTTTATTCAATTTTTCTTAGGAATTTTACTCTATTAAGCAACATAAGTTCCATATGCAACAATATCGGCTAAAAGTGATTTACTTTTTATTTCACAATCTTTTAAGCTATAAACCACTATTATTTCAATCTTCAAGCCTGCGTGGTGAAATGGTAGACACGGCGGATTCAAAATCCGCTAACGCAAGTTGTGGCGGTTCGAGTCCGCCCGCAGGTACCACACATAGATTTTTCATACTTATCAAACCGCATTACTTTTATATGATAAAATACATAAATCTTCTAGCTTAGGCAATGTACATGTTTGTAAAAATTCTTTTTTTATTATTAGCACTGCTAAACCTGCATGCCTCCGATACTCTAAAAGATATCTATTACGTAAATTCAAAAGATATAAATATCTCCTCAATAATTCCAGAAGCAAAAGATGACTATCAAATCCTTAGAATTGAAGAGAGCAGATACTCTCTAAAAATCAAAACAAAAGATTTAATAAAAATACTAAGCGAGCATGGATATAAAAATCTGACCTCAAAGAGCAACTATACAAATTTTATTTTAAAAAGCCCGATTGACACCTCTTACATAGAGCAGAAGATACAAGATTACTACAAAAAAGAGTATGAGGAGATAGATATAAAAAGCATTTCAGTAAAACCAAGAGGATATATCACATCCATACCCCAAGATTTCGTAGTAAACATTAGAAATAACGATTTTTTGTCAAGCAGCGGAATTGTAAATATAAAAACTCCGCAGAATAAAAAACTTTTTTTTGACTATTATATAACAGCAAACCTGCCGGTATATACAAGCAGAGACACAATAAAAAAAGAGATGCGCATTTCTCACTCAAATTGCATAAGAAAAAACATTCCGCTAGAGAGCTTCAGAGCAAAACCGCTTCAAAATATAGATAAAAAATCATTTCAGGCAAAGCGTCATATACCAAAGGGCATGATATTAACCTCAAGAGACGTTGAAGAGCTTGACGTCGTAAAGAGAGACGCTTCGATAAACGTAAGCCTGAACAAAGATGCTATTGCAATAACTTTTAGCGCAAAAGCTCTTCAAGATGGCAAAGTAAATGATATAATAAATGTTCAAAATAGCAGCGGAAAAATTTTAAAAGCAAGAGTTACAGGCTCAAGCACAGCGGAGATAGAGTGAAAAATCGTAAAATCGTAGTTGCAACTAGCGGTGCAAGCGGCGTTAACTTAGGCGTAAAAATACTCAAACTTCTTCCAAAAGAGATAGAAAAATATTTCATAATGACTAAAAACTCCGAAGTTGTTCTAGACAAAGAGATGGGTGTGACAATTCATGACAGCGAGAATATTGCTGCTGGCATCTCATCGGGTTCATTTGGAGTTGACGCTATGATAATCGCGCCTTGCAGCATGAACACTCTGGCAAAGATAGCATGCGGAATTGCAGACAACTTGGTTACAAGATGTGCGAGCGTTATGATAAAAGAGCATAAAAAGCTTATTCTTGCCCCGCGTGAGATGCCCTTTTCTGCAATAGCTCTTGAAAACATGCATAAACTTGCGGCTCTTGGAGTTATCATAGCTCCGCCGGTCATGGCGTATTACTCAGAGCAGCAGACATTGGATGAGATGGAAAATTTTCTCATAGGAAAGTGGTTTGATATGCTTGGAATCGAAAATAATCTTTATAAGCGATGGGAAGAATGAAAAAAATAGCAATATACCCCGGGACATTTGATCCCATCACAAACGGACATTTTGACATCATAGAGAGAACTTTGACACTTTTTGACAAACTGATAATAGCAGTTGCGATATCAAATGACAAAAAACCAATGTTTACACTTGATGAGCGCATAAATATGGTAAAAAAAGCAGTTGAGGGTATTGACAATGTTATAGTTGTAGGCTTTGATAATCTTACGGTTCAACTTGCCAGCACGTATAAAGCTACGGTTTTGATTCGCGGACTGCGAGCGGTGAGCGACTTTGAGTATGAACTCCAACTTGGATATCTAAATAACTCGCTAGATGACACGATTGAAACCGTCTATCTTATGCCAAAACTTCAACATGCGTTTATCAGCTCGTCAATAGTTAGAAATCTTCTTAAATTTAACGCAAAAACTGAACATCTGGTTCCAAAAGAGGTTCAAGAAATTATAGGAAACATGAAATCATGTACATTGCAGTAGAGGGAATTGATACAGCAGGAAAAAGCACACAAATAGAGCGACTGCGTGCACATTTTTCTGAAGCTATCATCACAAAAGAGCCAGGCGGAACAGAGGCTGGAAAAGAGATAAGAGAGATAGTTTTAAGCGCAAAAACAAAGAGTAAAAAGGCTGAGTTTTTGCTCTTTTTGGCTGACCGCGCAGAGCATATGAAAGAGGTAATTGAACCAAATCTAGAGAAGATGATAATCTCAGACAGAAGCGTTGTAAGCGGCGTTGCGTATGCGCTTGTACAGGGCGAAATCAGCGAAACAGCCATTCTCCACCTAAACAGATTTGCAACAGGCGGCATCTATCCGCAAAAAGTTTTTTTACTATCTCTTACAAAAGAGGAGCTCTCCTTTAGGCTCTCTCAAAAAAAACTAGACGGCATTGAGCTAAGGGGTGAAGAGTATCTTTTAAAAATACAAGAAGCACTCACAACTGCTGCAAACCTCCTAAATATAGAGCTCATTACGATAGATGCAACAAAAAACATAGATGATATAACAAAAGAGATATTAGATAATATTAGCAATTAAAGAGTTAATTATTTTATTTGGGATTGTTGATACGTATCAATAGATATTATTAAAAAAAGACTTATTATTCGACATATTTTAAACAAGAGAAGATATGCGATTAAGAAGATATTTCCAGAGAATGAGATCAAAAGATGTAAGACCTGCAAGAAAGTCAACAAGTAAGATATTGTGGTCTGTAGTCGGCGCGTTTATAGGGATTTATATGATGTCAATTTTCAGCAGCTCATTTTCCACACATGATAGCTTCTTTCTACTTGGCTCTTTTGGAGCATCCGCAGTTTTAATCTACGGAGCCCCTGAAGCACCCTTTTCACAGCCTAGAAATTTAGTTGGCGGACATGTTCTATCCGCACTTGTATCAGTTCTCTTAGTTAAGAGTTTTGGCAATATGTTAGATTTAGAGTTGTTGTGTGCACTTAGCGTTTCACTCTCTGTTTTGGTTATGCACCTTACACTTACAATGCACCCTCCAGGCGGAGCAACTGCACTAATATACGTTATCGGAAGCGAGCAGATTCAATCACTTGGCTGGATCTATCCCCTGACTCCAATCGGACTTGGTGCGATAATGATGCTTCTTGTAGCACTAATTATAAATAACATGTCAGAGAACAGTAAAAGGCACTATCCTCTCTACTGGTATTAGGTTTAAAAATCTAACTTGTCACCCTGTCTAGACTCTGAAGCTCATCTAAAATTTCGCAAAATGGGTCATATATATCATGACAAGGCTCAGTTCCGATAAAAACAGCGTTATCTGCAAAAAACGGTTCAAATCGGACACTAATGTCGGTTGAGTTCGGACAGTGATGTCGGTTCTAATCGGACAGTGGTGTCGGAAATGATTCGGACACTTTGGAGTAAAAACCGACACTTAAGTTTAAT
>NZ_JAHYJB010000021.1 GCF_019429335.1 Sulfurimonas sp. | reverse complement strand
AGGGCTGATTTATGCTGACAGTTGCACTTCCAAAAGGGCGTATTGCCAAAGAGACTTTGGAGATTTTTGAGACTATTTTCGGGGACAGTTTTGCGTTTGACGACAGAAAACTTATTTTAGATACGCCAAAATTTCGCTTTTTGCTTGTAAGAAACCAGGATGTTGCAACTTATGTGTTTCATCAGGCTGCCGATATCGGCGTTGTAGGACTTGACACGCTTGAAGAGCAGGGGCTTGACGTTATTCGTCTGCTTAATTTAAAACGCGGCATCTGCAAGGTTGCTATCGGGATGAAAAAGGGCGAGAAGTTCGACCTTGACAAGCCTGAGATAAAAGTTGCCTCAAAGATGGTAAATATCACAAAGCGCTACTTTGAAGAGCGCGCCGTATCCGTTGACATCATCAAGCTCTACGGCTCAATCGAACTTGCTCCGCTTATCGGTCTTGCTGATATGATTGTGGATGTTGTTGAAACAGGTGCGACAATGAAACAAAACGGTCTTGAGGTGGTGCAGGATATTATGACTTCATCTACTTATCTTATCGCAAATAAAAACAGCTACATCGCAAAAAAAGATGAAGTTTTGGATATCTACAAAAAGATAAACGAAGTAATTCAAGCAGAGCAAAAAGCCTAATGACAAATCTTGACCTTTATGCAAAGAGTGAGCATCTTCTTGGCATAGAAGAATCAACCGAGGCTCTTTATGACCTCTACCGCTCCGAGCTGGACGCATACAGCGTCAAATCGCTCTTAGATATCGGATGCGGACGCGGCGGCTTTATGCAGCGTATGATTAGCGATGGAGTAACATGTAAAGGTGTTGACCTGAGTGGCGTGATGGTAGAAGAGTGCAAAGAGCAGGGCTTGGACGCAGAGTGTATAGACGTCTCGGAAGTTGATGGCAAGTTTGATGCGGTTGTGGCAATCTTTGATGTGCTCAATTTTTTAAACCATGATGAACTTATTCGCTTTTTGGATGCTGTCTCGCATAAGCTAAACGATGAGGGTGTTTTTATTGCCGATATTAACACGCTTCTGGGTTTTAGAGATGTTGCAGAGGGAACTATGAGCAGTGAAAACGAGAAGGAGTTTCTAGTCGTTGACGCTGTTTTTGAAGATGAGAAACTATATACGAAATTTACTTTGTTTCTCAAAGAGAATGAAGAAAAAAACAGCGACGCTAAATATACAAAATATCAAGATACAATCATCCAATATTTTCACAAACTCAAAACTTTTGAGAAACTCTCAAGCCTGAAACTTGTAGATAAACAGACATTCTCTCTTTATGAGCCAAAGGACAAGACACTTCTTATCTTTAAAAAGAGATAGGCGAGGCGAGCTTATATCCAACTCCCTGCATAGTTAGGATAAAATCTACTCCGACTTTTTTTCGCAGTCTGAAAATCATATTTTTTATAGCGGCATCGCTCATAACTCTGCTCTCCCATATATCTCTCTGCACCCTTTCGTGGCTTAGCGGAACTGGGTAGCTTTTTATTAACAGCTCTATAAAAAGAAGCTCTTTTTTTGTAAGCCGTATAGCTTCTTTTTCAAGCAGAAGCTCTTTTGTTTCAAAATTATAGGTGAGATTGTTGCAGATTTTAGCCGTTGTCCTTGGCGGTAATTTTGCAGACATCTTTTTTAAAAGAAGCATCAGGTCATCGTATCGTATCGGTTTTAGTTCATAGGCTGTAAGGTTTAGAGGAATAGCTTTTAGAAGATAATCATCGTCTTTGTAGGCACTCAGTGCCGCAACAATACAATTCTCATCTGTTTTTCTGACTTCTTGGATAAAATCCAAACCATTTTTTCCGCTTATCTTTATGTCGCATATTATCGCATCTATGCGGTGTTCGCTAAAGGTGTCTGATGCCTCTTTTATGTTTTTGCAGTGAAACACTTTTTTAAAATAGATGCCAAGCAGCTCTGAAGTGTGCATGGCAAACTCTGCATTATCCTCTAAAAATAGAAGATTCAACTCGGTTAATCTATCCATGTGAGAAACTCAATGGTAAAGATAGCGCCATCTTTAGTGTTTGAAGCCGTGATTACACCGCCGTTTTTCTCAGTCAAAATCTTTGCGAGATATAGACCTATACCTGAGCTGTCCATCGTACTGACTGAAGGGAGGAATATATCTTCAAAAGAGTTCCCCTCTACTCCTCCGCCGTTGTCTGTTATGGAAATCTTTTGATTATCTATAGCTATGCGTATCTCAGGACTGATAGTGGCTCTTATATTAAATATCTCTCTTGCATTGTTTAAAATGGAAAAAATAACCTGCGAAAACTCATTCTGGTTTCCAAAAGTAGGCTCTTTTTCATGAGAAGTGATATATATTTTTATATCCTCAAAGTAGAACGTTCCCTCTATAATTGTCAATATATCTATGACCGAGTCGGTGAGAGAGAAGTTTCTGTTGTCGTTTGATGGTTTGTAGAAATTTTTAAACGTCTCTATCGTCTCAGCCATAAACATAATGATATCTTCAGACTTTTGAATGGCCTTTAGATAATCTTTTTTACTGATACAAGAGTCTGTTTCAAGTTTTGCCTTGCTCATATTGTTTATTGAGCCGAGTGAAGCTAGAGGTTGTTTCCACTGATGGGCGATGTGCATCAAGAGTTCACCCAAAGCAGCCTGTTTTGACTGCTGGAAAATCATCTGCTCTTTTGCCTTGTTTTTCTTAATCTCCTCTTGGACTTTTGCCTCAAGGTGCTTTTCATAAGCTCTGAGTTTTAGATGCGTAGCCACACGCGAGAGAAGCTCGTTTGGATTGAACGGTTTTGTTATATAGTCAACGCCGCCTGCTTCAAACCCCTTTTGTATATCTTCAGGTCTGTTTTTTGCGCTTAAAAACATGATAGGGATATGTGAAGTTTTGGTGTTATTTTTCAATACTTCGCACACCTCAAATCCATCCAATTCAGGCATCATAATATCAAGCAGTATCAGGTCTATGTTGCTCTCCTGCGTTGCAATCTCGATAGCGCGCCTTCCGTCAATCGCCGGAATTAGGTCATAATGCCCAAGAAGCTCCATTAAAATATCGATATTCTCTTTTACATCGTCTACGACTAGTATTGTCTGCTTATCGTGCATTTAGTATCTCCTTTGCCTCGTTAAATTTATATTTTATTATCAGTTTTTTTGCTATATCAAAAAGCTCTTTGTCTCTCTCTTTTAGAGCATACTTTTCTATTTCATTAACAATCGGCTCACACAGTTTAGGGCGTCTTGAAGCAACTGCGTTGTAAAGCTCGTCAAAGAGAGCATCTCTTTTTTGGCTCTCAAGCGGCTTCTTGTCTTCTGCTATATCTTGAGGCAAACTCTCATTGAAACTATTTGTACCTTTTTCCAAGTTAAGGCAGCTGCTCTGTAGCTCTACTTCAAATACAAACTTGCTTCCCTCTCCATGAGTGCTCTCAACCCAGATTTTTCCGCCCATAAGCTCTACAAGCTCCTTGCAGATTGCAAGACCAAGTCCTGTTCCGCCGTATTTTCTCGTAATACTCTCATCAGCTTGCGTAAATGCCTCAAAGAGCTTCTCGGTCTGTTTTTGAGTGAGTCCTATTCCAGTGTCTATGACTGAAAATCTAAAAAGATTTCCATCACGCTTCTCCACATAGACTTTAACATATCCGCTATGCGTGAACTTGACGGCGTTTGAGGTGAGGTTTGTAATAACCTGCAAAAGTCTTAGACTGTCTGCGCATATGTTCATTGAGTCTGAGTTGTCGTAAATAATCTCAAATGCCAACCCCTTCTCATCCGCCTTTATCTTGATGATATTGTTGACGCTATCGAGCACTTCGATAAGGTTGAAATTACGTCTGTTTAAAGTTAGTTTTTTTGCCTCTATTTTTGAGAGATCCAAGATGTCGTTAATAAGCGTGAGCAGATTGTTTGACGCGCGCTCTATAATCTCAATATATTGAAGCAGCGGCTGTGTTTTTATATTTTTCTTGATAAGATAGGTCATGCTGACTATAGAGTTCATCGGAGTTCTAATCTCATGCGACATGTTGGCTAGGAAATTTGACTTTATTTTCGTAGCCTCCTCCGCTTTTGCTCTTGCATCATCAAGCGCTCTGTTTAAAACAGATAGCTTTCTTATCCAATAAGTCGCACCGAGTGCAATCAAGATGGCAAAGAGGGCTATTTTCCACACAAGAGAGTAGTTGATGCCGTTTTCATATTTTATGGCTACCCATTTGTTTAAAATATTTTGTTTCTCTTCATCGCTGATACTATTTATCGCTTTTTCAAGAATTGCCAAGAGAGTAGGGTCGTCATTTCTCACACCTATGCCAAGCTCCCACATATCATCAAACTTTCCTGCTATGCTAAGCTCTCCGGTAAACTCTTTTTGGAAAAAATAGCCCACACTAGCAAGCGTTCCTATATAGCCGAAAAGCTCGCCGCTTATGACTCTCTTTAACCCGTCTTTGGCATTTTTTACATCTATGATGTTAAGGTCCGGATATCTTTTTTTTAAAATTTCGTTGTATGAGTAGCCTTGCGGGATACCTATTTTTTTGCCTTTTATAGTGTTAAAATCGGCTATAAACTCTACATTTGGTTTTGTGGCAAGAACGACCGGTATTCTTAGATACGGCGAGGTAAAATCAAGATACTCTTTTCTGCTTGTGGTTTCCATGGCAAGGGAGAGCATATCGCATTTTCTCATCTTGGCAAACTCCAAAGACTCCATCCAGTTCTTTGTCCTTACCACCTCTATGGGTGTGGAGAGGTTTTTTTGAAACAACTCGAGATAGTCGGCACTGAGTCCAACATGTTTGCCACCTTCAAAACCCTCAAACGGCATCCACTCCGGGTCAATACAAGCCCTGATTACTTTTTTCTCTTTGAGATACTTTTTCTCTAGAGCAGTTAATGTTTGGATATTGTGTGTTTGAGTCATATCCTCTTTTAAATCAGCAGCAAGGCTTGATTTTATATTTTCAAAGGTGTAGCTTGCAAGAATGTCTTGGAGTTCAAACCCATCTTTTAGAAGTCCGAGTTTTGCATACATCTGAGCGTTTAATTTTATAAGTTCTGGAACCACCGCTCCTGTTTTAAATATGTTTGTTTTAAAGAGTCTCTCTACAACTTGCGCCTCATAAAGAAGTGACTCTTTTGTTTTTTCTTTTGAGTATTTGTCATATATTAGGTCTATAATCTCTTTTTTGTGTTTAAAGGCATACTCCCACCCTCTGTTTGTTGCAGCAGCAAACTTCTCGACCATGTCAGGATTGCTTCGAGCAAGCTCCTCTGATGTAAACAGCTCTACATCATATGAGTAGATTCCAAAATCAGCAGGATTTAAAATATTATAGCCGATGCCCTCTTTATCCAAAAAATATGGCTGATTTGAGATAAAGATAGACATTGCGTCTACTTCGCCGCTTCTAAACTTCTCTATGCTAAAATCATGTGTTACAAGAGTGTAATCGCTGCTTTTTAGTTCGCCCTCTTTTAGCAAAACACCTATACTGGTATGGTCTATCTCATAAGGCAGAGCCATTATCTTTTTGCCTCTTAGCTGCTCAATTGAACTTATTTCTGGTCTTACGGCAAAAGCAAGTGCATTTTGTTTAAAATATGAGGCAATAAGCACTACGGGTTTATCTTGAAGTTTGTCTAAAAGAAGAGACGAAGATGAGACACCAAACGTCGCCTTTTTGTCTATAACTTCATCGCTAATATCTATACCGTCTACATACTCTCTGAGTTCTACTTCAAGTCCTATATCTTTGTAGTACCCCTTTTCAATAGCGGCATAAAATCCTGCAAACTCAAACTGGTGTCTCCACTCAAGCTGGACTGATATTTTTTGCGAAGTACCAAAAAGGAGTGTTGAAAAAAGTAGTAAGAGTATTGTTTTTAACAAAATATATCCTTTGATAATAAGATTTTATCCTATAAAAGTCTCAAAATGGTCTTAAAATTGATTTAAGACATTTTTGTGACATAAAAGCGATATAATTTTTTCATGGAAAATAGAAAAAAAACAGTGCTGATTGTAGATGACACCAAAACAAACATAGATATTTTGCTCAATCTCCTTAGCGAGAAGTATGACATCGTAGTAGCGCTTGATGGAGAGAGTGCGTTAGAGACGGTTGAAGAGAACAGTGTTGATTTGGTTCTTCTTGATATTATGATGCCAAATATTGACGGCTATGAAGTTTGCCGCAGGTTAAAATCAAACGAAAAGACGTTGGATATTCCAGTCATATTTCTAACAGCAAGAGATGATGAAGATAGTATAGAGAAAGCTTACAAAACAGGTGCAATCGATTACATAAGAAAACCTTTTAAGCCCATAGAACTTTTGGCGAGAATCAACACTCAGCTAAGAGCAAAAGAGCTTATAGAGCATCTTAACTTTATCTCCTCTTATGATGAGATGACAGGCATCTGCAACAGAAGAAAGTTTTTTGAAATAAGCGAGAAGAAATTCGCGCAAAACAGAGACGGCATGTATGCGGTTATGATTGATATCGACAATTTTAAAAATATCAACGACAACTACGGTCATCCGATTGGAGATATGGTGATAAGGCTTGTCGCAAAGACTATCGCATCTTTTGTACCGGAAGATGCTGTTTTTGGAAGGCTCGGAGGAGAGGAGTTTTGTATAGTGTGCAACTACTCCTCATTAAGCTGTGTAGTTGAAAACATAGAAAAGATAAGAGAGTCCATAGAGAAGCTTGAGATTGTCTCAGATAGCGGGGAGAGCATAAAGTTTACAATTAGCGAGGGAGTAGCAAAAGTCTCAGATGAAATAAAAAATCTTGACGAGCTTTTAAAATATGCCGACAAGGCGCTATATGAAGCCAAAGGCTTAGGCAGAAACAGAGTGGTTTTTAGGTAGAATCGCGACAAAATTAATTTGACACCTGCTAATCTGGCGTAATTTTTCTCCCCTATCAGAGAGATAGGGGTAGCTTCAGGGGGTTGTAGGGACTTCAGTCCCTGCCATTAAAACGGACGCGTTCGTTTTAATGTGTAACATTAATAAGTGGACTGATAACTATCTCAGTTATCTCGCTGCTTGCACCAAGCCTCATGGGCGGTCCCCAAAATCCCGTTCCCTTGTTTACATATATCTGAAGATTTTTATTGTGTTGATATAAGCCGCTTATATAAGGCTGCTGAAGCTTTACCAAAAACCTAAAAGGAAAGAGCTGACCGCCGTGAGTATGACCGCTTAGCATCAAGTCAACGCCATCATATACCTCATGGATAAATAGTGGTTGATGAGCTAAAAGCAGTGTTGGAGACTCTTTTTTACCATTAAGTGCCTTATTTAAATCCGGAATATATGTTTTTGTTCTATACCCCATCACATCATTAACACCGGCAAGATTAAACCCTTTGCCATCTTCTCCTATATATACGTTCTCATTTTCTAAAACTCTGATACCAAGAGATTTTACTGCGGTTATTATTTTTTCAATATTGTGAAAATATTCGTGGTTGCCAACTATAAAGAATGTTCCATGTTTTGAGTTAAGTTTTGCAAGCTCGTCAAGCTGCCCTTTTGCGCTTAAGACATCAACGTCAATTAAATCGCCTGTAATTACTACAATATCAGGATTTAGGGCATTTACTTTTTGCACGATATCTTCTATAAACTTTTTGTCTATTAAGCCGCCGATATGCAGGTCGCTCAACTGCACAATTTTGTAGCTCTCTTTGAGATTTTTTATTTCTACATCTACTTTTTCAATTTTTACAAATTTTGCCTCATACAGAGCCATTAGACTTAGCGTTGAAGCAGCTGCTACGGATGTAACGTCAAGCGATTTTTTTAAAAAATTTCTCCTTTGTTGAGAGACTGGAGCAAAGGAGAGTAAAAGCCTTAAAATATCGTAAACAACTGCGCTCAAAAAGAGCAAAAAGAGTACGCCGATAGGAACAGAGAAGAGAAAATAGAGCCAGCTCGGAGTATTTACATAGTATCTGGCAAGCATATAACATAAGATGCCAACTAGGTTTATGAGAAGAAATATGCGCAGATAACGCTTATTTTTATCGCTTATATCAAGTTTTGCTACAAGTCTTTTGCTTATGTACATGTTAAGCAGGATGAAGACACCGATAAAAGCGGTAAAAAAGAGGATATAGTTCATGTCAAAAGTATATCTAAATTGAAAAAATGTTACTATTGTCTTTATGAAAAAATGTAAAATATGCGATGGCGTCACAACTCAAATAATCAAGACAAAAAATCAAAAAAAATACCATAAATGTCCGACATGTAGCTATATTTTTCTTGATGAGATTTTTTATGTTGATGAAGTGCGTGAAAAACAACATTATGATAAGCATGACAACAATCTTGAGTCTCTGGGCTATGTTAAGATGTTTGAAGATCTCATAGAAGAGTTTATCGTGCCATATAAAAAAGAGATAAAAAGCGCCTTTGACTTTGGATGCGGAGAGGGTGAGGTTTTGCCTATTTTATTGCAGAGAGAAGGTATAGTTTGTGACGGATATGACCTATTTTACTTTCCAAAAAAGGTTTATAAAGATAAAAAATATAACCTCGTTGTTTCTACGGAGGTGTTTGAACATTTGCAAAATCCACTTGAAGTTTTACAAGAGCTACTCTTGCATGTAGAAAAAAACGGTTATCTTTTGCTTATGACCGCCTTTCGTCCAGCTGATGACGAAGAGTTTTTAGAGTGGTGGTATATTCGTGACATAACGCATATCGGGTTTTTCAATCTGCAGACATTTGAGTATCTCGCAGCCAAGCTCGGTCTTGTTATAATTAAACATAACTTTAAAAATAAAGTTCTTTTTCAAAAGAGAGAAGTTTAAAAAGAAATAGAGGATATACTCCCTCAAAATAATGTCAAGGATTGAAAATGAAAAACACGATTATCTCGGCACTTATGGTGCTTATTTTAGTATCAGGTGCAAATGCAAGCCAAAAAAGCGGATGTGAGCTGGCTCAAGTGGGTGCTGTTGAGGTTAGCTGGACAGGCTATAAAACTGAAAAAAAAGTAGGTGTTGGCGGAGTTTTTGACAGTGTAACTTACACTCCTGTTGCAAAAAGCGGAGAGAATTTTCGCTCAATCTTAGTAGGTTCATCTGTTGTAATTGATACTTCGAGCGTAAACTCAAAGAATGAGGGGCGTGACGAGAAACTTGCTAAATTTTTCTTCGGCATGATGAGTGATAAAAACATCAAAGCAAAAATCGTAGACATCAAAGCAGACAAAAGAGTGAAAAATGCACTGAGAACGGGCAAGGTTGATGTAGAGATTGAGATGAACGGCGTTAAAAAAGTTGTTCCTATGAAATACAGCTTTAGTGATAATATTTTTGAAGCAAAAGGGAGTATTGATATTTTAGACTTTAGCGCAGGCGATGCTCTTTCATCAATAAATAAGGCATGTTTTGACCTTCATGAGGGAAAAACATGGAGCGAAGCAGGGATAGCATTTAAAACTAAGATAGAAGCTATTCTTTGTAATGTAGAACCGTTAAAAGAGTAGTATAAAACATAAAAAAACATAAAGTGTCAGTTTTTCTCCCCTATCCGAAAGATAGGGGTAGCTTTAGGGGGTTGTAGGGACATTTGTCCCTGCCGCTAAAACGGACGAGTTCGTTTTCTAAAGAAACATTTTCACTTCGTGAAAACCGCATTAGCTTGTTTTGATGTGTAACATCAGTATACTACTTTTAATTGCATTTATGTAGCTAAGAGTGTTTGCCTTGCCCATGTAGGCAATGTCAAACGCAGTTCCGTGATCCACCGATGTTCTGATTATAGGCAGGTTAAGTGAGACATTTATACTCTCATCAAAGTAGAGCGCTTTTAGGGGTGCTAGCCCTTGGTCGTGATACATTGCCACAAAGTATCTATACTTCTCTCTGGCATGCGGCGCAAAAGCGGTGTCAGGCACTAAAGGACCCACAAACTGCTCAAAACCTATCTTTTTGTTTGCACTCTTGATAGCCTTTGTAATTCTTAGCTCTTCATCTCCCAACACTCCGTTATCACCCGCGTGCGGATTTAAACCAAGAACTGCCACGCTCTCATTTGGTATTGAGTTATGAAGAGTTAAAAAGAACTCTTTTAGCTTTTTATACTGCACTGCAAAAGCCACATCTTTTAGCGGAATATGTTCGGTAAATAGAGCAACAAACATCTTCTCGCACCCAAGCATCATAATGGCATCTCTTTTGAAATAGTCGCGAAGCATATCCGTATGCCCTTTGTAGTGCAGACCGGCTAACATCCACGCCTCTTTGTGAATTGGCATCGTTACAACAGCATCAGCCTCTTTTGCCTCGCAAAGTTTGATGGCGCTCAAAAATGAGTCGTAGGAGTATCTTCCCGCATTTTTGTCAACGCACCCCTCTTTTATATTGAAACTTCCATCAACCTCATGAAGTCTGAAATCGGAGGGAATAGAAACATCCAAAAGCTCGCAAGCCTGATTTAACATGTAGGAGTTTATGCAGTAGATGGGAGCGCAGAGTGCGGAGACCTCTTTGTGGGCTTTGAGAGCTATCTCAATCCCTACGCCGTTTAAATCTCCTATGCTGATAACAATGCGGGGTTTATTCATCTTGTGGTGAGTCGCTTCATCTCTTTTATAGCTTCAGCCAAGCCGCTAAAGACGCTTCTTGCAACAATGCTCTGACCGATGTTTAACTCCGTTATTTCCGAAATCTTCATCATCTCATGAACATTATGGTAGTTTAGTCCATGTCCTGCGGCAACTTCCAGCCCTATCTTTTTGGCATGTTTTGCGACTGCGATAATCTCTGCGATAGATTTTTCAAGTCTAATGGAGAGCTCATTTCTAGGAAGTTCAAGCTCTTTTAGTGAGTGGTTTGAGTGAGAGAGCGACGAGTTGAGCATCGCAAATAGATTTGCAAAACTCCCCGTGTGAAGCTCAACCATCTCTGCACCAAGTTTTTTTGACATTTCAACCGCTTCAATGGTTGGGTCAATAAAGAGTGAAACTGGGATAAGGTAGTCGTGAAGAAGCTCTATCGCATAGGCAATATCATCCTCATGTCCTATGACGTCAAGACCGCCTTCCGTTGTGACTTCTTCTCTTTTTTCAGGAACCAAAGTTGCGCGATGGGGTTTTAAATCTGTTACGATATTTAAGATATCTCTGTTGATGGAGCACTCTAAATTCACGGGAAGGGCAGAGTGCTTCATAATATTGTAGGCATCGACGTCTTGAATATGACGTCTGTCTTCTCTTAGGTGGATAGTAATCTGATCTGCGCCATTTTGACATGCAACATAAAGAGCATTCAAAATGTCAGGGTCATTTACACGTCTAGCCTCTCTCAAAACCGCTACATGGTCGATGTTTACGCCTAATTTCATACTGCTCAAATGCTTATCTACTTTCTGTGCATCGGATGCTGATAATCATTTCTCTCACACGCAGTAAAAACACTCATCGTTCCAATCGCCAAGATTGCCACCATAATAATCTTTTTCATCACAAATCCTTAAAAACTTTTTTTTATTATATCATTGATTTTGTTAATGTCGTCCGTATTTGCAAAGCAGCTTTTATTGCCGCAAACCATAAAGTTTTCATCCTCGGAAGCCTTTTTTTGGATAAACGGATACTCTAGGGAAGCCAGTTCAAGCGTATTGGCTTCAAGCTTTTTTTGGTTTGATTTTATAACCCTCTCACCCTTTAGATACCTTAGTATCTGGCGCAACATATAGGGATAAATAACTGGGCGTCTTCCTAGTTCGTAGGAGTTGTACTCCATAGTTTTAAACGCAAAGTGGCTGTACTTCTCATCTTCTAGAAGTGTACTAAGCGAGAGCAGAACATCAACTATAATCGAAACAGGGCTTGTGTATGTGTTGTCCGAGATTTCAGCTTTTGTCTCAAGCTCTCCTATACTGAATCTCCATGTTCCTTTGTCGTAAAATCTCTCTAACGCCATATTTGCGAAGTGCTGTGCACGGATAAGATATAACTCATTTTGCGTAGAGTTAAATGCTTCGATAAGTGCTTGAGCCAAAAATGCGTAATCCTCTAGAAATGCCTCTACTTTTGGAGTTTTATGAATAAGCGTCGTGTGGTAGAGTTTGCCATCAAGAAACATAGTCTCAAGCAGTGCATCAAGGCTTTTTATAGCGCTTTGTTTATATGTGTAATCAATCTTGCTGAGGTTAAAGAGAGATTTTATCATCATACTTGACCATGAAGTCTGGATTTTTTTATCTATAAATGGGTACTCTCTTGATGCTCTTAACCCTCTGAGCAAAAATTTTATATTTTCAAAATCTTTTGGTGCTTGTCCCTCTTTAAACCTGATTATGTTTTTGCCATCAAAGTTGCCCTCTTTGGTGATACTAAGAAGGTCTAAAATCTCATCAATATCTGTGTATCCGTTATCTGAGAGCAGTTTATAAACTTCATCGTAACCGTATATAAAGTATGTTCCCTCTTCGCCCTCGCTGTCAGCATCGCTTGCACTGTAAAAGAGCGCGTCTTCGCTCATATGGTTGTTCCAAAAATCCGCAATCTCTTTTGCTACATGTAAGAAACTCTCGTCACTGTACGTAAGGTAGGCGTTTGTATATATTTCGCAGAGCAGGGCGTTGTCGTAGAGCATCTTTTCAAAGTGCGGAACTATCCACTTCTCATCAACACTGTAGCGGCAAAATCCGCCGTCAACCAAATCATACATGCCGCCTTTTTTCATGTTTTGCAGCGTATTTAAAATCATCGCTTTTGCCGCTTTATCGCCGTAGAGTTTGTCTATAACCAGAAGTGTTCCAAGCGTGCTTACATGCGGAAATTTCGGAGCGACCGAGAAACCGCCGTAGAGTGTTTCATAGTTGTTTTTTACCTGAAGCATAAAGTTTTTGACAAAATCCTCTTTTAAAACGGTTGCCTCTTTTGGGTGCTCTTTGTGGTTTAAAAAACTCTCAATCTCATCGGCATTTTTAAGCAGCTGCTCATCTTTTGAAGAGACTTTTTCGGCTATAAGTTTGGTTAATTCAATAAACCCCATCCCCTCAACGCTCCCCTCACAAGACTGCGGTGCTATGTAAGTCCCCGCAAAAAAAGGCTTATTCTCAGGCGTGCAGAATATAGAGGTCGGCCAGCCGCCGCTTCTGCGGTTTAGCATCATGTAGACCTCTTGATAGTGTTTGTCTATGTCAGGACGCTCTTCTCGGTCAACCTTTATGCAAACAAAGTGCGCATTTAAGATATCAGCGCACTCTTGATTTTCAAATACATTCTCCTCCATAACATGGCACCAGTGACACGAACTGTAGCCGATGGAGATAAAAATAGCTTTGTTCTCATCTTTTGCTTTTTTAAACGCTTCATCACACCATGGATACCAATCTACCGGATTATCCTTATGCTGCTGCAGGTATGGAGAATCTTCTGATTTTAGTCTGTTTGACATTTTTATTTCTTTGTATAAATTTTTTGTAGAGTAGGAAAAAATTGCTAATATTGCGCTTAAATAAAAAAGCAGAGGGATATGTTCAATTTAAATATCGGTATAATTCTTCAAAGATAACTATTTGGATATGGCATGGAAGATTCTACTTACAGTGTTAGCGAGGCACTGCAAAACTACTTTAACTCTGTTGAGTTTATGATGAAAAGAGAGCCAAAGTCAGCCGATGCAAAAGCGCAGTTGGACTACTTTTTATCAAGACGCTTTTTGATAACTGCCTATAATAACCTCAAAAATCTTGATCCTGCCCTGCATGACCATAAGGAAATAAAAGAGAAGCTAAGCGTGCTCCAAGGACTGCATGATACATACAATACGGTAAGCGACAAAGCAAGTGTTCCAGAAGTTGCTTTTGAGATGATTTTTCTGCGTTCCCAGCCTGAATATATACAGTACCTCAAAGACAAAGAGAACTGGATAAGTCGGGTTGAAGCTCTGGCTACGGTAACTGAGTCCCTCTTTTATGAGATAGAAAAAAGAGAGGGCGAGCTAAAAAAGTTGGCTAAAAATGATAAAAACCGCATTTTGCTTGAAAATAGCATAAAACCTTTGCGTGGAGACTATGTGGATGCTATCCATGAAAGAGCGCAACTGGTTGAAAAACTTGCTCAAATCAAAGACCTTAAAGCAATATACAGTGAAAAATATTTTGACTCTTTTGCCGATGAACTATCTAAGTTAAGCAAAGAGTACAAGAAGGTGCTTGTAAAAATACTAAACACTAAAGCGAGCGAACTAGATTATGAGATATGGAAACATGCAAGCAAATCAAAGTTGGTACGGGAACATTTTAGCGAAGCAGGTATTGAAGGGGATTATACGACTATGACCTATTTGGGTTACTATCTAAAAACTCTTGACATGAAGCAGTTGGGTGATGAGCATGTGGAACTCTTTAAATTTTTCAACTATTTAAGTGAGCAGTAAAAAAGTTCACTCTGCTAAACATATTACATAAACTAAGGCACTTATTTAAGGTTACTACTACTTAAAAGCTGTACAGGCAGAAGAGATGGAAGAGATGCCCAAAGAAGTGATTAGAATATCGGTAAATAACTCTACAGCTTAGTTTAATCTTAATAAAACTACAATATACAATGCACCCAAAAAACTCTCGTCTGTTTTTTTTTTGCAAATATTGTTCAATAAGGAATCACATGAAAGTTTCAAAACTTATTTTATCGTTTATTTTAAGCACAACGTTGTTTGCTCAGGTTTCATTCGCTCAAATAGCTTCTACAGAGGCTCTGGGCTTTGGGTCTGGGGCGACTTCATCTAAGGAGAAGCTTGCTGGCATTTTATCTCGTGAAGATGTTGCAGAAAGATTTAAAGAGCTTGGGGTTGATGTAAAAAGCATTGAGGCGAGAGTTGCTTCAATGACTGATGAAGAGGCTTCAATTGTTGCAAATCAAATTGACACATTGCCTGCAGGTGCGGATGTGGGTATGTCAATAGTAGGCGCAATTGTTTTTATATTTATAGTTTTATTGATTACAGATGTTCTTGGATTGACAAAAGTTTTTAACTTTACCAAACCTATAACTAATAACTAATTTGACTATAAATTTCGCCTTTCTTCTTGCTCTGGCCTCGTTGATTTTTTCAACGGGCTGTGCGCGCAATACTCCTTTTCCAAAAGATGCCAATGTCTCTTCATACAGTATAGATGTTCCTTTTGTAGTTCCACGCTCAGAGCTTTGCGGCTCAACATCCCTAGAGATGCTCTCCTCTTACTGGCAATCTAAGGGCTCATATACTCCAAAGCTTTCACTTGAAGAACTCGATAATAGAACGCTTATCCCTGCAAAGAGCGGCACTCTTCAGATAGAGCTAGTTGCTGCGGCAAGAGCTAACGGTCTTCTTGTCTATCCGTTAGAGCCCAACTTTGACGCACTTTTTATGGAACTAAAAGCAAATCATCCCGTAATTGTGCTTGTAAACCGCGGTCTCTCATGGTATGAGCTTTGGCACTATGCGCCGGTTACAGGCTATGACGCAAAGACACAGACTATTTTGATGCACTTTTCAGAGGAGCCAAACGAGGCAGTGTCGATTGAGACATTTGCGGCTATTTGGAAGAGAAGCGGTAATTGGGGAGTTGTTCTTCTTCCTCCTGATGAGCTTCCTTCTTCAGCATCGCCAAAAAAATATCTGCAATCTGCGTATGATTTGGAAAAAATAGGGATGGTCGATGAGGCAATAGTCGCTTATAAAAGCGCACTAAGTCGCTGGCCTCAGGATATTCCTATGCTCTTCGCTCTGGGAAATGCCTACTATAGCACCAACCAGTTAAGTAGTGCCGAAGAGAGATACAGAGAGATACTGCTCATTGACAAAACTCATCCGCTCGCACTAAACAATTTAGCCGACCTGTTATGTCATACCGACAGGGCAGAGGAGGCTCTGAGAGTGATTGATACGGCTGAAACTACCGATACTAAAATACTCTCCATCATAAATGCCACACGCCAAGAGATTATCAAAGGGTGTACACTTCATTAAAAAACAGAAATATGCCTGCCTTGATTGATGATTTGCATTAACTTGTTATAATTTTGCCACATTATAAAATCGGAAAAATATATTATGAAAAAACTTCTTTTACTTCTTGTCTCATCTATTTTACTTTTTGGCGCACAGCCTAAATTTTTAATGCCGGAGGAGGCTTTCAAGCCCTCTGCAAAATTAAACGATAAGATGGAGATAGAGGCGAGCATAGAGATTGCAAAAGATATATATCTTTATGAAGATGCTCTGAAATTTGAGATAAAAAATCAAAACGGTATCCGTATAAAAGATGTAAAAAAGCCAAAAAGTGTAGAGCATGATGGCGACATGGTCTATTTGGAATCTCCGATATTTATCATAAGTTTGGAAAAAGAGGCGGGAGTTAGCGGTTTAGTAAGCATAGAGTTTGAAATCTCTTATCAGGGATGCTCGGAGCAGGGGCTTTGCTATGAGCCATATACGGAGGCTTTTACTTTTGAGGTAGACAGCTCAAAACTTAGCGATGCTATAGTTAAAGAGAATAGCGGGGCGGATAAAAAAATTGAAATAAATACAGAAGTTAAAAAAGAGCTCTCGGAGAGTGATTCTATTGCAGATACGATTAAAGAGGGGAGCATTGCTATTGTTCTTCTTTCGTTTTTAGGTTTTGGGCTTCTTCTCTCCCTTACTCCATGCACCTTTCCGATGATTCCAATTATCTCAGGAATCATCATCTCTCAAGGAGAGGGAATAACGACAAAAAGAGCGTTTATGCTCTCTCTTGTTTACGTTCTTGCCATGGCGGTTGCTTACACGATAGCAGGAATTTTAGCAGGACTGTTTGGTTCAAACCTGCAAGCCGCTCTTCAAGCGCCTTGGGCGATATATACATTTTCTGCAATTTTTGTCGCACTTGCATTTAGCATGTTTGGGTTCTACGAGCTTAAACTTCCGGACTCTTTTGTTGCCAAAATTAGCTCAAATCGGCACACAAATCGCGGCGGTTATATCGGCGTTGCGGTTATGGGATTTCTATCGGCTCTGATTGTCGGTCCTTGTGTTGCGGCACCTCTTGCCGGTGCACTTGTTTACATTGGTCAGACGGGGGATGCGCTTCTTGGCGGTGCGGCACTTTTTGCCATGAGTATCGGTATGGGGCTTCCGCTTATTTTAGTAGGCGTGAGTGCAGGCAAGTTTATGCCTAAACCTGGCGGCTGGATGACTATGGTTAGCGCAATATTCGGCGTGATGATGCTAGGCGTTGCTATTTGGATGCTTGAGAGAGTCTTAGACAGCTATATCATAATGCTTCTGTACTCTATTTTGGGAATCGGTTTTGCAGTCTATTTCGGCGCGTTTGAGAAGGATGCGCATACATTTAGAAAAAGCACCGCAATCATCATTTTTATCTACTCGGTAGCTCTTTTTATAGGAGTTCTTGGCGGCTCAAACAGCATGACAAAACCGCTGGAGTTTTTAAAGCCTTCCATGTCAATCTCATCTGATGTCACTTCATCTTCGCACTTAAAGTTTGAAAAAATAACCTCAATCAGAGAGCTTGATAAGATTTTAGAAGCAAACAGAGGCAAAAAAATTATGCTTGATTTTAGTGCAGAGTGGTGTGCGGTGTGTAAAGAGCTTGATAAAAAAACATTCTCTAGTGAGGCTGTCAAAGAAAAGCTAGGCGAATATGTGCTGATTCAAGCCGATGTTACACAAAATAGCAAAGAGCAAAAAGAGTTAAGTAAAAAGTATGGAGTATTCGGTCCACCAGTACTTATATTTTTCGACACAGAGCTACATGTCATTGAGTCAAAAACTATTGTAGGATTTATAGAACCGGAGAATTTTTTGGAACATTTAAGTAGTATTTAATGTATAATTCTGAAAAAAAAGATGGAGGAAGATATTGAAGCTCTTTGGCGATACTTATGAGATAGCAAAATCAAGACTATTACACCTCCTCTTTTTGAAGCCATGTCACTGCAATCTTTTTTTTAAACGCAAGATACGGCTTGTTCTTCTGTTGAACCATTTTATCCCAAGATGTCCATACTACACGACTTATTTCGCATTTAGACGCACGGGTGTACATCCTCCACTTTAATATCCTTTTCACTGATGTTACACACAAAAAACGAACTCGTCCGTTTTTTGTGGCATGGACAAATTGTCCCTTGCAACCCCCTAAAGCTACGAAAAACAAGTTTTTCGAGAATTGCAAGGCGTACTATGTTTTTTTTGTCCGTTTAAAATAAAAAAATAATGACACACAAGGATATTTACATGTCAAAAAATTATATAGTAGGATTCCCTAGAATAGGGGAACAAAGGGAATTAAAAAGAGTTTTAGAGGAGTTTTGGGCAAAAAAATGCTCATTTGATGATGTCCTAAAAGTAGCACTTGAGCTAAAAAAAAGACACTGGGAGTATCAAAGGGATGCGGGAATTGAGTTTATAAGTTCCAATGATTTTTCACTCTATGACAATATGCTTGACACCTCTGTCATGTTAGGTGCAATTCCAAAAAGATTTCAACATCTAAGCGGTGAAGAGCTTTATTTTGCAATGGCAAGGGGCAGTGCTTCGAGCGTTGCTATGGAGATGACAAAGTGGTTTAATACAAATTACCACTACATAGTTCCCGAACTAAGTCTTGAAGACAACTACTCACTAAATGCTTCAAAAATCATAGATGAGTATAACGAAGCGAAAAAGCTTGGCATCAAAACAAAGATAAATATCATCGGTCCTATAACATATTTAGGACTTAGCAAAAGAGTTGACCGTGGCGATGTTTACGAGCTTTGGAACAAAATAGTGCCGATTTATGAGGAGCTTTTAAAAGCCATAAGCACTCTTGATGATGAAGTAGTAGTGCAGATAGATGAGCCGATTTTTGTAAAAGAGTTGGATACAAAAGTTCTCAGTCTTATAAAACCGACTTATGACACTCTTGCAAGTGTTACATCAAATATAAAAATTGCAGTCGTTACATATTTTGAACACTCAAACGAAGCGACAAAAGTGCTTGTGAATACACCAATCTGGGCATTGGGGCTTGACTTTTTACATGGAGAAGAAAATCTTAATTCGCTTGATATTATCGCCTCTAGCGGTAAAAAACTTTTAGCGGGAGTAGTTGACGGCAGAAATATATGGAGATGTGATATCGTAAAAACGCTAACACTTTTAGAAAATATATCAAAAGTAGTGAAAAAAGAGAATATCTTGATAAGTTCGTCATGCTCGCTTCTTCACACTCCTTTTACTTTGAAGTATGAAGAAAAAATGAGTGGCGAGATTAAAGAGTGGCTAAGTTATGCGCTTGAGAAGTTGGATGAAATCTCGCTTCTCTCAAAACTCTTTTTTGATTCAGAGAGTAGTTTGGATGAAGCTCAAAAAGAGGCTTTAGGGAACAATGCAAATGCAAACCAAAACAGAAAAAATTCGCCTCTCATCCATGACAAAACCGTACAAGAGAGAGTAAAGAAGCATACTAAACTCCAAAGAGAGGGCGATGCGAAAGAGAGACTAAAACTTCAAAGAGAGATTTTAGGTTACAAAGATTTGGTAACGACAACTATAGGCTCGTTTCCGCAAACTTCAGAGCTGCGAAGTGCAAGAAGTGATTTTAAAAATGCTCTTATCTCAAAAGAGAGTTATGAAAAAGAGATAAAAAAGTACATAGATGAGTGCGTGGCATTTCAAGAGGAGTGCGGTTTGGAGATTTTAGTCCATGGCGAGCCTGAGAGAAACGATATGGTTGAGTATTTCGGTGAGCAACTTAGCGGGTATGGATTCAGCCAAAATGGATGGGTGCAGAGTTACGGAAGCAGATGTGTGAAACCGCCATTTATCTACGGAGATATCAGTAGACCAAAACCAATGACGGTTGATTGGATAACTTATGCGCAAAGCCAAACAAGCCGCATCATGAAAGGGATGTTAACGGGTCCCGTTACGATTTTAAACTGGTCGTTTGTACGAGACGATATGCCAAGAGGAGATGTTTCAAAGCAGATAGCCGTGGCACTAAGTGATGAGATAGACGACTTGCAAAAAGCCGGTATCAAAATCATACAGGTCGATGAAGCGGCATTTAAAGAGGGTTATCCACTAAGAAGTACGAAGATAAAAGCGTATGAAGCGTGGGCAGTGAGAGACTTTAAAATCGCTGTGAGCAGTGCAAAAAAAGAGACACAAATCCATACTCACATGTGCTATAGCGAGTTTAATGACATTATAAACACCATTGAGGATATGGACGCAGATGTTATCTCCATAGAGACTGCAAGAAGCGGCAACGAACTACTGAAAATCTTTAAAAAAGTGGGCTATACAAAAGAGGTAGGACCGGGAGTTTATGACATACATAGCCCAAGAATCCCCAGTGTTGAGGAGATTGTAAAACAGATAGAGCTTCTGCTTGAAGTGCTGCCAAAAGAGCAACTTTGGATAAACCCCGATTGCGGGCTAAAAACCAGAAAATGGGAGGAGGTAAAACCCTCACTTAAAAACATGGTTGAAGCAGTAAAAATAGTAAGAACAAAACTACAAAATTAGCAAAAATATAGCATGCACTTTCGCATGCTATGTGAACTATTGACATCCACCTAAATCCGCTCTCAAAACTCTTACATAAATTTAGATATAATAAAAAATCTTCACAAACAATAATCATAAGGCATATCTTTTATGACCATCATAGAAATAGAAAATAACTTAAACACTTTAGTGGCAAACTTCAACGAAGAGTCGTTTATTTTCGACCTGCTTTTGGTGTACGGCAGCCCAAAGTCCACCATTAAAAGAGTGCAGGGAAGCGACCACGACAGGCTTGAAGCCGACGGTGAACTTGTTTTGCGAAAAAAACTCTTTTTCAAAGTCGCAGATGAAAACCTACATGTAACCATAGATGCTCTTAAATCTGCCAAAGAGGTTACAAAACACAGCCCACGGTTTATCGTCGTTACCGACTATGAAACGCTTTTAGCCTATGACACCAAAACCGACGACAGTCTTGACACCGAACTTTTAAACATTACAAATCATTACGATTTTTTCCTCCCGCTTGCAGGGATGGAAAAAGCAACATTTCAAGACGAAAACCCAGCCGATGTAAAAGCCTCGCTCAAGATGGCAAAGCTCTTTGACGAACTGCAAAAAAACAACCACTTTGAAACAAAAGAGGATATCCACTCTCTCAATGTTTTTCTCACTAGACTTCTGTTTTGCTACTTTGCGGAAGATACAAACATCTTCGAGGACAATCTTTTTACCGCTTCCATCTCCTCGCACACGCAGTTAGACGGAAGTGATTTAGATAGCTATTTGCAAAGACTTTTTACCGTCTTTAACACTCCACAAAATAAAAGAGAGCCAAATACACCCGCATATCTGAACGCTTTTCCCTATGTAAACGGCGGACTTTTTGCTTTACATGTCAAGCTCCCTATCTTTACAACCCGCTCTCGTTCACTTATGATAGAAGTCGGACAGCTGAAGTGGTCAGAGATAAACCCCGACATCTTCGGAAGCATGATACAAGCGGTGGTAACTCCCGAGCATCGTGGCGGAATGGGCATGCACTACACAAGCGTGCCAAACATCATGAAAGTCATCGAACCGCTATTTTTGGATGAGCTTTACATGGAGTTTGAAAAAGCGTATGAGAGCAAAGCCAAACTCCAAGCTTTACATGTAAGAGTCTCAAATATCAAAATCTTTGACCCCGCATGCGGAAGCGGAAACTTTCTCATCATCGCTTATAAAAAACTAAGAGAGCTTGAAATGAGCATCTTCAAGAGAATAGACAGTTTGCAAAATCAAAAAAGTTTTGTATTTAGCGAAATCAAACTCACCCAATTTTACGGCATAGAGCTAGACGATTTCGCCCATGAAGTAGCACTTCTCTCACTTTGGCTGGCAGAACACCAAATGAACCTGAAATTTTACGAAGAGTTCGGCAGAACAAGCCCAAGCCTACCGCTCCATGATGGAGGTAATATCGTTCGTGGAAATGCTACAAGGATAGAATGGGAAGAAGTTTGCCCGAAAAATGAAGGCGATGAAATTTATGTTTTGGGGAATCCGCCGTATGTTGGTTTTAAAATGCAGAACAAAGAACAAAAAGCAGATATTCAACTTGCATTAACCAAAATTAAAAATTCCAAAAAATTAGATTATATTTCGTGCTGGTTTTATAAGGGTGCCGAGTATATTCAAAAAATAAATGCAAAGGTTGCTTTTGTAAGTACCAACTCCATAAGTCAAGGAGAGCAAGTGGGTATCCTTTGGACGCACATCTTAGATGAAAAAATAGAGATAGATTTTGCATACCAGTCTTTTAAATGGAAAAATAACGCAAAAGACAATGCGGGTGTAACAGTAGCAATTATCGGGCTTAGAAACGTATCGAATAAACCAAAATATCTTTACATATCAAATATCAAACATGAGGTAAAAAATATTAATGCTTATTTGGCCAATGCTGAAAATATCATCGTTCAAAAAAGATCCAAACCTATTTCTAATATCCCAAAAATGCAGTTGGGCAATATGCCAAAAGATGATGGAAATTTTATATTGTCTGACATAGAAAAAGAAGACTTGTTAAAGACACAAAAAGAGTGTCAACCGTTTATAAAAAAACTAATTGGTGCTTATGAATTTTTAAATGGAACTCAAAGGTGGTGCCTTTGGATAAAAGAAGAAACTTTAGAAGAAGCGTTAAATATTCAATTTATTAAGAGTAGAATGGAAAAAGTTAAAGAGTTTAGGCTAGCAAGTACAGATAAGTCTGCAAATGAAATGGCAAAAACATCATATAAATTTAGGGAACAACATGAAGCAAAAGAAATATCAATTATTATTCCCACAGTAACATCAGAACGAAGAGAGTATATACCAATGGGGTATTTAGATAAAAACTCTATTGTAGTTGCTCCAAACAATGTTTTATATGATTCAGAGCCATATATTTTTGGTTTGCTATCATCTAAACTACATGTTATATGGGTAAGAGCGGTTGGAGGAAGTTTAGAAACAAGGATTAGATATTCATCAGTACTTTGTTACAACACGTTCCCATTCCCAAATATCTCACAAAAACAAAAAGAAGCAATCACAGAATTTGTATGGGGTATTTTAGACGAGCGAGAAAAACACAGCCAAAAAACCCTGGCCCAACTCTATGACCCAAACAAAATGCCCGAAGGTCTGCGAAAAGCCCACCACAACCTAGACATCTACATAGAACAATGCTACCGCCCCAAACCATTTGAGAGTGACGAAGAACGCCTAGAGTACCTCTTTAGGATGTATGAAGATATGACGAGTAAAGATGGTAAGCGATGAATGAATTTATAAAATCTCTTAAAAACCAATGTCAAAACCTTTTTACAAAAGCTGATATAACTTTTAATAAATTTCAAAATACTGCAATAGGAAAATTTGTAATTGAAAAACTAATATTGAGAGCAAAGAGTTTTTATTCAATATTATCCACTTTTGGATTGATCTTAGTAGCTCAAATATCTGCATATAATAATATCATGCAATGGTCTAATAAAGTTGATGAACAACTAAATAATGCGGACGGTTGGGAGTATGCTGTATGGTTTATAGTTTCTTTTATTGTTCCTAGTGGAAATATGGCTGTTATTGTTGTATTAGCAGTTATATTAATTGTGGCATATATAATTAGAGACAAAGAATTAAGTCAGAGTAATACAATAGAAAAATTTATACATTCATTAGAAGAAAAAACAAAAAATATTTTATTTGAAATCAGAACAAATATTTTATACAAAAACGAAAAAATAGAATTAGATAGAGATGAAATTATAAAGCATATTAAAAACGAATTAGAAAAAAAACAAATTTTTATAATCAGCGGTGCTGGCGGAGTTGGAAAAACATCTATTATAAAAAACTTGCATGTAAACAAAGAGGGAAATTATCCATTTTATATATTTAAGGCTAGAGAATTTAAAACTAATGATTTCTTATTTAATCATTCGATACAAGACTTTATCGAAAGTCACAAACAACATACTAAAAAAATCATTGTTATCGATTCAGCGGAAGCACTATTAGATTTTGAAAGTGATTTATTTAGAGAATTTATATCTGCATTGATCCAGAATAATTGGAAAATAATATTTACTACACGGTATTCCTATTTAGATGATTTAAATTATCATTTTACTCAAATACTCAATATTGTTCCATTTAGAATAGATATTAAAAATTTATCTAGTGAATTCTTAGAAGCTTTATCAAGTAGATACAAGTTTATTTTACCTCAGGATGAAAAGTTATTGGATTTGATAAAAAATCCATTCTATCTTAATGAATATTTGGCAAATTACTCAAATGAAGAAATTAACTATCAAGACTTTAAAAATAAATTATGGAATCAACATATCTCTACACCAGATATTGAAAAATGCTTTTTTGAATTTGCTTTTAAAAGAGCTAATGAAGGACAGTTTTATGTAGATATTGATTGTTCTAGTAATAGCTTAAAACAATTACAAAACAAAGGGATTTTAGGTTATGAAAAAAGTTTAGGTTATTTTATAACTCATGATATTTATGAAGAATGGGCATTAGAAAAAATCGTAAATAAAGAATTCAAGAATAAAGTTGATATAAAAAGTTTTTTTGAAAAAATTGGTAGTTCTTTACCTATACGAAGAGCTTTTAGAAGTTGGGTATCTGAAAAACTCCTTCTTGATGATGAAAATATTAAAACTTTTATTGAAGAAATCATAGATAGTGTAGATATAGAAATATTTTGGAAAGATGAAATATTTATATCGATATTATTATCTGAATATTCAGATACTTTTTTTAAGAACTTTAAAAGAGAGCTTTTAGACAATGATTATGAACTATTGAGCCGAATATCTTTTTTATTGAGACTAGCTTGTAAGGAAGTTGATAATAGCTTTTGGGAAAGTCTTGGATTAAAAAATCAACAATTACAAGAAGCAAAATATATTTTTACTATGCCAAAAGGTGGTGGTTGGAAGAGCTTTATCAATTTTGTTTATGAAAATATTGAAACTATAGGTCTTGCTAAAATAGATTTACTATTGCCTATATTACAAGATTGGAATTCTAAATTTCAAGAAGGAAGTACTACAAGAAATGCTTCATTAACTGCACTAAAGTATTATGAGTTAATAAATCAAAAAGAATATAAATACAGCTATAAAGAATCTATCAAAACTATTTGTAAAGTTATTGCCAGTGATTCATCTGAAATCAAAGATGAGTTATCTACTATATTTGATGAGATACTTGAGCAAAAGTTAAAAAATCATAGTGACAATTATTATGAACTCTCAAAAATGGTTTTAACAAGTTGGGATGGTCTTTTAATATCTAAAAACTTGCCTAAACAAGTATTAAAATTAGCAGATTTATTTTGGACAAAGATACCTAGAAAAGTTAAAAATGATGGAATATTTCCTCATTACGAGAGAGAAGAAGTGGAAGATGCTTTTAATCTTTCAAGTAAATATGAAAATAAATATTTTCCTGCAAGTGCATTACAAACTCCTATATATTTTCTTTTGAAAAATCATTTTAGTATCACTATTGATTTTATTCTTGATTTTATCAATAAATCAGTTGAATATTATGCTAAATCTGGATGGGAATATAAAGAAGAAATTCAAATGGTTGATGTTTTTATAGATGAAAACATTACAATACAACAATATCACAGTAAATCATTATGGAATATATATAGAGGGAATAGCTCTCCTGTTATGCCTAACTTAATGCAGTCAATTCATATGGCACTTGAAAAGTATCTTTTAGAAATAAGTAAGATATTAAAAACAGAAGATTTAGAGTTTTGGCTTTTGTATTTGCTCCAAAAGTCCAAATCTTCATCAATCTCAGCAGTTGTTACTAGTATAGTTTTGGCTAACTCAGATAAAGCGTTTAATATTGCCGTGACACTTTTCAAGACAAAAGAGTTTATTCAAGCTGATTTTCATAGGCAAATTCACGAACATAGTATTAAAAATTTGTACGGCATTGGATATGGACTAAATTGGCATACACAAATTTTTCAGGATGAAAGATTAAAAACATGTGAAGACAAACATAGAAGTTCACATTTAGAAAATTTATTTTTGAACTATCAGATGTTTAGAACAAGCGAAATAAGCGAAGAAGATTCTAAAAGTATCCAAAATATTTTATGGGGTATTTTGGATAACTATTATAAACAACTGCTGCCTGAAGAAAAACAATCCGAGGAAGATAGAATTTGGAGAATAGCATTAGCAAGAATAGACCGAAGAGAAATGGATATAGAAACTGAAAAAGTTGATAATAAAGTTCAAATTACTTTTAATCCAAAACTATCGCCAGATCTTAAAAAATATAGTGAAGAGGCACAAAAAGAAAATTCTAATACGATAAAATATACCTCATTGTATTTATGGGCAATAAAAAAGGTTGAAAATAAAGATGATTATAAAAGTTATACGGATTACGAGCAAAATCCTCTTTTAGCATTAGAACAAATTAAAGAAGTTATAGCAATACCACATGATAAAAGAGATTTTATCTTTCAAGATGAAATTTTCCCCAATGCTAGTATTGTTTTATTAAGAGATTATGCTGAGATGCTTTCATCTGAAGATAAAGAAATTTGTAGAGATATAATTTTAGAATTCGCCCGTTTGCCATTAAGTGAAAACTATCACTATCAAGTTTTAGATGGAGTTGATAAAGCTATTAAATATTTACCTATGTTACTAATCCATTTTCCTGAACTCAAAAATGATATAAAAATACTTTTATTGTTACATCTTTTTGATGATTATCAAATAGGAATGGGCGGAAAGCATTTTTATGATTTTGCAATTGAGGCTATTAATACATATTTTATTAGTGAAAGCAACTCTTTTATGGTGACATATTTAGTTTTTAAAAGTAAATATGAAGAGCAGCTAAAATCTAATTTTTATGGACAAAAACGAGTGAGTAAACAAGACTTGCTTGAAAACTTTTTTGAATCAAATGAAAATCTATTGGAAAATTTTGTATCTAATAAAATAGTAGAATTTGATATTGGCACTATTGAAACAAATACATTAAAGAATTTAATAGTTGTTTTTAAAATGATTTCACTAAACACAACTGCTAAGAAAGAAAAAGAATTAGTTAGAAAAATTATTGAAATATTTTGCGTAAAAGTTTTTAATCAACCTGACGAGAAAGTAAGTTATGATTTAAAACTAGAATTTATAAATAGATTTGCACTTTTTGTACTTGAAGCGAATAAAAGCGATATTCAGTCATATTTGCAACCATTACTTAATCAGTTTGAACCAACTGAAGATATCGTTTATTTATTAACTCAGTTTATTTTAGCTCAAGATGAAATAAATAAGTACGATAATTTTTGGCATGTTTGGGAACTTTTTGAGGATACGATAATAGAGACTTGCAAGGATGGTGATAAATATAGACATATTGATCAAGTCATAAAAGTTTACCTATTGACTTGGGGACAATATGGTGCAATCTGGAAAGACACCGCCAAAGAGTGGCATTCATTAAAAGATAAAGATATAAGGTATTTTAAAAAGCTAACCAAAAAAATTGGTCATTGCCCGTCCGTGCTCTATTCCATCTCGAAATTATTAACTAGTATTGCGTCAAAATACCAAAATGATGGGATTAGCTGGGTTGCAGATGTGATAAAAAATAATAGTAATTTGTCAAATGATAAACTAGAGTCAAATACAGTATTTCATTTAGAAAACTTAATTAGAAAGTATGTTTTCATTCAAGGTGAGCAAATAAAAAAAGAAAGAAAAATTAAAAATGATGTTTTGGCTATCTTAAACTTTTTAGTTGAAAAAGGCTCTGCTGTAGCATATATGTTAAGAGAGAAAGTATTATGAAAAAAATAGCCAACCTAAACATCTATATAGGCACAAAAGAGGAGTACCGCACGGCAGTAAGCCAAGGCATGAAAATCGTCTGTGCACTCAATCGTGCCAACGGCTTTGTGACACATCGGTCTCAGGTGGGCTGGAGTGGTAGAGGTTGCAATAAAGACAATCCTTATTACCTCTTCAAAGAAGAGGAACATGCTATCTATTTAAATATGATTGATGGAGATGACCCAAAATATGTTAGCGATGAGATGATCAACGCAGCTTTAAACTTTATGAAACGGCATTTAGATAGTGATGAAACAATCTTTGTATATTGCAGTTTAGGAGAGTCACGAAGTCCTTCAATTGCACTAATGTACATGCTAGAACATGGTCTTATAGATATAAACGATAATGTCTTAGTTGATTTTAGAGATAAATATTATAGGAATTATCAACCTAAAAGAGGCAATCTAGAATATATTCAAAGAAGATGGTTAGCGAAGAGGAGAATAATATGAGCATAACTAGAAGTAACGACTATATAATATCTCTTATCAAAGAGCTACTCAAGCAACCCAATGAGACAGAATGGCTAGAGTTTAAGCATAACAATGATGATAAAGAGATGATAGGTGAATATATAAGTGCTTTATCAAACTCAGCAGCACTCAATAGTAAAACAAATGCATATATGATATGGGGAGTTGATGATGCAACTCATAAAACACTTGGAACTACATTTAAGCCATCAGTTACCACAAAGGGTAATGAAGCATTAGAAAACTGGCTGTTAAGACTTCTAACCCCAAAAATAGATTTTAAATTTTATGAGGTGACAATAGATGAAAAAGAGGTAGTTTTACTAGAAATAGCACCTGCCAATATAAACCCTGTTACATTTAGCGGGGTGGAATATATACGGCTAAATTCTCACAAAAAGAAGTTAAAAGAGTTGCCTGAAAAAGAGAGAGAACTCTGGAGGGTCTTTGACAGAGTTCCTTTTGAAAAACAGATAGCAGTAGATAATTTAGATGACGGTGAAGTTTTAAATTATTTAGAATATACAAAATACTTTGAACTATTAAACTTGCCATTACCAGAGAATAGACAAGCGATTTTAGAGAGTTTAATAAACGATGACCTCATAAAGAAAACAGAAAACGGGAAATACTCTATAACAAACTTAGGTGCTATCCTTTTTGCAAAAAATTTAAATAGCTTCAGCAACCTAAAACGCAAAGCTATTAGAGTTATACAATACAAAGACAATACAAAGTTTGAAACAATCAAAGAGAGAGAAGGCAATAAGGGATATGCAGTTGGATTTGAAGGCTTAATAGATTACATAAATAATATATTGCCTTCAAATGAAGTTATCAAACAGGCATTTAGAGAAAACATAAGAATGTATCCTGAGCTTTCAATTAGGGAGATAGTAGCCAATGCTATTATTCATCAAGATTTTTTTCAAACAGGAAGCTCTGTAATGATTGAAATCTTTTCAAATCGCTTTGAAGTGACTAATCCTGGGACACCACTTGTTGATACAGATAGATTTTTAGACTCTCCTCCAAAATCACGAAATGAAGCTTTAGCTTCTTTTATGAGACGAATCGGTGTTTGTGAAGAGAGAGGAAGTGGTGTTGATAAAATAGTAATGCAAAGTGAAATCTATCAACTTCCTGCTCCTATATTTGAAACGACAAATGAGCATACGGTAGCAATATTATTTGCTCATAAAGAACTAAAAGATATGGATAAATCGGATAAAACACGAGCTTGTTACCAACATGCGAGTTTAAGATATATTCAAAGAGACTATATGACCAATACTTCTTTAAGAGAAAGATTTGCCATAGATAAGAAAAATATTTCTATGGTCTCAAAAATCATAAATGAAACACTCAAAGAGGAAAAAATCTTTATATATGATGAGAGTGTTGGAACTAAAGCAAGAAAGTATATCCCATGGTGGGCAAAATGATCTCAAATTTGCTTCACCGTTGTTTCATTGAGAACTTAAGTTTTACTGAAAATAGATACAAAACAACCTATATCAAGGCTTTTTCTGCAATAAATTTGCTTGATACTTGTTTGACTATAGGTAAATTTATGAATAAAAAAATACCACATGCATTCAGATCCAATATAAAATAAAGCAGATATAAAGAGATTAAAATGACTAACATCATAGAAGTAACATATGCTCAAACAGGTGAGAGCAAAAAGATAAACGGCTTTGGCATGAGAGATATGCAGGAAAAAGCCTACAATGCAAGAGGCGAGCAGTATCTTCTGCTAAAAGCGCCGCCTGCTTCGGGTAAGTCGAGAGCTTTGATGTTTATAGCTTTGGATAAACTTTATCATCAAGGTGCAAAAAACGCACCAAACCGGCCACTAATCGCGTTTGCATCCGGCCACTAAAAACGCTCATCATCCGGCCACTCATGACGGAGATGATTCGGCCACTTTTAGAAAGTGAGCGCGATTTTATAATTG
>NZ_JAHYJB010000020.1 GCF_019429335.1 Sulfurimonas sp. | reverse complement strand
TTTTAAAAACAATATTTATACTTTTAAAGAACAAAGCCATGTTTGATGAAAAACTAGCTTTAGGTGTTTCTAAATGAAACTGTAAATTTAATGTTTTTTAGTTAGGTTTCTTTATAGTTGACTCCTTAACTGATTTTTCTTATTAGGCGAATTCGCATCATTAACGAATACCCATTGTCAATATTCTACCATCTAAACCTGATAATTCACTAAAAACTTCATAGCAATTACACCCCTGTGAATGAATCTCCACTTTTTATAATTTTACTTATCAGCGATGTTGACACATTCAAATAAGTTGCTATGTCTGCTTGAGAGTAACCGTCTTGGTGTGCGTTAAGTATTGCCAAGTTTCTATCTGCTTTTGTAGAAATTTCTAGACTTTTAAAAAAGTTCATATTTTTCTTAAATGAAGAGTGTGTTAAGCGAGGAGTTGAAAATGGAACAAAGTTACATCTCAAAATTTGCAAAAGCACCCTCTACGCTTAGTACGTTTTTGTAGCTGGTCTTTTTGATTATTACTCTTTTTGTGTTGAGGTCACATACAGCTATGCGAAAGTTTGAACCCATTTGCGGTTCAATTATACATATGATTTTATCTTCTATCTGTCTCGTTGTATGGATGGTCCCGTGAAGATTGTGAAAAAAGTACTTTGGATAACTAAGCGGTGTAATCTCAACAACATCTGCGGTTCTTTTTTTGTCAAGAGTTTGTGCGATGATATTGGCGTCTTCAAAGTTGTCAAACTGGATACACCATTCATCAAACTCTTTGTTAAATCGTTTTAATTCTTCATCTAAAAAACCACCCGCAGGTGATTGAAGAGCAAATATACTCATATTGTCGTTATTTGAATTTTTTAACCAGAAGTATGCCAATACCGACAATAACAAATATTACAGCAATACTCACTGCGATAAATGTAGCTGATACGGGCTCGCCAAAATTAGGCATTTAAAACCTTTGAACATCTTTTACATGTAGATTCTTCGTCTTTTGATTGATACTTCCAACATCTTGGACATTTTGCTTCACTTGCTTTTTGGATTACAAATATATTTCCGTCAACTTCAAATTTTCCAAGTTCATTAGTTACTTCGCTATGTGAGATGCCAGATACTACAAACCAGTCTTCTGCCGATGTTTTGTCCATCTCCGCTATCTTTTTGGACTCTGTGATTATCACTAACTCTAAAGTGTTTTTTATGATTTTTTCTTTTTTAAGCCCATCAACTATCTCATAAAACTTCTCTCTTGTGCTGTTCATATATGCGGCGTCAAAAGTAGAGTCGATAGTCTCCATGCTCTCGTAAACAAAGTCAAAAATATCTGCTTTGTCGCCTTTTAAAAATGCAGGCAGATGCTCTGTAATCTCATCCGCCGTATAGGTTAAAATAGGTGCGATAAGAGTCAGAAGCGACTTAGTCATAATTGCCATTGCGCTTTGGCTTGAGTTTCTTCTTGGGTCGTTTATAGCGTCACAGTAGAGGCTGTCTTTTGTAATGTCGATGTAGATTCCGCTCAGCTCATTTACGATGAAGTTGTTTAACAGACTCATACCGTGAACAAAGTTGTAGTTACTGAACGATTTGTGAACATTGTCAAATACCGTTTTTGCTTCGCTTAAAATCCACTTGTCAAGTTCGCCCATCTTCTCGTATGGAGTTAGACTCTGCAAATCGTTGATATTTGCAAGCATAATTCTAAAAGTATTTCTCAGTTTGCGGTAGTTTTCGGTACTCTGTTTTAAGATACTTTGAGAGATTTTCAAATCCCCTTGATAGTCGCTTGATGCAACCCAAAGACGTAATATTTCGCTGCCGTACTCTTTTAAAACCGACTCTGGTGCAACAACGTTGCCCTTGCTTTTTGACATCTTCTCGCCTTTTTCATCAACTGTGAAGCCGTGAGTAAGGAGTGCTTTGTAAGGCGCTTTGTGCTCAACCGCAGCACTTAAAAACATAGACGACTGGAACCATCCGCGGTGCTGATCGCTTCCCTCAACATAGAGGTCTGCCTGATACTCGCCTGCGTCATAGTTGCGTGATTTAAGAACAGAATACCATGTTGAGCCGCTGTCAAACCAAACATCAAGAATGTCCGTTACCTTTTCAAGCTCATCTGCGCTGTATCCAGCACCAGGGTAGAGGAGATGCTCTGTTGTCATCGAGTACCAAGCGTCGCTTCCGTGCACCTCAAAAATCATAGCAGTAAAGTTTAAGACCTTCTCATCAAGCAGAACTTCGCCCGTTGCTTTTACTCTAAAAAACGCTATCGGAACTCCCCAGTCTCTTTGACGGGAGATACACCAGTCGGGACGGTTCGCAACCATTGATTTTAGTCTGTTTCTGCCTGTTTCAGGGAAAAACAGCGTCTTTTCAACTTCATTTAGAGCAATCTCTCTTAGTGTTTCGTCGCACCCTTTTGGCTTTTCATCAACGCTTATAAACCACTGTTTTGTAGCTCTGAAAATCAGAGGTGTATGGCTTCTCCAGCAGTGTGGATATGAGTGGGTGAATTTTGAGACATGTACAACGCTCGCTCCCATAAGGGCAATCAAGTCTTCGTTGGATTTAAAGATATGGCGACCGACAAAATCTTCACCGTTAGGAATGAGAGCATCGCGAACTACGCTCTCATCATAACATCCTGTCTCATCAACCGGCATGATTACATCCAAATCATAAACAAGACCTATGCGGTAGTCATCTTCACCATGCCCTGGGGCAGTGTGAACACATCCTGTTCCGTTTTCAACAAGTACATGTTCGCCTAAAACTATGCGAGAAGTTCTGCCGTTTAGCGGATTAAGGGCTAGAAGATTTTCAAACTCTTTTGCTTTGAATGTTCTTGCTATTTCACCGCTTAAAGCTCCTTGCTCCTTTGGAGACTCTAAGAGTTTTTTAGCAACGATGTAACCTTCTGTCGTAAGAGCGTACTCTTCCTCAGGGTTGAGTGATATTCCCGTATTTGCAGGAATCGTCCATGGAGTAGTCGTCCAGATAACTAAAGCTGCTTTAGAGTCTATGGAGAGTCTTGTTTTTGCCTCATCACTTAGTTCAAACGCGATAAAGATTGAGTAATCCTCTTTATCCTCATACTCGACTTCAGCCTCAGCAAGAGCAGTTCTCTCGGCCCATGACCAAAAAACAGGCTTGCTTCGCTCGATTAGAAGACCTTTTTTTGCAACGTTGCAAAGAGTTCGGTAGATGTTTGCCTCAAACTTATAGTCCATCGTCACATATGGATTATCCCAGTCGGCAATAACGCCCAGTTTTTTGAACTCTTCTCTTTGGATGTCGACAAATTCAGCCGCATGAGCGCGGCAAAGCTCTCTGATTTTTGCAGTTTCAAGAAGCTCTTTTTTCTGCTTTCCGCCAAGTTTTTTCTCAACTTGCTGCTCAATCGGAAGACCGTGACAATCCCAGCCCGGAGTAAAACGGACAGATTTACCGCTAAAATAGTTATGTTTTATAATGATATCTTTTAAGATTTTGTTGAGTGCATGTCCGATGTGCGTGTGACCGTTTGCGTATGGAGGACCGTCATGAAGAGTAAAACTTGGAGCATCTTTGCGGTTAGCTTTCATCTTCTCATATATTTTTTTCTCGTCCCAAGAAGCGTATCTTTTTGGTTCGTTGTTGATGAGATTGCCTCTCATTTCAAATTTTGTAGTCGGTAAAAGTAGTGTATCTTTATAATCCATGTCTGTCCCAAATAGTGTAAAATTTTTGGATTGTATCTAATTAAGGTTTATTTTATTATAAAGTTATTATTTTTAGAACTAAATAAGTGATACAATTAGCAATCAAAATTTGTTTAAAAAAGGCTATTTATACAATGAAACTGCACCTTTTGTTAATCGGCAATAAATTTATATACAATCTTCCTTTAAGAGAGTATATTGTAAGAAAAATAGAGCAAAAAACTGATTTTATACACTCTATAACTTTTTTTAAAGAGAGTGATAATTCACTCTTTTTGTATCTTGACAAAGAGCTAAACGCAGCAAACAGGCAAATTATAGTAACTACAAAACAGCACTTCTCAACCATCGGAAAACTCATCTGTACGGTCACGGGTGACAATCAAATACTTAAAGATGAGATGCTGTTTCCATCCAACAGCTCTGTTTTTGAAAACGGAAGCTATCTTTTGGAGTATAAGGATTCCATCACAAACGTTCTTCACATGGATGAGATGCAGACATTTCCTGAGATACTTCTAAATATAGAGGATTCCAAAGCTACTATGCACCTCTTTGAAGAGGACAGGGAGAGTGCTATTGCGATACTCTCACCCATAGCTCAGATGTATGACGTTAAACTAGATATCGTAAATCTCATTGACGGATGGCTTAGGATTGATATTAGAAGCAAAAAATACGGAAATATTTCAAAATTTATAGGCTCTGCAAAACAGCTCTTGCCGAATAAACTCATCGCGGCATCAAACATTATGAGTTATATAATAGATAAACTCTCTTCGCAAAATAAAAAAATAGGTTTTGCCGAGAGCTGCACCGGAGGACTTCTTAGCTACTCTTTTATAGAAAACAACGGTGCTTCTAAAATACTCGACGGCGCCCTTGTGACATACTCAAACACTATGAAAGAGAACTGGCTTGGAGTAAACGGCAAAACTCTTGAGGAATTTGGCGCGGTAAGCAGTGAGGTTGCCTCAGAGATGAGTGAGGGAGCGATGAATGTCAGTAATGCAGACTACACTATATCAATAAGCGGAGTTGCGGGCGAGGGTGGCGGAACTGAGTATAAGCCTGTAGGCACCATTTATGTTGGCGTGAGAAGTAAAACAGAACATAGAGAGAGCAGATTAAATCTTAGCGGGGACAGAAACTATATACAGCATCAAAGCGTGCTTTTTGCCATTAAAATGTTGCTGCTTATAGACAAAGAGATATTTTTTTAAATTTATCTCTTTTTATCTTGACAATTAAAACCTATTTGCCTATAATTTCGACCTCTAAAGAGATAGAGGAAAATGTCTTGTTAGCTCAGCTGGTAGAGCATCTCACTTTTAATGAGGTGGCCGATGGTTCGAATCCATCACAGGACACCATTATTTACATGCGCGGTGGTAGTTCAGTTGGTTAGAATACCTGCCTGTCACGCAGGGGGTCGCGGGTTCGAGTCCCGTCCACCGCGCCATTTTTTGATAATTTGCACGCAATATTTCGCTCAGATACTTTAAGTATGCTACGCAAAATCGTACGCACAACTAATTCAAAAAAACACGTTTAGGGCGTTTAGCTCAGTTGGTAGAGCGCTACCCTTACAAGGTAGATGTCACTGGTTCGAGTCCAGTAATGCCCACCATTTTTGTTTTATATGCACAAAGCTTTTGACTCACGTACTTTAGTACGCTTCGCCAAAACCTTAGCACATCTAAAATCAAAAAATCCAAGTTATTTAACAAAACCTTTTGTTTAATGAAAGTGACCCTTTCGTCTAGTGGCCAAGGACACTATCACTTCATGGTAGGGACAGAGGTTCAAATCCTTTAGGGGTCGCCACAAAACATGGTGTTATAAATAGAATTAAATTTAAAATTCTTGATTTTTATTTTAATCGAGGCAGGTTCTTTGTGTAATGAGGAGCATAGTAAATCTATGTGACGAATGAAACAAAGGTTCTAACGAAGAGTAAAGTAAAAAGCATAATTTTAGGGCGTTTAGCTCAGTTGGTAGAGCGCTACCCTTACAAGGTAGATGTCACAAGTTCGAGTCTTGTAATGCCCACCATTTTTGATTATACTGCGTTAGATTTCAACTCACATAGGTTTCTATGCTTCGTTAAAATTTGCCTTGTCTAATATAAAAACAATTTTTTTATGCGCGGTGGTAGTTCAGTTGGTTAGAATACCTGCCTGTCACGCAGGGGGTCGCGGGTTCGAGTCCCGTCCACCGCGCCACTACCTATAAATAAAATCTACTCATTTCCTGCAACAATATCGGTAATATCAAAAATTATCTCATCTTCTAAATTCTGTTCTATCAAAAAAAGCTTTATTTTCGTATCTTCATTCATGATATGGTCGATAAGCGCACGCTTTGCCACAATTTTCATTTTTGTTTTAATAATATCGAGTTTGGCAGGTTTGTTTATAACTGAAGCAAGATAGTCAATAAGCTCCTGATGCAGGGCTTTATGCTCTTGAAGTTTGTCGTATCCTATTGATGACATATACTCCTCCTCTTCATGAAAATGAGTCTTCATGTAGTCGCTGAATTCGTAGAGTATGCTCTTTAGTCTCTCTTTTGTAATCTTATGCTCTTCTACCTCATAAAGTCTGTTTACAAGTCTGAACAATTTTTTATGCTGATTATCAAGCGACTCAATACCAATTGCGTATCTGTCGTCCCACGCTATTTTTTGCTCTTCCAACAACGTATCCTTGTAAAATATATTTCAAAAAGCTATAAAAAGCTCTTAGTTCCGCGTCCGTCATACATATCTTTATATCTAAACGTAATAAGATTTTGCATAATAGCAAAAAGAATCATAAAGTTTATAAAACTGCTCCCGCCATAGCTAAACATCGGCAACGGCACCCCGACAACAGGGGCATATCCTATAGTCATTGAGATATTTACGCCCATATATATAAAAATCATAAAGGCTATAGAGATTGTAACTACCTTTATAAAGTAGTCGTTGTTAAAAATACTAAGACTCATCAAATGCAAAATAAGCATAACATAGATAAGAATAATCCCCAGAGCACCTAAAAATCCACTTCTCTCTACTAAAAACGCAAAGATAAAATCGCTTGTGGCAATAGGTAAAAATCTCATTTGCGTTTGTGTGGCATCATCTTTTGCCTTACCGGTAAATCCGCCTGAGCCGATAGCAATAATGGACTGCTGAACATGATACGAGGGCTTTTCGCTTAAGAAATCATGTACTCTTGTTTTTTGATAATCATGAAGCAAAAACTTGTATGCAATGGGAGAAAAAAGAAGAATAAATCCAACCAGAAATGCCCATATTTTCCAATAAACGCCTATATAAAAGAGTACGCCGTAACCAAGAAGCAGAAGAACCAGCGCCGTACCTAAATCAGGCTCTTTGGCTATGAGAATAAAGGGCAAAAGTATGTAAAGGCTTATCTTTAAAAACTCTTTTATTCTATATCCCTGCATCGGTGGCGGGTTTCTATGAACTAGGTATGCAAGCATTAAAATCAGTGCGGGCTTTACAAATTCCGAGGGCTGAATCGTCATGTTGATAAGCGGGATTTCTATCCATCTCTGCGCCCCGAGTCGAGCGTGACCGAAGAATTCAACTCCAATAAGCAGAGATATGCTAATCCAGTAGATAAAAGGGATAAGCCAGCTCATCCTGCGGATAGGAAGCAGAAAAACTGCTAAAAATACCAAAAATGCAACGCCAAAATATGCAGTCTGTTTTTGGGCAAGAGCAGGAACGGCTTCCCCTATTAACCAGTTTGAAGTGAGTATGAGCGGAATAATTAGGATAATGGAAAAAAAATCAAATTGTGCTAAAATACGCTTATCAATTCTCCACAAATTTGAAACTCCATAATATTTTAGAAATTGTATCATAAAGGTTAGAAATATGAACCAAACACAAAGTTATATTTGCGATAGCGCCGAGCGTCTTGATACATTTTTAACATCGCAAATAGGGCAGAGCCGCTCACAAATCGCACAGCTTATTAAAAAAGAGTGTGTACTTGTAGACTCTAAGATAGTTTCTCGTTCGGGAGTTAAACTAAAAGAGAATCAAATTGTTGAAGTAAAGTTTTTGGATGCAAAGAGCGAGCCGGCACTTGATGTTGATTTTGACGTTGAAATCATCTATGAAGACGGTGACGTTCTTGTTATAAACAAGCCAAGCGGATTGACCGTTCATCCTGCTCCAAGTGTTAAAGAGGCGACTCTGGTTGACTGGCTTAAACACAAGGGAGTAAGACTCTCAACACTAAGCGGAGAGGAGCGTCATGGAATTGTTCACAGACTTGATAAAGGCACGAGCGGAGCTATGGTTATCGCTAAAAACAATCGCTCACACGAGTTTTTGTCCAATCAGCTTCAAGACAAAAGCATGGGAAGATACTATTTGGCGGTCATTACCCCTCCTCTAAAAGATGATTTGACTACTGTTGAGTGCCCGATAGCAAGAAGTGCTCATAACAGGCTAAAGATGGCATGTCTGGAGCATGGAAAAAGTGCAAAGACTATTTTTAAAACATTGTTGCTCTCAAATGATGAAAAAAACCAGCTAATAGCTTGTAAACTTTTTACAGGAAGAACACACCAGATACGTGTTCACTTGGAGAGTATTGGCCGCCATATTATCGGTGATCATATTTATGCTCAGAGCCCAAAACAGGAGAAGTCGGAACGAATTTTGCTACACGCATACTTGATATACTTTACTCATCCAACGAGTGGAGAAAAATTGCTATTCACCGCACCGCTTGAGAGCGAGATGGCGGAATCTATAAACAAAAAATTTAATACGGAGCAAATAGATGAGATTATGGACGCTAGCTACATTATGCACGGCTTCACTGCTAATTCTTAGCGGCTGCAGCGGCAAAGGACCGATGCCTAAAAAGGATGCTGTTATTGACAACACTTTGCCGATAGTTGCACTTACTAAAAACGGAACAATCGTTGATACCAATACAATCGCGTTAGAGTGGGGGTCTATCGATGACCAAAGAGTAGAGGGTGTCTATATATATAGAGTTGAATTTGATGCTGAGTCAAAGAGCAGTGCCAAGGGCGAGAATGGCGTTAAAAGTGACTACTACGATACCGTAAGCAGTCGTTTTTCAACACACTATTTGGACAAAAAAGTAGAGCCTGCTTCAAGATACGGCTACTACTTTAAAACATACAGTGCCAATGCTGAGTCTCAAAAAAGCGAAACAACTGTTATAACTTCTCTTCCTCAATTGGAGTCGGTAATTTGGATTCACAGCAGACAGAGCATGCCAAGAAGCGCAAAAATAATATGGCGTCCTCATGAGAACGCAAAGGTAAAAGCGTACATCATTCAAAGAAGAACTCTTCAAGAGATTAATTGGACTGATATTGCAACCGTTGACGGAAGATTGAATGCTGAGTTTATTGATAAAAATCTCAAAGATAATTTTACATATATCTACCGTATTCGTGTCTTGACATATGACAATATAGTTTCAAAACCGAGCCAAGAGGTCACAGTTGTGACAAAAGAGCTTCCTGCTGAAATAACACAGGTTGTTGCTTCAACTGATTTGCCAAAGAAAATAGAGATAAACTGGAAGAGCAGCGAAATCGTTGATTTTTTAACATACAGAGTATATAGAGCTAACAGCATTAACGGAACTTATTCTGAGATAGCTGATACAAAAAAGAACTCCTATGTTGATGTTATAGAAGAAGACGGTAAAGAGTATTTTTACAGAATCAGCGTAATCGACAGAGATAAACTTGAGAGCGTGAGTTCAAACCACACTGCACTTGGAAGAACTTTGATTAAACCTGCAACTCCGTCTTTGATTGATGCAAAACAGCTTAACGGAACAGTCAGACTCTCTTGGATTACATCAGACTCAAGAGCTGTTAGCTATATAGTGCAAAAAAGATACAGTAAGAGCTTTTTGGAGAGTTCGATTGAAGATTTTCAAAATATAAAAAAGAATGAATTTATAGACTCTGAAATAGAGGATGAAAGAACTTATTTTTATAAAATATTTGCAATTGACGCAAACGGGATTAAATCTGAGCCGAGCATAGAGGTTAAGTTTAAAGTTGATGACAAATCGGCAGTAAAAAAGCCAAACACTACTCTGAAAAAAGCAGAGAGGAGTGTAGAGAAAAAGATAGAACAAAACAGCGTAGAGAGCAATATTGCGCCTGCTGAGGACGTAATTCTACCTATGCAAGATTTTTAACAAAACGAGAATGAATGCCACATATACATATAGCAGAGTTTAAAGAGGTTGAGTTCCCGCTTCAAGAGGGCGGGGTCTCTTTTAATTTTATAGCAAACAATGCGAATTTCGAAGAGGAGAAGTTAATCTCTGTAACGGTAGATGAGGATGAGTTTTTTTTGCTTGTTGTAGATGAAGAGGGTAAAAAGCTTTTAAAAAGCGACAAGCTATCAAGACCGGCTTCAACATACAACGTGCATAAAGCGCTTCTGGCCTACACTAAGGCATCTGGAATGGATGCGCTTTCATCGAATGTGCCTCAAAGCAAGAAAAATATCCATCTTCAAGAGGTTGCCGCTCTAAAAGATATAAAATATTTTGCAACAGACTTTCCAAATAATGAAAAAATCCGCATAGAGGTTGGCTTTGGTTCAGGCCGCCATCTGCTTCATCAGGCTCTAAACAATCCGGATACTCTCTTTATCGGCATAGAGATTCACCATCCCTCAATAGAGCAGGTCTTAAAACAGATATCGATAAAAAATATCCAAAATATTCTTGTGCTTAATTATGACGCAAGGCTTTTTACGGAGCTTGTTCCATCAAATATAATTGAAAAAATTTACGTTCATTTTCCAGTCCCATGGGATAAAAAACCTCACAGAAGAGTTATTTCAACTGCATTTATAGAAGAAGCAAGGCGTATTTTAGACATTGGCGGAACGCTAGAGCTTCGAACGGACAGCGAAAAATATTACGCTTACTCTTACGAGACATTCATAGCTTTCAGTAAAACTACGCTCCATATCAGCAAAAATAGAGATATCGCCATAGTCAGCAAATATGAGGATAGATGGAGAAAGATGGAGAAGAATATTTATGATGTGACAATGATAAATGATGAAGATTCTCCTGAACTCTCTCTAGATGGAGATTTTGAATTTTCAGAGGTTAGACTCAGCGGCGAAGATATACTGAAACTGAACAAAAAGATAGAGAAGCTTGATGGCGGATTTGTCAATTTTGAGAGAAGCTACATGTTAGAAGACGGAGTGATGCTTCGCCTCTCTATGGGGAGCTTTGACAAGCCTGAACATCTCTACATGATTGTCAAAAAAGATAGAGCTTTTTACTACCCTAAAATGCCTCTAAGGTCAAAAAGCAATCTTGCTGCACATAAATTTTTAAACAAGACTCTTCATGGATAAAGTTATAGTTGCAAAAGACCTCTCGCTTTCATACTCAAGCAATGAGACGATTATTAATAAGGTGAATTTTTCCGTGGGTACGGGCGATTTTGTCTTTATAACCGGTGCTAGCGGCAGCGGAAAATCAACACTGCTAAAGTCTCTTTATGGGGCTCTAAAACCAAAGCAGGGCTCTTTGATAGTCGGCGGTGTAGAGCTAAACGGTGTGTCACGTTCAAAACTGAATTTTTTGCGAAGACATATTGGAATAGTATTTCAAGATTATAAGCTTGTAAAAGAGTGGACTATTGACAAAAATATTATGCTTCCGCTTCTAATCAACGGCTATGTTAAAAATGTCGCTCTAAATCAGGTAGACAAACTTTTAAAACATGTCAGGTTAAATCATCAAACAGGAAAGTATCCTCTTGAGCTTAGCGGTGGAGAGCAGCAGAGGGTTGCAATGGCAAGAGCTCTTGCCCACAACCCGATTTTAATTTTGGCAGATGAGCCTACCGGCAATCTTGACGAGTACTCTTCGCAGTTGATTTGGAACCTTTTAGAGGGAGCCAATACTCAGCTAAAAACTACAGTAATTGTCGTTACGCACCAGATTCCAAAAACATTAAATGTAGATTATAAGCATTTTCACATTGAGTACGGGAGCATTCATGAAATCCGTTAAGAACCACCTCTCACTGGTAATAGCACTTCTTAGCATACTCTTCTCAATGCAGGTATTTTTTATTGTTGAGCGCTCAATTAACGCTTACAAGGTTACTCTTGCCAATAACTACTCGGTTATTGCGGTGAGTAAAAAAGAGCTTAGCAGCAGCGATTTTGCCTCAATAAATAAGATAATTTCAGATGCCAAAGAGCTCTCTACGGACTCTGTTATAAAAAGATTGACAAGCGATATAAAGAGTACAAACGCAGAGCTTTTAAAGCTTACTCTTCCAAGATTTTACAAGCTTACGCTTACGCACTACCCGACTCCACAAGAGACAAAGAGACTGAGAAGCGATTTGCTAGATGAGAGCTCAATAACAAAGGTGGAGGATTTTTCACACACTCACGACACTACCTATAAGCTTCTTCTGCTCTTTAAAAAAGTTGTTGCACTGTTTACGGTCGTCGTGCTTGTCGTAACTCTGCTTCTGATATTTAAAGAGCTTAGAATCTGGCAATACAAACATAACGAGAGAATGACTATCATGGGGCTTTTTGGAGCTGCATTGTGGCTTCGCTCAGCGGTACTCTTTAGACTCGCTATTGTAGATGCGCTAATTGCCAGTTTTATGGCTTTTGGAATTTTCATCTATCTCTCATCACACCATTGGGTTGTAGAGCAGTTCAACAACATAGGCATAAGCGTAGTAGTGTTCAATCCTGTGGACGATTTTTTAGTAATTCTTGCTGTTGCCATGGTTATCTCAATCCTTTTGGCATCTTTGATTGTTATCGGCCATAAAGAAGAGGCATGATTCGTTTATTTATAATATTTTTTTTGACATGTAGCTTTTTGGAAGCAAAAACAAGTGTTGACTCCAAAATAGAAAAAACAAGCTCTGAAATCGGCTTATATGCTAAAACAGAGGAGGCTATCAGCAAAAAAATGGATGATACGGCAAATGCTATCAGAGTGCATGAAAAAGAGATTTTTGCGCAGCAGGAGCACCTGAAAAAACTCAAAGAGGAGCTCTTAGAGAAGGAGAGCAGTTACGAAGATAATGTAAAACTGATAAAAGAGCTAAAATCCTCTCAGGAGATACTGAAAAAAGATGGCAATGAGCTTGAAGAGGAGCTTGTTTTTACAATAGCTCAAAGCGTTTCGCTCTCTATAATACTTGAAGAAGAGTACAGCGCAAGCGAGGAGTCTCTAATAGAGTATGAGGTGCTTGAACTTATGCTTAAGAATGCCAAAGAGAAGATAAAAGAGCTTAACGAAAAGTTTTATGACAACTCAAAAAATATAGATTTTTTAAGCAATCAGGTTAGTTCGCTTGAGGCCGCTATCGCCTCTATTGACTCAAAAAGAAAAGAGCTTATCAAAACTCAAGAAGATAATAAAGAGTCGCTCGGCAAGCTTAAAATCGCAAGAGAGTCCTACAAAAAAGAGTTAAGAGAGATTTTAAACAAGCAAGATTCACTTAAAAAGACGTTGGCACAGCTAAATATTATAAAAATAGATCAGATTAAAAAGGCAGAAGAAGAGGCTAGCAGAGCCAAAGCGTTTGATGCCAAGGATATTGTCTCGGATAAGAACTTGCCTAAGGTTAAGTCGCATGGAAGCAGCTATCAAGCCGCAAAAACAAGAGAGTATAAGGGAAAAAAGACCATTCCGCCGTTTGAGCCATACAAAGTTACTAAAAATTACGGAACATATACGGATCCTATATACGGCATAAAGGTCTTTAATGAGTCTATATCTTTAAAGCCAAGCGAGAATAATGCAAAGGTTAAAACCGTGTTTAACGGCAAAGTAATCTATGCAGATAAAACTCCTGTTCTTAATAATATAGTGATTGTAGAACATGATGACGGGCTTCATACCATCTATGCAAATCTCTCTCAAATAGCGCCGGATATACAAAAAGGCAAGAAGATAAAGAAGGGGTACACCATAGGACGTGTGAATGATGAGCTTATTTTTGAGGTTACGCAAAAATCATTTCACATAAATCCAATCAGACTGTTTCAGTAATATTTAAAATAAAATCTAATTTAGATATAATTTCAAAAATTTTTAGGTAGAAAAAATATGAACTTTATTCAAACTCGCGGATGCGATCAAAACAGACCACAAAGCGTTACATTTTCAGAAGCTATTTTAAATCCTATTGCCTCTTTTGGCGGTTTATACGTGCCGGAGAGTTTGCCGGAACTCGGTGAAGCTTTTTTAAACAAACATCTAAACTCTTCATATAAAGAGCTGGCTTCTGACATGCTTGAGCGTTTTGAGATTGATGTTGATAAGAGCGTAATAGACGAGGCTCTAAAACTTTATGACGAGTTTGACACTCCTTCAAATCCAGTTCCCGTCGTAAAAGTAAAAGAGAATCTTTATGTAAGCGAACTCTACCACGGTCCGACCCGCGCATTTAAAGATATGGCACTTCAGCCTTTTGGTATAGTGTTGTCATCAATCGCGCAAAAAAGAGGCGAACACTATCTAATTCTTGCTGCTACAAGCGGCGATACAGGACCTGCTGCGTTAGAGACTTTCAAAAATCGCGCTAATGTTCAAGTTGCCTGCCTCTATCCTGATGGCGGAACAAGCGATGTTCAAAGACTTCAGATGGTGACGGAAGATGGCAAAAATCTAAAAGTTATAGGAATTAGAGGTGTTTTTGACGATGCTCAAAATGCGCTTAAGAGACTTCTCGCTTCAGACGAGTTCAAGTCTGCGCTAAAGAAGAAAAACATACTCCTCTCGGCCGCAAATTCTGTAAACTTCGGGCGTATTATTTTTCAAATCATCTACCACATCCACAGCTACCTTGAGCTTGTAAGACAAAGTGCTATAGCTATGGGCGAGAAGGTTTACCTCAATGTTCCAAGCGGAAACTTCGGAAACGCTCTTGGGGCATATTATGCTTGGAAGATGGGTCTTCCCGTGGAAAAAATCATCATCTCTTCAAATGAAAATAACGTCTTAACCAGACTTATAAAAACAGGAAAATATGATTTAAGAAATCTGCATGTAGTAAGTACGACTTCGCCTGCGATGGATATTTTAAAATCATCAAATGTCGAGAGAATTCTCTATGACATGTTCGGATATGAGAGAACTAAAGAGCTTATGGGTGATTTGGAGACAAAGAACTTTTACGAGCTGAGTGCAGCAGAACTATCAGAACTGCAAAAAAGTTTTGATGCAGATTTTTGTAACGGCGAAGAGGGCAAAAAATATATCAATACAACTTTTTATAAAGACGGCTATTTGATGGACCCTCACACTGCTACATGTATAAAGTCGTATGAGACTTGCTCAAGAAAAGATATCAAATCTATAATCTACTCAACAGCAGAGTGGACTAAGTTTTCCCCAGTTATTGCAAGCGCACTCACGGGAGAAGTTGACGCTCAGGATATAACTGCGCTCGAATCTATCTCAAAAGAGGCGAAGCTGGATATCCCTGCTATGGTAAAAGCTCTTTTTACAAAGCCTATCGTTCAAAAGAGTGTTATAGAAAAAGATGAGATAGAAAAAGAGATTTTAAAGTTTTTATAAATAATATTCTAAAAAAACTACATGTAAATAATTTTACATGTAGTTTTTTTTTACTTCAGTAAACTTACTCTAAAACAAAGCAAAGCGACTACTCTTTTACCGTTATAAACGGCTAAGTTAAACTCTCCTACAATACAAGCCAATTTTAAAAAAAAGGCTTTTCATGAAAAAATTATTTATATTATGTCTGTTTTCAATTAGCGCTTTTGCAATGGATGCAATTGTGAGCTCTAAATGGCTAAATAAGAGTTTGCAAGAAGCTGACATGAGGATTGTTCATGTATCAGATGAATCAAACTACAAATCGCAACACATACCAAATGCGCAAAATACATCTATAGAGAAGTGGAGGGTAGCACAGGGCAAGTTTTTGGTTGTCCGCTCAAACAAAGAGATTCAAGATGAAATACAAAGACTGGGAATTGATGAGAAGAGCAGAGTCGTTCTATATGCGCCGATAAACTCTCCAAAAGATTTGTTGATGGCTACTTATATTTACTGGGCGCTTAATTATCATGGCATAACAGATGTAGCCCTTTTGGACGGCGGCTTAAGCGAATGGGAAAAAGGCGGCTTTGAACTAAGTGAAAAAGCTTCAATTACCAAAAAATCAAACTATAAGGTTAGTATAAACAGTACAATTTTAGCCGATAAAGCATATGTTATGAAAAACATTCAAAAAGTACCTATGATAGATGCAAGGCCGGCCGACAGATATCTCGGAATCACTCCCACTGATACCGTAGCAAGGGATGGTCACATAAAAGGAGCCATGAGTTATTCATGGAACTACTCCGTTGATAACGACTATAAACTAAAAGATGTTAAGAAACTTGACTCACTATTTCAAGATGGTTACGGGCTGGATAAAAGCAGTGAAGTTTTGCTCTACTGTACGGGCGGGCTTGAGACGTCGTTTAACTATTTTGTGCTAAGCGGAGTTTTAGGCTATAAACATGTGAGGTTATACGATGCTTCTATGAAAGAGTGGGGCAATAGTGATGACACTCCGATGGTAAGCTACAGATACGAAATCTTTGGCAAATAACTATTTTGCGTCTCAAAGAACTTGAGATGCAAAAATAATCTCTAAGAGAGTTCGGCAGCTCTTTTATAAGCTCTCTCAACTGCATTTATACATGCAGCTCTGACATTTCCGTCTTCCAACGCCCCATAACCTGCAGCAGTTGTTCCTCCTGGGCTCATAACTGCATCTTTTAGAAGTGCTGGATGAACATCTTGTATAAGTTTGCCAAATCCTCCAAAGAGTCCGCGCATGGTTGCCATCGCATCGGCTCTTTTCATGCCTTGCTTAACGGCGCCATCGGCCAAAGCTTCTGCAATAAGTGTCAGGTATGCGGGACCGCTTCCTGCAAGTGCGGTTGCGATGTCTAGCTCCTTTTCGCTTCCAAGCCAAAGTGTCGTGCCTATTGCTCCAAGCAGCTCCTCTGCTTCAGTTTTGAACTCCTCATCACCCGTGAGTGTAGTCATAGACATCCCGACACTCGCAGCCAGATTCGGCATAGCTCTTACTACTGCAAAAGGGTTTAGATTGTGTTTTATCTTATAAACAGTGGTACCCGCAAGTACTGAGTAGACAACTCTGGCTCTGCCGTTTATTCTTGTAGCAACTTCTTCTACATTCGCGGGTTTGACACAAAATATTACAGTTTTTCCGTCTACATTGAAGCCATCTATTAGCTCTTTTTCTATCTTTACACCCAACTCGTTTTCAAATTTGTCCAATTTTTCAAGAGTTCTGCCTACAACCTCGATTTTATAGCTATCCTTGAGCCCCTTAGCAATACTTAGAGCCATATTTCCATTTCCGATAAAAGTTATAGTTTTCATAAAAGTGCCTTAATTTTTTTATGGTAGTATAACATCATCACATTAAATATCAAATTATTATAGACAAAGGCAAATTGTGGAGAAGTTTTTAGCAGAGGCAAAGTCGGCAAGCAGAGTATTATCTCTCATTAACGGCGCAAATAAGAACAAAATTTTAAGAGAGATGGCAACGGCGCTAAGAGCAAATACAATGGATTTGTTAGAGGCAAATGCACTAGATATGTCGGATGGCAAAAAGAACTCTTTATCGTCTGCGTTGATGGATAGGCTCTATCTTGATGAGAAGCGAATCGATGCGATGGCGGTTGCTATTGAGGAGATTGCAGCACTAAAAGAGCCAGTGGGGCGTGTTCTTGATGGCTGGGTTACCGAAGATGGACTCAAAATAGAGAAAGTATCCATACCTATCGGAGTTATAGGTATAATCTATGAGTCGCGTCCAAACGTCACAAGCGATACCGCCGCACTTTGTTTTAAAAGCTCAAATGTGTGTGTTCTTAAGGGCGGAAAAGAGGCCGAGAACTCAAATAAGGCAATTGCAAAAGTGCTTCAGAGTGTTTTGGAAAAGAACGGACTCTCAAAGTCGTTAGTCTCTCTTATTCCTGACTCCTCACGAGAGGGAGTTGCCAAACTTATTAAGATGGACAAATATGTAGATTTGATTATTCCTCGCGGCGGGGCAGGGCTTATAAAATATGTTTGCGACAATGCGACAGTAAGCGTAATAAAGCATGATAAGGGGCAGTGTCATACTTACATAGACAAAGACGCAAAACTTGACAACGCGATAAAAATCGCAATAAATGCCAAAGTTCAGCGCCCGGGAGTCTGTAATGCAATGGAGACGCTTTTGGTTGATGAAAGAATTGCAAGAGAGGCTCTGCCACTTTTAAAAGCGGAGTTTGACAGAGCGCACACGGAGCTAAAAGGGTGTTCTAAAACTCAGGACATTATAGAGATAGCTCATGCTACAGATGAAGACTACGATACCGAGTATCTTGCAAATATACTCAATATAAAAGTAGTTGATGGTGTTGAGGGCGCAATAGAGCACATAGTTAGATTCAGTTCAGGTCACTCGGAAGCGATAATTACGGAAGATATAACGACTGCGGAGCTGTTTTTAAATTCGATAGATTCAGCAGCTCTTTACGTTAACGCTTCAACGCGTTTTACGGACGGCGGAGCTTTCGGTTTCGGTGCAGAGGTTGGCATAAGCACAAACAAGCTCCATGCACGTGGACCTATGGGAATAGAGGGTTTGACGACATATAAATTTAAAATCTACGGTAGTGGACAAATTAGATAAATTAATCCTGTTGTTGATTAAAATCAACGTTTGAGGAAGAGATATTAAATATAATTATGGACAATTTTAAAAGAAGGATTTTTTTTAATGTCTTTAATTCCAAGCGAAGCTTCTAAGCTAGAGGTTGCAGGTGCTACGGTAGATTTTTTTAAACTCGAAAAGGATGGGCAGAGCACGTACTATTTTGATACATCAAAATGCGCTCCGCCTGAACCGATGGTAAATGCTGTTAGCGGTTTGAAGCTTATCAAAGGAACTGCCAATAAACTGGTTATGATAAATCATAAGAGACCGGGCGGGTTGTTTCCTAAGTTGCAGGATGATATCTCGTATGAGATTGAGGAGATTGGCAGCGGTTTGGTAAAAGTTATTTTTTCAAGCAACAGCTCTTCGTCGGCAGATACAAATCTTCAAAATATAAGTCACTAGCACTCTAGATGTTTTCTGTCTCACGGGATTTTGCACCTCCATTTAAACTGATCTCCCCATTTTTTATATTGGGGAGCTTTTTTTATCTGGCATCTGTTCTCTATATATTTTTCATACCTGCTGAAAATATCACTATGTTAGATACGAAAATATTTGGTTTTGTTCATCTCTTTTTGCTCGGATTTGTCATGATGACAATTTTTGGAGCCATGGCACAGCTCGTGCCTGTCGTTTTGGAAGTAGGGCATTTTGGTGTTGAACTATTTTACGCCATATGGCCGCTGCTGGCAATTGGCACTCTGATGATGACTGTCGGGTTTGTGAGCTATCCGATGCTACTTCCATTTGGCGGAGTTGTCGTTTTAATCTCTATTATGATATTCATACTGGAGATATTTTTAACTATCAAAAAAGTTAAAACATTAAATCTGGCTATGAAAAGCATGCTCTTGTCAAACACATTTTTATTTTTCGGCGTTATTTTCGGTTTTCTTATGTCTCTTGGATACAGCGGGCTTATAGAGGTAGATATAAATACGCTTCTTAGAAGCCATGTCTTTTTGGTCGTCGTAGGATATGTTGTAGTTACAATAATGGGCTTGTCTGTTGTATTACTTCCGATGTTTGGATTGTCACACGGATTTTCTCAAAAACCTTTACAAAATGCGCTAATCATGATGGGTGTATCAATTTTGCTTGTTCTCCTCTCTTCTTTTTTTAAGATTACTTTTTTTGAGTATGCAGGTTATATATTGGCGGTAGCAGGACTCTTCATGTACTTCTATTTTGTGCAAACCATTTACAAAACAAGAGCAAGAAAAGAGATAGACATTTATGCTAAGTCACTTATTTTTTCATACTTCTCTTTAGTGGCTTCTCTGCTTATGGGTATCGGTTATATGGTTTTGGGTTTTGAGCCGCTCCTTTTAAGTTCAGGGTGGATGATGTTTTTTGGCTTTTTTGCTTTTGCTGTAACAGGGCATGTCTATAAAATTATTCCATTTCTTGTCTGGTTTGAGAGATTTTCTCCGCTTGTCGGAAAACAAAAAGTTCCGATGTTGGCGGATATGCTTCCGCAAAAAAGTTCGTCAGCTCAGTTTGTTTTTTGCGCAATCGGGGTGGTTGTTGTTGCTGTTGCAATTCTGCTTCAAAACGACGCTCTTATCAAAGGCGGTGCTTCGTTTTTACTAATGGGCTCAATCGCTTTTGTTAGAAGTGTTTTTTATATGATAAATTATAAGTGACCATGCGTATTTCAAAACGTGTAAAGCCTCTTTTTCTCCCGCAAATGCGGGAAGCTTTAGGGGGTTGTAGGGACACTTATGTCCATGCCGCAAAGAGGGGCTTTGCTCCTCTTTGCGTGTAACATTAAATAAAAGGATTTGAATATGTACTCTAAAGACGAACTGCTTTTAGCTATCTCTACCGTAATTGACCCTGAAGTCGGTTTTAATCTTGTTGAAATGGGGCTTATTTACGATGCGGCTTGTAATGATGAGGGAGATGCACACATCATCATGACACTCTCGACAAAAGCCTGCCCAATGCACCAGCTTATTCAGCAGTGGGTAAAAGAGGCCGTACAAAAGATGGCAAACATAAAAAGTGTTGAAATAGAACTTGTTTGGGAGCCTGTCTGGAATATAACCATGGCCCAAGAGCATGTAAAGAAGGCATTGTCAGGCAACTAATTTTTTAGGTAATGCAAGTAGATGTAAAAAAGGCTCAAAGCAGAGGCTAGTCTTTAGCACTACCCAAGGCTCTTTGTCACTTCGTTCGGACGTACTCTTTTACCGCTTCGCAAACTGTATGAAGAGCTCTTTTATAGTTTTTTAGAGTGGTTATGTACTCCAAATCTGTCGGATTTGAGATGTTGTTTTTTAGGCTTAGGGCAATAGAGCACAGGTTATCTGCACCGATATTAGCAGCAACGCCAGAAACATCTAACAGTATCATGTTCGCACTAGCGCTGTCTGACTCGTTTATAAGCTTTTTGATGGTCTCTGCAGAGTCGCAATACTTGGATGTAAAGTCGCTTAGTATCTCAAGGTAGAAATCTTTGTCGCCTCCGCATATCTCCAAACCTTTGTCGGTGTCAAATTCGCAAGAGCCGCTTTCAGGCTCTTTTGTGCCATTTTGCGACTCATTGCCGTTAGTGTAGACATATAGTATGTCGTAAAGAGCATCCATTTTAAGGGGCTTTTCAACATGTGCTTCCATCCCCACATTTAACATGTTTCTGATGTCATCAGACGCAGTCTCGCCACTTAGTGCAACTATCGGGATGTGATTGTATTTAGGATTTTTTCTGATATGTCTTGTAGCCTGAAAGCCGTCCATAACAGGCATGTGTGCATCCATGAAAATTACAGAGAAATCAGTATCGTTTTCAAGTATATTCAGTGCCTCTAGTCCGTTATTTGCAATAGTTATATATATCCCAGAAGTAGAGAGAAGTCCGGCTATAACTTTTTGGTTTATAATATTGTCTTCAGCAATTAATATTCTAGTGCCTTTAAACGTTGCAAAATCATCTTTTACGATTTTGTCATGCGGAACTAACTCGCGTTTCTTTCTACTAGTCTGTACAACGGCCTGAGGTTTTTCTGCATCTCTTGCAGCTTCCTGTGCTCTTGGCTCCTTAACTTTTTCTTCAACATATTTTATTTCTGTTTTTATGTCAGCGGGTTTTTGTTCAGCGGCATGTTTGTCGCCCTCTTTTTTCTTCGATATTTTTATAATAATAAACATTGCCACAATAGTTAAAATAACAATAAATCCAATGATTTCGATGAGATTTTCATTTATAATTGTCTGCATATTGTCACTTTTTTTCTTTATCATACACTAATAAAAATTAAACTTTACAAAGTTAATGTATAATACTAAGAAAAATAGTATAGGTTTTGAATGCAAATTATTCCGCACATTCCAGTTCTATATCGCGAGGTGCTTGAGCTCTTTAGTGATATAGAAGATGGGATAATAATCGACTGTACAATGGGGTACGGCGGTCACTCTTCAATGATTCTTGAAGCAAATCAACGTCTGAAACTTATTGCCATTGACCAAGACCAGACAGCCATTGATTTTTCAACACAAAGACTCCAAAAATATGGGGATAGAGTAGTTATAAAAAAAGGGCGTTTCTCGTCGGTAATAAAAGAGATATTAAAAGAGTATGACATTAAAGATATAAGAGGGATATTGGCGGATATCGGTGTTTCATCGCTTCAGCTTGACCAAAAAGAGAGGGGATTCTCATTCTCAAGTGATAACCTTGATATGAGAATGGACAAAGAGTCGCCCTTTAGTGCCAAGAGTGTTGTGAATGAATATTCGCTTCATGAGCTCGAGAGAGTACTTTTGGAGTATGGAGAGCTTAGAAACTATAAAAAAATAGCATCTTTTATGGTGAACAATAGACCCTTTTATTCTGCAAAAGAGCTGGGTGATGCACTAAAACATCTTATGCCTGTCGGTAAAAAGATTCATCCATCAACTCTGCTTATGCAAGCAATTCGCATAGAGGTAAACAACGAACTCGGCGAGCTGGAGTCGCTTTTAGATACCATAGAAGAGGCAAAGTTTCCAAGTGTGAAGCTAGCAATTATCTCTTTTCACTCACTCGAAGACAGAATAGTAAAAAACAGATTTGGCAAATGGAGAGATAGCTGTATATGCCCAATCGAAGCGATGCGATGTACATGCGGCAATAACCACTCACTTGGAAAAATTTTAACTAAAAAGCCTATAATTGCAAAAGATGATGAGTTAAAAGAGAACCTGCGAAGCAGAAGTGCTAAGATGAGAGTTTTTGAGATGGATAATAATTAATGAGTGAAAAAGCAGAGTTACTAAAAGAGGTCGATTTAGTCCTAAACCCGCAAAAAGAGTTGGACGCGAATTATCTTATATATGTTTTACTTAGCATACTTTTTGCAGTAGTTGTGCTATTTCCTAAAATATATATACAGCAGCAAATATATTTTACAAGCAGGGATATAGCAAAGCTAAAGAGCGAATATGACACGCTAAAAGAGGAAAACAGGCTTATAAGAAGTTCTGTTGAATCTATCCGATTTAAAAATCAAATCCTTGATACACTTTTCTAAAGATATAAAATGATACGCCGTTTTTTAGAATTTGCAATAGATAAACCTCTGCTCAATCATATCCTGCTCGCATTTATTTTTGTTCTATCTATATTTGCGTACGTAAATATTCCAAAAGAGATATTTCCGCCAATGAACATGGATAAGGTTACTATCTCAGGAGGATATGCAGGAACTTCTGCTGATGTGCTTGATAAAATGGTTGTCAAAACAATAGAAGACGATTTGCAAAACATCGCCGAGCTCGATACCATAAAAACAACTATCAAAAACGGCTCATTTTCCATACTCGCCGACATTAAGCCCGGATCAGACAACGCTAATGTTCTAAATGATGTAAAAGATATTGTAGGAAGCGTGAAAAAAGACCTTCCTGCAGACATGGCTGAACCTACCGCAAAGATAAGATTGCATTCGTTTCCTCTTGCACTTGTTGCACTGGCTGGCGATAAACCAAAAGAGGAGCTCTTGCAAAGAGCAGAGGAGCTAAAGAGCCAACTTAGCAAGTTTAAAGAGCTCAGCGAGATAACAATCCGCGGCGATGCCCAAGAGGAGCTTGTTATAAAGATTAACGAACAGAAGCTTCTGGCGTTTGGGCTTCAGCCATCTTTGGCGGTAGATTCAATTAGAAATATAAGTTCTATTTTTCCAATAGGAACTATAAAAGAGAGAGGTTCTCATCTCTATATCTCCACGTATAACGGAGAGAAGAGTAGAGAGGCAATAGAGAGTACGCTTATAAACATCGGAAGTCAGAGAGTAAGCATAGGAGATATCGCGGATGTCTCGTTTAAGCTCAGCGATGAGTCGGAACTCTCGCACTACAACGGTGTTAGAAATATATCTATAAATATTGCAAAATCACAAGACGGAAATGCGATAGAGCTTGTCAAGCGTGTAAGGGAACTTTTAAAGGAGCAGGAAAAACTCCACCCAGAGCTTAAGTATGAGATATATGCGGATACATCCGTATGGATTAAAAATCGTCTAAATACGGTCTTTGCAAATATAACATTCGGGCTTATGCTTGTTTTTTTGGCAATGCTGATATTTATAAATCGCGGGATTGCAGTGGTTGTTGCTATCGGAATTCCTCTAAGCTTTATGATTGGACTTATTACAACCGAAATAATGGGAGACAGCTTAAATATGCTCTCGCTACTGGGTGCTTTGATAGCTCTGGGAATGTTGGTTGATGAGGCGATAGTCGTTGCAGAGAATATCTACAGACACCTAGAAGAGGGGATGGAGAGGCGTGAGGCGGCAATAGTGGGAGCTGTAGAGATGTTTCCTGCGGTTTTAACTGCTACTCTTACAACTGTTTTTGCATTTTTGCCGATGCTGCTATTAAGCGGCGAGATGGGAATGTTTATAAAGATAATCCCCATAATGATAACAGTTCTTCTTCTCTCATCTCTGTTTGAGGCGTTTTACTTTTTACCTCTTCATGCGCATGACTTTTTAAAAGTCTCTCAGGAGGATAGTTTTACAAAAAAAGTGTGGAAAAAGCTGACCTCTTGGCACAACAGCGCTCTTCACTTTGTATTTAGACGCAAATGGATATCTCTTATTGTTATGGTAGTAACAATTTTGTCTTTAACAGCCGTGATGATTAAAAACTCAAAATTTCAGCTTTTTCCAGACTTTGACACGACTCAGGTTTATGTATATGGAAAAGTAAATGTAAATAATGAGCTTGAAGATACGGAAGTGATTGTAACCGAGCTTGAGCGTGAACTTTTAAAAAACATAAAAGGCGATGATATATCTTCCATAACTTCGGTTATCGGTTTTAAGCTTGATGCCAAAAACATGGTTGAGACTGGCGAGCATCTTTTTCACATATTTATAGATTTGAGCGAGCGCGCCCCTGATAATGTTTTTGACAGATATATAAGCCCATATCTCTCATTAGAGTATGATAAGGATGTTTTAAAAAGGCAAAGAGACGCAAAAGATATAGCAAAAGATGTAGAAAAAGTTGTTGAGCCTTTTAGAGATTTACAACATAGCGGCAATATCGTTTATGAAGAGCTGGTTGTAAAAGTTCCGGGGGCTGGAGTAGTTGCTTCAGATATCGAGATAAGTCTAAGCGCAATTAATGAGCAAAAAACATTAGACGGAATTAAAGAGCTGGAGGATGCTCTTGATGCAATTGATGGCATTAACAACATATCAAACGATGCAACTCTTGGAGAAAAAGAGCTAAAACTTCGCGTAAATGAGTATGGACAGCAGTTAGGCTTTAATGAGGAGCTAATATCCAGAGAGCTGAGGTCATACTATCTCAAGGGCGAATATGGAAAGATGTTTAATGAGAGCGGTCTTGTTCGCATCAAAATAGAGAGCGGAGTGAACGAGCAGATAAACTCAATAGATACGATAGAGGTTCAGATACCATCGTCGGATAGATTTGTAAAACTTAGTGAAGTGTGCGACTTTGTAATGGCGCAGGGATTTGTCGCACTTCAAAAAGAGAACGGTGTAAGGATTCGAACCGTTGTCGCTTCGCTTGACAAGAAGATTATCACCTCTGCCGAAGTTATGAAAAAGCTGGCTCCTGCATTGTCAAAACTAAAAAGTGACGGATATATAGTTGATGTAAAGGGCGAAGAGAAAGAGAATGCAAAAAATAAAAGAGAGATGCTTCAGTCTGCACTCATAGCAATCTTTTTAATCTTTATAACTCTTGTCTGGCTTTTTGATTCTATAAAAAAACCTCTGATTGTTATAAGTACGATACCGCTTGTTTTACTTGGCGTATTCTTCGGTCACATGGTCATGGGCATAAATCTAACCATGCCGGGAATGATAGGAATAGTCGGACTTGCCGGTGTCGTGGTCAATGACGGTCTTATAGTAGTTAGCTTTATCAAAAATGCAAGAAATACCCAAGAGCTGATGAAGATGGCTCAAACAAGATTGAGACCTATTTTGTTGACATCTCTTACAACTGTTTTAGGACTCTCAACGCTGATATTTTTCGCCTCAGGTCAGGCTATGATACTTCAGCCAATGGCAATATCTCTAGGCTTTGGAATAGCGTGGGCTACGGTGCTCAACTTAATCTACGTGCCACTACTCTACGCGGTTGTTTTCAAAATAAAAGATATTAAAAAATCAGAAATATCTAAGGTGAGCTAAAGTATAATTCCGACCTACAAAGCAATCGCCTTTCTAGAAACAGTGGGTTCTTAGCTCAGTTGGTTAGAGCTCTCCGCTCATAACGGAGTGGTCGAGTGTTCGAGTCACTCAGAACCCACCACTGCTAAACTCCCCAAACAACGAACTTTCAAAGACTTTTTAAAAGAAAAATCAAACAATAAAAAAACACTTTACCCCACTTTTTACCCCACTTTTGCAATTGCCCTATATTTACAAACTAAGCCATTGACTGATTTACTTAAAAAATATATACTTTTTACATATAAATAGTAGAAACTTCAATATATGCACAAGATATTACAAAACTTTTAAGCAATGAAGAGTATCAAGAGCTGTAAAAGTTTTTGGCAGAACATCCAAAAGCGGGAGATGTTATACCTGCTTCAAAAGGTCTTAGGAAATTAAGATGGAAGTTAAAGAACAAAGGCAAAAGTGGCGGTATAAGAAATATTTACTACTATTATGAAGAGCAGCATACTCTATATATGATATATGTGTATGAAAAAAGTAAAACAGAGGATCTAACACCAAAGCAGATTGAGATGTTAAGAAAATCATTTTTAGGAGATTAATTATGGATGCACAAAATTTTGAAAGATTATTAACTAGCGCAAAAGAAGCAAAAGAGATTATGGAGGGTAAGAAAGAACCAAGCAGACAGTTGTTTATAGAAGAGCCTAATCCAAAAGAGATAAGAACTAAAATGTCACTTACTCAAGATCAGTTCGCAGCTCTCATGAACATAAGCGTTCATACCCTTAGAAACTGGGAGCAAGGAAGAAGACATCCAGAAGGACCTGCAAGAGTCCTTTTAAATGTTGTAAACAATCATCCAGAAGTACTTCTAGAGATGGTATAAATAAGTTTTTTAACCTAAGCTCCGCGTAGCCTGTGACTGCTCTTTATCCACTACCTTTTATAGAAGGAACCAATTTTTTTCTATTAAATTTAATTCAAAGGTTGAGCTAGTTATGATTCAACCATTGAATTAAATCATAAGGGTGTTGGATTGACAAACGAAGAGGCTGAATTAGCCATTTTAAGATCTGTAGATAAAGTGACCAATCAAAAAAGCATAGCTACTGAGATAGGTTATAGTGTAGGTAAGGTTAATTATGTACTTAATGGACTTATCGTAAAAGGTCTTATCAAAGCAGAGAGATTTATAAATTCGAAAAGTAAAGTGCAATACAAATATCTTTTAACACCAACTGGAATAAAAGAAAAAATAGCCCTAACAGACAAATTCATCGAAATTAAAAAAGAAGAGTACGATAGACTTCAAAAACAGAAAAAAGAGTATGAAGAGATGTATGATTTGTTAAATCTAAACAAGTGTCCTAGTAAATGATGAAGATAACAATAGCAGGAACGGGGTATGTAGGACTTTCAAATGGACTACTTTTAGCACAAAACAGTGAGGTGATAGCACTAGACATTATCCCTGAAAAAGTAGAGATGCTCAAAAATAAAAAGTCCCCAATAGAAGATGTAGAAATAGAAGAGTATCTTTTAAGAGATGATTTAGACTTCACAGCAACACTAGATAAAGAAGAAGCTTACAAAGATGCTGATTATGTCATCATAGCAACTCCTACAGATTATGACCCTGAAACAAACTATTTTAATACAAAATCTATAGAGTTTGTAGTGCAAGATGTACTCAAGATAAATCCAAACGCAACAATGGTGATAAAATCAACTATTCCTGTAGGTTACACAAAATCACTAAATGAAAAGTTTAATACACAAAACATTATCTTCTCGCCAGAATTTTTAAGAGAAGGAAAAGCTCTTTATGACAATCTTTATCCTAGTAGGATAATTGTAGGTGAAAAAAGTGAGCGAGCAACGATATTTGCAAACTTACTAGCACAAGGTGCTATCAAACAAAATATCGATATTCTTTTCACAGACTCAACAGAAGCAGAAGCTATCAAACTTTTTGCAAATACATACCTAGCTATGAGAGTGGCATACTTCAATGAGCTTGATAGTTATGCCGAATCACACAACTTAAATACTGAACAAATCATCAAAGGTGTAGGACTAGACCCAAGAATTGGAACACATTACAATAACCCATCTTTTGGATATGGTGGATACTGTTTACCAAAAGACACGAAGCAACTCTTAGCAAACTACGCAGATGTCCCATCAAATATGATAGAAGCTATCGTAAAAGCTAACTCAACAAGAAAAGACTTCATAGCAGCTGCAATCATAAAAAAACTTAAAAATAATTCAAAATGCAACACTCAAAATTCAACATTAAATATCGTAGGTATTTATAGACTTACTATGAAAACAGGAAGTGATAATTTTAGAAGTAGCGCCATCCAAGGGGTAATGAAACGAATCAAAGCAAAGGGAATAGAAGTAGTTATCTACGAACCAGCACTTAATGATGATAGTTTTTTTAATTCAAGAGTGATAAAAGATTTAGATGAGTTTAAAAAACTAAGTAGTGTTATAGTGGCTAACAGACTTGAAAACACTCTACTTGATGTAAAAGACAAAGTATATACTAGAGATATATTCAATAGTGATAGTTGAGGATAAGAATAGATGAAGATACTAGTAACTGGAACAGCAGGTTTTATAGGCTATCACTTAGCTAAAAAACTTCTTGAGAGAGGAGATGTTGCAATAGGACTTGATAATATCAATGACTATTATGATGTAAATCTAAAGTATGCAAGATTAAATGAATTAGGTATAGATAAAGATGAGTTAAAAGACAATGTGCTAGTAGCATCAAAAACTTATCCAAATCACAAATTCATAAAAGTAACCCTAGAAGACAGTCAAACTATAAACAACCTTTTTGAAACTGAAAAGTTCGATGTAGTATGCAACTTAGCTGCCCAAGCAGGTGTAAGATACTTTATGGAAAACCCACATGCCTATATCCAAAGCAATGTAGTGGGCTTTATGAATATTCTAGAAGCTTGTAGAAATTATGATGTTAAAAATCTAGTGTATGCTTCTAGCTCTTCGGTATACGGACTCAATAAGTCACAACCCTTTAAAACAAGTGATCATACAGACCATCCAGTAAGTCTCTATGCAGCTACAAAAAAGAGCAATGAAATGATGGCTCATACCTATGCTCATCTTTACAATATTTCGTGCGTGGGATTGAGATTTTTTACCTGCTATGGCGAAATGGGACGACCAGATATGGCTCCTATGCTTTTTGCAGATGCTATATTTAACGACAGACCTATAAAAGTATTTAATTATGGAAATATGAGTAGAGACTTTACTTATGTAGGTGATATAGTAGATGGTATTATCAAAGTTATAGATAATTTAGCTAAACCATCGGATAAATTTGATGCTAACAGTCCAGACCCATCTATATCAAGTGCACCATATAGAATCTATAACATTGGAAATAACTCTCCAGTGCAACTTTTAGATTTTATTAAAACCTTAGAAAAAGCTATAGGCAAAGAAGCTACAAAAAACTTCATGGATGTGCAAGATGAAGATGTTGTATCTACTTATGCAGATGTGAGTGATCTTATCAATGACTTTAGCTATAAGCCAGATACCTCACTTGAAGTTGGGATTGAGAGATTTGTGAAGTGGTACAGAAAATTTTATGGAGAAAAGAAATAAGATGAAAAGAGTATTATTAGTATTTGGAACAAGACCCGAAGCTATAAAAATGGCACCTTTGGTAAAAGCTTTTGAAAATGAGCCTTCAATAGAATCAAAAGTATGTGTAACAGCACAACATAGAGAGATGTTAGATCAAGTTCTTGAGATGTTTGATATAAAACCTGATTATGATTTAAACATTATGAAGTCAGGTCAAGACTTATTTGATGTAACTTCAAATGTACTTTTGGGTTTAAAAGATGTACTAAATGATTTTTCTCCTGATGTTGTACTTGTACATGGTGATACTACTACTACCTCTTCTGCTAGCTTGGCTGCTTTTTATAATAAAATAAAAGTAGGACATGTAGAAGCAGGACTTAGAACAGGTGATATGTATAGCCCTTGGCCTGAAGAAGCAAACAGACAAATAACTGGTGTATTGGCAAGCTATCATTTTGCCCCTACAACAACAAGTGCTAATAATCTTCTAAAAGAGAATAAAAATCCAAATGATATAATCGTAACTGGCAATACAGTTATAGATGCACTTTTTTTTGCCCTAGATAAAATAGAAAAAAAAGATGAATTAAAATCTAAAATCATAGAGTCTATAAGCTCTCAATATGAACTAAAAGATGATAAAAAAATTATACTTGTAACTGGGCATAGAAGAGAAAATTTTGGTGATGGATTTATAAATATCTGTGAAGCTTTAAAAACCATAGCGATAGATAATCCTGACATAGATATAGTTTATCCAGTACACTTAAATCCAAATGTTCAAAAACCTGTACATGAAATACTTTCAGATATTTCAAATGTATATCTTATAAATCCACTTCAATATGAACAATTTATTTATATGATGAATAAATCATATTTTATAATCACTGATAGTGGGGGAGTACAAGAAGAAGCACCAAGTCTAGGAAAGCCAGTGCTTGTAATGAGGGACACAACAGAGCGACCAGAAGCAGTAGAAGCAGGAACAGTAAAGCTAGTAGGAACTTTAAAAGATACTATCATAAAAGAAGCCCAAAAGCTACTAGATGAAAAAAATGAATATGAAAAAATGAATAAAGCACACAATCCATATGGGAATGGAAAAGCTTGTGAGCGAATTGTTAATTTTATAAAGGAAGCAAAAAATGAGTGTGCCAAGCAAAGCTAAGGCAATCAAGCTGGACAATCCAGCCCCAATAAAGGTTAGCCGCCAGTTGGGTACCAAACTACACAGATTAGGAGGTAACAAATAGTCTGAAGCTGTAGTAAGGGAGTTTATCAGCCACAATGCTTCGGCGTGAAGGTATT
>NZ_JAHYJB010000019.1 GCF_019429335.1 Sulfurimonas sp. | reverse complement strand
GAAAAAATCCAAGAGAAATAAAAAATCATTCGGACACTTATGCTAAAATATCGCCACAGAAAATATCTCTTCTTCAACTGTCCGAATGAAACCGACAGAGGTGTCCGGATAAACCGTTATATGCAGTTATCAGTTTTATCATACGCCCTTAGCGCAAATTCCCAGTTGATATGATTCCGGAACTCCTCTAAATATTTCAGACGCAGATTTCTATAATCGATATAATAGGCATGCTCCCATACATCACAGACAAACAATGGAACATAGTGAGAGCTAAGCGACGTACGTGCATTATCGGTCTTTAAAACTTTCAGTCTGCCTTTTGGCTCTCTTACCAGCCACACCCAGCCTGAGCCAAAAAGCGTCACTCCAGCCTCAATAAACTCTTTTTTAGCGCATTCAAAGAACCAAAATCATCATCTATTTTAAGCAGCAGTTTACCGCTTGGGGTTAATTTTGTACTGCTGAGACTATTCCAGTAAAACGCATGGTTAAACACCTGCGCCGCATTGTTAAAAATAGCCCCGTCCGAATCGCGGATAATTGATGCGAGCGACATCTTCTATTTAAATTTATCTCGTATCAGGCATAAGAGTTGATTCTTTAATTGGATGTAAAAATAAATTCTACTCCTTTGCTTATACTTTTTTTTTAAAACAACACTCTTAGTAAATCAACTACAAATAAAAAATGGTAACCTAAGAGATATTATCCACTTTATTAATACTGGTTCCAACTATTTTTTTAGCGCCAACAAGCCAGTAGGCGATTGCAAGTGCTAATATCACGACGCCTATTATCAAAAGCTCTTTACCGTTTTCCGAGGATAGAGAGTATATGAGTACTTTACGTATAAGTGCCGCCATAGCAAGCATAATAAATGCACCGATGGCAAAACCTTTGCCTTGGAGATGATTTATCTCCTCATGTATAAGCTCTATCGCCGCCCAAAGTACAAGCAGACTTCCAAGAACGGTAAGTATCCCCTTCTCTATTCCTATATCTGTAAAAAATAGCAGATAAATATCATAGCCAAAAAGTCCTATGGCAAAAAATGCCACTAAAGCCAACGAGCCCGCCAAAAAGAAGTTTACGTATGAATTAAACCTTTTCAACCAAGACAAAATAGTTTTTTCAACTTTCGACAAAGAGAGAAATTTCCCAAGCTCCTCTTCCCTGTATGAGCTGGTCAATGTATCTAAATTTATATCCACTATCTTCTCAACTGCCTCTATCTCCATAATACTTCGTCTATCATTTTCACAATTCTCATGAAGATTTTTAATGATAAAGGTTCTTACAAATGTGAACGCTGAGTTTACGTAGTGCGTAGGAAGCCCTATTCGCACATGAATCTCCCCAATCCTGTAGAGGTACATAAAATATGCAAGATCATATTTTCCGCAAAACAGATTGACAAACCACTCCTTTATCTTTTGTCTGTGATAGTCTATAATCTTTTGATTTTTTAAAAATTTTGCCGTTGACCCAAATCCCCAAATATAATCATAAAATTCATCTATAAATCTGTTTGAGAGCTCCTGCATTCTAGGTTGAAGCTCCTTCAAAATAAGAGCCTCCTCTTTTGTGAACTTATAGTGCTCTTTTAAGCTCTGATGCTGCTGCATTTTTTGCCCTTTTTAAATCCAAATATGATGAATTATAACTAAATAAAAGGTAAAAATGGTATCCTTTCAGTTAAAAAAACTTAACTACAGTTTTCAACGATATAAGGATAGAGATGATCACTTCACTTAGGGGAATGAATGATATTTTAAGCGAGGATTATGAGAGATTTACATACTTTATAAACACCGCGACAACGGTTGCTCAAAGGTATGGCTTTCACTTTATACAAACGCCTCTACTTGAAGAAACGGCACTTTTCAAACGCTCAGTCGGTGAGTCAAGCGATATTGTCGGCAAAGAGATGTACCAGTTTATAGACAAAGGCAAAAACGATGTCTGTCTTCGTCCAGAGGGAACTGCCGGAGTTGTGCGTGCATTTATACAAAAAAAACTTGACCGCGCTGGCGGGATTCACCGTTTTTTCTACCATGGAGCAATGTTTCGCTATGAGAGACCGCAAAAAGGAAGATTAAGAGAGTTTCACCAGTTTGGAGTGGAGAGTTTCGGCGTCGATAGCGTTTATGAAGATGCCGCTATGATTATGATGGTCAGCGATATTTTAAAAGAGCTTGGCATCGGGTACAGACTTCAAATAAACTCACTGGGCGACAATAACTGTATGCCGGCTTACCGCAAAAAGCTGGTTAAGTTTGTACAGGAGTGTAAAGACGGTATCTGTGAGGATTGTATCCGCAGAGTTGAAACAAACCCTATCAGAGTGCTTGATTGCAAAAACGAAAAGTGTCAAGAACTCTACATAGGCGCTCCAAAACTCATTCACAACTTATGTTCTGGGTGCAGCTATGATTTTGATACGCTAAAGAAGATTTTAGAAGATAACGCTATTGTCTATGAAGTAAACACAAATCTTGTTCGCGGTCTTGATTACTACTCAAAAACCGCATTTGAGTTCGTAAGCGACAATATAGGCAGTCAAAGCGCAATAGCAGGCGGAGGAAGATACGACAGACTCGTAGAGTTTCTTGATGGCCGCCCTACTCCTGCTGTCGGTTTTGCAATGGGAATTGAGAGGCTTTTGGAGCTTATAGTTATGCCAGAGATTAAAAGAGAGGGCTACTATATCGGAGCAATGGATGAAAATGCTGTTGATTTAGTTGTAAAAATAGCGCAAAAAAAGAGAAAAACAGATAGGGCGGTTGTGGATTACAAAGCTAAAAATCTAAAAAATCACCTCAAAGCGGCCGACAAGATTAATGCAAAATTTTGCTGCGTTATCGGCGAAGATGAGCTAACAAGCGGCACCATATGGGTAAAAGATTTAGAAGGCAAGACAGAAGCAGTTCTCAAACTTGAGGAATTTTAATGGAGTTTATTCATGACTTATGGGAACTTTTTGTCGATTTAATAGAGTTTTTTGCACTTATCGGTTTAGCCAGTCTGGCTATACTCTACATTTACGATAAATATGTTCAAAGAAAACATGCGCTCTTGATAAACTATCCTATTATAGGACGATTTAGATATCTTTTTGAAGCCCTCAGAGAGCCTCTTCGCCAATATTTTGCACAAGAGACGTTTTATGACTCAAAAGACAAAGTTGACTGGGTTTACAAAGCTGCCAAAGATGTTCCAAACTATAAATCATTCTCAGTCTCTCAGCCGTTTAACGGCTCAAGATTTGTCTTAAAACATGCATCATATGTTTTAAATGAGCATGAGGTTTGCGATGACACCGGCGTAATATTTGGCAAAGACAGAGAGATTCCTTTTGTCTCGCATACGCCGATTATCCGATCTGCCATGAGTGATGGAGCGCTTTCTCCAGAAGCGATACGCGCCTTCTCAATTGCAGGTGCTACTTCAAATCTGACAATAAATACAGGAGAAGGCTCGCTTACGTCAAATCATCTATTTACGCACAAACCGGACCTTAAGAATTGCGACTATCTAGAGATTGTTAAAAGCACTCTATTTGCAGAGAGTGCTTTTAAAATCACCGACTTGCTTTTTAACCGCTCCATCGCTCTAAAGTTGTATCGCACTATACTTTTAAATAAGAAAACTCAAAATACATACATCTACGACACAGCCTCACATGTGCTTTTTCGAGTAAACTGGAATGCACCTATTGAGGTGTTTCCGCAAGAGGTTCCAAGCGACATACCAAATACCGTTTTTCAAATCGGTTCAGGGCTATACGGAGTCAGAGATGCTGAGGGCAAGTTTGATGAACTTAGATATCAAAAAATTATGAAATTCTGCCGTATGAGTGAGATTAAAATTGCCCAGGGTGCAAAACAGACCGGCGGAAAACTCTCAGGAAGCAAGGTAAATGCAGATATCGCCTATTACAGAGGTGTTACAGAGGGAAAAGATCTCATTTCGCCAAACAGATTTCCATACGCAGACACAGCTTCTCATCTACTTGATTTTGTTGAAAAACTGCAAAATTTATCAAAAAAGCCGGTAGGCTTTAAGATAGTCATCTCTGATTCTGACTCCGTTGATAATATGGTAAAAGAGATTGCTTCAAGAAAAGAGGCAAAAAGAAATATACCAGACTTTATAACAATCGACAGCGGCGAAGGCGGAAGCGCCACTGCTCCGCTAGAGATGATGGAATCAATCGGACTTACGACTAACAATGCGCTCTATGTTTTAGATACAATGCTAAAAAAATATAATCTGCGCGAAGATATTAAAATCATTGCTAGCGGAAAAATTTTAACTCCTGATGATGCCATAATTACTATGTGTATGGGAGCCGATGCTGTTGGAATTGCTAGAGGTTTTATGATGAGCGGCGGATGCATTCGCGCCCGCATGTGCTCTGGCTTTGACTCTCATGTCTGCCCTGTCGGAATGGCGACTCAAGACCCTAAACGAAGAGCCTCGTACCTTGTTGTTAAAAAAGGGGACGAGATAGGAAACTACCACAGAAATCTTATCAAGAGCATGAAGTCTCTTTTAGCGATAATGGGCGTCAAAAGCTTCAAAGAGCTAAATAAGTCAAATCTTACTTATAAAAATAGAAGCGGTGAAATATATTTTGACGTAGATGAATATTTTCACCAAAAATTGCATGTATAGGATATTAATATGAAAAATTTCGGTCTAGACATCTGGTCTAATAAAAACTTTATCATCGAAGATGGTCAGATTAAACTTAACTACAAATGCATGCCCTCACTTCTCCAAATAGTTGAGGAGATTCGTGCAAACGACGTCAGAGGACCGATTTTACTTAGGTTTCCGCACCTTATAAAGAGCCAGATAAGAACACTCTACTCCTATTTTGACAAAGCAATTGAACAAAACAACTATCAAGGCTCTTTTCACGCAGTCTTTCCTCTGAAAGTAAATCAGTTCCCACACGCCATAGAGGCTGTAACATCACAAGGCGCACAATACAACTATGGACTAGAAGCCGGTTCAAAAGCTGAACTTATCTTGGCTATGAGCAAAACTCCCTCAGGAGCAAACATAACCGTAAACGGTTTTAAAGACAAAGAGATGATTACACTCGGGTTTATCGCTGCTCAAAGCGGTCACAATATAACAATTACCATTGAGGGCTTGGGCGAGCTTGAAACTATTATAGATGTTGCTAGAGAGTGCAGCCTTAAAGTTCCAAATATCGGCATCAGAGTAAGGCTTCACAGTGCCGGCAGCGGCATCTGGGCAAAAAGCGGCGGAATGGATGCAAAGTTTGGACTGACATCCACGGAAATTATTGAGGCTATTACACTTTTAAGGGAAGCTAATCTCTTGGATTATCTAAGTATGATTCACTTTCACATCGGTTCTCAAATGTCCGATATCGCTCCGCTCAAAAAAGCTCTTCGTGAAGCTGGAAATATATATGCCGAACTTAAAAAGATGGGCGCAGCAAAGCTAAACAGCATAAATATCGGGGGAGGTTTGGCCGTTGAGTATGACCAACACACGCATTCAAACTCTCGCAACTACTCAATTGACGAGTTTTCAAGCAGCGTTGTCTTCTTGCTCGGCGAGATTATGAATGCAAAAAATGTTACGCATCCCGATATTTTTACAGAGTCTGGAAGATTTATCGTAGCTTCACATGCCGTACTTATTACCCCCGTACTAGAGCTCTTCACTCAGGATTTCCAAGAAAAACTGCTCAACTTTAAAAAAACAAATCCGCCTCTTATTGAGGAGCTTATAGAGCTAAACAAACTCTTAAATAACACAAACTGTATCGAATATCTGCATGACGCGCTTGACCATATGGAGTCTGTTCTAACACTTTTTGATTTGGGTTATATCGACCTTCAAGACCGCTCAAACGCAGAAATATTAGTTCACAATATTATAAAAAGAGCTCTTTACCTAAAGTCGGCAAATCCTACGGACGAGCTTGAGCAGTTGCAGGTTAAACTTCAGGAGAGGTATCTAATCAACGCCTCAATATTCCAGAGCTTGCCTGATTACTGGGGATTAAACCAGCATTTCCCTGTTATGCCTCTACACCATCTCAACACTACACCTCTTCGCGCGGCTTCTCTTTGGGATATCACATGTGACAGTGATGGCGAGATAGGTTTCAATCCTGACAAGCCGCTCTATCTTCATGATGTAAATCTTGATGAAGAGGAGTACTTTTTAGGTTTTTTCAATGTGGGCGCTTATCAAGAAACTCTTGGAATGAATCACAACCTATTTACACACCCGAGCGAGTACACTATTACAATAGACGAGTACTCATATGAGATAAAAAATGCAGTTGAGTCAAAAAGTATTTTAGAGATACTTGAGTCGCTAGGGTATGATGCAGATGCTCTTTCAAGTAGACTTAAGGGTGATTTGTCTTGTTCTGAGTTTATAACAGAAGAAGAAAAAAATGATACACTTACAAAATTAGAACTGTTTTTAAAACAAAACGGTTATTTAAGAACTACAAACTAGGAGCTTTTTTTGGGACTTTATGCTGAAATAAAAGAAGACTTTTCGAACGCATACAAAAACGATCCGGCACTAAATTCTAAACTTGATTTTCTATTTAATTATCCAGGCGTATGGGCTGTTGCATGGTACAGAATTGCACACAAACTATATGTGGCAAACTTTAAAAGTTTGGCAAGAGTTATAATGGGGCTTACTCAAATTCTAACAAATATTGATATTCATCCAGGTGCCAAGATAGGTAAAAGGGTCTTTATAGACCACGGTACAGGGGTTGTTATCGGGCAAACTGCAATTATAGAAGATGATGTTTTAATCTATCAGGGCGTAACTCTTGGAGGAGTGTCTCTTACTCAGGGCAAAAGACATCCGACTATCAAAAAAGGTGCCGTTATAGGTGCAGGAGCTAAGATTCTTGGAAATATTACTATCGGAAGATACGCTAAAATCGGTGCAAATTCCGTAGTTGTAAAAGAAGTTCCCAACAATGCAACTGCAATCGGAATTCCTGCACATGTTATTGAAAAAGGGAGATGTAAAGAGCCGCTTATGCACAATATGCTTCCAGACATTAATAAAGAGATGTTTGAATACATGCTTAAGCGTGTAGCAGTTCTTGAACATATCTTAGTCAAAGACAATAAAGAGCTTCTTGAACAAGACCTCAAACTGGAAAATATCTACGAATCTTTTATCCGCGCTATGAAAAACTAAACATATTTTAGTATAATTCGCGCAATAAATTTCTTGCGATTTTGCAAGAAGTTCTTCTGCCGCTTTATGTGGCTAGCTTCAGTGCCATAGCGGCTAGCGTAGCTAAATGGGCTTTGCTCATTTAGCGTGAAAGTTGAGTTCTGCAAGAACTCTAATATTTAAATAAAAAGGATTAACATGCTAACAGATCGCGTAAACACACTATCTGAATCAATTACAATTGCCATCTCGACACTTGCAGGCGAATTAAAAGCACAAGGCAAAGATATCCTTAGCTTCTCAGCAGGCGAACCTGACTTTAACACTCCTCAAGTAATTAAAGATGCCGCAATCGCTGCAATAAATGAAGGTTTTACAAAGTATACGCCGGTTGATGGCATCCCTGCTCTTAAAGCCGCTATTGCAAACAAACTAAAAAGAGACAACGGCTTAACCTACACTCCAAACCAGATTATTACCAACAACGGTGCAAAGCACTCTCTTTTTAACCTATTTGCCGCAACAATACAAAAAGGCGATGAAGTAATTATCCCCTCTCCCTACTGGGTTACATATCCCGAGCTAGTTCTTTACTACGGCGGAACTGTAGTAGAGATTGAGACAAATGATGATAATGCTTTTAAGATAACTCCACAGCAGCTTCAAGATGCTCTTACGCCAAAAACAAAGATGATAGTTCTAACAAGCCCCTCAAACCCGACGGGTGCTGTTTACTCAAGAGCAGAGCTTGAAGCCATCGGTAAAGTCCTAGAGGGAACTGACGTTATTGTTGCAAGCGATGAGATGTATGAGAAGCTTATCTATGACGGAGAGTTTACATCTGCGGCAGCCGTAAGTGATGACATGTATAAGCGCACGGTTACAATCAACGGTTTAAGTAAATCTGTTGCCATGACCGGCTGGAGATTTGGATATATGGCTGCTCACAACACGGAGCTAATCCAAGCAACAAAAAAACTTCAAAGCCAAAGCACCTCTAATATTAACTCTATCACTCAAAAAGCTGCAATCGTAGGTTTAAACGGCGATGCGGACAGAGATATAGAGATGATGAGAGTTGCATTTAAAGAGCGTCGCGATGAGGCCGTAAAGCTAATTAACGAAATTGATGGATTGAGTGTTTATAAACCTGAGGGTGCTTTTTATCTTTTTGTAAACATAAAAGAGCTGAGCAACGACTCCATGGAGTTTTGCAAGCAGCTTTTAGAGAAAAAAGGCGTAGCGGTAGTTCCGGGCGTCGGTTTTGGAAGCGATGGATACTTTAGATTTAGCTTTGCAACCGATATAGAGAGCATCCGCAAAGGCATTAAACGCATAGAAGAGTTCGTAAAAGAACTAAAGGCTTAAAGATCAATTTTAAGCCTTTTTCTATTTTATCTCTGCCATTACTATGCAGGGATAGATCCGCATTTGTTTTAACTCACTTTCTGAAAAACTAAGGATAGAGAATGTGAAAACATAATCTTACACCGGACAAAAAATAAAAAAATATAAAAAAGGATAAATTTTGTTACAAAAATATTTTAAAAAAGAGGAGTGGTTCTCAAATATAAAAGGAGACTCACTTGCAGGAATCGTAGTTGCCCTCGCACTGATACCGGAAGCTATAGCATTCTCGATTATTGCAGGAGTCGATCCCAAAGTAGGACTTTATGCATCTTTTTGTATTGCGGTAGTCATAGCATTTGTGGGCGGTCGTGCAGGGATGATAAGTGGAGCAACCGGTGCGATGGCACTTTTAATGGTAACTCTTGTAAAAGAGAACGGTTTGGAGTATCTTCTTGCGGCTACCGTTTTAACAGGAATACTGCAGATGATTGCAGGGTACTTTAAACTCGGGCAGCTAATGAGCTTCGTCCCCCGCGCAGTCGTTGTAGGTTTTGTAAACGCACTAGCCATACTTATCTTTATGGCTCAGCTTCCGGAACTCACAAACGTCACTTGGCATGTATATGCGCTCACAGCCGCAGGTCTTGTTGTTATATATCTCTTTCCATATGTCCCAAAAATCGGAACCCTCCTCCCGTCTCCTCTTATAACCATCGTCGCTATCACGCTGGTGGTCATACTGTTTGACATTGACGTAAGAAATGTCGGTGACATGGGCGCTCTTCCTGATACGCTTCCGATTTTTCTAATCCCTCAGATTCCATTTAATCTTGAGACACTTATGATAATTTTGCCATACTCTATCTCTTTGGCTATGGTTGGTCTTTTGGAGTCTCTGATGACAGCTACAATCGTGGATGATTTAACTGATACAAAGAGCGATAAAAACAGAGAGTGCAGCGGTCAGGGCGTAGCAAATATAGCATCCGGTTTCATGGGCGGTATGGCAGGTTGTGCTATGATAGGACAGTCTGTTATAAACGTAAAATCAGGCGGACGTACAAGGCTCTCGACTCTTCTAGCGGGCGTATATCTGCTGGTTATGGTTGTATTTTTGAGTGATCTGCTCTCTATAATACCGATGGCAGCACTTGTTGCAGTTATGATAATGGTCTCAATCGGTACGTTTGACTGGGGAAGCATCAAAAAACTAAAAACTCTTCCTATCTCTACAAACGTTGTCATGGTAGCGACCGTAGTTGTCGTTGTCTGGACGCACAACTTGGCTCTTGGCGTATTTGTCGGCGTGCTTCTAGCTTCCCTCTTCTTTGCAAACAAAATCAGCCACTTTATGTACAATGAGACATATTATGACGAGGCAACAGACACAAGAACATACAAAATTGTCGGGCAGGTATTTTTTAACAGTGCAGATAAATTTGTAGAATTCTTTGATTTTAAGGAAGTTGTAGAGAATATAATGATAGACTTATCCAGAGCTCACTTTTGGGATATTTCTGCCGTTTATGCGCTTGATAAAGTCGTCATCAAACTGCGTCGTGAAGGTGCTAACGTAACGCTAATAGGTCAAAATCAGGCAAGTAGCACTATTATAGACAGATTCGGAATACACGATAAACCTGAAGAGATTGAAAAAGTTATGGGAGGACATTAAATATGCAAGATATAAAAAATATAGAGCAGGCAGTTTTTGCTTGTGTTGACGGTTCAAAATACTCAGAGGCGGTATGCGATTATGCTCTTCATATAGCAAAAGAGCTTAACCTTACTCTGGTTTTACTAAACACCATAGAGCATCCAAACGCCTCATCCGTGACAAATCTCTCAGGAAATATTGCCCTTGGCGAGCGAGATGATTTGCTTCAAGAGCTATCTCTTGAGGATGCACACAAAAACAGAGATAGGATAAACAACGGAAAAGATCTCTTAAAAGAGCTAAGAGAGAGAGTTACTTCCAAAGGTTATACAGACGTTATAATCTCTCAAAGACACGGCACGCTATATGAAAACCTAAAAGAGCTAGAAAATAAACTAAGAGTAGTAATATTCGGCTTTTCAGGTATGGGACATATGCAAAAAGAGGATGAGATAGGTTCTTGTGTTGAAAACATTATAAGAGATATCGATACTCCTATAATTCTAGTAAACAGAGAGTACTCTCCTATAAGAAATGTAATGGTCGCATTTAACGGCAAGAGCGGCTCTATAAAAGCCCTAGAAGAGCTCTCCTCTTCGCCTATGCTTGGGCATAAAACAAAGAGATACGTTGTAAACATAAACAGCAATCAAAACAGCTCAAATGAGTTGATAGCGCATGCAAAAGAGCTTATCAAAGATGAGAGTCTCAATTGCGAATTTATACAAAAGTCCGGCGAACCGCTTGAAACTCTTTTAACGTGCATTGATAAAAATAGCATTGATATGTTAGCAATCGGTTCCTATAGCCATGGCAAACTTAGAACTGCTTTCTTTGGAAGCTTTACAACTAAGCTTATTAAAAACGTAAAAATTCCCATCATTATTTTAAAATAATCTTACTATCTGCATGTCTTAACATGTGGATGTCTGTATTAGCCTCCGGTATTCCCAGAAAAAACCCTTGAGACCTGTTTACCTTAAGCTCTTTAACTCTCTTTAAAACTGCTTCATTATGAACAAACTCAGCAACAGTCAATATATTTAATCTATTTGCAAAATCTACTATTGTTTCAACCACAACCTGTGCATTAGCATCTTTGTCTAAATTTTTTATCAAGGTACCGTCTATTTTTATGTAATCAATATCCAGCTTAAGAAGATGCTCAAAATTTGAGTATCCGCTTCCAAAATCATCTATTGCTATTCTGCAGCCAAGCTTCTTCATCTCACTTATAAAGAGTGAAACCTCTTCATAGTTCTCTATTCCCTCTGATTCTAAAATCTCAAAAATAATCTTATTTTCAACACTGTATTTTTTAATTTTTTGTTTAATTTCATTAACTATCTCATCATTTAATATATCATCTACTGAGAGATTGACAGAAAAGTCGCAATCAATATTTTCAAAATGTTGGCAGCTCTTTTCAATCATAATTCTTGTCAGTTCGCTATATACTCTGCTTTTTTTAGCTATTGTTAAAAAAAGATATGGGCTTACAACATTGCCGTTGCTCTCCACTAGGCGTATCAAACACTCATAGCTGGCGATTTCTTCTGATTTATTGTCAAAAATAGGTTGAAAATATGGAACAATCATATCCTGCTCAATAGCTTTTTTAAGCTTTCTAACCCACTCCATATTATCTTTATAGAGCTCTTCTATATTTAGCTTCTCATCATAGAGCAGAAAAGATTTTCGTTCTCTTTTTGCAGATTTCAAAGCAATGTCAGCCTTCTCCAAAGCTCTCTCTATCTGGTATGCCCCGCCTATTGTAATTCTTATGCTTATCTCATTTTTTTTATAAATAAAAATCATCTTTTCTACGTCATTGATTAACTTCTCAGCACTCTTTATAAAATCCTCCAGAGGCGGCTTTTGCATAAACAGCAGGGCAAACTCATCCCCCGATAGACGTTTTAGTCTAATATGCTCATTGTTTTTAAACATACTTTTCAGTCTATTTGAAAACTTTTTTAAAATATTGTCTCCTGCAACATGTCCGAAAAAATCATTTATCTCTTTAAAATCATCTATATTAATAACAAGCAGCGCACCCTCGCGACTCTTGAAAATATCATTTAACAAGCTAAATCTATTCGGCAGTTCGGTCAAAGTATCTATATAGAGCTGTTCACGAAGTTCTAGTGTCTTCTCGTTGACTTTTTCTTCAAGGTAGTGATTTATATTTTTCTGTTTTTTTGAATATTGCAATATTTTTTGCTGCATACTGTTTAGCGCATTTGAAATTAACCCAATCTCATTATTTTGAGATAAAAAAGGAATATCTACCTCTTTGTCCGGCGAGTAGTGCTTTAACAATTTTGCAATCTGCCCAAGAGGAGCGAGCATCTTTTTGATATATAATCCATAGAGTATAAATAAGACCGCAAGAGCCAAAAGCAGAAGAATTGTCATGTTTGTATATTTGTCAACCAGCTCTACATACCTCTTGTTTGAATAAACAAGAACCAATTTGCCTATCTGTTTTGCAGAGTTAGGCTGATTGAGGATTTTTTCCACAACAAAAGAGTCCTCAATATCCTTTTGATACTCACCGGACTCCACTTCGTTAACAATTTTATTTTTATCATCTAGGACTTTAACTGAGAGAATATATCTATTTTCCATAAGCTGTTGTGCAAGTTGGGCAATATTTTCAGGCATATCAAGATAGATATTGATAGCAATCAGCGGTTCTATCGTTCTTGCAATCAAATCAGCTTTTTCAAGCTCAACACCGCTAAAAGCATCTTTAGTTATTTTTTCAGAAACGCTGAAAATAACCAAAGTAATGAGTACCGATACAACACCAATTGATGTCACTATCTTTGTAGAAAGAGAATTAATCACCCCATTTTTGATAGACACAAATCAACCTTTTTTTATATATATATTTAAAATATCGCTCTGCAAGCAAAATATATAACTAACTATTCTCTTTATCTATAAACTTAACCATTCGCAAAAGAGAATCGACAAAATCTATTTTTTGAATATATAAATTTTCTTTGTTCATATACAAAACAGTTGATTTCTCTAGTACCAATGAAAACAGCAGTCCTGCTTTTAAATTTTTAATATCATAGGAAAATGCAACAATTCCCTTATCTTTAGCAAAATCAGCTACTTTTTCAATATATCTATCTGAGTTAAGCGAATAAATTACAGATGCCCGTGTAGCACTTGACAAATCAGAAAATTCTACCAGATTAATTTTATAAGTATATCCATTAAAGTGTCCATTATAGTTTGCATCTATGAATTTATTTATTTCAAGAGCCGTATCGTAATCATTTTTTTCATACACAATGGTGTAAATAACCCTGCCATCTATAAGCTTATCTCCTATTTTTTTATCAAGAAGCAAGATTTTAGGAAATATTGAAGCTTGAGCCCTTAGCAATAAATCATCATAACTGTATCCGTAGGCAAAATTTACAAAAACGAGAAAAAGCAAAACTGTTTTTTTCATCTAAAACTCTTTTTCAATGTTATTAAAAATGTTCTTCCCTCTTGCGCATAATCTTCTATATATGTATTTGGCGCCGAGGGATAAGTAATATCCGTATTAAAGATATTTTTTATGCTGAGTGTTGCACTGTAGTTCTGTTTTGGGTCTCTGTAGCAGAGTGAAGAATCAATCGCGGAGTACGCCTTTACCTTCTCCCGCGTATCTCCAAAAACTCTATCTTTAGAGCCGACATATTTCACAACGCCGCTAAGAGAGAGGTTGCTGCCCAGATTATAAACATAGTACCCTTTAGCCAGATGATGTGCCACGTTTGGAGTTGATTCGCTTCTTCCCTCATCTTGCGTATAAGATTTGCCCTTAACATAAGAGTAGTTTAGATACAACTCATCATCAGAGGAGAGATTTCCTCTGTACTCAAGCTCAAAACCGTAAATATCAGTATCTACTACATTTCTGTACTCAGGATCAATAGATGAGTTATATATCTGGTCTTTATTAAGAAGGTAAAAAAGATTGGTTTGCAGATATGTATCGGCTGAAAATTTCTTAATATAGGCAAACTCAAAGGCATCCACTGTTTCAGGTTCTAAATCAGTGCTCCCTACTCTTGCACTATTGTACATGGTAAACATCTCCTGCCATGAAGCATTTCTGTGGGAGCGGCTGTACATGGTTTTAAAAATATTCTCCGAATCCATCTGATACACCATTGATACTCTAGGTTCCAAGCCTGCATCTTTATAGGATGTCTGCTCATAGTTAAAGCCGTAAATAAAACTTATATCATCACTGAATTGAAACTCATCCTGCAGTGAAAATATATAAATATTGCGCTCTGCATTTTTATCAAAAAAAGGCAAGGTATCCGTATAGTCAACAAGCTCTACATCGCCGGTCGCTCTGTTTGAGAGTTTTGATGTCATATCTATGGTTTCTTCTTTTGTAAAGCGATAACCGGCAGTAATGACATGTCGGTCAATCCCGCTATATTTAAGATAAGAGGATTGGTAGAGTGTTTGCTGCGCGGCAAAATGCTCTCCATATATTCCATCTTGAAATATAACACCAAGATTTAGTCCATCTGGAGCCAGCTTTGAGTATGAGTCAAATGCATCATATTTTATGCCTGCATTTATATTTACTTCAAAATCTCCAATCTCCTTGGCGTATCCCAAATCAAGATAGTAGCTTGGAAGTTTCACTCTGTCACTCTCTTGGGGGAGTGCAAGATTTATGCCGTATGCGCTCCCTTTTGTATGCTCCAACATTCTCGCTTTGAGAGAAAAATCTTTATATTCGATGCTTGCCCCAAGCGAGTACTCTTTTAGCCATAATGGAGCATCACCTGTCTGAGATAATGCTCTATTGTCAATTACAGGAAGCAGACTAAGCGCTCCCTGAGAGAGACCATCTGGACCGGCATACAATTTTTTGTCATCCTCTTGGTAGAAAAAATCTACAAAAATTTTCAAATTATCCGTTTTATAGGTTTTAAAAAAACCTCCCATTTTGTAGTCATACGAGCCATATTTAAACACAAGCTTATCGTTTGACTCAAACCCTTTAAAATCCTCTGCGTATGTAATGACATTTATGGAGCCTGCATAGGCGTTAAAACCGTCTATTTTGTTTCCTGGACCTCGTACAACTTCTATACGTTTAATCATCTCAATAGGAAAAGAGAGATATTCGGAGTAGGCATCAAAGAATAGATTGTTGACCGATATGCCGTCTATAAAAAGTTTCGACTGGCCGTATGCAACAGAGTTTGAACCTCTAAATGTAGGTGTTTGGTTATTAAAATTATCAGTTGCCATATCAACACCAGGAACTAAAAGCAACGCCTCTTTTAGGTTTGATACGCCAAGTTTTTCTAACGCATATCCCTGAAATACAGAGATTATATATGGCTGATAATGCTCATTTTGCTTTGTAGCGGTTGCCACTTTATTGAAGTGTTCCATTTCGCCCGAAATTGATTCAATTAAATTATCGCTCTGGGCACTTAAGGTTGTTAAACACATGAGCAGAGGCAGAATAACTCTAAATTTAGAGCTATACGAAACATTACAATTCACGCCCAGCCTCCAATAACTCTATAATTTGAGGGTTGTCCACTCCCAACTGCTTTGTATATAAAACAGACGGATAGCGAAAACCAAAAGAGCCATGCTCTTGTTTTTCGCCTATTATTGCATAATTCATCTTATAAATTCTAAGAAGTCTCAAAAAACTCTCTTCAAGTGAACCGTAAGTATACTCAATACCTAGCTTCATCATTTTTATATACATGAATTTCTTGACCTCTTCTATCACTTTTTTTGTTGTCTGAATATTTCTATATTTCGCATCCACAAATATTCTTGACATCTCACCGAGTCTATCTCTCTCAAACATGCTGTTGTCAAATCTCATACCGTTTTCAGTAGGATATCCAAGCAGTGAGTTGTGTATAAGCCTTACGGTTGCACAAACTTCACCCTCTTTGTCTATCGCTGCAAAATGCGCTGAATAAGCGTCATATTTATCAAACTCTTTGTTATCCAAAAAGTTTGAGGCTTCTATATACTCAGGATAGATTTCTAAAAGAATTTTGTAACGAAACGCGAAAACCTTATCAAGCAAGCAACTATCTTCGACTTCTAAAAAAGTAAAATTCAAATTCTCCCTTTATGAAAAACACATGCACTCTTTACGCCGATATCCTATATAATTATTTCATAAAGTTTTATTAAATATTGCTTAGAATTTAAAATTATAAGAAAAACATTTTAAATTGTTAAAACTAACAAAGAAGTGTTAATATTTATTATCGTGACGGAAGGCTAAAATCTTTCACATATATAATGCTCACACCCTGCCCGGTCTCCTTTACATCAACATCTATTCTTATCGATCTGTTTAAGCTATATTGAAGTATCAGACTTGAAATTTCATTATTTCTGTAAACCACTCTAATTTTTTTGTTAAAACGCGCTCCAACCTCATAGCCGAGTGTTCCCTCTCTGTTTGTCAGAATATTTAATGTATCAAATTTTACACCCGTTGTTTTGTTTAGTGCTTTTTTCAAACCCGTACCTAAGAGAAGTGTATTTAGAGGTGTTTTTGACGATTCAGACATAGTGTCAAACATAGACGACGCACTCTCGCCAAAAAGTATATATGACAGAATCTCGTTTTGGCTCATTGCGGGTTTTGAGGAGAGAACAATAACCGGCGAACTAGCCTTGTTTGTAACGTATATCTCTATATCAATATAATCAGTCGTATAGTGGTGCAAGTTCAGATTCAGATATGGGTCTGCTTCTTTGCCGCCGTAAAAGTATATCTCGCTCTCGTCAAACTCAAAAATCTTATCTTCCAGATTTGCCTCGCCCTCTTTTATGCTGATAACTCCCAATATCTGCATATAAGAGCCCATCTCCTGATAGAGCAGCAGATTTGGGACAAAAGTCAAAGAGAGATTTTTGATTTTGTATTTTATTGGCTTTGCGGAAGTAACGTGTATATTTATCTCTCTGTTGTTTTTTTCATCCTGCTCTTTTATCTCTTGAATGATTATAATATCTTCATCTGAAATTGTATAATCTTTTTTTGGCTCGTACATTACCACGCCGTCTAAAATCTTTATTTCGCCATCTACATGTTGTTTGCCGTCAGACTCTATTTTTGCCCTTAAATCTACCTTTATAGTTACGTTTGCATCTTGTGACTCATACTTAAAACTATCGCTCTTTAGCGAAAAATCCGCGCTCATATCAGAGGTTTTAAGCAACCCCTTTAGAAGAAGATTGTCATATATCCAAAACTCTTTAAACTCAATATCGTAATTGTCGTTTAAGAGAACTTTGGATGGTCTGTCTGAGTATATTCTGCGCTCTTGCACGCCAAAATTATATTTTTTTAGTGTAAATTCGCCGTCTTTGTAGAAAAACTCAAAAAAGTTATCTATCTCTGAAAATTCATTTTTTGAATCAAGCCTAAGCGTGTACGAGGGTATTTTTACTTTTGAATACAGCTCTATCTTATCCTTGAAAAAAAGCTCTGTTTGCGCAACCACTTTTGCATCAAAAAAGAGCTCCGCAGGCTTAATATAAAGCTCTTCCATCAGCTTGTCAACTGAGGCTATGTTCGTATCTATTTTTGCTTTTTTACTTACAAAATCACCGCTTACTTTAAAATAGGCAGAGCCTAAATTTGCAAAGCCCTTTAGCTTCTCATCATCTGCAAAAAGCGTCAAAGAGATGATGTCCGAATCAAGTGAGAGCACAATATTTTTACTCTCTTGGTAAAGATACATGTCAATATCTGAAAATCTCTCAAGGCTGTACTCTTTGTAGCTTAAAAACTCCTCTTTTGGGTAGATTTTTGCCTGCAAAAAGGTCTCGGCACTCTCTTTTAAAATATCTCCCTCAAGTTTTGCGTAGATACTATCTGCTCTTAGAGAAAAGTTTTTAAAGTCATTTGTAGAGAGATTAGCAGTTATATCTTTTGCACTAAAGAGAAGATTTGTAGTGTTGTTTTCATAATCAATTTTCAGTGCAAACTCATCAAATGGCAGAGTGTTTTTCTCGTTTGTTATCTCTGCTTTTATATCCGAGGTCGCTTTTTTATTTTTATCTACAAAAGCGCTTTGCGTAACTGCCGCATCATACTCTTCATACTTGGCTTTATACTCCGCCTTTAAAGCCAGACTACCATCATCTAGGTAGTATGAAAAATCTACATGTGCATCCTGTAGCAAGAGCTTTGGCACATCGTTAAAAAAGATATTTTTTATATACGCTTTTAGATTTATCTTATGTTGATCTATTTTCACATCAACTTCTAACTTCTTCGGTAAGTAGGTTAAAAAGCCTGCATATTCGGCGAGTATCTCATCTGATGGCAAGAGATAAGATTTTGCTACAAGTGAGCTTGCTAAAACATCTCCTCTTAGCTTTAAATTGCCATATTTTGACTCTAAATTAAGTTCTACACTCTCAATGTCAATAACATCTCTGTAGCTAAGATTTGAGCCTCTGAAATCAAAATCCACCCTCTCGTCACCGTAGATGAGCGTTGCATCTTTAATCTCTATTGCAGATATATTAAACGCAAAATCGGAGGATGAATCTTCGCTTTTCTTTGAATCTAAAAGCCCCTTTAGGTCAATAAAGACTCCATTTGCCTCTACTAGAGCAATTCTGGGTGTCGGTCCAAGGAGAGAGAAAAAGTTATATTTTATATTGAGTTTTTTTGCTCTGATACTCTCTTTGTATCTAAAATCCTCAATCTCTACGCCCCTAAACAGACTCCCTTTAATTGAAGAGTACTCAATCAAGGACTCTTTTAAATATTTGTTCGCCAAAAAAGGAACAACATCCTTTTGAAAAAATATAAAAACAGACAAAGAGGCAAGAAAGAGAAGGAACAGAGTACTCTTTTGTAAAAAAATGTATATTTTTTTTATCAAAACAATTCTCCTATATGAAAGTGCACTGCATACTGTTTTGTAGGATTTTCTACATCAAAACCAAAATCAATGCCAACGGGACCGATAGGCGTTACATAACGAAAACCAAACCCGACACTGTTGTATCCATCTCCATAATTTGGCGAGCCGCTCTCCCCCAAGTAGCTGTTGTCGTTAAACACGACCCCTCTAAAATTGCCGTAAATTTTAAATCTAAGCTCGGCAGTAAACTCCAAAATAGAATCAAATCCTATCGGGTCTCCTTTGGCGTTTGTCGGACCAAGCTCCCTATAGCCGTATCCGCGGTTGCTGTGCATCCCTCCCGCAAAAAAACGATAAGATGCAGGAATATCCCCGTCAACCAACTTCAGCGTTCCATATGTACCTTTAAAAGCCGCGATACTGTTTTGCAAACTATGAATATAACCGGCTGTTGCTCTTAATTTGTGATAAGTAGCATCAGAGAGAGCTCCCATTAGCGAGCCGCTGGCCTCACCGTTTATAAAGTAACCTTTTGTAGGCTCTAGTATTTTGTCTCTGGTGTCAAAGCCATACTCAAATTTTGGAGAGATTATAAAAAGACGAAGAGGAGGAAAAAGAAGTTCATCCTCGCTGTCGTATGTTTTTATAGAGTCAAATAAAATAGACTCTCCAAAAGTGTGCTCTGCTCTTTTTTGCTTCAGATATGCACTTGAGTAAAACTTGTACTCTTTAAAACCTAGAAACTTTTCATTTTCATAACCTGTCTCAAAGCCCGTAAAATTTCTCCCCGCAAGCGGCATGTCAAAGTTGAGTTTTACATTTTGTTTTATCTCTGCAACCCTTGCCTTAAGGCTAAGCACCCTCAAATTTCCTAAAAAATTTCTATCCATAATGCCAGTTGAAACCATCGCACCCTCATCACTGCTTGCACCGATGCCAAACTCAAATCTCAGCGGTTTTTCATTCTGAACTACCTCTACATTAACATCTATGATATTTTCATTAACGACATTTGTCTCTATTACCGCCTTTGAGACTCCCTCATGCGAATATAGCTCCTCGTAGCTTCTTGTAATTTTATTTACACTAAAAGTCTCATATTCGTCTATATACAAAATGGACCTTATAATCTCTTCGTCAATATCTTTTGACGCATTTATCTTCACTCTGCCAAAATAGCACTTTTTATTTTTGCTTGATTCATATTTCAGGTGAGCTTCGTTTAACTCAATGTCTATCCACGCTTTGGCATCTATGGAAGCGTTGCAGAAGTTGGAATTTGCATATAAAAGCTTTATATCTTTTTTACTCTGCGTAAATTTATCGGCGTCAAATATATCCCCTACTTTAAACGGTATCGTCTCATCTAATTTTATATCAGAGATATCTGATATATTTTTTACTATTATGGGTGATTTCTCATCTACTTTTACCCTGATGGCGCTCTTATCTTTTAAATATGAAACATCTGCATGAAAAAAGCCTTTGGTTTTATAGTAATCTTTTATGCTCTGGAGTATTAAATCTATGCTGCTGGACTCAATGGATGGTTTGTCTACATAAAACTCGAAGAAAGAGGGTTCATATAGCTCCAAAGAGCTATAAAGTTCACTAGAGGATATTTTGCTGTTGCCCTCAAAAAGGAGATGAAGTTTTTCTCCATAGAGAAGCGTTGAGAACAGAAGATAGATTAAAAACTTTTTTTTCAACTAAACTCCAACTCTTGCAAATCACTATTTTAACTCTTTTAGAGCCTCTATAACTTCATCTAAATTTTCCAAAGGGATGTGGACTTTCCACTCAGGCTCATCCGTGTTTCCTGCCAATGATATGCCGATACTCGCAACGCTGTGACTCTCTTTACCGTAAGGTTCATCTATTTTAGTTACCGAGATAACACCTTTTTTTGTTCCGCTTAGCACAATTGTTTTTGACATGTAAATCCTTTATGTTAAGTTACTGCTTTATTAGTCTAGCAATTTTACCCTGAAGTTTTAACCATAATCTGTGTTCCATCAGAGGAAACCCTGCAAATGTTAAGCCGCTCTCGTTGATACTCTTCGTAACACCGCTTCTAGCGGCCATTGTAGTAAAAGGAGCAATACTTAGGTGTCCTGCAATGGCACTCTGTCCTCCTAAGACGATATTTCTTCCTAAAGTAGTTGAGCCCGCTATGCCTGATTGGGCGACAAGAACTGAATATTCGCCGACAACACAGTTATGCCCTACCTGAACAAGGTTGTCTATTCTAACGCCGCGTTTTATAAGGGTAGTTCCAAAAACTGCTCTGTCTATGGCTGTTGAGCTTCCAATCTCAACATCGTCTTCTACTACTACATTTCCGTTTTGGTAAATTTTTCTATGTTCACCCAGTTTGTTTGTAGCAAAACCAAAACCGTCACTACCGATAGTTGAATTTGCATGGATTATACAGTTGCTGCCAATCTTGCAGTCCCTATATACGGCTACGCTTGGATATATTACAGTGTTGTCGCCGATTTGAGAATTTGCACCGATATAAACGTGAGCCATAATCGTGCAGTTTTTGCCAACTACTGCACCATTTGCTATCTCCGCTTTTGGAGAGATAGTGCTGCCCTCTCCTATCATAGGTGCTGGGAGCGTATTGTCTTCTATTGAAGGAGCAAAATATTTTGAAAGTGTGGCCATCGCCCAGTATGGGCTCTCAACCACTAAAGCGACACAACACTCAGGAACAAACTCTTTTGTAGATTTGTCTACTATGATTACGCCCGCGTTTGAGCTTTGTATATCTTTGACATATTTTGAGTTTGCAACAAAAGATATCTCGCTTTTTGTCGCATCCCGAAGTGTATTCATCTTTGTTATCTCAAAGTTCTCGCCGCCAAAATCACACTTTAAAATCTCTGCTATCTTTTTTAAATCCATTTTTTCTCCTAATTGTTTAGCTTTGCTATCCTTACCTGAAGCCTTTTCCACTCTCTGTGGCTCATAAGCGGAAATCCGCTGTAAACACCGCCACTCTCTGTAATGTTTTTTGTAACTCCGCTTCTAGCTGTAAATGTTGAAAAAGGAGCAATACTTAAGTGGTCACTAAATGCACTCTGACCGCTCACTACGCAGTTGCGTCCAAGTTTTGTAGAGCCGCCCACTCCCGTTTGAGCAACAAAAACAGAGTGCTCACCGATATCGCAGTTGTGCGCAATATGGATAAAGTTGTCCATTTTTGTCCCTTTTCTGATTATAGTAGAGTTGAAAACTGCTCTATCTATCGCACAGTTTGCGCCGATTTCGACACAATCTTCTATGATGACATTTCCGTTTTGGTATATTTTTACATGTTCACCGGTATTTGTATGCGAAAAACCAAACCCATCAGCTCCGATTACGCTTCCAGAGTGGATAATACACTCTTTTCCGATTACGCAGTCTCTGTAGATAGTAACATTTGGATAGATGATAGTATCGTCGCCTACATGTACATTTGTACCGATATAAGCACCGGCAAGGATTGTAACGTTTGAGCCTATTACTGCACCGTTTTCAACCTTTGCCATACCGTCTATATAGCTGTTATCGCCTATCTTTGCAGAAGCAACTCCAGCCTCTATTGGTTTTTTGCTAAAAAGCTTTGTAGCCTGCGCCATCGAAATGGAAACATCTTCGCATATAATGTATGAAGAATTTTTTGGAAGATACTCTATCAATACATTTGTAATTAAAAAGGCTTTTGCTTTAGAGGAAGATAGCTCTGAGGAGTATTTTTTGTGAGTGGCAAATGCAAGCTGAGAAGATGATGAGAGTGAGAGCTCATTCATGGAGTCTAGCTCTAAATCCTCGCCTACAAGCTCTAGTTTTAGATAAGAAGCGACATCGCTAAATAGCATAGCTTATCTCTCTAGTGCTACAGCACCGCTTCTTACAATCTCTTTTGGATTATATTTGTTTATTATTTTTAAAAAGTTGTCTACTCTTTTTGGCTCATCAGCAACCATCACGATTATAATATTCTCTCCGACGTTGACAATTTTGCCGTTATATGCGGCGCAAAGAGTCGCTATATCGGTAATATTCTCAGATACAGGAAACTTTATAAGCGTCATCTCTTTTTCAACCAAATCAGCGTGCTCATACACCTTTAAAACAGGAATAAGTTTATGAAGCTGCTTTGTAATCTGCTCTATCACACGGATTGAACCTGACGTTACGATAGTTAGCCTAGAGTATCTGCTCTCAGGTATCGGTGCAACGGTAAGCGATGTGATGTTATACCCGCGTCCGGAGAAAAGGTCTGTTATACGTGACAATACACTTGCTTCGTTAACCACTATGACAGAGATAACTCTTCTTGCGTTTTCGTCTTGCATTATTTTTTCTCCTTCTTCTCTAATAACATCATATTAAAAAGTGATCCCCCAGCAGGAACCATAGGCATAACATTTTCCAATCTCTCAACTACTACATCTATAAAAGAAACAATATTCTTCTCAACCGACTCCTTGAGAGCCACGTCAAACTCAGCTTTTGTAGTAACTCTGTAACCGATACCGCCAAATGCCTCAGCAAGCTTTACGAAATCAGGCTGAACGCTCAAGTCTGTTTCGCTGTGGCGTTTATCATAAAAAAGCGTCTGCCACTGTCTAACCATGCCGAGGTAGTTGTTATTTAAAATAATATTTATAACAGGTATTTTCTTCTCAACTGCCGTCATAAGCTCTTGACAATTCATTAGAATAGAGCCGTCCCCCGTAAAGTTGATGCTTATTTTTTCAGGTGATGCAACTTTTACACCCATGGCCGCTGGAAAACCAAACCCCATAGTTCCAAGTCCTCCGGAACTTATAAATTGACGAGGACGTGTAAATGGATAAAATTGAGCGCTCCACATCTGATGCTGCCCAACGTCTGTAGATATATTTGCGCTATCGCCCAAAAGTTCACCTACCCTCTGTATAACCCATTGCGGCTTGAGTCTGTCGGTATCTTCATGATATGCCAGCGGATGAAGTTCGTCAAAATTTCTTATTGTCTCTCTCCAAGATGCATATTTTACAGGATTGATTAAAGCTGACTGCTCAAGCATTTCGTTTACTACGTTTTTAACGTCTCCGACTATCGGATAATCAGCGATAACAAGTTTTGAGATGCTTGCAGGGTCAATATCAACATGTATAACACCCGCATTTTTTGCAAATTCCGAGATTTTGCCTGTTACACGGTCATCAAATCTAGCACCCAAACCGATAACCAAATCAGTCTCGCTCATAGCCATATTTGCCGCATAGCTTCCGTGCATACCGAGCATAGATATCAAGAGCTCATCATCATGACTAAGTACGCCGCGCGCCATAAACGTCTCAACAGCAGGAATTCCCGTTTTGTGCACCAGCTCTCTTACTTCATAAGCCGCATTTGAGTTTACGATACCGCCGCCAAGGTAAAAGAGAGGACGTCTCGCTTTTGCAATAGCCTCCATCGCCTTTTTAATCTGGCGAGGATTACCTTTCACATGTGGCTTGTAAGTCTCCAAATCAAGCTCAAAAGAGTAGTTAAACTCCGCAATCTGTGCAGTGACATCTTTTGGAATATCTACATGTACAGGACCCGGACGACCGCTTGCGGCAATATAAAACGCCTCTTTTAGTACACGTGCCAAATCCTTAGCGTCGGTTACAAGGTAGTTGTGTTTTGTACAAGAGCGGCTTATTCCAACAGCATCAATCTCTTGAAACGCATCCGTACCGATTAGGCTCATGGGAACCTGTCCGCTTATAACGACCAACGGAATCGAGTCCATATACGCATCGGCAAGTCCGGTTACGGCATTTGTGAAGCCGGGACCGCTCGTTATCATGGCAACACCTACTTTTCCGCTCGCTTTTGAGTAGCCCTCTGCAGCATGGACGGCAGCTTGTTCATGTCTAGTCAATATATGTTTAAAACTATTTTGTTTATAAATTTCGTCGTAGACATTCATAATTGCTCCGCCAGGGTAGCCAAATACTGTATCTACCCCTTCTGCAATTAAAGCTTCAATGACCATCTGCGCGCCACTTATCTGCATGAAAAGTCTCCTCTTATAAAAAATTCGCCAATTATATATAAAATGAGCTATATTGCAAGTTAAATAATTAGATAATTTTTCACTCTAATATTGAATTAACTATCATGGATGGTCTCCAGCCGTTCATAGAGCCCTGCGTCTGGGACTCAATGTTTAGTTTTGTTTCCGGATACTGCGCTTGAAAAATTGTAAAAATTTCTCCTATTTTTTCATCCAATCCATAGTATAAAAGGTAGTTTTTTATGCCGTTTTCTAAGCTTTTCTGCTCTTTGTTATCTTTTATTGCGCAGGAGAGCTCATTGATGTAGCATTGAGATAAAACAGAGGCCATATCCATATTTTTAGATTTTATCTTCATGTAGCTCTCTAAAGAGGCTTTTATTCCATCCACATCGCAACTAGAAGCATACTCTTTTGCCTTTGCTAAATCGCGCTCCCACTGCTTTTGGAGCTTTTGTCCCTCACTGGTCTCTTTAAGCGACAAAGAGCTCTCCAGGAGATTGTACGACAGTATCATATCCTCTGCTTCTACCGCATTAAAGAACTTGTGCCTATTTTCTATATCCGAAATAATCTCTTTTGCTTCATCTTTGAAATCATCAAAATCAAGCAAAACACGGAATATCTTCACGGCAGAGTGAGTATCTCCGTTGCCGAGGAGTGTTTGAGCTTTCATATAGAGTGAGTCTGAGTACTTAATCAAGGCTTTATGCTCAGGATACTCTTTTAAAAAAGGGTTTTGTTTTGCCAACTCAAACGAGAGTTTAAACTCCTTTTGCGCTACTGCCGTTCTAAATCTTTTATATACATGTACGTTTAGCACCAACTCTTGGATAAGCACCGTTTTTTCGCTTATTCCTCTGTATGGCATTAAAATCTCTTGGGCTTTGTATCCGAGTTTTTCATCAAGAAGATATTTTTTTGCAAGTGAGAATGCATTTCTCCACTCCGTCTCCATGGCTTTATAAATTTTTGTTTCTTTATAGACCGGATGAACGTTTGCCAGAGCATAAGCCAGCGCGTTTTTTCTGTTTTTTACAAAAAACAGAAACTTGTCATACTCCCCATACTCTTGGATAAGTTTTTGTGCAAATTGCCTTTTTGCAGGAATATCGTTAAAGCTTTCAAACAGATTTAAAACAGCGGTTTTATCGCTGTTTTCAAGAAGTTTTTTTGCTCTTTGAACAGTTTTTTCCCAAATTGTATCAAATATTTTGGACGCTTTTGTGTATTTTAAAAGCGGATTTTCTTCAATGCATTGGAGCATCTCGGCATACTTTTTTTCTTTAAGCAGTTCAACAAAGTGCTTCTCGTTATTAAAAATATAGTAAAAATACAAATCTCCGTTATCCGCTCCGACAATCAGCTCATCCCTCTCTTCATCAAAATTAAGCGCAGTAATTGAACTCTCTAGTTTCACATATCTTCTTGAGATCATCTCATAGCTGCTTAAGTCATAGACAAGGATATATCCTAGTTTTGTGCCTAAAAAAAGCAGTGCGCCGTCATAGCCTACTGCTATTTCGGTGATATCGTCATGGATACCTTTTAGCCTGCAGATTACTTTTGAGCTATTTAAATCCCAGACAATTGCGCCACTGTTTTTATCTATACTAAAGAGTCTGTTATTGTTTAAAAACTGCAACTTTAAAACGGGTGCCGAGTGCGCTTTTAGTTTACCCTTTGGCACCATCATTGAGAGATTATAGAGCGAGATATTTTTGTCATAGCTTGCCGTTGCGACAAACTTGCCGTCACTGCTAAAAGCTATGTCATTTATGGAGTCTACGTGTCTTGGAAGTGTAAAGGCGAGTTGTGCAGTCTCTATATCTACCCCAAATATCATACCGTCATCTCCGCAGGAGAACATGTACCTGTTTTTTGGGTCAATGCCTACACAGGAGACATCTCCCTGATGCCTCTCTACTGTTGCAACTATTTTTTTGCTCTGTGTATCGTAAAGTCTTGACTCTTTCGCATCCTGAGAGATTGAAGCAAAATATTTGCCATCCTCACTAAAAGAGATTACTTTTGTGGAGTATCTCGGATGCAAAATCGCCATTTTCTGCTCTTCTTTTACACTTAGATTTTCGATGTTGAGATATCTTATTGTAGTAAAAGCATCAACAACCAGAAGCGTTTTAGGGTTTAGAATCTGCGTATAAATAACTGCTTCATCAAAATTGCTTCTCTTTGTCGGATTCATTTTATGCTTAGTCTCTTATGTAATTTTCTTCTCTTAATACTCTATGTATAATCCGCTGATGCTCTTCGCCTTTTGTCTCTACATGTACCGTTACGTTTGCGTCCCCGTAATCAAGCGAGATGGAAGTTCTGTCGTATGCAATATGTACTATGTTTGCATTAAGCTCTTGAAGTATTTGAGTAAAACGCATCAACGAACCCGGTTTGTCAACCAAGGTAACCGTCAGCTTCATCTTTCTGCCTGATTTTAATAAACCTTTTTCTATGATAACGGAGAGAAGCGTTACGTCCATATTACCGCCGCTAAGAACAATAGCTACTCTTTTGCCCTTCAGATGTTCAAGTTTACCATGTAAAAGCGCTGCAACACCGACGGCTCCTGCGCCCTCAACAACGAGCTTCTGCTTCTCAAGCAAAAACAAAATCGCGCTTGCAATCTCTTCATCATCTACGCCTATAATCCTATCTACACTCTCTAACATGTAGCCAAGAGTAATCGGCGAAGTGTCACGTACGGCAATGCCGTCTGCTATTGTTCTAACACTCAGGCTGTCTACAGCAGTTTTAAGGTCGAACGAGTTCTTAAGTGCAGGAGCACCCTTTGCGCTTACTCCGATAACCTCGATTTTTGGATTTACGCTCTTAATCGCAGCCGCCATGCCCGATATAAGCCCGCCGCCGCCGACAGGTATGACAACCGCATCCAAATCGTGGCACTTATCTAAAATATCAAGCGCTAAAGTACCCTGCCCAGCTATAACTTCTTCGTCTTCAAACGGATGCACAAAAGTAAGCGAATGCTTCTTTCCATGCTCGATTGCATATGCGTAAGCCTCATCGTAGTTTGCTCCATGCAAAATAACCTCTGCACCGTAGTTTTTTACGCCGTTGACTTTTGTAAGAGGTGTTGATTCCGGCATAACAATTACAGCTTTTATGGCGAATTTTGATGCTGAGAGTGCAACTCCCTGAGCATGATTTCCTGCACTTGCCGCCACAACTCCGCAAGCTTTTTGCGCATCACTCAGAGTTGCTATTTTATTATACGCGCCTCTGATTTTAAATGCGCCTGTTACTTGAAGATTCTCTTTTTTGAGGTAGACATGACATCCTGATTTTTCGCTAAGATGAGGAGCGTATGAGAGCGGAGTGTCAACTACGACATCTTTTATGCGCTCTCTTGCCTCATATATCTTTTTTACGTCAAACAACTACGCCTCCTCTTGCAAATCACGATGTTCTACCATCGTACACATATTTTGAACAACTCTCATGCCTGCAGCTTTTGCACGAGCTGAGGCTTCATTGTTTACTATCTCTTTTTGCGCCCAAAATACCTTTACATCGCCGCGCGCTATACATGCATCGGCAACATTATCCAACTCTTTTGGCTTTCTAAAAATATCTACCATATCAACTGCAAAAGGAATCTCTGAGAGTGAGCGGTAAACCTTTTCGCCAAGGATTGTCTCCTCTTTTGGATAAACAGGAACTATCTTAAAGCCCTGCGCTTGAAGGTATTTTGCCACTCTGTGGCTAGGCTTGCTCTCATCCGGAGAGAGTCCTAAAACAGCTATCGTCTTAGTTATATCAAAAATTTCTCTTATCTCTTGCTTGTTTGAGTTTATTGTCGGGAATTCGCACTCCATCAGAGTATCCTTTAAAAAAATAGTTAGGGATTATAGCCAAAATAGCTATAATCAACAAATTGATAATTTTTGTATAATGGTAAAAAATTTAACACAGCAAAAAAAGAGTATGAAAAAGACGCCATTTAACAAAAACATAGTCGGACTCGGAGCTAACAGCTTTTTTACGGATTTCTCAACTGAGATGATTCTTCCTCTGTTGCCTATTTTTTTGGAGCGTTTTTTACATGCAACCAAAACACAAATCGGCATCATCGAGGGTCTTGCTGAACTCTCTGTTGCTCTGCTTATCGCACTCTCCGGCTTCTACTCGGATAGGCTCGGACGAAGAAAAGGTATCGTCGTCTTTGGATATGGTCTCTCAAACCTTATAAAACCTCTCGCTTTTTTTGCCCAAAGTGCGACCATGATTATGACCATCCGTATAGGCGACCGCCTTGCCAAAGGGATTCGTGTTGCTCCAAGAGATGCTCTTATCAGCGCCTCTACGCCAAAAGGCTCTAGCGGTTTTGTGTTTGGATTTCATAAGATGATGGACGGAGCGGGCGCACTGGTCGGCTCGTTGAGTGCCTTTGCTCTTTTGTGGTGGCTCGGAGAGAGCGAAACGACCTTTCGAACAATTTTCGCGCTCAGTATTATTCCGGGGCTTATATCCATGGCAATTCTCATCTTTATAATCACGAATGTGCCCTTTACGCCCTCTCCAACGAGGCGTTTTTGCCCTAGCGCGCTTCCTTCTCAATTTTATTGGCTGGTTGGATTTCAAACACTCTTTAGTTTGGTTGCGATGAACTACTCATTTATGATATTAAAAGCGGGAGACAACGGGCTCTCACTTGCAATAATCCCTCTTGCATATGCTCTGTACAATCTTACGCAGTCCTTTTTTGCAATCCCCATAGGCAGGCTTGCAGACAAATTCGGCAAAGCGGCTCTGCTCTGTTTTGTCTATCTGGCTTTTGGCTTGGGGGCAATCGCGATGTCTAGCGGGAGCATACTCGGAGTTTGGATTGGTTTTGCCATATATGGATTTTTTGCGGGAGGGTTTAACTCTTTGGCTAAAGCCATCATCTCAGACACCGCACCCTATGATTTAAAAGCGACCGCATATGGAGTTTACTACACATCAGTCGGCATTGCGACACTAATATCTCTAAGTGCTGCGGGATGGATATGGGATGGCTACGGAAGCACTCTTTTGTTTCATATTGCCTCCATATCCGCAGTTATTTTGGCAGTTGCTCTTTTTATAATGAGAGAAAGATTCTCTCACACCAGCGAGAGCTTCTCCTGACCTATACGGTAGAGCGCGAAATCGTACTTTAGCGGGTCGCTATCATCAAACTCTTTTAACTTACATGTAAGCTCAATGGCCGCTTGTAAATCATAACTTTTTCTATTCAAAAGCCCCATTTTTTTTGAGACATTAAATGTGTGGGTATCAAGCGGAATAATAAGGTCGCTTTTATCGACTCCGCTCCACAAACCCATGTCGATATTATCCTCTCTTACCATCCATCGCAAGTACATCATCCACCGCTTCAACGCCCCTGCTCCCTTTGTTTTTAGAGTTACTTGAGAGATTAGAAAGTTATACCCCGTAGATGAGTGCGGGTAAATATCTTGCAGAGTTTTTATAAGAGAGTTTATACCCTCTATCGTACTTCTGTTTTTGCTATACCCCATTTTAAAAACATCTTCTATCGTGCTTTTTTCGCCTAAGCGTTTTAGGGCGATAAAAAGAGCCGCCACATCTTCGCTTTTTTGAAATCTGTAGTAGTGATTTTTCAGCCCCTCTCTTATCTCATCATCACTTTTTTTAAGAAGCGAAAAATCAAGCGAGTTTAAAAACTTCACTATCTGCTTAACATTTCCATAAGCAAAAAGAGCGCATATAAGCGAGATACTCGGGTCTTTATACCTGTGTGCAACCATGATTGGGTCTAGCCGCTCTTCGCATATCTCGCCCTCGCAGTTGCGCTTGACTACTTCTAAATCAAGTAGTTCTTTTATGTTTATCTCACTCACTTCTCAACCCTCAAAAACTTTATCATTTTTTTAAGCGAATGCTATCACAAAATATAAATATTTAAACAAAATTTATTTCAATCTTCCTAAAATCTCCAAAGCTTCCATCTCAAACTTAGAAAAAGCAAACCACTTTTTGCCCAAATCTTTAAGACTTGCTCCGATGTGATATATCTCTTTTTCATCGATGATGAGAAATCTATCGTGAGCGTTTTTAAACTCTTGAAGCTCTATGTTTTGGTATTGGGAACTGTATTTTTTATAGTCAAGACGAAGTTGTTTTGAAATAGTTTGAGTATAGATGCATATAACGGTTTATCCGGACACCTCTGTCGGTTTCATTCGGACAGTTGAAGAAGAGATATTTTCTGTGGCGATATTTTAGCATAAGTGTCCGAATGATTTTTTATTTCTCTTGGATTTTTT
>NZ_JAHYJB010000004.1 GCF_019429335.1 Sulfurimonas sp. | reverse complement strand
TGGATTCTGTTAAAGTATATAAAATCAAATATATATGGAATGCGATGCTTCCCGATGGCAAACGGGTTACCGAACGTAAACAGCATGGAGAATGTGGAGGCTACTTTTATATTAACGCAAAGGATTTTGCTATTTTGAAAATTGAACAAATGTGCTGGCCACATGAAAATTCTCAGTTGCCTGAATTAGAATCAAACCAAAGAAGCAAAACGCCAAATGAGATTTGTTATCAACAGATAGACGGGAAATATTATCTAAAATATATAACCGGTGTTTCGACGCCCAATGGGGCATTTGGGGAATTTGAAAACGACAATGGAAACAGGAAAGATATAATAGTGAAAACAAGGCAATGGGCTGAAGAAATTTTACTTGTAATACATATACAAACTGACCGCAAGCAATTCGACAAAATAAAATACCGCGAGAAATTGGCAAACAATGAAAACACATATCTGAAAAACTATCCTTACAATGTAGATTTTTGGAAAAATTACAATGTATTAAAGGAAAATCCAGTTGAAGAAAAATTTATAAAAGAGATGGAATGGGAAAAATCAATGGAAATCCAATTTGAAGAAAACGCAAGCAGGCATGATAAAAATTAATCAATTATCAAAACAGTTTGGCAGCCTGGTTGCAGTTAATAATATCAAACTGGAAATTAACGAACCCGGATTGTACATTTTTGTCGGTGCAAATGGCTCCGGGAAAACAACTCTTTTTAATCTAATAAATGGCTTAATTTTACCCAGTTCCGGAGAAATTGTTTTCAACAATACTGCAAAGGGCAACAAGATTGAAGCGTTCACTGGAATATCAACTGAACCTTTTAAAACCGAGCCATATCTTACCGTTGAGGGAATTGCGGAAATTTCCAGGTTTATTAAAAAAGTACCGAAAAGCGAAATAGAAAAATGGCTTTCGTTTTGGGGACTTCAACAAGCAAAACAAAAGATGTTTAAAAACCTTTCAACCGGAATGAAAAAACGTCTCAGTTTGGCCTTGTCGTTGTTTGGTAATCCAAATCTCATTTTCTGGGACGAACCATTTAACGGTCTTGATCCTCTTGGTATAGAAATACTTATTCAGCTTATTTCTAAATTATTGCATCAGGAAAAATATATTTTTCTTTCCACGCATCTTTTGAATGAAATTAGCACAGTAGAAGCAACCTATTTTGTAATGCATGAAGGGAAAATAATCGGGACTGTTCATAAAAACTCAAAAAATAAGAAAACAACAATCCTTAAACTTCTAAAACAAATTTAAATGCTGCAAATAGAAATCAAACTTTTAAAAAGCAAAAAATTCATTCTTCCGGCAGTAATTTTATTTTTGGTGCTATTATTCCTGGCATCTGAAGAGTTTTTACTAGAAGTACAAGGAATGAAGCATAAAAATATAGCTCTTGAAGTACTAAAAAAACTACTTAACGATGAGATAAAAACTAGAATGAAAACAAATTTTGTTCAAAGTAAAACACTCATGGAGATGTTAGAAAATTCTATCAAAAAATATCAAAATAAAATACTCACCGCAGCTGAAGTTATAGATGAGTTAATAAAACTCAGTAAAGATATTCACAAGATGGATGAAGAGCCAAAAGCGATGGGTTTAAGTGATTTTGAATATGCATTTTATACGGCAGTTGCAAATAACGAAAGCGCAAAAGAGCTTATGAGCAAAGATGTTTTACGAGAACTTGCCGTTGTTTTGACTCAGAGGGTGCGAGAAAATGCTTCTATTGATTGGACTATCAAAGAGAGTGTCAGAGCTAAATTAAAAGTTATAGTTAAAAGAACTCTGCGACAGTTTGGTTATCCGCCGGATATGCAAATGTTGGCGACTGAAACGGTACTCAAACAAGCGGAAATGATTGCAAATGAACTTACAAATTTTTAAGATGGAGATTTTTATATGAAATACAGATACATTGGAAAAACAGGACTTAGGGTTACTCCAATCTGTTTGGGGACTATGAGCTTTGGTTCTTGGAGCGATGAAGCGGAGTCTTTTAAAATCATGGACAAGGCGTATGATAGAGGGATTAACTTTTTTGACACAGCAGAACTCTATCCCGTCCCGCCTGATGAAAAATATGCAGGCGTTACCGAGACTATTGTGGGAAAATGGCTAAAGGGCAAACCAAGAGAGAGCATCATCTTAGCTTCAAAGGTCGCAGGTGCGGCAAACGGCTGGTTTGTTCCGCCAATCCGCCATGGCTATACGGCGATTGACTCGTTTCATATAAAAAGAGCTATAGAGGGGAGCTTGAAGCGGTTGCAGACCGACTATATCGACCTATATCAGATGCACTGGCCTGATTTTGTCGTGCCTATTGAAGAGTCTCTGAGGGCGTTTGATGAGCTGGTAAAAGAGGGCAAGGTGCGATACATCGGAACTTCAAACGACACGGCTTACGGACTTACAAAAGCAAACGAGACTTCAAAAAGGCTGGGTATAGCAAGATTTGAGTCCATTCAAAACAACTTTTCACTCAACAATCCTCGCTTTTTGGATGAGCTCTCAGATGTCTGCAAAAGAGAGCAGATATCGCTTCTGCCGTACTCTCCGCTTGCAGGTGGCGTTTTGAGCGGTAAGTATAACGGCGAGTTTTATCCTGAGAATGCGCGTTATTCAGACTACATGTTGAGTAAAAGCACCCGTCTAAACTCACAAGCTGCAAGGTTCGTCAATGAAAAAACTCTAAAAGCTACCGAGCGTTATGTTGAGATAGCAAAAAAGCTTGAAATCTCTCCCGTGACTTTGGCGGTGGCTTATTCAAAACAGTTTGAGTTTGTCGCTTCAACGATCATCGGGGCTAGAAACATAGAGCAGATGGATGAGTCACTAGCTGCGCTTGATGTAACACTTAGCCAAGAGACTATGAGTGAGATAAAAGCGGTGCAGCAAGAGATTATGTACCCGATGGGATGAGAGATGAAAAAGCTATACATTATCAGACATGCAAAATCGAGCTGGAGTGATGCAGAGTTAAATGACTTTGAGAGAGCTCTGAGCAAAAGAGGCAAAGCAAATGCTCCTATGATGGGTGAGCGGCTCAAAAAAAAGGGCGTAATGCCCGACATCATCATCTCTAGTCCCGCAAAAAGGGCGAAAGCGACTGCTGAGATAATTGCCAAAGAGATTGGCTACAAAAAAAAGATTCTATTTGATGAAAATATCTATGAATCAAGCGTTGATGAACTTTGCAAAATTTTAATAGCGATTGATGATAAAAACTCTGCGGCTTTTTTGGTAGGGCACAATCCCTCTTTGAACGATTTGGCGAATTATTATGTACATCATGAAGAAAATATCCCGACATGCGGCATTGTAGAGATAGGATTTGAGTGTGATACATGGTCGGATATTGAGCCAAAAAATGCAAAACTCCTTTCGTTTGACTATCCTAAAAATAGTGATGAGTAGCTTATGGAAAATGCGCTTTTGGCTAAAAAACTTGAAAAATTTAAAGAGTTTATAAACCGTTTCACAAAAAAATCCCTCCAAAGCGCCGATGATATCCACTCTTTGCGTATCAAGTGCAGAGAGCTTTTTTCTCTGCTTGACAAAGAGAGCACATTTGCCAGAAGTGTAAAAAAGGTCATCTCTTTGAGTAATGAGATAAGAGATATCGATGTCTTTTTTGATGAGTATCTTGAGTCTTTGCCAAAAAAGTATAGAAAAAAAGTACTAGAGGAAATATCCTCAAAAGCAAAAGAGGGTGGCAGAAAAAAAGAGATAAACGAGCTTCATAAATACCTCAAAAATCTAAAAATCCCAAATAGCGCAGAGCAAAAAACAGAGGAAGAAAAAAAGCAAAATTTGGTTGCGATGAAGCTTCCAAAGTTTGACAAAAAGAAGCTGCACAAATATAGAATCTACATAAAAAAGAGGCTCTACGTAGAGAAAAACAGCATACCAAAAGATGAGAAGAAGATAAAGAATTTAACGGATATAAAATACGCTTTGGGCGCGATAAACGACAACTACAACGGACTGGAGAGACTGCGTAGCTACGGCGTAAAAGAGAAGCTGTATAAAAAGATAGAGAAGTTTACGCAGGAAGAAAACAAAAAGTTGTATGAGAAGATAAAAAACGATAAATAATGATTATATTTTGCTATAATGACAATATCCTGTCATAAAAGGTTTCTAAATGCAAGCTCTAAACTACACAAATGCTAGAAATAATCTAAAAAATATTATAGAAGATGTATGTGACAATCACGAAGAGGTGATAGTAACTACAAAAAACAATAAGTCCGTCGTAATTATTTCACTCGATGAATACAATGCCACACATGCCAAAATAAAACAAGATGTCCAAAATGCCATAAAAGAGATTCAAAAGGGCGATTTTTTAGACATTGACGATGCTTTTGAGATAGCAAAAAAGTCATATCGTGCATAAAATAGTTTTTTCAAAAACTGCTGTTGCCAACTTAGTTGAACAAGCAAAATATATTTTTGAACAAACAAAAAATGAACATGTAGCCGACAGGTACTTGGATAAGATGAAAAACTATATTATCCAAACGCTCTCACGCTTTCCAAAAGCAGGAAGACCCACAGAAGAACTCGCAGCAAACACTAGAAAACTGGTCTATCAAGGATACTCTGTGATTTACAGCGTTTCAGAGACGCAGATAGAAATATTGGTGATTTTTAGAGAGAATTTGCCTAAATTATGAAACAGAGAATTGTAGGCAAGAGATGATAAAAGATTAAAGTTTGGGCTTTTTGTGCATGGATTGCTGTATGATGGTTAAACAAAATAAAGGGCAAGGGAGATGTTGTGAAAATAGTATTTAACAATAAAGAATATAAAAAAAATGGTAATGTTGCAGGTGACAATGGAAATGGCTTAGGAAAGCTTTGTTTTGATATTTTTAAATATTATTTAAGTGTTAATCCAAACAAAAGCTATAAAGAATTACAAAAAATCTTTAATAATGTTTATATTCATAAACAATTATCTGGATTGAGGAGTAAAAGAAAAGTTATTTTCAATAAAAAAGATTTTTACAATTGGTATAACAATTATGCAGGTAAAGATTCAAAAAAAGATGAAAGATATTTTGGAATAGGAAAATATGGCGTTCCCACTCCTTATAATGAAGAGGAATTATATTTTACTACCCAATGGGATAATAGTAGTGGAAATATTGATAATATGATTCACTTTGCAAAAGAACAAAATTACAATATTAAAATTCTAGAAAATGAAAATTTTAATAAAATTATATATCCAGACGAAGTAGATACTAATAGTGATCAAACTTATGTCGAGGGAAGTGTCAAACAAGTTACAATCAATTTTTATGAGCGAGATCAAAGAGGCAGACAAAAGTGCATAAATCATTACGGCTATCAATGTTATGTTTGTGGTTTTGATTTTAAAAAGGTATATGGAGATATTGGAAAAAACTTTATTCATGTTCACCATATCAAACCATTATCTGAAATAAGGAAAGAGTATAAGTTAGACCCAATAAATGATTTAAGACCTGTTTGCCCGAACTGTCATGCTATGACACATCGTAAAAATCCTAATTTTAGCATTGAAGAAATGTCAAATTTTATTAACGATAGATAATCAGAAAAGAAATTAAAAAACTGATTTTAGAAGAATATTTTTAAGTAGAAAAAAACGCAAAGTTGTATGAGAAGATAGAGGGGAGTTTAATTGTGACTAAAACAATAAGCCTAGCACACGGAAACGGCGGGCAGGAGAACAACGAGCTAATCTCTCAGGTGTTTTACAAAGCATTTAAAAACGACATTTTAGACAAAAGCGAAGATGCGGCGGTGATAGAGGACAGTACTTTGGCATTTTCAACCGACAGCTTCACGGTAACTCCGCTCTTTTTTGCAGGTGCGGACATAGGCAAACTTGCCGTCTGCGGAACATGCAACGATCTTGCCATGATGGGTGCGAAGCCGAAATATCTTACATGCAGCGTGATAATAGAAGAGGGTTTTAGCGCAGATGTGCTTGAGCGCATAGTCTCATCCATGCAAAAAGAGCTTGAAATCAACGGCGCGCAGGTCGTGAGCGGTGACACAAAAGTTGTGCCTCGCGGCAGTGTGGATGGGATATTTATAAACACGACAGGTATTGGGGAGATTTTACAAAGAGGCATCAGTTCAAACAGCATAAGCGAGGATGATGTCATACTTCTGAGCCGAGATATCGGGTGTCACGGAGCGACCATCTTTGCATCTCGTGAGGGCATAGAACTCAGCTCTGCGCTCAAAAGTGACTGCACCTCTCTTTTTCCCGTTGTGAAGAGTCTCATAGATGAGGGCGTAAAGATAACGGCTATGCGCGATGCGACACGCGGAGGTGTGAGTGCGGTTCTTAACGAGTGGGCGAGGCAGTCAAATATTTGCATAGAGATAGATGAGGAAAAAATCGTTACAAGCGATGAAGTTATGGGACTTTGCGAGCTTTTGGGGTTTGATGCGATGTCTCTGGCAAACGAGGGGACATTTTTGCTTGCAGTGAACAAAGAGGAAGCTAAAAGGGCAGAGCAGATTTTAAAAACATTTAACAAAAATGGCTCCATTATCGGCAAAGCAACCGACAAGCATCTTAAGAAAGTCATCATAAATTCGGCGTGGGGTACGCAGAGATTTTTGGATGTCCCAACCGGTGAGCTTCTCCCAAGGATCTGCTAAATGCATGAGTACAGCATCGTTGGGTCGCTCATTGATAGTTGCGAAGAGCATGCGAGAAAAAACAATGCAAAAAAAGTGACAAAAGTTGTTGTTAAAATAGGAACTCTTAGCGGAGTAGAGCCTCATCTTTTGCGTGAAGCTTACGAGATGTTTAGGCTCGGCACAGTGTGTAATGATGCAGAGTTGGTTCTGAATCTTCAAAAGGTAAAAGTGCACTGCAACGTCTGCGACGCGGAGGAAGAGCTTGAGCAAAATGAGTTTATCTGCCAAAAATGTGGCAGTTTTGACATAAAAGTTCTTGACGGCGAAGAGATGTATTTGATGAGTTTGGAGTTAGAGTAGTGATACAGAGCATTGAGATAAGAGGCGTTGTGCAGGGTGTCGGATTTCGCCCTTTTATCTACAATCTTGCTGTTTCATCCGGGCTAAGTGGAGAGGTTTCAAACAACGGGCAGGGCGTGCTGATACTTCTTGATGCGACAAAAGAAGAGCTGGATGAGTTTGTAAAACAGATAAGAGACAACAAGCCGCCGCTTTGCGAGATAGACTCCATAAGAATAACCCGTATTAAAAAAACAAAATCGTTTGATGGCTTTAGCATAGAGATGAGCGAAGTTGCCAAAAATCTCTCCAGCCATATTCCGCCTGACATCGCAATGTGCAGTGAATGTGAGAGTGAACTGCATGATAAAAGCAACCGCAGATTTGAGCATCCGTTTATTACATGTACAAATTGTGGACCCCGTTTTAGCATCATAAAAAATCTTCCCTACGACAGAAAATATACATCTATGGATGAGTTTGTTATGTGTGAAAAGTGCCAAAATGAGTATGAAAATCCGCATGACAGAAGATACCACGCTCAGCCCATCGGGTGTCACGAGTGCGGACCAAAACTCTCTTTGTTTGATAACAGCGGTAATATAATTGAGAGTGAAAAAATCATAGATAAAGCGCTCAAGCTTATAATTGAGGGAAAGATTGTTGCCATAAAGGGAATAGGGGGCTATCATCTAGTCTGTGACGCCACAAATGATGAAGCCGTAAAACTTCTGCGAGAGAGAAAGCAGAGACCCTCAAAGCCGTTTGGAGTGATGGTAAAAGATATCTACATGTCAAAAACTATTGCCTCCATAAACGAAAAAGAGCAGATATTGCTCTGTTCAAACAGACGCCCAATAGTTCTGCTTAAAAAAAGAGAAGATAACACTCTAAGCCAGAATGTCGCTCCAAATATCAACCAAATCGGGCTTTTTTTGGCATACATGCCGCTTCATCATCTTATTTTGCAAAGGTTGAATAGACCCATAGTCGCAACGAGTGCGAACATCTCAGGTGAGCCGCTATGCAAAAGTTATGATGAGATAATGAGGCTTCGCGGTGTCTGGGACTTTTGCTTGGAACATAACAGAGAGATAGTAAATAGTTGTGACGATTCGGTTTTGTTTGTCGAAAATGAGAAAACATTTATGCTAAGAAACGCAAGAGGCTACGCACCTCTTTATCTTAAACTTCCTCATAAAACGGATAAAAAGATTTTAGCACTCGGAGCAAACCAGAAGAGCACGGTTGCTATAACCATTGGAGATAGCGTTGTTTTATCTCCTTACATCGGGGATTTGGGAAGTGTGTCAAGCATAGAGCATTACAAATCGCACATAGAGACATTGAAGCGAATTTATGATTTTAAGCCCGATGTGGTAGTTTGTGATAAGCATCCAAACTATGAGTCAACAAAATATGCAAAAGAGTTAGCGGCACAAGAGATAGAGTTGTTGCAAGTTCAGCACCACTACACGCATATTTTGGCAACTATGGGCGTAAATAGGATAACATCAAAAGTTTTGGGTGTCAGTTTTGACGGCACCGGGTACGGTGATGACTCTAACCTTTGGGGTGGAGAGTTTTTTGTCTGTGACTTGCAAGGTTATGATAGAGTAGGACACTTCAGATACTTTAAGCTTCTTGGCGGTGAGAGGGCGATAAAAGAGCCTAGACGAGTTGCCCTTAACTTTTTGTTTGAGATATACGGCGAGGAGGTTTTTAACCTTAACAATGCAACTCTGAACTCTTTTTCTGCCGCTGAGATAAAAATACTCTACACGGCATATAAAAATAGTCTAAATTCACCGCTCTCAAGCTCATGTGGACGTCTTTTTGACGCTGTTGCATCTATCTTGGGTGTTGTTCAAGTCTGCGGTTATGAGGGAGAGAGCGGACTGCTTTTGGAGAGCCTTTATGATGAAAATGTTTTTGAGAATTATCTCTTTAGCATAGAAGATGGTGAGATAGATTTCAGCCAAACATTTAGGCAGATTTTAGATGAACAAAATCTACATGTAGCGGTTTCAAAATTTTTCAACACAATAGTTGAGATAATTTACGAGATGCACAAAAAGTATAATTTGCCATTGGTTTTGGGCGGCGGAGTGTTTCAAAACAGAGTGCTTTTAAGACTGATTATGAGGAAAATTCCAGACGTAATCTTGCCTGAGATGTTTGTTAGTAATGATGGCGCAATAGCCTACGGACAGGCGATAGCCGCCTCTTTAGAGTTCAAAACTCTTTGACATACAGCTTGTAATATCTTCAGTCTTTAGTTCATGGTTTACAAATAGTTCGTTTGCTAAAACGCCTTGACCAAGAAGCATATCGGCACCGTCTTTAGAAGTGATATTTTTGCTTCTTGCAAGTTTTAGAAAAGGTGTTACTTTGCCATAGATCGCATCTGCCGCAAATGAACTGTTATCTAAAATTCTTTCTACTAACTCTAACGGAGCAGGCAGATCTTCGTCTTTAAGCCCGGCACTTGTCGTATTTACAACCAAATCATATTTTTTAAGTTCAAAATCTTCCCAGCCAAAGCACTCACAACCAAGCTCTTTAAAGTATGCGAGTCTATTTTGGCTTCTGTTTAGGACAGTTACTTTTATGCTGTCTTCTACAAATCTCGCACAAAGCGCTTTTGCCGTTCCGCCTGCACCTAAAACTAGGATGTTTTTAATAGCGCCAAACTCTTTTATGGCAAACATAAAACCGTCGGCATCCGTGTTATAGCCTATAAGTCTGCCGTTTTCGTTTACGATGGTATTTACTGCTCCAACCTTTTTGGCAAATCCTCTTACTTCATCGCAAGCCTCATAAGCCGCCTCTTTATGAGGAACGGTAATATTTGCTCCGCTAAGACCAAGGGAGAAAAAAGTCTTTTTTAGTTTTGAGCCATCTGGAAGATGGACTCTTGTATAGCAGGCTTTGTAGTTTAGGTGCTTAAATACAGAGTTGTGCATAAGCGGAGAGCGGGAGTGCGAAACGGGGTCGCCAAAGATGGCAAATAATTTCATTTAGTCTAAATCTTCAAGTGAAGCGACAAGTGCGCCGAGTTTGTTCTTTACCTCTAGGTATTCAAGCTCGTTTTGGCTGTCTGCAACGACACCTGCGCCAGCTTGAAGAACGACTTTGTCATCTTTTACCAAAGCAGTTCTTATGGTAATTGCGCTGTCCATATTGCCATCAAACCCGAAGTAGCCGACACTTCCGCTGTAAAAACCGCGCTTTAGTCCTTCATACTCTGCTATAAGTTCCATAGCTCTTATTTTGGGTGCACCCGTCATGGTTCCAGCCGTAAATGTAGCCATAAACAAATCAAACATATCTTTGTCATCTGCAAGAGTAGCAGTAACGTCAGAGACTATGTGCATAACGTGAGAAAAGCGTTCGATATGCATCATATTTTCAACTTTTACGCTTCCGGTCTTTGCGACACGGCTTACGTCATTTCTGCCAAGGTCGATTAGCATAAGATGTTCTGAGAGCTCTTTTGGATCTGCCAAAAGCTCATCTTCAAGCTCTTTGTCTCTTAATTTTGTAGCACCTCTTTTTCTGGTACCTGCAATCGGGCGAAGAAGAAGTTCGCCATTTGTGAGCCTAACCATAACCTCAGGAGAGCTACCGACAATGTTAAAATCCTCATACTCCATCAAAAACATGTATGGTGAGGGGTTTTTGCTTCTTAGAATTCTGTAGAAGCTAAAAGGGTCAACTTTTATCTTTCTCGTAAAGCGGTTTGTCATAAGAATCTGAAAAACATCGCCGCTTCTTATCATCTCTTTTGATTTTTCAACCATCTCAAAAAACTGCTCTTTTGAGAATGCAAAACTTCCATTATCATTGCCGATATTCCGTTTCATGTGGACATATTCGTAAGAGTTTTTGAGCTCGTCTTCAATCATGTCAAACTTTTTGCTCATCTCTTCTTGAGTACTGATTAGTGTGAGTTGATAGTTTTTGTGAGAGTATACAAGAATGATTTTTGGAAGAATGAGGTCTAAATCAGGAGTGTTTAGCTCATCTCTCAGATTGTCCATTGTGTTATGAAGTTTTGGTTCAAAAACTTTAACCATATCGTAACCGATATATCCTATAAAGCCGTCTACGTAGCCTACTTTAAGCTCTGCGGATGCTTTTTTATAGATATCTGTGTCAATGTTTTTGTAGTATTTTTTTAAAAAAGTAAAAGGGGACTCATCTTTTGTGTATACTGCGCTGCTTGAGTCGGTATATAGAGTTTTTCCCTCTATATATTGAACTCTCTCCCTTGCACCGATGCAGATGAAGCTGTAGTTGCCTTCGCTTCCTCCTGCACTCTCAAAAAGATATGAGACTTCATCTTTAAAAATTGATTTTAATTTTGCATATACAGCTATTGGAGCCAGCTGGTCTTGTATAAACTGTTTTGAGTAAATCAAAAAAACCCTTGTTATATAATTATATTTTAGTTAAGAACGCACCGGCTTCTACAGATGTTCTGACACTTCTAAGCGCTTTTCTTGCTTCTGCTTCACTATGAAAAGGTCCGACTAAAACTTTGTTAATAACTCTGGAGTCTGCAGTTACTTTGTGGAACTTATATTTATATCCCAAATTCGTAATAGAGTCTAGGAATTTTTTGTTAGGTTCGTATTTTGCAAATGAGCCAACTTGAATATAGTACTCAGAAGAGCCGCTTGCAGCAGGTTTAGGTGTGCTAACTACCTCTTTTGGTGCAGTTTTTGGTGCAGTTACAGTTTTTGGAGCTGTGGCAGCTTTAGGCGCCTCTGCAGCTACCGGAGTATTCTCTTTTGTGCTCTCTTCTTTTAGCTTTTGCGCAATTTCATCAAGAGAAATGTTATCTTGAGTGGATTCTTGAACAACACTCACATCCTCAAAAAGTGGCTCATCAGCTATGGCGTTTATCTCTTTTTGTGGCTCAGGAGGAAGTACTGCTTGAGGCAGATTGTCTGTACCGCTTGAAGCAAGAGTATTCATCAGCATTACGACGATTATCAGAACAATACCGAGTGTTGCAACGGCTAATACAACTTTTTTATTTCCGAGAGATGAGCTGTTTTTGTTTAAGATAATGTCATTTAATTCATTTTTTTCATCCATAACGTCTCCTTTTTTATTCTTGGTATAATAATACCAAAAAAATTAGCTATATAACTAATTTCTTAGCAGTCGGTACTTCGTACATCGACTTTGATTTGAAACTAAAAATATCCTCACATATGCTTTCTAAAGAACTACTACATGTGCTTTGACCAAGAAGCTCCGCGCTCCTTGGAGTAAATCTCGTACGGCAGAGTAAGGATGTTGTATTCGTCCGGTAAATCTGCATTTGGAAACATTCTCCACTGAGTAGGCTGTTTGGCTGAGAGTTTCATGCTTATCATTTTTCCAAGCTGGATTGCTTCTTGAAGTGTAGTGTGACCCTTGTGGATGTAAACGTGAAGGTGGCCCTCTGTTTTTGTCTTATAAGCCGTAAAATTTATATACCCCTCTTCGCGAAGAAGCAGTTGTGTTTTGTGGTAAAAGCGTTCAGGGTCTCTTCCGTTGTAGTCAATCACAATGTTTTCAACTTTGCCGTGCTTGTTTATCAAAGAGTGAGCAACGGTAATCTCACCTTTGATGTGCTGATTTATAACTGATTGAGTGAGAGGGGTATTGACTTTTTCAAACTTGTTATAAAATGTACGCCCTTTAAACAGAATCTTCTCAACCACTTCATCTCTTTTTATCCAGTAGTGGTCGGTTACCATTTTAATAAGGTTTAAATCAGAAGCTGTCATCTATCTGCCGCCATTAGTAAGTTGATTGATTATAAACTACAAAATTTTGAGCTAATGCTTTAAGCTCTTTTTTGATGTTTGCCTGAAGCTCAGCGTTGTCGATATCATCAAGCACGTCAGCAATTTTGTTTGCAATAAATTCAAACTCTTTCTCTTTCATTCCTCTTGAAGTCAGTGCAGGGCTTCCGATACGGATGCCGGAAGTTACAAATGGGCTTCTTGTCTCACCTGAAACAGTATTTTTATTCACTGTAATACCAGCATTTCCAAGTGCGATGTCTGCGTCTTTTCCTGAGAAATCACGATTTAAAAATGAGAGAAGAATCAAGTGGTTGTCAGTTCCCCCGCTTACCAAGTCATAACCTCTTTTTACGAGTACTTCTCCAAGAATTTTTGCGTTAGCCTTTACCTGCTTCGCGTAATCTTTCCACTCGGGAGAGAGGTTGTACTTAAATCCTACCGCTTTTGCTGCTATGACATGTACAAGCGGTCCACCTTGAGTACCTGGAAATATTGCAGAGTTTATTTTTTTTGCAATCTCTTCATCATTTGTCATAATCATGCCACCTCTAGGACCAGCTAGAGTTTTGTGTGTTGTAGTTGTTACTACATGAGCGTGAGGGAATGGGCTTGGGTGCTCACCTGCCGCAACAAGACCTGCAATATGGGCAATATCTGCAAATAGTATAGCTCCTACAGCATCGGCGATTTCACGAAACTTTGCAAAATCAATCTCTCTAGCATAAGCAGAAGCGCCACAAACGATTATTTTAGGCTGAACAGTTTTTGCAATCTCCATGATTTTGTCATAGTTCATGCGACCGTCAAGCTCAACACCATATGTAAAGCTTGAGTAGTTTTTGCCCGAAAAGCTTGGTTTTGAGCCATGTGTTAAGTGACCACCGTGACTTAAATCCATGCCTAAAAGTTTATCTCCCGCCTGCAAGAGAGCTGCATAAACAGCTCCGTTTGCTTGGCTTCCAGAGTGAGGCTGCACGTTTGCAAAGTTACATCCAAAAAGTTTGCATGCTCTGTCAATTGCTAACTGCTCAACGCCGTCCGCATACTCACAGCCGCCGTAATAACGCTTGCCGGGATATCCCTCGGCATACTTGTTTGTAAACACAGAACCCATAGCTTCCATAACAGCAGGAAGCGTAAAATTTTCAGATGCAATCATCTCTAAGTGGTCAGTCTGACGCTCTAACTCTTTTTCGCACAGATCAAATATCTCTTTGTCATACTCTTGTAAAAAACTCATGTTATCTATTCCTCTACTTAATTTAATTTAAAATGCTAAAAGAAGAAACCCTTTTAGCTACTCGTTTTCTTCTTGTTTTTCTTCTACATGTATCGGTTTCATGGCAGGGAAGAGCAGAACATCTCTGATTGAGTGCTCATTTGTCAAAAGCATAACCAGTCTGTCTATTCCTATGCCTTGTCCTGCAGTAGGAGCCATTCCATAGCTAAGAGCTTCTACAAAATCCAAATCCATCTCATGTGCCTCATCATCGCCGCTCTCTTTTGATTCAACCTGAGTTTTAAATCTCTCATATTGATCAACAGGGTCGTTTAATTCGCTAAATGCGTTTGCAATCTCGCGCCCTGCAATGAAGAGCTCAAAGCGTTCGGTAATATCCGGATTTTTATCGTTTCTTCTGGCAAGAGGAGATATCTCAACAGGATACTCCGTGATAAAAGTTGGATTTATCAGTTTCTCTTCAACGTATTCGTCAAAAAGTTCGCCTTGGAGCTGTCCAAGACTTAAACCGTTTTTTACTTGAACATTGTTGCTCTTTAAAAATGAAATAATCTTATCTTTGTCGTTTACTATATCCTGCGGAACCCCACCGATAGTGTATAGTGACTCTATAAGCGGCACTTCGCTAAACTTGCTAAAATCAACCTCCAAATCTCCATATGGAAGCTGCGTAGGAAGGTCTAGATGGTCAAACAGATATTTGAAATACTCTTTTGTAATCTCTATGAGATCTTTGTAAGTTTTGTATGCCCAATAGAACTCAATAGATGTAAACTCAGGGTTGTGGGTAGCATCCATGCCCTCGTTTCTAAAGTTACGATTTATCTCAAAAACAGCCTCAAAACCGCCTACAATCAGTCTTTTAAGATATAGTTCAGGGGCGATTCTCAAATATCTGTCTATGCCAAGCGCATTGTGGTGTGTTACAAATGGCTTTGCATTTGCGCCGCCTGCAATTGGGTGCATCATAGGAGTTTCAACCTCTAAAAAGCCTTTATCTTCGAAGAAGCGGCGAGTTAGAGAGATAACTTTAGAACGGATTTTAAATGTCTTGCGGACATCGGCGTTCATGATAAGGTCAAGATATCTTTTTCTGTATCTTGTCTCTTTATCTGTAATACCGTGAAACTTCTCAGGAAGCGGAGATATAGCCTTTGTCAGAAGTTTAAGCTCGTCTGCATGAAGTGAAAGCTCGCCTTGACCAGTTACAAACGGGAAGCCTACAACTTCAATAATATCCCCGACTTCTATATTCTTTTTGAAAGTTTCATTGTAAAAATCTTCACCTATATTGTCTCTTGCAACATAAACTTGCAGCATTCCGCTTTCGTCTTCTATCTTTATAAAACTTGCTTTGCCCATAATTCTAAAAAATTTTATACGTCCGCTTAGTGTGTAGTTGCGATTGTCATCTCTTTTATTCTCTTTATGAAAAATGTCTGTGTTTACATTTAAAAATTTTTCAATAGTCGTATTTCTTCTTGAATCATTAGAGTAGGGGTTTATCCCCTCTTTTTTTAGAAGTTCTGCTTTTTCAATTCTTTGTTGAATAAATTTATTATCAAAAATCAATAATTTTTCCTTTATTTTTTTTTGCGGAAACTTTACTTTGTAACCGCACTTGCTAGTTTTGGCACTCTTTGCAGATACCGTAAATCTGCATTGAGTGGTCTTTCATGTCAAAACCGAGTTCCTCGGCAATTTTGTGTTGGCGCTCCTCTATCTGCTCGTCCACAAACTCGGTGATGCTTCCGCAGGCAGTACAGATAAAATGGTCGTGGTGGTGTTTTGCGCCTAGTTCATACTTCTTCCCTTGAGCTCCAAAAGAGAGAGACGTTACCATGTCTGACTCTTCTAAAAGAGATAGAGTTCTGTAAACAGTTGCTATCCCCGTGTTTAAATCAGGAAACTTTTTTTGGATAAGGTTATGAAGCGACTCTGGCGTCAAATGTTCATCCGAGTTGTAGAGAGTCTCTAAGATAACCTCTCTTTGAATTGTAAATTTTAGATTGTTTTTTTTAAGCAGCTGCTTAAACTCCTCTAAGAGCTGTTTATAAGCTATTATCTTGTCGTTGAAGTCAGTAGTTATATCAGACATATCTATTTATCTTTTTCATTTGATAGATTTTGTTCCGCTGATTGGACTAGTATACTTTTGGTATCTTCCACAATTTTTTGAGCAGTGCTTTGCAGGGTCTTGTCAAGATCATCTGTAACAATTTCAGAGTTTTTATTCAATTTGTCGTTTATGTCGTTAGAAATTTCGATTGGGTCAATCTTCATAATAACACTTCCAGTCTCTACAAGCACAGGAAATATAAAGCTGTTTTTCATAATTGAGTCAAGATTTGGTTTCATCGCTTTTATGTTGTATGTGGCATACGCAATTACAGAGGCGATAAGAAAGAATTTGCTCGCACTAAATACAAACCCAAACATTTTATCAAAAATGCCAAGACCGCTTAGGGAGCTTAGTCTTTTAAATATAGCTCCGACCATAATCATAAAGAGCCAAAAAAGTGCAAGTGTGACTAAAAAGCCGGTAAAACTGACTGCTGCACTGTTTTCAAATTTTAAAACTGCATCATTTATAAATTTGCCTACGTCGTCGCCTATTCTTGACGCCAAAAAGATACCGCCGATTATGCCGATAAGACCGAAGAGCTCTTTAAAAAAGCCGTTAATTATCCCTTTGAGCCCTAAAAAAAGAACTAGTATGGATATAACAATGTCAAAATAACTAAAGTCCATTACTCAATTACCTTAGAAACCATATTTTTTCCGTTGTGCTTAGAAGCGTACAGTGCTTTATCTGCCCTAGATAGAAGCGAATCTGGAGTATCCGTCGGACTAAGTTTTGTCAATCCTATACTTGCCGTAACAGATATTTTCTCACCCATATAGATGAGTTTGTTTGAGCTGATAAGTCGCAGAAGTCTGTTTGCTATAAGTTCGCACTGTTCATCGCTGTTGCGGTTTATGATTATAGTAAACTCTTCTCCGCCAAATCTAAAGATTTTATCTCCGTCTCTGAGTGTTTTTCTTATAATATTTGAGATAAAGATTAGAATTTTATCACCGGAAATATGACCATATGTATCGTTGATTTTTTTGAAGTTGTCAACATCCATCATTAGTACATGCATATGGTACGGTATTTCTTTATTTGCGCATACTTCTGTGAGATATGCGCTTAGCGCTCTGCGGTTAAAAACCTTTGTAAGAGGATCAAGATTTGAAGTCTGCTCTAATGTTTTTACTTTTTGGGTTAATTCGGAAATTATGTTGTTTGCTTTTTTTACTTCGTCTATCATATGGGATTGAATCTCATTGAACTTGCTTGTAAGCGTCTCTAAATCAATTTTTTTGGAGTTACAATCCTGTAGTGTTTTTCCTTGCAAGAGTGCCAACTCTCCAAATTTTTCATTTGTGTCTACATAAGAGGTTATGCTTTGGTTAACAAGTTCTTTGTATGAGTTGTTAAAGGCGGATTTTGCATGCTCTATAGAGTCTATGTCTTCCTCATTCATATTTGCGACAATGTCGATAGCATCTTTTAAATAGTTTATTACTTGTGCTTTTGTAGCTTTTTTATCCGCATCTATGCGCTCAATAAGGTTTTCATATATCTGCTCGACAAGCGCTTTTAAATCTTTTTTTTTCATAATGATACAGTCCATAAAAAAATATGTTGCATTGTACAATTTTAAGGATAAAAAATAGCTTTTTTTGAGTCTTATATTCTTTAAATTGTAATCAGTGCTATTTTAGGTACTCTTATGTAAAATACCAAAAAAAATTTATATATAAAGAAAAAAAGGTTTTATTATGAGTAATTGGACTCCTTCTAGCTGGAGGCAGAAGCCTATTGTGCAGCAGCCGACATACCAGAATTTAGATGAATTAAACAAAACTCTAGATGAGTTAAGAAATTATCCGCCGCTCGTTTTTGCAGGTGAGGCGCGCTCCTTAAAAACTCAGCTGGCTAATGCTTCTGATGGAAGAGCGTTTTTGCTTCAAGGGGGAGATTGTGCCGAGAGTTTTAGCGAGTTTCATGCCCATAACATTCGCGATACGTTTAAAGCAATTCTTCAGATGGCCGTGGTTATGACATATGCAGGCGGGCTTCCTGTGGTAAAAGTAGGGCGCCTTGGCGGTCAATTTGCAAAGCCTCGTTCGAGTGATAGCGAAACAATAGACGGTATAACTCTTGATGCTTATCGCGGCGACATCATAAACGGCGTGGATTTTACTCCAGAGTCTCGCAAATCAGACCCGCAAAGAATGATAAAAGCGTATAACCAGTCGGCGGCAACACTGAATCTTCTTCGTGCTTTTGCATCTGGCGGATTGGCTGATTTGAACGAGGTTCATAAGTGGAATTTAGATTTTACGCACCAGAGTAAAATAAGCAAAAAATATGAGGATTTGGCAGAAGAGATTGGCAAATCGCTCAAATTTATGGAAGCTTGCGGAATAACCTCAAAAACGCATAGAACGCTTAGAGAGACTGATTTTTACACATCTCATGAGGCGCTTTTGCTTCCATATGAAGAGGCTTTTACAAGAAAAGATTCTATCACTGGCGATTGGTATGATACTGCTGCTCACATGTTGTGGATTGGCGACAGGACGCGCCAGCTTGACGGCGCACACGTAGAGTATATGAGAGGCATAAAAAATCCTATCGGCGTAAAAGCAGGACCGACTATGGAGACTGATGATTTGATAAGATTGTGCGATGTGCTTAATCCTGAGAATGAAGCGGGCAGATTAAATATTATTGTAAGAATGGGTGCCAACAAGGTTGCTGATGGTATGCCAAGACTCATCAATGCAATTGAGCGCGAGGGAAGAAAGGTTCTGTGGAGCTGTGACCCGATGCACGGCAATACAATAAAGTCTTCTAATAACTTTAAAACACGTCCCGTTGATGCAATATTGGCTGAAATGAAGCAGTTTTTCCAAGTTCATAAGGCAGAAGGCACGTTTGCAGGCGGTGTCCATTTAGAGATGACTGGTAAAAATGTAACTGAGTGTATCGGCGGTTCATTTATCGTAACAGAAGAGGATTTAAGTTCTCGTTACCATACTCATTGTGACCCAAGACTAAACGCTGACCAAGCTTTAGAGTTGGCATTCTTAATAGCAGATACTCTAAAAGAAGCTCAAAAATAAATTAACAACGATACTTTTGCTCAATTTTTTCGTTAAAATTGAGTGAAATTTCGTCATTTGCTACAAGTAAACTCATCAGTTTAACTCAATTTTGCCTCTAACTTGAAACAGAATCATTTGTTGTTATATGGCTTGTTATTACTATTTAGTTGCTATTTATCTCTTCCTCTTTTTCTTGAATTGTTAGCAACTCTTCCACTTTTTCTTCATATAGATTTTTAAGCTCTTCAAGCTCATGTGCGAGTTGTGTGATGCCTATTTTTTCATAACATGTAGGATTTGCAAGGCAACTGTTTTTTTCATCTATTTTGGCCTCTAGTTCGTCTATTTCAATTGGTAGTTTTTCAAGCGCCATCTTCTCTTTAAATGTAAGTTTCAGCTCTTTTGGCTTGCTCTCTTTTGCCTTTGGCTCTGCTTTTTGACTCTCTTTTTCCAAGTCATTAAGCTCTTTTAACTCACGTTCTAGCTCCAAATACTCGGTATAACTCTGGTAACTCTCTTCAATGTACTTATCATCTTTGAAAATAAAGAGTTTTTTAGCAATCTTATCCACAAAATATCTGTCGTGGCTTACGATAATTACCGCTCCGCTGAAGTTAATCAGCTGTTCTTCTAGAATATTGATAGTCGGTATGTCCAGATCGTTTGTTGGCTCATCGAGGATGAGAATATCAACATCTTTTGTAAAGAGCAGAGCTAGTGCGATGCGGTTTTTCTCTCCACCGCTAAGAATACCTATCTTTTTGTCCAAAAACTCTCTTGGAAATAGAAAATTTTTCAGGTATCCGTAAACGTGCATGTCACGCCCTCTGACGCTTACTCTGTCTCCGCCGTGTGGGCAGAATGTCTCTATGAGATTTTTATCATCATCAAGCATTTCACGGTGCTGGTCAAAATATCCTATCTTAAATTCGCCTCTTTTAATAACTCCCTCTGTAGGCTCAATACGTCCTAAAAGAGCTCTAAGCAGGGTTGATTTTCCGCTTCCGTTTGCTCCCACGATAGCTATTACGTCTTTTTGAAGAATTCTTGTGCTGAAGTTTTTAAAAAGCACTTTATCCCCGACGGATAGACCTAGATTTTCAACTTCAAATAACATTTTCTGCTTATTTATGCTTTTGTCACGGTTAAAATGTTTAGCTTCCCGTTCCAACTCAAGCGTCATTTTTTTTATCTTTGATGGATTTGTTTTGGCATCTTCTCTTAAAGACAAAAGACGCTCTTTTCGCCCCTCATTTCTTTTAAGTCTTGCTTTTACGCCTCTTGAAAACCACTCGTTTTCGCGCTTTAGTATTGTAAGCAGAGTCTCATGCTGCTTTTCCAGAGTTCGCATATACTCCTCTTTTTGAGAGAGGTAGTTGCTATAACCGCCGCTGTACTCTCTAATGGAGCAGTCCTCGACTTCAACACTTTTTGTAGCAACTCTGTCAATAAAGTATCTGTCGTGGGATATAAAAACAAGAGTGAACTTCTCTTTTAAAAGCAGCTCCTCTAAAAATTCAACCATGTAGACATCTAGGTGGTTTGTCGGCTCATCGAGGAGCAAAATATCCGGTTTTTGAAGAAGCAGCGATGCAAGAGCTACTCTTCTTTGTTCGCCTCCGCTGAGCATAACAACAGGTTTGTTTTCATACTGTTTTAAATCAAAGTGCTGGATGATACGCTCTATCTTGTCGTCAAGATTCCATGCGTTGTGGTGTTCTATATAACGCGAGAGCATCTCATGTTCGTCAATTAACGCCTTGTTCTCAAAATTATCAGCTAAAAGAAGCGAAAGAGCGTTATATCTATCTTTTGCACGGTTAAGTTCATCAAGTCCGGCTTCCACAGCTTCTCTGACGCTGTCACCCTCTTTAAATTCAGGCTTTTGGGAGAGCATTTTTACCTCTAAATTTTGTCTGATAATTCTCTCTCCGGTGTCTTGTTCAAGTGTACCGTTAACTATCTTCATAAGAGTGGATTTACCGCTTCCGTTTTTACCTATGATGACGATTCTCTCACCCTCATCAACGTGGAAATTTATATTTGTTAGGATTTTTTGCGCTTCGTAGTGTTTTGATATGTTGAGTAGGTCTATTAATGCCATTGAGTGTTTGATTTCCCCTGGTAAAGTGTGTTGTATTATAGTATAAGTTTCATAATAGTTAAATTTGAATATAATCAAAAAAGTTTAAAAATAGCGCTTAATCAAGGATTGAAAAATGGCAACGGTAACATCTTACGGAGCGGCTCAGACAGTAACTGGATCATGCCACTTGATAAAAATAGGTTCGATAAAAATTTTAATTGACTGCGGCATGTTTCAGGGAAACGGCAGAGGTGATAAAAACTATGACGATTTTGAGTTTGACCCCTCTAAAATAAACTATCTTATATTGACGCATGCTCATCTTGACCATATTGGAAGAGTGCCAAAGTTAATAAAAGAGGGCTTTAACGGCAGGATTATAGCAACAAAAGCCACCAAAGATATCGCAAGAATAATGCTTCTTGACAGCGCGAATATACTTCGGGAGGAGTACAAAACCCTCCGAAGAAAAGCACTCAGACGTGGTGAGGAAGAGACAATTTCAGAGCCTCTGTACTCAAAAAATGACGTTAAAGATGTTTTTGCAAAAAAATGGCGCACTTTAGACTATTTTGAGGAGTACAAACTGAAACAACATATAAAAGTCAGTTTTGGAAATGCCGGACATATTATGGGAAGCGCCTTTGTTATGCTGGACTATCAAGATGATAATCAAAAGTATAAGCGCATGGTTTTCTCAGGAGATATAGGTTCCCCAAACAGGCTGATTATAGACAATCCAGACAATATTGGCAATGCTGATTTTCTCTTTATAGAGTCAACTTACGGAGACCGCAAGCACAAACCGCTAGAGCAGAGTATCGAGGAGTTTAAAGAGGCTGTTATCTCAACTTTGAAGCAAAACGGCAATGTTATCATCCCCTCATTTGCTCTGGAGAGAACCCAAGAGATACTCTGGCTGCTTCACGAGATGCATGACAACGGCGAATTGCCAAAATGCCGTATTTTTATGGATAGTCCGCTTGCAATAAAAGCGACAAAGCTATACAACCGTTATCCTGTACATTTAAGTGATGAGCTTCACTACAGCGGCGGGGACCCATTCTCGTTCGCATGGCTTGAACCAACTACTACTCGCGATCAGTCTATGGCAGTAAACAAAACAAAAGAGCGTTCTATTATTATCGCAGGAAGCGGTATGTGCAACGGCGGACGCATTATGCATCATCTAAAACATAGACTTTGGAACCCCAAAAATGCGATTGTGTTTGTCGGATATCAGGTTAGGGGAACACTCGGGCGAAGCATAGTGGACGGTGACAAGCATATAAGAATTTATGGAGAGGATATTGTTGCAAAGGCAAAAATCTACACAATCAACGGGTTCTCTGCCCATGCAGACCAGAGTGAACTTATTGAGTGGATGAGACCAATCGAAGGGTTGAAAAACATCTCTTTGATACATGGTGAAGAGGATAAAATGGAGATATTCGCAGAAGCTATCAAGAGTGAACTCGGACATGAAGCAAATATTATGGTTCATGGAGTTACGATAAAGCTTTAGGGGGGGGGGTTGTAGGGAGATTTGTCCCTGCCAATAAAACGAAGTTTCTTTAGAAAACGGACGTGTTCGTTTTATTGTGTAACATGATGCAGTAAGCTTTATTGAATTATTTCACGACAAGAACATCGACTTCAGACTGCTCTAAAACATCAAAAGCGAAAAAGTTGACACTCTCTTTTGCGTGTATAACAAGTAACTCGTATGTTATATTTTTAAGTTCATCTTTTATAAGCTTAGGGTTTAGAGAGCTATGGATAGATGCCGTAGCAACACTTATATTTGAAGGCAGAGCCAAAGATTTTAAGAACGACTCTATATTTTCTTTTGATTCTGCTTTTACTCTCTGATTGTATTCGCTAATATCGTTCTCATTTAGTCCATACAGTCCAAGTTTATTATCAACAGGAAGATAGAAAAGATTTACCAAAGTAGTTTTTGATTTTGGAAAAAATTGCGTTACTTTTTTGATAGCCGCTGCAGATTCATCTGACATGTCGGTCAGTACCAAAATATTTTTATAATCAAGTTCGTGTTCGCTTTTCATGACTAAAACCGGTGTTTGAGCGTTTTTGACTATCTCTTTTGTGTGTGACCCCATAAGAAGTTCGTTTAGAAAATGCGTCTCTCCGCTATTGCCCATAATTATTACGTCAGCATTTAAAATTTTAGCGGTGTTTGCAACTTGAGTTTTTACTTTTCCGCTTACACAGTGATAATTCTCTTTTTTTATAGAGCCAAAACTTTTGATAAGCTCCAAAAAGCCTCTCTCTTTGATAGAGTCTAAATCCATTTTTTTTGAAAAAAATGAACTCTCTATGACATTAACAACGTGCAATTCACCACTCATTTTTTTTGTAAAATCAATCGCTTTTTCAAGAACAGCAGAACTGCTTTTTGAAAAGTCAAAAGCAACCAATGTTATAAATTTTTCCATAAAAACTCCTATTTTAAATAATAAATCACCACGCTACATAGGAGGCAAAGTTACATTTTCTAAGATTATAACTAATTTATATTATGTTTTTGCTAATATTGCTTTAATAAAACAGCTCCAACCATTTCTAATAACTATATACTAAATAAAGTTTAGTACTATAGACTAAAGTTAGTTGATTGTAGTTGCATTTATTAACCTTTTTTTGTTAAAATGTCGAAAATATTTTAACAAAAAGGATTCAAAAAATGGCTAAACATCAATTTCAAACAGAAGCAAATCAGATATTAAATCTTATGATTCACTCACTCTATTCAAACAAAGAGATATTCCTCCGTGAGCTGGTTTCTAACGCATCGGATGCACTTGACAAGCTTAACATGTTAGTTTTGACTAATGATGCTTACAGGGGTGTGAATTTTGTTCCTCGTATAGATATAGTGGCGAACAAAGAGGCAAAAACTCTTACAATCAAAGACTCAGGTATTGGTATGAATGAAGAGGATTTGATGAATAACCTCGGAACCATTGCAAAGTCAGGGACAAAAGCATTTTTGGAAAATCTAACTGGTGATCAAAAGAGAGATTCAAATCTAATAGGTCAGTTTGGGGTAGGTTTTTATGCTTGTTTTATGGTTGCGCACAAGGTTGAAGTGACTACGAAAAAAGCTGGTGAAGAGCAGGCATATTTGTGGATAAGCAAAGGTGATGGGGAATTTGAGATAGAGAAGAGTGCTCAAGACGGACACGGAACTACGATAGTAATGCACCTAAATGAGGAAGAGAGCGAGTTCTTAGACAGCTATAGAGTTGAGAGCATCATTAAAAAATATTCAAACCATATTCCGTTTCCTATTTTTATGGATAAAGAGAACTATATTCCTGCTAAAAAAGATGATGATGGCAAAGAGATTGAGCCCTCAAGAACAGAAGTTGAAAACAAGCAGATTAATCGCGCAAATGCGCTTTGGACAATAGCGAAAAGCGAGATAAAAGATGAAGAGTATAAAGATTTTTACAGCTCAATAGCGCACTCTTCAGAAGAGCCTCTTGCTTGGATGCATAATAGAGCAGAGGGCGCAATAGAGTATACTACGCTGTTTTATATCCCTTCAAAAGCACCGATGGATCTGTACAGAGTCGATTATCAAACAGGAATCAAACTCTACATTAACCGTGTCTTTATAACGGATGATGAGAAAGAGTTAATGCCGACTTACTTAAGATTTTTACGCGGTGTAATTGACTCTAAAGATTTACCTCTTAATGTCTCTCGTGAGATTTTGCAGTCAAACGCGGTTATGGCAAAAATCAAAAATGCCTCTGTTAAAAAAGTTCTCTCAGAGCTATCAAAAATGGCAAAATCAGAGAAGCAGAAGTATGAAACATTCTTCAAAGAGTTTGGAAATGTTTTAAAAGAGGGGCTTTACAGCGACTATGGCAATAGAGAGAAGATTTTAGAGCTTATAAAATTCAACACTCTAAATTCTGATGAAACGGTTATGCTGGAAGATTTTCTTAAAAATGTTGATGAAGCTAAAAAAGAGATTTATTACATCACCGGCAAGAGTCCAATATCTATGCTGAAAAACTCTCCTGCACTTGAGAGATTTAAATCTCTCGGCGTTGATGTTTTAGTTTTAAATGAGGAGATTGATACTATTATCTTCCCAATGGTGACGGAGTATAAAGAGTATAAATTTGTACATGTAAGTGATGCAAAGTTCCAAGAGAACGAAGATGATAAAAAAGCACACGAAGAGACAGTTAAGAGCTACGACGGGCTGACTAAAGAGTTAAAAGATGCACTTGGTGAGAGCGTGAAATCGGTTGAAGTGACGTTTGACTTAGTTGACTCTCCTGTAAAACTAAAAGAGGATAAAGATGACTCAGCATATATGATGGCCAAAATCATGAGACAGATGGGTCAAAGCGGAGATATGCCTACTCCTGTGCCAATTCTTCAAATAAATCCTCAACATGAATTGATTATAAAACTAAAAGACTCCGTTGACCAAAACTTAATAAGCGATGCAGCTCATGTACTGCTGGATCAGGCAAAGCTTTTTGAGGGCATTGTGCTTGATGATACTGCCGGCTTTATTTCAAGACTAAACAGAATTATTGCAAAAGCAATATAATTAACTTTATGGGTGCATTTGTAGCACTCATAATCTCTTTATATCTCGTTTTGATATTTTGATTGTGGGAAAGAAAAAAAATATGATATCTTATATCTATGAATGAAAACATAAGAGAAAAGAGACGGCCTGAAAACGCAGAACTTCGCCGCAGAATAGATAGATTGATGCAAGAAGGCGACGCATTCATCAAGCAAAATCTTGAACATTTAAGTATATCAGATTATAGCTATGACATTAGTGAAGCAGTTATGGAGCTCTCGCTTGAAGAGGAGATAGTTCACCAACTGATTGAAGACTATGTTATGCAGATTTTAAAATCAAAAATATCATTTTACAAATATATACAAGAGCTAAAAATAGGTATATTGCAAAACAAGCCACTAGACTACACAAACATTAGAAATTTGGCACATAAAAATCTTGGAGTTGTCAGAAATCTTCGCATAAAAGATGCGCAGAGACTGCTTGAAGTGATTATGCGTGAAGATGACTTGGATTATTTAAGATTGTGTGTTAAAGCGCTCGAGATATCTGCCGTAAAACTAAACCCGCCGTGTGCTTACGAGACGCTAAAGCTTATTGCAGTAAAAAGCTCTCTATAAAATTTTTATTTTTGAAGAGATTTTGAAATCTCTTCAAGTAGGTTGGCGGGCTTTTTAATTATTGTTGATTCTTCTGTTTGTGTAGGCAAAACAAAAGCGAGTATGATAAATATAAATGAAAAAATAATACCTGTCACAACAGTAAGGACTATTTTTAGCTTAAACTCGCTCATTCTCTGTTAATCCACTTTGTTGAGTCTGTTTGACGTCATATACATCCAAAACTCTTTGTGTGTATATCCCTTGTTTAGAAAAAATATCTGCAAAATTGCTACTCTGTAGAGAGTTATAGCCATTTTGGCATATGGAATAAAAAGGCTAAGACTTACAAATAGCGACTGCTCTTTGTCTCCCTTTGATTTAATCATCTCTTGTATACCTATATTTTTACTTAGATATAGCCCAAATAGCATTGAAAACAGAAAATTTAGGACAAGTCCAAAAATCATGTATGCAATAAAATCTTGCTCATTCATACCAGCTATCATAAATATATTCCTTTAATTAAGAGAACTATTTTAACTAAATAAAACTTTTTAATTCATAAGTTTTTATTTTATTTTTTGTAAAAAAGGTTCCAAACGGAATAAGCGAAGCTATGAAAAAGATTGCACTCTCTTTAAATGACCACCTAGCCTCCTGCCACGCCTTTACAAGAAGCATGCAGAAAAGTATAAACAAAATCCCGTGAATCATACCGACAATTTTTACAGCTATCGGAATTGCTAAAAGATACTTCATCGGCATTGCTATAAAAAGAAGAGTCAGATATGAGTAACCCTCTATTGTGTTGATTAGTCCGAATTTAACTACATTTTCATTTTTCATAACTTTTAACCTATTATTATTTTGTGAATTATATAATCAAAAAGTAACAATTTGGATCTATATTAAAATTCAAAAAATCTTGCAAACTCTTTTTAAACATTTCTGTTATACAATGGCGCGAAACTTGTTAAAAAGGTATATTATATGGAAACTAACCTTGTGATAGAGGGTCTTAAATTTATGGGTCTTGGGATGGTAACCGTGTTCTTGTTCCTTACGATTTTGATATTTTTGATGACTCTTATGTCAAAAATTTTACATAAATTTTTTCCCGAAGTTCAACCTAATGCGAGTTCTTCATCTAAAAATACTCAAAATAATAAAAAGATAGTTGCTGCAATTACCGCTGCAATAAAACATCATAGAGAAAGTTAAGGATTAATATGGCTAAAAAATTTATAGATGTAATGGACACAACTTTCAGGGACGGCTTCCAGTCGGTTTTTGGTGGTCGTGTATTGATGAACGACTTTTTTCCTGCCGTTGAAGCGGCAAAAACTGCTGGAATAACTCATTTTGAGTTTGCAGGCGGGGCAAGATTTCAATCTTTATACTTTTACTTAAGAGAAGATGCCTTTCTTATGATGGATAAGTTTCGCGAAATTGTAGGACCTGACGCAAATCTTCAAACATTGGCTCGCGGTGTTAACACGGTAATGCTAGATACAGGGTCAAAAGAGCTTATAGACTTGCATGCTAAAATGTTTAAAAAGCATGGCACTACTACAATCAGAAATTTTGATGCGTTAAATGATGTTGAAAATTTAAAATATTCAGCTGAGAGAATAGTTCATCATGGACTAAAACATGAAGTTGTTGTAACCATGATGGACTTGCCTCCAGGATGTTACGGTGCACATACTGTAGAGTTTTATGAAAAAACATTGCGTGAGATTCTAGATAGCGGAATTCCATACAGCAGTATCTGTTTTAAAGATGCGTCCGGAACTTCAAACCCTCAAAAAGTTTTTGATACCATCGCTATGGCTAGAAAACTTGTTCCCGAGGGAACTCATATTCGCCTTCATACTCATGAGACCGCAGGTGTATCTGTGGCTGCATACATGGCTGCGCTAGAAGCCGGTATTGATGGCATAGATATGGCGGCTGCTCCTGTAAGCGGCGGAACAAGTCAGCCTGATATACTAACTATGCTTCATGCTACAAAAGGGATGAGTTACGACCTTGGCGGATTAGAAATTAGTAAGATTTTAACATACGAAAAAGAGCTTCAAAACTCTCTTTCAGACTATTTTATGCCGCCTGAAGCAACAATGGTCTCTCCTATTATTCCATTCTCGCCCATGCCTGGCGGAGCGTTGACGGCAAATACCCAAATGATGCGTGATAACGGCATGATGGATAAATTTCCTGAAGTTATTGCTGCAATGACTGAAGTTGTTGAAAAAGGCGGATACGGTACTTCTGTAACTCCTGTTTCTCAATTTTACTTTCAACAGGCACTTAACAATGTAATGCAGGGTCCTTGGAATGCAATTGCTCCCGGTTATGGAAAGATGGTTCTTGGATATTTTGGTAAAACTCCTGTTGCTCCGGACCCAGAAGTTGTAAGAATTGCCTCTGAGAAATTGGGCTTGCCTCCGACAACAGAGAAAGCGCTTGATTTGGCAAATGCGGATGAGAGCAAATCTTTAAATACTTGGATAAACAAACTAAAAGAGGAAAATATTGAAATAACAGAAGAAAATATTTTCATCGCAGCGGCTTGTCAGGATAAAGGTATCGCTTTTCTTAAGGGAGATGGTGAGTTAAATGTTCGTAAAATATCAAATATGAAAAAAGAAGAAGAAGGAAGCAGAAGTATGGGTAGCGGAAATTATACAGTAGTGGTAGACGGTCAAAAATTTAGTGTTCAGGTTGCTGAGGGTGATGCAAACATTCAGGTTACTGCGGTAAATGGCGAGAGTGCAGAGTCATCAACCCCAAAGGTTGTTGCAACATCAGGTACACAGCTAGACATAAAAGCTCTGCTTCCTGGAAGCGTTTGGAAGATAGTGGCTAACCCGGGACAAAGTGTAAACGAAGGTGATGTTATTCTTATTTTAGAGTCTATGAAGATGGAGATAGATATAGTTGCACCAAAGGGCGGTGTAATTAAGTCTATCAATGTTGCTACAAATGATAAAGTAGTTGAAGGTCAAGTCGTAGCAGTACTGGGATAATAATATGAAGTTTATTATAATAAAACTACTTACTCTTATGATGCTGCTAAGCGCAACAGCAATACATGCAAGTACTAGCAGTAATGCAGCATCTTCCGAGGATTCAACTCACAAAGAGGAGACGTACCAAACTCAATCATTTTTTGATATGATTGACGGTTTTTTAAAATCAACAGGTATAAATGCTCTTGTAAATCCAAATCCGAATGAAATGAACTCTCACGGCGAAGCGATGAGTGATTTTCATAAGTCTTGGGGCAGGGTAATTATGATTTTAATTACATTTTTGCTTTTCTATCTTGCTATTGCAAAAGGTTTTGAACCTCTTCTTCTTCTACCCATAGGTTTTGGTGGACTTTTAGCTAATATCCCTATTGCAAATATGGCGGGTCCAGATGGATTTTTGGGCATTATTTATAGTATGGGATTGGCAAATCAACTCTTTCCTATTCTAATATTTATGGGTGTTGGAGCGATGACTGATTTTGGACCGCTATTATCAAACCCAAAAACAGCGCTTTTAGGCGGTGCCGCTCAGTTTGGAATATTTGGAACGCTTGTAGGCGCTGTTGCGCTTGCCGAATATACTTCAATATTTGACTTTACACTGCAGCAGGCTTCTGCAATATCAATAATCGGCGGTGCTGATGGACCGACCTCCATCTTTATATCCACACAGCTCGCACCCGAGCTTCTTGGTGCGATTGCGGTTGCATCTTACTCATATATGGCAATGGTTCCTATAATCCAGCCTCCTATCATGAGGGCACTTACAACTGATGCCGAGAGAAGAATAAAGATGAGTACAATGCGCCATGTTTCTCGCTTGGAAAAATTGATCTTTCCTATTATGGTTTTAGTATTGGCAATTTTAGCGCTCCCAGAGGCTACTCCGCTTATAGGTGCATTTATGTTTGGTAACTTCTTAAAAGAGAGCGGTGTTGTTGATAGACTCTCGGATACTATGCAGAATGCGCTAATCAATATTGTAACTATATTTCTAGGACTTGCAGTTGGTTCAAAACTTGCGGCTGATCAATTCTTGGTTGCGGATACTCTAGCGATTTTAGCTCTTGGTATAGTTGCATTCTCTGTTGGAACAGCGGCAGGTATAATAATGGCTAAGATTATGAATCTTTTCCCAGGAAGCAAAGTAAATCCTCTAATAGGTTCCGCCGGTGTATCTGCGGTTCCAATGGCGGCTCGTGTATCTAATAAAGTGGGCATGGAATATGACCGCTCAAACATGCTTCTGATGCATGCTATGGGTCCAAATGTTGCGGGTGTTATCGGTTCAGCCGTCGCTGCCGGAATTCTTATCTCTCTATTTAAATAGTTTTTCTTTGCAACTTATAATATTCCCTTTTGAGAGGGAATATTTAAATCTGTATGTTACTTATTTTGGTTCATTATTGAGATAATAAGCGGAATGATATTTTGGCTTTTTGTCTTATCTACAAATCCGTCCGCCCCTAAAACTTCAGCCTCTCGCTTATTGTTTGAACCTGTCATGGAACTGTTTACGATAATAGGAATCTGTTTTGTTTTTGAGTTGCTCTTTAGTAGTTTTACAACGGTAAATCCAGACATCTCTGGCATCTCTATATCCGTAATAACTGCCGGAACTTTTGACAGATTCTCGCCGAGCGCATTTATGTAGTCGACAAGCAGTTTTCCGTTGTCAAACATTTTCATAGATAGGTTTGCGTTTTCAAAAATCTGTTTTAGGTGTCTTTGTGCTGTTTTAGAATCCTCGGCAATTAAGACAGTGCCGTTTTTTAGTTTTGCGGGCACTTCCATGTCTTTTAAGTTTGAAGGTGATTCAAATACATCAACCATGGCATGAGGTATGACGTCTGCCAAAAGTTTTTCGTAATCCAAAACAAGGCACAGACTTCCGTCTTCTAGTCTTGTGTCGTTAATAACTACGTTATTTTCACCCATTCTGTAGCTCTCGGGCGCATGCATCTCGTTCCAGTTCTTTTTGATAACCCTGAATGCGGACATTATTCTAAGCCCGATAATGATTCCGTTAAAATCACAAACCAAAATATTTGACTTTTTAACTTCATCTTTGGTTAGAGTTATTCCTAACCACAGGGGCAGGTTTAGTATTGGAATTTGCAGTCCGCGAAGAACAATCGTGCCTTCAAGCAATGGATGTGAAGAGGGTATTTGTGTAATATAGTGATTTTTAGATTCTACTACCTCTCGTGTTTTAAACACGTTAATGGCATAATACGCAGAGTCGGATTTGTCACTGACTCTAAATACCAAAAGCTGTAATTCATTATTTTTTGCAAGATTTGTAGCAGCATCAACTTTATCTAAAACAGACATTCACACCCCTTAATTTATACTAAGCAGATGGTACCAAAAATATGATGAAATATGCTTGAATGTTAATAATGAAATGGTAAAATATCTACAATTATTTAAGGGAAACCTTACAAAAGGCACTGTTTATGAAACTTTTTATTCCAATCTTCTTAATGCTCACAACTTTACATGCAAAGGTATATTACTCAAAAGTTGAGCCGTATGAGATGAGGGATATCTCTTCAAATATTTCAGGGTTGGTTGTATTAGCCGATGAGGATTTGGTTGGGAAAAAACTCTCAAATGAGCCTTATATAAAAATAGATTCAGAGATTGACCAAAAAGATTTGAAACTGCTAAGAGAGAAGCTGATGTATATAAAAAGCATCGTCGAGATAAATGAGGCTGTTTTGATCAATTTAGATGAGTCACTTGCGAAAAAAAGAGAAAATTACAAAAAAATTGAGCCGCTTAAGTTTAAGTCATCTGTAGAAAAAGATAGAGAGTTTTATGACTTGATAACGAGCGAGAATCTCTATCTCAACACAAGAAAAGAGATTCAAAATTTAAAGATTCAAATGGCGGATTTAAGATTGAGAGAGGCGCAGCTTCAAAGAAGTATAGAGGACAAAAACTTGGTAGCAAAAGATTTTGTTCTCTACGAGATGCTTGTCAAACCAGGGCAGGTTGTAGGTGTGTCTACTCCTTTGGCTAAAGTGGCTGATGTATCAAAAGCTATACTGACTGTTTATCTTGATGAGCCGGATGTGATTGACGCTCATAAAAAAGTTCTCTATATTGATGGTGAAAAAACATCCTATAAAATATCAAGAGGTTTGAGTATTGCAGACGGCAAAAACATCTCAAAATACATGGCTCAAATTGTTATAAAGTCGCCAAAGATCTTCTCTAAATTGGTCAAGGTAGAGCTTAGAGATGAGTAGCATAACAGCATGTCCTCTTGACTGCTACGATGCGTGTGAGATACTCTTTGAGGAGGGCAAGCTAAAAGGTTTGAAAAACGGACATACGCAGGGCTTTTTATGTCCACACATGAACCATTACGAAAAATATGAGACTATTCAAAAACCAAGATATAAGGGCACGGAGATAAGCCTTGATGAGGCTCTTTTAAAATTAAAAGAGATGATTTGCTCTTGCGAAAAAAGCGAAGTTCTTCACTACCGCGGAAGCGGAAATTTTGCCTTAATGCAAGAAGTTACAGACCACTTTTTTGCTTCTTACGGCGCTGTTTTAACAGAAGGGACTTTGTGCGACGGGGCTGGTGAAGCAGGGATAACAGAGGGCAGAGGAAGCAATAAAAATATGCCTATACATGAGGTGGCAAAATCAGAGGTAGTTATATTTTGGGGCAGAAATCCCCATACGACCTCCAGCCATCTATTGCCGCTAATAAAAGATAAAACTGTTATCGTCATAGACCCGATAAAGACAAAAATAGCAAAAGCGGCTGATTTGCATATACAGTTAAAGCCACATACAGATCTCTTTTTGGCGATGCTTCTTAGCCGTTTTTTACATATTGAAAACGGATGTGATGAGGAGTTTTTAAACGAGTTCGCTAGCGAGTATGAAGATTATTATGAGTTGACGCAAAATTTAAGAATAAAGGCTATTTTGGATTCAATCGATGTATCACTCGGTCAGCTTGGAAATTTGTTAGGGCTTGTAAAAGATAAAAAAGTCGCAATAGTTTGCGGTGTCGGCATGCAAAAATACAGCGACGGTGTTGACGTTATGAGAGCTATCGACGCATTCGCTGCTATGCTTGGATTATTTGGCAAAGAGGGGTGCGGAGTTGGTTATCTAGGCTCTTCAAGAGAGGGAATAACATCTCCGTTTAACAAAAAAAGTAAAAAAGTATCAAAAGTAAATACTGAATTTAACGACTTTAAAACAGTTTTCATTCAAGGCGCAAATCCTCTCTCACAGATGCCAAACTCCGCTAGAGTAAGAGAGTCTATCGGCAAGGTGGAAAATGTAGTATATTTCGGCTTGTATGAGAATGAGACGAGTGAGATTGCGGATTTGATAATACCGGCTAAGAGCTTTTTATATAAAGACGACGTAAGAACCTCGTACTCTCACAATGTGATGTCGTTTATGCCAAAGGTCGCACAGAGCAATGTAGGAATAAGTGAGTATGATTTGTGCACATATCTATGCAAAGAGTTTGGTGTTACACTTGAGAGTGAAGAGTTTTATATCAGACATTTTAAAAATTTTGCAGTACAAAAGATTGACGGCTCATGGTATGTTGAAAATAGAGAAGAAGTGCCATATAAAGATGGTTTTGACACGAAGAGCAAGGAGTTTGCATTTTTAGATGAGCTGGACTCTAAGGTTGATGATAATGAGGGTTTTCATCTGATTACATGTAAAAGCCCGACAAGCCTAAATTCGCAGTTTAACCGCCAAGAATACCTCTTTTTGCACAGCTCTTTAGGTTTTGATGAGGGTGAAGTTGTAACAGTCAGTTCGGTTGATGGAAGTGTTAAGCTAAAAGTTAGACATAATGATGATTTGCGTCGTGATTGTGTTTTGATTTACAGCGGTACAAAAGGGGTGAATAATTTAACTACCCACAAGCACGCATTAAGCACAAAAAGTGCAATATTCCAAGAAAATAAGGTGGAGATTAGCAGATGAATAATATAGTTGATTTAGATAAAAAATATGTTTTACCGACTTATGCAAGAGCAGACGTTGAGTTTGTAAGCGGCGATAATGCGCGTTTGGTTGATGCCGAGGGCAAAAAATATGTCGATTTTGCCTCAGGAATTGCAGTTTGCAGCGTAGGACATGCAAACAAAAGAGTAAACAATGCAATCTGCAAACAGCTCTCAAATATTACTCATACTTCAAATCTTTACTATATAGCACCGCAGGCTCGTGCTGCACAAAAAATTGTTGATGCTAGCGGATACGATATGAAGTGCTTTTTTGGAAACAGCGGAGCAGAGGCAAATGAGGGTGCCATAAAGATAGCTAGAAAGTTTGGCGAAAAAGATGGCGAAGTTAAGAGATATAAGGTCATAACGCTTCAGCACTCTTTTCACGGCAGAACGATTACGACGGTAAAAGCGACAGGACAGGAGAAGATGCATAGCTATTTTGGTCCATATCCTGATGGCTTTGTATATGCCGATGATATCAATCACGTAGCATCTCTTGTAGATGACCATACTTGTGCAGTTATGATAGAGCTTGTTCAGGGCGAAGGCGGAGTTCAACCGCTTGATAAAAAAGCTGTTCAAGAGTTGGCAAAATTTTTAAAGTCAAAAAATGTCCTGCTGATAATAGATGAAGTGCAAACCGGAGTTTACAGAACAGGAAAGTTTTTAGCGGCAAACTATTATGAGATAGAGCCTGATGTTGTTACGCTTGCAAAGGGTCTTGGCGGCGGCGTTCCTATCGGTGTCGTTATGACTACTTTAAAGGATGTTTTTAGTGCCGGTGACCACGGCTCAACATTTGGCGGAAACTTTTTAAGCACGACTGCTACATGTGAAGTAGTTGATATCTTAAATGAGATTTATGAGAGCGGCGAACTTCAAGAGAGTATAGACTACTTCGATAGTGAGTTAGAAAAATTTTACAATGCTCACAGAGATGTTTTTACTTCAAAAGTAGGCATAGGGATGATGTGCGGATTGCGTGTTAAAGACGGTGATACGCTTACAAAAATCATCTACAAAGCAAGAGAAGAGGGCGTAATAGTTCTTAAAGCAGGACGAGACACGCTTAGACTTCTGCCTGCACTAACAATTACGAAAGAGGAAATAGATGAAGGTTTCATATCTCTTAATCGCGCTCTTAGCTCTCTGTAACACGCTGCTTTTTGCAGAGGAGAAGTTAGAGAGTTATATATCGGAAAATAAAAAAGAGCAGTTCAGATACGACCAAGATAAAAACGAGGCTGAGAGTTCGAAGCTTCGTGACTCTTGGATTGCTCCTCTGAATTTAAACTACAGTTATTCAAAAAGCAACCCTTTTGGGGATGAGCAGACTAATGAGAATGCTTCTATTAAAATGGATCAGCCGATTTTTCAAAGCGGTGGAATCTATTTTGGAATTAAATTTGCCGAGGCTTCCAAAATTTATGCAGACTATTCGATAGATGTTGCAAAAAGAAAGTTGGTTAAAGATGCTATCTCACTTTTAATGCAGATAAAACAGATGGATTTAAAGATAAATAAGCAGAAGCTGCAGATTGAGAATTCTGAGATTAGTCTTGCACAGAAAAAAGAGGATTATTTAAGCGGGCAGCTTGATTCAGGATTTTTGGACAGTGCAATAGTGGAGAGAAATATTTTAATACAGTCTCTCTACGACCTTGAGACAAACAAAGAGAGGCTTATTTCAAGATTTAACGCTATAAGCGATATGGACTATAAAGAGGCTGTAGTGCCGAATATAGAACTCATTAGCGAGAGTCAGTTTTTGGAACAAAATATAGTTTTGGGTATGTCTGAGAGCGAGATAGTAAAAAACAGATACTTCAAGAGTATAACTTTGGCAAAATATCTTCCAAAGGTAAGTTTAACTGCCGGATACAACTGGGACAAAAGTGACACAATTTATCAATTCGGCTCAAATGAGAAGGATTACTACAATTATGGTATTAGGGTAACGTTGCCTCTTGATATAAACAGTTTTAGAGATGTTGAATCTTCAAAAATAAATTATTTAAAATCTGTGATTGTAATTGAAGACAAAAAACGAGAGCAAAAAGCAATCTTTGAACAGGTTATGCAAAATATAGATAATTTTGAGAAGAAAAAACAGCTGAGTGTTGAAAATAGAGATATATATGAAAAACTGCTCGAAGATACAAAAGCGCTCTTCAATGCTGGATATAAAACTCAGTATGATGTAGAGCTTTTACAAAACTCTGTGGATATTCAAAAGATTGACGTAGAGATATTTGAGATTGATAGACAGCTTGAACTTTTAACGCTCTATGAGATGTATAAAGATGAGATTTAGCGACTACATGTCGGAGTGGCTATATGGAAAAGATGGCTACTACGCGACATACAAAGATATAGGCAAGGGCGGAGATTTTTACACCTCTGTCAGCACAAGCAAGTTTTTTGGCGGCACTATAGCAAAGCATATTATCTCTCTTGTGGACGAGGGCTTTTTGAATGAAAATGCGACAATATGTGAGATAGGCGCGCATCACGGCTATTTTTTGGCGGATGTAGCAGAATTTATATATACACTTAGACCGGAACTTTTAAATAGTTTTAATTTTGTCATAATAGAGAGATTTGAGTCACTTCAGGAGTTTCAAAAAAATTATTTTGATGAGAGTTTTGGAGACGCGGTCAAACTTACGCACTATAAATCGTTAAGAGAGCTTAAGTGCAAAAATGGTTTCTTTATAGCAAATGAGATATTTGACGCATTCCCATGCGAGCTCTACTACAAAGGCAAAAGTGCCAGAGTAGACGGTCATGAAGTCATTTTTGACGTGGATGATGCATGGGTGGAGCAAAAAGCAAAAAAATATCATAAAGATAGAGGCGAGATAGCTCTAGGATATGAAGAGTTTGCAAAAGAGATGACATCTACATGTAAGAAGTTTGAGTTTATGAGTTTTGACTACGGAGAGATGCAGGCTCGTCCTGATTTCTCACTTAGAGTTTATTCAAAACATGAGGTTACTCCTTTTTTCGATGAAAATCTAAAAAAAGATGAGCTTTTTGCAAAATCAGACATTACGTACGATGTTACGTTTGAACATGTAAAAGATGCCTTTGTTGAAGCTGGGGTGGAGTTTGTAGAGTTTAAAACTCAAATGGTCGCGCTTATAAATATGGGAATCTTGGAGCTTTTGGAGATTTTAAAAGAAAAAGCAGGCGAGAAAATCTACAAACAAGAGCTTGAGAAGGTAAAAATATTGATAATGCCAAACTTTTTGGGTGAGCGCTTTAAGATGATACGTTTTAGAGGGGAGTAAATTCCAGACATATAAAATGTCAGGAATTTCTTACATATTTTGAATTATCTTCATTAACTCTTCGGGTCTGTTTGAAGCTGTGATTGCAACCTCTTTTGAGATAACTTTTTTACGAAGCAGCGCTAAGAGTTGGTCTGTTTGAGTCGTCATATTCGTCTCATTCTGGTTTAGCTGCATTTGAGAGTAGATTTGATGAACCTTGTCCTCTCTTATTAAGTTCTGTATAGCAGGATTTGCTATTAAAACCTCTTGAGTTGCAACAATACCGCCGCCAATTCTAGGCATAAGAGATTGTGAAATTACGGAAATAAGTGAAGAAGCAAGTTGTGCTCTTGCTTGAGCCTGTTCACCTGAATCAAAAACGTCGATAATACGATTTATTGTTGCCGGCGCAGAGTTTGTATGTAGCGTACCAAATACGATGTGACCCGTCTCAGCAGCCGTCAGAGCCGCTTCAATCGTCTCTTTATCTCTCATCTCACCGATTAGAATAACATCTGGGTCTTGTCTTAGAGCATACTTAAGCGCTGTTGCAAATGAGCTGGTATCAGAACCAACCTCTCTTTGAGAAAAGAGAGATTTAATGTTTGTATGGACAAACTCAACAGGGTCTTCTATAGTGATTATATGCTTGTTTACGGTTAAGTTAATCTCATGCAGCATTGAAGCCAGTGTCGTTGATTTACCGCTACCTGTAGGTCCGGTTACGAGGATAAGACCTTTTTCTCTTTTTACCAGTTCTTTAAAAATTGGATTGTTATTAAATTTTTCTAACGGCGGAATGTCTATAGGAATCATACGAAACGCGCATGCGATACCGCCGATAGTGCGGTAGTAGTTTGCACGAAAACGACCGACATTCTCAAGTTCGAACGAGAAGTCAAGCTCGTTTTTTTCTTCAAAAATCTTCTTCTGTTTGTCTTCGATAAGAGCGTAGGCCATCTCCTCTATCTCTTTTGCATTCAAGATAGGAAGATTAAGCGGCTTTAGCGACTTGTCTATCCTGATTTGAGGCTCACTACCAGGTACAAGGTGCAAATCCGAGGATTCAAAGTGTAAAACACTCTTTAACAACTTTTTTATATCTATTGGTTTACTTTTCTCCTGATCCATATTAATACCTCTTCGTACTTTAGATTCATTTGTTTCAATTATAACACTGTTTTTATATTATGCAACAGCTACTCTATGATTTTTGGAACAATAAAGAAGCCATCACCGCTTTGAGGAGCATTTTTTAGGATAGTGTCGTTTATTTTAGAGTCACAAAACACAATATCTTCTCTTAAAAATGTAGCATCATCGCTCATTGCAAATTTTTCGTCAACACTGTCGGTATTTAACTCGCTTAGGTTATCTACAAAGCTTACTATTTCCGATAGTTGAGCTACAATTTCTTCTCTTTTATCGTCGGAAATTTTTAAAAATGATAACTTTTCTAATCTGCCCAGTAACGCGTTATCTACTTGCATATAACAATCCTATATAATAATTTGTAAGATTGTAACAAAAAAAATCTATCTATTTGATGAAACTTTAACAAAATATGCGATATTATTTTGAACTTTAGAATTGATATATATGAAATAAGGAATATTTTTGAGTTTAAAAGAGAACATTAATATGGTCAAAGAGGAGTTGAACTCCGAAGAGAAGTTTTTTGAAAAAGCGGTAATGACCGAGAGATTTATCAAAAAATATAAAAAAATAATGATAGGCTCCGTGGTTGTGGTTGTCGTTTTGGTCGCTGCTAATATAGTGTATAATGCAAATGAGAGTAGCAAAATTGCAGCCGCGAATGCAGCTTTTTCAGCGCTTCAAAAGGATGCAAGTAATGCAGGCGCACTAAGTGAACTCAAAGCGCTTAGTCCAAATCTTCATGATGTTTGGGTTTTTTCGCAGGCTGTTGCAAACAAAGATATAGAGGCGATAAAGAGTCTTAAAAACACAAAAGCTCTTATTGTTGGAGATTTGGTTGCGTATGAGCTCTCCACGGATCCTTCATCATTAGAGAACTATGCTTCAAAACAGGACGCAATTTTTAGAGATTTGGCTTTAGTTCAGGGTGCCGTAATGCTGTTTAATGAAAATAAGATTGAAGAGGCTAGGTACAAACTTTCAAAAGTTTCAAAAGATTCTTCATTAGGCAAGCTTGTAGAAGCCCTTATGCATTACGGAATAAAGTGAATATTTTGAAATTTTCATTAATAGTTTTAATTTCACTTACGGCACTTATTTTTAGCGGATGCGGTTCAAAAGAGGTTTTTAAGCCTCAGCATGTGGCCGATGAGTGGGAATATTCAGGAAGAAGTGAGATAGTAATCAAGGGAATCGCCCAAGACGCTGCGCTTGTTGAAGATAGAAAAGTATTTGCAAAGGGAAAAGTTTTTGATGTGATTATTCCAGAGAGCAAAAAACTTTTGGGATATAGCGCAGGATGGGTTATAAGTTCTGATATAGACGGAAATTTAACGCTTCAGAGTGTTTCAGAGAGTAAATCAATTGAGAATTTCAGTCTAAAAAAGACGGTAGCTTCAGCCTCTGTTGAAGGCGATATATTGGCAGTTCTGTTTGCCGATAACGAGATGGCCCTTTACTCGATTGCAGAAAAAAACCTCCTTTTAAAAGAGCAGGGAGATGCGCCGATAGTTGTTACTTCAAAAATAATAAAGCCTTTCTTCAGAGATGATCTGGTTATTTTTTCGACACTTGATGGAAAAGTTGTTATTATTAACGCAAAAACAAAAAAGAAGTTAAGAACAATAATAGTCAGCAGTGAAAAACATTTTAACAATATTATATATTTTGATTTAGTAGATAATAAGATTATTGCAGCAACAAGTCACAAGATACTCTCTCTGGCACAAGAAGAGATAAGATCTGCGCATGACATTAGAGGCGTTGTCTCAGATGATAAAAGCATATTTATAGCTACAAAACAGGGTGAGATAATCTCTTTGACACCAGAGCTTGGGCAGAATGCGAAGCTTAAATTTCCGTTTGCACACTTTTTGGGAGTGATATTAAGCAATGATAAGCTTTATGCTCTGGAAAAAGAGGGCTACATTATTGAGATTTCAAAAGATTTGCTTACATATACGGTGTATGAAGTGGATATTGATGGTGGATATGTGCATATTGACGGAAAAATCTTTTTTGTTCATGATGAGTATATCTCGGTAGAGTAGTAATGTCAGGCGAGCTGGAAGCTTTTATAGAGTATATAACTGTTATAAGAGCTCTTGGTAAAAAAAGCGTAAGCGCATACAGAAGTGATTTGAAATCACTAGAGGCAATCCTTGGCAAGCCTCTTATAGAGCTTGATTCTGCTTCTCTGTTCTCATCCCTAAGCCAGTACAAAAATAAAAGAACACTAAACAGAAAACTCTCTTCGGTAAATGCCTTTTTTGATTTTTGCTACAAAAATCAGTTTTCAGGCGAAAAAACTAAACTAAAATTCTCAAAAATTCCCAAACTGCTTCCAAAATTTCTATCATATCAAGAGATACAAAATGCTCTAAAACAGATAGACAAAAGTACTTTGATTGGGCTTCGCGACTATGCGCTTATACTCTTTTTGTATGCTACCGGAACAAGAATAAGCGAGTGTCTTGCGCTTGCGAGAGAAGATATTGAAGGTGAGTGGCTCCACATAAGACATGCAAAAGGTGAAAAGGAGCGTATCGTTCCTATAGCTGCCGTTGCAAAAAAAGCGATAGATAGCTATCTTGATGAGATGACAAAAGAGAAAGATTTTGTCTGGCGCAATTATAAAGGCGGTAAGTTAAGCCGCATATCAGCATACAAGATAACGCAGAAGTATCTTGGGGTCTCTCCGCATGTGCTTCGCCACTCTTATGCTACCTCCCTTATATCAGGAGGAGCTGATTTGCGGGTTGTACAGGAGCTTTTAGGGCATGCTTCGCTTCTGACAACTCAAATATATACGCACATTCAAAAGCAGGACTTAAAAGAGACTGTTGAAGTGTGTCATCCAATGGCAAAAGAGACGGCATGAACAAAGTTAACAACTCGATTTTTTCAAGACCTTTTTTAGAGTCGCTCTTTTTTGTCCAAAACAAATGGCATAAGCACGGAGTCCTGCTTCACACACTGAGGGTTCTCTACTACACATTAAAAGCCGGTGAGTTTAGATTTTTTGCCGCGGCTCTTTTGCACGATATCGGCAAGCCTTTTACTGCATATAAAAAGGATGAAGAGGATATGGAACATGGCGAATATAGTTTTACCGACCATGAAGAGAGAAGTTATGAGATAATAAAAGATTGGCCTTTTATCAGCGACTACACAAAAGAGATAGTTCGCTATCACTACATAATACGCGATTTGTCAAAGAGCAAAAAAGAGGATTTGCCAAGATATGAGAGTAAAAAAAAGATTTGGGATACTATAAGCCCAGAGATAAAGGATGATTTGGTGAAATTTTTGTTATATGATGATCTAGGTAAAGGAGAGAGGAGGCGACTATCCTAATGCAAATGTAACACTATATTGTGTAAAATACGTCAATATATACATAGATCTAATTTTAGTCGGCAATATTTAGTTTTATTTCTACATGTAGAAATTTTAAGATAGATAAATTATAATTTAATAACTAATTATTCAAACAAATATATTAAAAAATTTGCTTTATCAAAGAAAAAAGGTTTTTTGGAAATGTTTAAAAAAATTTTACCGCTATTTATAGTTTTGTTGTTTACGGGAGCAGTTGTTGCGCTTTTTTTATCATTGGCTAATACAAAAAAAATGGTTGTTGTAAAGGACGGAAATAGAAATCAGCAACCAATTGAGATGGAAGCGGGCATTTATCAAGACAGCGACTGCGGAATGGTTATTGATGATTTAAGAGATGCTTCTCAGGTTATTACAAAGAGCGGAAAGAGCTGGTTTTTTCACGACCATGGGGGATTTGTAAAGTGGCTTGAGGACAAAGAGTTTAGAGGGAGTGCTAAAATCTGGGTTATGAGCAGAGACACAAAAAAGTGGATAGATGCAAGAGAGGCTTTTTACTCCCTGCGTGACGAAACGCCGATGGGATACGGATTTGGTGCATATGAAAAAAAGAGTGATGAATATGTGGACTTTGAGACTATGAGATTGAAGATGTTAAGGGGAGAGACTCTGCGCAATCCTATGATACGAAAACAACTTTTAGGAAATTAACAGCCAATATGGAAAGTGTAAATATTATAACCATTATTACCATTGCTTTTCTTGGCTCATTCGGCCACTGTATAGGGATGTGTGGCGGCATAGTTTTGGCATACTCAACTATCAAGATTGAGCCTAAAAGCTCTAAAGTATCACAAAGCACTGCGCATCTGCTCTACTCACTTGGCAGAGTGTTTACCTACTCGATTCTCGGAGCGATATTTGGGGCTCTTGGCGGGGTAGTTACTTTTAGCAACACGGCAAACGGTGTACTGCTGGTTGTGGCTGGGGTTGCAATGGTTTTAGCAGGTCTCTCTCTTATGGGAAAGATAAAATTTTTAACTCTAATAGAGCACTCATTCTCTTCATCGCCAATGTATAAAAATCTTTTTAAGAAAGTGCTAAATTCAAAATCAAATTTTAGTTTTTTCTCTCTTGGGATGTTAAACGGTCTTTTGCCTTGCGGATTTGTCTACTTTTTTGCCATAACGGCGGCAAGTACCGCAAGCCCGCTCTATGGCGCTTTGGTTATGGCAATATTTGGTCTTAGCACTATCCCTGCAATGTTTGGACTTGGCTTTTTGGCATCACTCTCAAGCGCAACAAATTTTAGAAATATGATGATGAGCCTCTCCTCATTTGCAGTTGTTCTCTACGGCACATATACGATATATAACGGTTATGATTACATAACTAGAGCTGAAAAAACATTGACAGAGTGCCACACTAAATAAATTTTATATTTAAACTGCTATAATAAGTGTTAAAAAAGGTATCAACTTTGAAAAGTTCAATTATTGATAACATAAAGTCTCTTCCACCGCTCTCGACGACTATTCTAAAAATAAGCAAGATTTATGCGGATGAAAATTCGACTATAAAAGATATGGCAAGCGCTATCGAAAATGATCCAATGATTATCGCGAACATTTTAAAAATTGCCAACTCTCCTCTTTATGGATTTGGGCATGAGATAAAAAATGCCGCTCAGGCCGTAGGTCTTTTTGGGATGAGCATGACTCGCTCTATTGCGATAGGAAATTCAATTAAAAATCTTTTAAATGTTGATATGCAGCCTTATGGTGTCAGTTCAGAAGAGTTTGCCCATATCTCCTCGCTCCAAGCCGCACTAGTTCTCAAGTGGTATAAAAAAATAGACAGACAAAAGGCTGAAAAGCTCTATTTGGCCGCATTTTTACAAGAGACAGGCAAGATACTAATAGCAAGCGAAGTAATCCAAAATCACGAAGCGATAAGTTTTGCCAGCGAGGTGGAGACATCAAACAACCTTGCTATGGTTGAAAAAGCATACTTAAACGCTACAAGTGGTGAAGTTACCGCTTTGGTATTTAAACACTGGGGATTTGATGACGAATTTATTGATATGATAAAGTATTCTGACAACCCAACTGCAGCTCCTAGCGAAATAATAGAGTACTCTACGGCTTTAAATATTGTAAAGACGATAATACCGGTTAATAAGCCTCTCTCGGAGATGTCTATAAATTTCGGATTAAAAAGAGCAGAGGATGCCGGCTATAACGTTGAACTTTTACACAGCAGCGTTAACGATATGCTCGAATCAATCTGATAATGAGCAAAACTGTCACCGTTATAGACACTTTTGGCTTCTTTTTTCGCAGTTTTTACGCTCTTCCACAGCACCTAAAAAACAGCGAAGGCTTTCCTACGGGCTTGCTGACAGGCTTTATAAATTTTATCTCCACTCTTCAAAAACAGCATGAGAGCGACTATATAGTTTTTGCTATTGACACCAAGGGAAACAGTTTTAGAAATAATATAGACCCAAACTACAAGGCTCACAGAACCGCTCCGCCTGAGGAACTCATTATGCAGCTTCCGATAGCCATAGAGTGGATTGATAAGATGGGGTACAAAACCCTCGGACATGTAGGATTTGAGGCTGACGATATAATAGCTACCGTTGTGCGTTTTGCAAAAAAAAACGGTTACAACGTAAGGGTAGTTTCTCATGACAAAGACCTTTTTCAGCTTATTGATGACGGTAAGGTTGTCTTAGTAGATGCTATTAAAAAACAGGTGATGGATGAAGATGGCTGCTTTAAAAAGTACGGCATTGCTCCAAAACAGTTTATAGATTATCAGGCCATTTTAGGCGATTCTGCGGACAATATTCCAGGTGTTAAAGGTATCGGTAAAGTAGGGGCAGAGAAGCTTTTGGTAGAGTATGGATGTTTGGATAATATTTATGCAAATATAGAGAGTATTAAGCCGGCTGGAATACAAAAAAAGCTCCTTGAATCAAAAGATGTAGCCTACATGTCAAAAGAGCTTGTAACATTGAGAGATGATGTTCTTGAGAGTTTTGATTTTGAAGAGTATAAAATGGATGTAGAGCATCCATTTTTAAATATCTACGACGAACTTGTAAAGTATGAACAAAACGCTGTTTTAAGAACTCTTCATGCAAAAAACATGGTTAGCCATGAGGTGCGTCAAGAAGCGGTTAAAAAAGTTGAGAATGAGATACAAAGCAATAAAAAACTGAGTTTTAAAACAGTGCTTATTACAGACGCAAAAGAGCTGCACACCATTTTAAACTCTCTTTCTGTCGATACGATAGTTGCGTTTGATACGGAAACAACGGGACTTGATTACTATAATGACTCTCTTGTAGGCTTTAGTTTTTGTTTTAACGGTGAGGAGGCGTATTATGTTCCTATTGCCCACTTTTACCTCGGTGTTGCAGAGCAGATAAGCCATAACGATGCCGTAAAAGCCATAAAAAAAATATTTGCTTCTCGCGTTGTGGGGCATAATATAAAGTTTGATTTGCATTTTGTTGCTAGATTTTTAAATGATGAGAAGTTGGATATTTTTGCCGACTCGATGATTCTTGCCTGGCTTATAAACCCTGAGAGCGCTATCTCTCTTGATACCTTGGCAGATAAATATCTAAATCACAACATGGTGGCTTTTAAAGATACGGTAAAAAAAGGTGAAACTTTTGCATCCGTAGAGCTTGAAGATGCATGCAAATATGCTGCAGAAGATGCTTACATCACACTGAGACTCTACTATCTTTTTTTAGATAAATTAGAACTTCAAAATGCCGCACATCTTATAAAAGAGGCAGAGGATGTGGAGTTCCCTTTTATAAAAACGCTTCTTAAAATGGAGCAAGAGGGAATAGAGATAAACGGCTCTTTTTTAGAGAAGTTTCTTGTTGAAGTAAAAGAGACTCTAAGCGATTTGACCAAGAAGATTTACGCTCTTGCAGGGTGCGAGTTTAACATAAACTCCACACAGCAGCTCGGAGTTATTCTTTTTGAAAACCTTGGACTTCCAAGCGGCAAAAAGACAAAAACAGGCTACTCAACCAACGAGCAGGTACTAAGCTCACTAAAGGGCGAACATGAGATTATTCCGCATCTTCTGGAGTATAGAGAGGTTTATAAGCTCTACTCGACATATATAGAACCGCTTCTAAAGCTAAGCCGCGAAGATAAAGAGAGCCGTATCCACACATCGTTTGTGCAGACGGGTACTGCCACAGGAAGATTGAGTTCTAAAAACCCAAATCTTCAAAACATACCTACAAGAACGAAGCTTGGAACAAGAATAAGAGAGGCATTTGTCGCGCCAAAGGGCAGAAAGCTTATCGGTATAGACTACTCTCAGATTGAGCTTAGACTTCTTGCGCATTTTACTAAGGACAAAGTTTTGGTAGATGCGTTTAAGAGTGATAAAGATATCCACCGTCAAACTGCCGTAGCTCTTTTTGGCGAAGATGAGGCGGATTCAAAAAGAAACATTGCAAAAACTGTCAATTTTGGACTTCTCTATGGCATGGGGCAGAAAAAACTATCAGATACGCTTGGGATAACTACCAAAGAAGCAAAAGAGATAATCGATAAATATTTCAACAGTTTTCCAACGGTCAGAGCATACTTCCGCTCAATCGTAGATGACTCAAAAGAGGCTGGCTATGTTGAGACGCTGCTTGGGCGCAGAAGGTATTTTGACTATGAAAATGCCGCTCCTATGTTTAGAGCCGCATATGAGAGAGAGTCTGTAAATACGGTATTTCAAGGGAGTGCGTCGGATCTTATAAAACTGAGCATGAATAAAATTCATAGAGTGATTGAAGATGAGAGACTAAATGCAAAGATGCTTCTTCAGATACACGATGAGCTTATTTTTGAGGTTGATGAGGCTGAGGCTGAAGCTCTTGGCAATAGATTTAAAGAGATTATGCAGAGCATAATGGAGTTAAACATCCCTCTAAAAGCGAGTATGAACATCGGAGACAACTGGAGCGAGTTGAAATAACTACGCTTAAAGAGATTGTGTGCCTTATGGCTTGTATGCTAGAGAAAATTTACTCTCTTTAGCCACTTGATGTTTTGTTGGAAGTTTTATAGATGAATATGATTTTGCTATCTCTTTTCTTTTTTATCTTTGCAATCTTTACTATGAAGCATAAAGAAAAAAATCCAAAGAGGATTTTTTTAGATGCAACTCTGTTTTTTCTATATGGGCTCTTTGGCATATTCTATTTTACAGCGAACTACTTTACCGGTGACGGAATAAATGAGACCATTATTGCTACTTTAAATCTTGGACTCGGCGAAGCCGGATTTCAAGAGTATCTTCTGCTTATTTTTGGTGTTTTTTTCTCTTTTGTTACTCTTTTTGCAATGGCTTTTTTTTATCACCGACATCTAAATAGTGTGGTTGCCGCAAAACCTAAAATAATAAAAGCTTTTTTGCATAACGGATTTCTGATTTTAGCTTTTTTAACCCATCCTGCTTTGAATGATTTTAAAAATATCTTTTTAACCATGATTATGGAGCAGGCTGATGATTTTTATCAGTATTATAAAATACCGCATGACTCAAATAGCAGCGCAAATAGAAAAAATATAATCTTTATATATGCGGAGAGCCTTGAGAGAACATACTTCGACACGGATATTTTCCCGAATCTTATGCCAAATCTTAGTAATCTTATAAAAGATGAGAGCGGTATTGAATTTACAAATATCGTTCAAACTAGCGGAACAAACTTCACAATCGCCGGGACTGTTTCTACCCAGTGCGGGATTCCTCTCTTTACAACCTCAGGCGGCAACTCTATGGATGGGGTAGATAAATTTTATCCAAAAGCTGTGTGTATCGGAGATATTCTAAAAAAAGAGAACTACTATCTGAGCATGCTTCAAGGTAGCAGTGTTAAATTTTCAGGCATAGATAAATTTTACAAAACTCATGGTTTTGACAGTGTAGTCGGAAGAGATGAACTCTTAAAAAAAGTGAAAAACAAAAGATATGTAAACGGATGGGGTTTGTACGATGATACGCTTCTTGATATAGCATATAAAGAGTTTGAAAATTTATCATCAACCAAAGAAAGGTTTGCTCTTTTTTTGCATACACTGGACACACATCATCCAAGTGGGCATCTATCTAACTCTTGCTCTAAAAATTTATATATAGACGGCTCCAACGAGATTTTAAACAGTGTTAAATGTGCTGATATTTTGATATCTGGTTTTATAAAAAAAGTTAAAAACTCAAAATATGCCGATGATACAATCATAGTAGTCACATCTGACCACTTGGCTATGAGAAATACAGCATTGAAATATTTGGAGAAATCGCAGAACAGAAGAAACTTTTTTGTTCTATTTGAACCGCACAGCAGCGAGTATATGTCGATTGATAAAATAGGAACTCCATTTGATTTTGCATCAACGGTTCTATCTTTTTTAAATATAAACACAGATTTGGGACTGGGCAGAAATCTAAGAGAAAAAGAGTCTATTTACGGCTCTTTTGAGGATTTTGACAAGAGGCTAAATCAGTGGAGAAGCGATATACTTAGTTTTTGGAAATTTCCAAAAATGTCAAATAATTTTAGACCAAATTTTAAAAAAATGTTACTACATGTTGGTGAAAATCACTACAAAATTCCAGTACTATTTAAGATTTTAGAAAACAATATAGAGCCATATTTTCAAACTGAGTATTCTTGGAAACTATATGAACAGTTAGAAGATTTCGAGGAAAATGATAAGTTTTTGTGGATAGATGAGTGTAAATTAATGAATTATATTTTTGATGAAAACATAACAAAAAAATATTGCGTTGCAGAGGGTAAAATAGGCTCTACATATAAAATTAAAGGACTTGACTCTTTAATAGATTATGAAATAGAAACTTTAAGTGATGGTTTGGGTAAAAACTATAATATTGAAAATATAAGTGCAAATATTGACATGTTAAAGAGTAATGGACTAAGATATAGTATAGGAGTGCAAGATGCTATAATTTTTAAAGAAGATGGGTATCCAAGTTTTTTAAAAAATATCGAGGGCGTTTCATATCCTGATGAAGTTGGAAGATGGACTGACGCAGGCAAGCGTGAGAGCGCACTCTTTACATTTACAGATTCGCTTCCCAAAAAATTCAAACTTGAGATGGTTTGCGGAGCATACGACGAAAATATAGGAAATGTCGTAAAGGTAAGAGTAGGAGAGAGTGAAATGGAGTTTACGCCAACTCATAAGAGTCCAAAAAAATATACGCTCTTGTTTGAAAATGCAAATGGTGCAAACACCATAGAGATAACGCCGCCAAAATATTTTGTTTTAAAAGAGTACTTAGAGGGCAGTGATGAGAGAAAAAAAGGCCTTCATTTGGTTAGTTTAAAGATAATAAATCTTGAGGACAAGTAATTTTTTTTTAAAAAAGAGAGAGAGTGTTGAATGTTAAAACAGTATAAAGATGCAATTGAAAAGAGCAATATTATCTCCAAAACCGATGTTAATGGAATAATAACCTTTGTAAACGAGGAGTTTTGCAATATCAGCGGCTATACAAAAAGCGAACTCATCGGGCAAAACCATAATATTGTAAGACATCCAGACGTTTCTAAAGAGAAATTCAGCCTCCTTTGGGATACGATAAAAAATAAAAATATATACAAAAGTACCGTTAAAAACAGGGCTAAAGACGGCTCTACATTCTACGTAAACACCACGATAATTCCTATACTTGATGAAAATGAGAATATCGAAGAGTATGTTGCAATCAGATATGATGTGACAAAAGAGGTTCTCTTAAGAGAGGAGCTTCTAAAAAAAGAGGCTGAGTACGAAGAGTTAAACAGAAGTTTAGAGAAGAGGGTGCAGGAGCAGACAAGAGAGTTAAAAGAGCTAAACCAAACCTTAGAGGAGCGCGTAAGAGACGAAATAGTAAAAAACGAGGAGAAGCAGCGTGTTATGTTTTGGCAGTCGCGCCATGCTAGCCTTGGGCAGATGCTTGCAAATATAGCACATCAGTGGAGACAGCCGCTTACAGAACTTAGTCTTGCCATGTTTAATATAAAAAAAGCCGCTCAAAACGACAGAGTTGAGGATGTGACTAAATTTTATGACGAGAGCAAGGGTATCATCAAAAACATGTCCCAGACTATCGATGATTTTACAAACTTTTTTTCTCCGGATAAGGAGAGACACTATTTTAACATCAGCGAGAGCATTCAAGAGGCCATCGGGCTTTTAGAGAGCATCGTTAATGATGAGATGATAACTATTAAGAGAAGTTTTGAAGATATAGAAGTTCTTGGAATAACAAATGAGCTTACGCAGGTTATGATAAACTTGATAAACAACTCAAAAGACGCGTTTATACACAACAGTATCCTTCTTCGAGAGATAACCATAACCACCAAAAGAGAAAAAGGCTTTGCTCTCATCGAGGTTGGGGACAACGCAGGCGGAATATCAAAAGAGAACATAGAGAAGATTTTTGAGCCATATTTTACGACAAAACACAAAAGCCGCGGCACGGGTTTGGGGCTTTTTATGTCAAAGATGATTTGCGAACAGGGGCTTGGCGGCACACTAGATGTAAAGAGCAAAAAGAATACGACAACCTTTAGTATAAAAATTCCATTGGACGAACATGAAAAATAGAGCATTAAAAGAGCTTAAAATTCTGCTTGTAGAGGATGAAGAGAATCTGGCAAGACTTTTAAAAGATGCCATAGGGGATAATTTTTACAGTTTTACTCTCGCAAAAGACGGACTAGAGGGCATAGAGCTCTTTAAAAAAATAAAGCCCGACATAGTTATAACGGATATAATGATGCCGCTTCTCTCGGGGCTTGATATGGCAAAAGAGTTAAAGCAGCTAAATCCAAAGACTCCTATAATCATACTTAGTGCATTTAGCGAAAAAGAGAAGCTATTTAGCGCTATTGATGTGGGCATAACAAAATATTTTTTAAAGCCGTTTGATACTGACGAGCTTCTTGATTATATAGGCACTATTGCGCCAAAGCTTTCAAGCAAGCTGCTTAAGCTTACCGAGGGCTTTGTTTTTAATAAAACTACAAACTCCCTTTATAAAAATGAGAGATATATTGCCCTCACAAAAAATGATATAAAATTTTTATCTCTTCTGCTTGATAGCCAAAACAGGGTAATTGATGATGCGACTATTAAAGAGAGCCTCTGGGGCGGTGATGCGAGCGATGAGAGGGTTAGAACTTTTATCAAGCGTTTCAGGGAAAAAACCTCAAAACAGCTGATAAAAAACATAAAAGGGTTTGGCTACCAACTCTCTTTTAGCGAAAATTAGTTCTCTCTATCTTTGGCTTGTAGTGAGGGTCTTCTCCCTCGATTGTCCAGAGTTTCTTTGATAAGTAACTCACCGCATTATGAAAATTCTCATCTGCATGTTCCCAAAAATCAAGCCCAGAGAACTCTTTTTTAAGAAGCTCTTTTTCATACTCAAAACTACCTATCTCATCACGAGGCAAGAGTTCAAAAGTGCTATTGGTTTCAAGATTTGCCAAAAACCAGAGAGATACAAACTCTTCTGAGTAGTTGTTTAAAACTTTTGAAGCATACTCTTCAAAGTCACCGTATCCGCTGAGTTCGTAAAGCTTTATCGCCAGAGAGACAACGCTCTCAAGGTGTACAAACGGCACCATAGAAAAAAGTTGGCGTCCGACAGCTCCTCCATGAGAGTGCTCGGCTCCCAAGAAGATTCTAGCTCCACCGTCCGTATCTCCGAAGTTGTTTGTTTTTAGACCAATTAGACCGATGTCGGTATGCCTATGTCTTCCGCACCCCTTTGCGCAGCCCGAAAAACCGACTTGTATGCGGTGTTCGTTTATCTTCTCAAGCGGCAGGTATGAGGTCTCATCCTTTATGCTCCAGACGGCATACGGGCAGAGGTTGCCCGCACATGCGACTATGGTGCTGCTGATTGCAGGCGATTTTAGCGCAAAAGAAGGCTCATTTAAGCCTATGATATAGATATTCTGGTCAATTCCAAAGCGAATCTCAGCGCTGTTTTGTGTTGCAAAAGAGGCAATTTTTCCTATCTCATCTGTTGTTAGTCTTGAAAAGTCGGTTTGGTAGCAAAAGCCGAATCTTGCATCTTTGAGTTTATGAAACTCATCAAATCTTGCCTTTTGTAAAACAAGCTCGCCACCACTCTCAAAATCTTTTTTGTACTCATTTTTTATATGAGCTTTTAGTCCATCCATTCCTATCTCTTCTATCATGTGAAAGAGTCTGGTTTTAGCCCTTGAGAAGCGTGAACCGTGAAGGTAAAATGCCTCTACAAAGGCTTTAAAAAAGTCAAAAACTTCCTCAGGTTTTAAAAAAATGTCGGCGCACTGCGCCACTTCAGTATTTTTTCCGCCCATATAGACGTTAAAACCAAACACTCCATTTTTTTGTGAGAGTGCGAAATAGAGGTCGTTTGCAAAAAATGAGGTTACGTTTGCGCGGTTTCCGGATATAGCGACAGATATACGGCGGGGAAGCATGCCGACGTAGCGAGGGTTTTTGATGATGTAGTTATGCATCTGCATAAGTATCGGATAAGCTTCAATCTCTGCAAACTCTCCGCATCCGTCGTACACATCAGTGATAATATTTCTTACGTTATCGCCAAAACTCTGCCAAGTGGTGAGTCTAAGAGCATTTGCGCGATTATAAATTTCTAAAACATTATCTGCCATAACATTGTGAAGCTGGATGCCACCACGTGCCGTTAAAATAATGCTAAGTTCAAACTCCGCAGCAATATCTGCTACTTTTTGAAACTCCTGTGCACTTATTCTGCCGCCCGGAACGCGCAGGCGGACAGTAAACTCATCATCTAAAAATTCAACACTAAAGATTCCAAAATCCTGAAGATAAAATCTGTCAACTTCGGTCAAGCTCTCAAAATCTATATCTTTGAAGTCTTTATAGTAATCAATAGGGGTGAGTTGAGCTTTGTAACGCTCTCTTTTGTTTAGTTTGTTTTCCATGGTTGTATTTTATCTAACATGTAAAATAATTTCTCTTGATATTGGTCATCTTTGTGTGTGTTTGGTGTTAGTATTCTTTTTCTCGTTAGAATACATTTTCTTAGATAAAAGGGCAAATGATTATGAAAAAAATAGTTTTATTATTATCTTTTATAATAGCAACAATAGAAGCGAGTGAGCATAAAAATAGTCTAAATATGGATCTAAAAAACCATACTAAAAACTCATATATTACAAAAGATGGTTTGGAACTCTCAACTTATTTCTATCTAAGTGACTCAAATTTATCTCAAAGATACCTAAAAAAGAGTGCTGAGTATTTTGAGCTTTATAAAAATATGTTCGGATTTATGCCATTTAAGAGCTTCTCGGTGGTGGAAGCGCCATCTCCTGTAGGATACTCAATGCCTGCATATACTCTTATAGGTAAGCAGATAATAGACAAAGATTATGTTTTAGATAGCTCGCTTGGGCATGAGATAGCGCACCAGTGGTTTGGCAACTACGTCTACTCACCGGAGAGAGGAAATTGGGCTGAGGGGATTACCACATACTACGCGGACTTTTTATATGCGAAAAATGATAACAGAGGCGCAGAGTATAGAAAAGATATGCTGGTAAAATATAACTCTTATGTAGATCAAAACAATGAGATTGCGCTGACTGATTTTGAGCATAAAACAAAAAACAGCAAAAATGCAATCGGGTATGAAAAGTCGGCTTTCTTTTTCTACATGTTAGAACAAAAAATAGGTCAAAAAGCCTTTGATACAGGAACAAAGATGCTCCTTGAGAACTATCCTTTTAAGATTGCAACTTATGAGAATCTAAGAGAGATTTATGAAAAAACATCGGGTATGAAACTTGGTGATTTTTTTAAAACATGGGTTTATGAAAAGGGTGCGCTTGACTTTAGCATAAGCAACACGGCTCTAAATTTTGTCGAAAACAGATATATTCTTGAGTTTGATATCATAAGCAACAACAAAGCGGAGTATATCCCCGTCTCTATCTGCTCCGATGATGAGTGCTTATCAACAAAAATTGATCTAAGTAAGGAAAGGCAGCGGCTGGAGCTTGATATTGAGCCAATAAAAATAGTGTTTGATGAGAACTATGAGTTATTTAGAAAGCTGAGCACTCAGGAGACTCCGGCCGTAATATCAAAGATAATTGAGAGCAATGCTCTTTTGGTTATAAGCAGAGCCGATGAGAAGAGATTTGCTTCTTTTAGGAAGATATTTCAAAATTTCAAATATGCAGATACTTTAACGTATAATGAGATTAAAAACAGCAATATCTTTATTTTGGGAGCAAAAAATGAGCTTCTTGAGAGGATAGTTCTTCCTTTTAAAATGGAGGGAGATGCAAAAATAGAGCTTTTTAAAAATCCGCTAAATGAAGCAAATGTTATTGCGGTTTTTGAGGCAACAAAGCCCTTTGAATCTCTGCTTTACAAACTGAAGCATCTTGGAAAGTACTCTACTGTTATATTTGAGGGTGAAAAAATTGTAGAAAAAACAATAAAGCCTTCACAAAAAGGTGTTCTCTGCAAGATAGAGAGCGGTTCGTATGCATTAAAACCGACACCGCAAAAGCTTAACGAGGTGATAGATAAGATTGTCAAGAGCAGAGTGGTCTATGTCGGAGAGAGCCACATGGAGTTTTCAAGCCACCTAAACCAGCTAAAAATTATAAAGGCGATGTATAAAAACAATCCTAAGCTCTCTATCGGCATGGAGATGTTTCAAAAGCAGTTTCAAAAATATCTCGATGAGTTTGTTCTTGGAAAAATCAGCGAAAAAGAGATGATCAAAAAGACGGAGTATTTTAAAAGATGGAAGTATGATTATGAGTTGTACCGCCCGATTATGCTCTTTGTAAAAGAGAACCGCATACCGATAGTAGCCCTAAATATCGACAGAGAGATTACCAAGAAAGTTGTCGGCACAGGATTTGACTCTCTAAGCAAAGAGCAGCTCGCAGAAGTTCCAAACTCAATTAATTTTGATAATGAAAAATACAAAGAGCAGTTAAGAGAAGTATATGGCATGCACCAAGCAGAGCGTTTTGAAAATTTTGAACAGTTCTACCATGCGCAGCTGCTCTGGGATGAGTCAATGGCTGCAAATATGGTTTTATTTTTACAGAAAAATCCTGACTACTCTATGGCTGTACTTGCAGGAAACGGACATGTTATGCATGGATACGGAATCCCAAGCAGAGCAGAGCGAAGAGGCATAACGGATTATAAAATTGTTTTAAATCTAACAAATCCTGAACCTGAAATCGGCGACTATATTCTCTATCCATCAGCAGTCGGTACGACAAAGGCAAAAAAACTCGGAGTATATTTTGAGTCTGACGAGAAGTTACATGTTAAAAAAATCGCCGATAACTCTTTGGCACAAAAAGCTCAGATAAAAGAGGGTGACAATGTTGTCGCGTTTAATAAAACCGCCGTAAAAAATCTCTATGAGCTAAAAACAGAACTCGCTTTTGCAAAAGAGAGTGTTACGCTGACCATTGAGAGAGAGTCGAAGAAAATAGAGGTAGAGATAGAATTTAAAGAGTAATCTTCTTGCAAAACTGCAAGAAGATTACTTGCCTAGAAGAGGCAAACTTCAGTGACCACAGCGGTCTAAGCGTAGCCAAATGGACTCTGTTCATTTGGCGTTCATGTGAGTATAGAAGTTATCTAAAGATAACTTCTATATCATCTCTAAGCAGAGACCTATTAAGCCTCTTTTTTGGTCGCTTTAGGTCTCCTATGTTTTTCTCGGTCTCCAGAAACTCTTGAATATAGTAGCTCTTCTTATACCCTCTGTTTTTTAAATCCAAGATAATCTCATTTACGTCATCACTATCCAAAAGGTCGCCGTGCACTGTTGTTCTTGCTTCAAACTCTACATGGCTCTCTATGAGCAAATCCAGAGTTTTACTAAATTCGTCAAACTTGTTTGAGTGTGCAATACGTGTAAATTTTTCTTTTTGGGCTTTGTAATCAAGAGCAATATAATCTAAAAGATTTAAGTCAAGGAGCTCTTTTACATGCAGAAAATTTGTTCCGTTGGTGTCAAGCTTGATTTTAAAACCGAGTTCTTTTATCTTGCGGCAAAACGGCACTAACTCATAAGATGAGGCTTCGCCGCCAGATAAAACAACTGCTTCAAGCAGATTTACTCTTGTTTTTAAAAAATCGAGGATATCTATGTAGCTGTATTTGCCCTCTTTGGCAAAAACTATGTCTTTGTTGTAGCAGTAGTCGCATCGCATATTGCACCCGCTAAACCACACTATGCACGCGAGATGGTTAGTGTAGTCTAAATGGGTGAATGATGTTAAATCATATATTACCTTAGCATTCAGTGAATTGTTTTCTCTGTCTATGCTCACCGGTTTTTCCTACGTTAAAACTCTCAACAGGTCTGTGATAACCCATAACTCTTGTGTAAACCGTACACTTTTGTCTCTTATCTTTTAACATAGTCAAAGCTTCATTCTTACTCATTTTTTCACCTCCTTTTTAAGATGCGATAGTTACATCGCTTAGCAGTTCTTCGTCACACTTTGGACAATACTCATGCTCGCCTGCGATGTATCCGTGTTTTGGACATACCGAGAAGAGCGGAGTAACCGTGATGTAGGGAAGTCTAAAGTTTGTTATTACATTTTTAACCAGTTTTCTGCAAGCCTCCGTTGAGCTTATCTTCTCCTGCATGTAGAGGTGAAGAACAGTTCCGCCCGTATATTTGCACTGCAAATCATCTTGAAGAGTCAGTGCCTCAAACGGGTCATTTGTTAAGTCAACAGGGATTTGAGATGAGTTTGTATAGTAGATATTCTCACCCATTCCGGCTTGGATGATAGAATCGCCGTAACGCTTCTTATCCTCTTTGGCAAACCTGTATGTTGTTCCCTCTGCAGGAGTTGCCTCAAGGTTGTAGAGATTTCCTGTAGCCTCTTGAAACTCCACCATTTTCTCTCTCATATAGTTTAAAATCTCGGTTGTAAACTCTATGCCCTTTTGCGAACTGACATCGTAGCTGTCGCTTGTAAAGTTTCTGATCATCTCGTTAATGCCGTTTACGCCGATGGTCGAGAAGTGGTTTCTAAACCCTGAAAGATAGCGCTTTGTGTATGGATAAAGACCTCTCTCATACATCTCTTGGATAAATACTCTCTTCTTTTCCAGTGTAGATTTTGCATGCTCCATCAGTTCGTCCAAGCGAGAGAATAGAGCCTCTTTGCTCCCTTTATATAAAAAGCCGAGCCTTGCCATATTTATAGTTACAACGCCGATGCTTCCAGTCATCTCTGCTGAGCCGAATAGCCCGCCGCCACGCTTCAGAAGCTCTCTTAAATCAAGTTGTAGTCTGCAGCACATGCTTCTTACGTGTCCAGGTTTGTAAGCTTCTTCGTTTGGAACTAAATTTCCGCTGCTGTCCCTTTTGTATTGAGAACCTATAAAGTTTTGAAAATATGACGAGCCGACTTTTGCTGTATTTTCAAACAGAATGTCTGTATTTTCCCCATACCAGTCAAAATCCTCCGTAATATTTACGGTCGGGATAGGAAATGTGAAGGGCTGTCCTGTCAGGTCGCCCTCGGTCATTATCTCATAATATGCACGGTTGATAAGATTCATCTCTGGCTGAAAATTTTTGTATGTCATATCTACAAGTGTACTACAGCCTCTCTGTAGCGCCCTATCTTCTAAGTCGCTATCTAAAATATTTTTAAATAGATGAACTTGATTAGATGTCGGAATCTGATCTTTTAAATCCTGCGGAACACTCCAATCGATTGTAATATTTGTAAACGGGGATTGACCCCATCGTGCAGGAACATTCAGGTTATAAACAAAACTTCTTATTGCTTTTTTTATCTCATTGTAAGGAAGTTTGTCTTTAAAGACGTAAGGTGCCAGGTATGTGTCAAACGAGCTAAATGCCTGAGCTCCTGCCCACTCTGATTGCAGAATTCCCAAAAAGTTTGCCATCTGTCCAAGCGCCTCGCGGAAGTGTCTTGGAGCGCTGCTCTCAACCCTTCCTCTTACGCCGTTAAAGCCTTCATCAAGAAGAACGCGAAGAGACCATCCTGCACAATATCCGGTAAGACAATCTAGGTCGTGGATATGGTAGTCGCCGTTTCTGTGAGCGTAACCTTCCTCTTTTGAGTAGACTTTATCCAGCCAGTAGTTTGCTATAACTTTTCCCGCCGTGTTGTTTACAAGCCCTGCGTTTGAGTAGCCTGTATTTGAGTTTGCTTTGATACGCCAGTCAGTTCCTAAAATATACTCCTCTATCGTCTGAGTAGAGTTTATGAATGTCGTGTCTTCATCGAGCCCACCGTCTCTTTGCATCTTGTGTGTGTGGCGGTAAATCATAAACGAGCGCATAACATCAAAATATCTGGCTTTGTAGAGTTCTTTTTCGATTAAATCTTGGATATCTTCAACGGCAACGACTCTTTTAGCTTTAAGTTTATCAAGAACATTGAAAAATATCGAACTATCATAAGTAACATTTTGAGATTTGAAAGCTTTTTTAATAGCATCTTCAATTTTGAAAGGCGAGAACTCTTTGTGCGTGCCGTCTCTCTTTAAAATATTTTCAACCATGATTGTCCCCTTACTTATAAATATTTGGTAGTTTATAGGATGTGAAGTTAAAAACTTATAATGAAAAATGTCATATTGGCGTCACTAAAAGCTCTATTAATTGCTACAGGGTATAATTCTGGAATTCACAAATTTTTTAAAAAGCAAAATTCATAATTGGGTCGCAAAATGAAAAAATATCTAATAACTTCAAGAGAGTTTTATACAGATACTCCAGCACTGTTTCGCTCAATTTTACATGCACAGCTAAAAAAACACCATCCGACGCACGCTCTTTACAGAGATAAATCAAACCAAAATTACACTCTTCAAGCCGCGCATTTTGTAGAGGTTTGTTCACAGTTTAAGAAAATTAAGAGCTTTATTCATCAACATGCAGATTTGGCAAAAGAGCTTGGTGCTACGGGTGTTCATCTTGCTTCAAGCCAATTTGGCGAGATTGAGAGAGCAAAAGAGCTTGGGCTTGAGGTTATCATTAGCACGCATACACATGAAGAGGTTTTGCAGGCCCAAAAACTCGGTGCAGACGCAGTTACCTACGGTCCGGTTTTTGCCTCACCGGGTAAGGGTGAGCCTAAAGGGATGGATGATTTAAGAGAGCTTTTGAAGATTTGTAATATCAAAGTTTTTGCACTTGGCGGAATAGTGACAAAAGAGCAGATTGCTATGATTGCGCAAACAGAAGCTTACGGTTTTGCTTCTATTAGGTACTTTTTCTGAGTAATCCCGCCATATGTCCGCTTGCAAATGACCATTGCAGATTATATCCTCCGCACGGACCGTCAAGATTCATAATCTCTCCGCAAAAATAGAGCCCTTTAATAACTCTGCTCTGCATGCTTTTTGGGTCTATATCTTTCAAATCCACTCCGCCTCTTGTAATCATCGCCATCTTAAACCCCTCATGCCCCGTAACTGTGAGCGGTGTCCATGCAAGAAGCCTTACAAGTTTTGCTCTCTGGGCTCCTGAGATTTTGGAGTATGCAGCTTGCGGGTCTACTTCTGCTATCAGGCACAACTCATTGGACAGCGGAGCGGGCAGAAGGGTGCTTAGAAGTTCAAGAGTAGTTGCATGTTGATTTTTTGCGGTTTGGAATTTGAGATGATTTAAAATCTGCTCCTCGTTCATACCTTTTGTAAGATTTAGCAAGATAGGCACTTCGCCGTATTTATCCAAAAGCGGTGTCAAATCTCTTGCCGCATCAAGAACTACGGGACCTCTTATGCCGCTTTTTGTAAAAATCAAATCTCCGTCTGCTCTTATTTTGGCGTGTTTTTTCATAGCAACTCTAAGTTCGACTTTGGCAATTGTATCGGCACGGCAATTCTCAACCCATCTCTCTTTGGTATGAAGCGGCATCATTGCAGGATGTAGCTCTGTTACTTTGTGCCCAAGCTCTCTTGCCATATCGTGCCCATCACCCTCGGCTCCAAGAGTTGGATATCCAAGACCTCCTGTTGCAACGATGACATTTTTGGCGTGAAACAGATGCTCAGCGGTTTTAACACCGCTTACACAATTATCTACATGTAGAATTTTTTCGACTTTTTGTGATGTTAAAATCTCGACGTCAAGACGCCCTATCTCGCCAAGAAGAGCCTCTATGATTGTAGATGAGCTGTGCGAAGTAGGAAAGACTCTAAAGCCGTCAGGTGCGTGTGTATCAACGCCTATTTCTTTAAAGAAGCCAACAAGAGCATTGTGGTCAAAGAGCTTTAGCGCATCTTGCATAAAACGGCCGTTGCGACCGAATTTTGTCATAAACTCTTCGTTCTCAAGAGTGTTTGTAAGATTGCATCGGCCTCCGCCTGTTGCTTTTAGTTTTGCACCGATTTTGGAGAGCTTTTCCAAAAGAAGAACGCTTTTTTTCTCTCTTGCAGCCACAATTGCGGCCATCATTCCTGCAGCCCCGCCGCCGATGACTATAAGGTCGTATATTTTTTCGTTTTTCATGCGCTATTTTAGTCTAATTTTTCTTATTTATTTATGTAACTACAGGTAGCAGAGAAGCTAAACATAAATAATTATAATAGATAAATTGTTTAAATTTAATTTTATATGATACGATTGTCGAATAAAAATTTCTTATAAAGGTTTAAAAATGAGACTAGGTAAAATATTAACAAGCGGTATCGCAATAGCGCTACTAAGTACGGCTGTTTTAGGGGCAGGAGGTAAGACTCACTGGGGTTATACTGGACATGAGGGACCTGCAAATTGGGGTGATTTGTCGGCTGATTACACTCTGTGCAAAAGCGGAAAAAGCCAGTCTCCTATCAACATCGCTTCAAGCGTGACGGTGGATGTAGAAAATATGGAGAAGATTGCTTTTGATTACAATGCGGGCATCTCTTCTGTTATAAACAACGGACATACGATTCAGGTCAATTTTGATGAGGGAGGCACAATTACAGTTGATGAGATTAAATTTCCCCTAGTTCAGCTCCACTTCCACACTCCAAGCGAAAATCAGATTGACGGTAAAGAGTTCCCGCTTGAAGGACACTTTGTTCATGCAACAAAAGATGGCTCTTTGGCGGTTATCGGGTTGATGTTTGAAGATGGCGCAAAAAATGAGTTTTTAGCAAAAGTATGGGCTAAGATGCCTAAAAAAGCTGGTGGCAAAGAGTCTTTAAGTATCTCCGCGGATGAAGTAAACGCGCTTTTGCCAAAAGATAAAGACTACTACAGATTTAACGGTTCATTGACAACTCCGCCATGTAGTGAGGGTGTCAGATGGCTTGTCCTTAAAAACTACTCGACTATCTCTAAAGAGCAGACAAAAGAGTTTTTAGACATTTTTCACCACGAAAACAACAGACCAATCCAGCCTATAAACGCTAGAAAAGTAATAGAGTAGATATTATTTCCCCAAGCGGGAAATAATTAAAAATACCAGTTGACACCCATTTTCTAATATCTAACGTGTTATAATCTAGCCATGAATAAAGAATCAATACTTAATTATCTTGTTAATGTTAAAGAAATTTATGAAAAAGAGGGCTTTTTAATTAAAGCGCTTTTTGGTTCATACTCTCGTGATGAAGCTGATGCGCAGAGTGATGTAGATATTCTTGTTGAGGCTACACCTGAATTTGCAAATAAACATGGCTTTGGTGCGATAAAACGCATACGCGAGATACAAGCAGAGATAAGCAAAGCTCTTGGAGTGCCTGTTGACCTTGCAGATAGCACCGGTATGGGCAAAACAGGCAAAAAATTTATTATTGATAGAGCAATATATGTCTAAAGAATCTATCAGTAAAGTCTATCTAATTCTAGAAAAAATAGATTACATTGAGCAGATAGTTAAAAATAGCGGAAGTGTAACTAAGGCGCTTGAAGATTATGTGACTGATAGACCTGCGATTTTAATGCACCTTACTGCAATAGCTGAACAATTCAATAAACTAAAAAAAGAACATGCAGACAATATTTTGAGTGCTTTTGATGAGAATGATATCAAAGGCATGTATGATGTAAGAACATATATCGCTCATGACTACGAGGGTGTTAATCTAGCAATAATTGAATGGATTATTAGAAATGGTCTTCCTAAGTTTAAAAAGCAGTGTAAAACTTTGATAAAATAGTGAGAATTTACTTTAAGAGTGCTTCCTGCCACCCCATTTTCTAGCATAGAGAAAGTTTAATTTTTCTTCCTGTTTTGGGGTCTGGTCATGCTGTGTTGTAAGTACCTGTTATAGGCTTTCTTGTAACCAAAGTTTAAACTCAACATCAAGAGGTAAATTGTCAAATTTATTTCTAAACCAATTTTGATATTCTATGTAAGTTTCATAGTTATCTATTCTGCTCCAACTTGTTTTTAGTTCTGGTGGATGAAATTTTTTAAGCGCGTCTATAAGTATATTGTCAAGCGGAACATGGCAAAACTGATAAATTTCATTATAACCATCTAAATATTTATTTCCGTATGAAAAAATATACTTAAATGTCATATTTATCCATTTCTGCGCTTGTCCAATATGAAATGAGGAATAGCCATTTTCAAAATACAAAGTTTCAATCTCCATGCATTTATTTTTATGCCAATTGTCAAAATCAATTTTGGTTGTAATATTTAGTGTTTTTACTTTTTCAAATTCATCAGATAAATATTTTTTTATATCGCTTGTTATATTTTCATTGTTTGAAAGTGAGCCAAAGCCATGTAAAGTACGATTAAAGTCTCTATAGGCTCTATTAATACAATTTTCTAATGGTTTATTTGTTCCGAAAAATAAATCTAATATATATTTATCCCACTGCTCTCTAGTTATTTGTGATTTCACTTTAAGTTCCTCTGTGTATTAAACTTCTTGCAAAGAGTTTGCAGTGATGCTATCTCTATTTATTAAACATCAAAGAGCCAAGCCTTACCATATTTGACCCGCACTCGATAGCCATATCAAAATCCCCGCTCATTCCCATAGAACAGATTGTTGCACCCTCTAGCTGTTTGTAGATGTCGTAAGTAGTCTCAAAACTCTTTTTTATTACCGCTTTATCTTCGGTATGTGCGCCGATGCTCATAACGCCTCTTAGATGGATATTCGGACACTCTTTTTTTATCTGGTTGTAAATCGCAACAGTATCTTCGGGCATTACGCCGTGTTTAGACTCCTCTTTTGCAGAGTTTATCTGAAGCAGGGCATCAAGTGTCATATCTCTTGCTTCTAGCTTCTTTTGAAGCTCATGCGCCAACTCCAAAGAGTCTAGAGCATGAAAAAGAGCAGGGTTTATGTCAAGCAGGTTGTTTATCTTGTTTTTTTGCAGGTTCCCAACAAAGTGCCACTCAAGAGGCAAATCTTCAAGTTCTGAGCTTTTTGCGCGTAAATCCTGAACTTTGTTCTCGCCAAAGGCACGCTGTCCTATGCGGTATAGCTTTGCTATCTCATCTGAGTTAGAGTATTTGCTGATTGCTATGATTTTGACTATATGTTTTTCATCAAATCTTACTCTTGCAAACTCAACTCTTCTTATTATGTCGTCAATATAGATTTTGTACTCTTCGTCATTCATTTTGGTTTTCATTCTCTACCCCACCAGTCTATTTATATCGTTATACAGTCCAAGCCCCATAAGTGAAAAGAGTATCACCCAGCCTGCAATGGTCAATTTTATCATAACCTCTTCGTTTACTTCTCTTCTAAATATCAGCTCATAGAGGTTAAACATGATGTGTCCGCCATCGAGTGCCGGAATAGGGAGAAGGTTTAAAACACCGAGGTTGACGGAGATGAGTGCCGCAAAAAAGAGCACGCTCATCCAGCCCGCATCTGTTGCATCCGATGTCAGTTTTACTATGGAGATTATTCCGCCAAGCTCGTTCGCGGGAACTTCTCCCACTATGAGTTTTTTAAGTCCTGTAAATATCAGAGTTGAAGCAAAAACAGTCTGTTCGGTCGCATACGAGAGAGTATCGCCGACGCTTAAATCAAGTTTGTGTGAAACTCCAGCACTCCCGATTCCTATCATCTTCTTCTCTATCACTTCATTAAACATATTTGTGCTTTGAGTGATTTTTGGGCTCAGAGTTATAAAGTGGATATATCCAGCTCTCTCGACTTCAATGTTTAGCGAGCCCTCAGAGGTTTCAATAACCTTTGCCATATCTTTCCAAGTAGCGATTTGCATGCCATTGATTGAGCGAATAGTGTCGTTTGTCTCTAAACCTGCAACGAATGCGGGAGAGTCTTTAACAACGGTTCCTATGACTGGAGAGAGGATATTTGGTCCGCCAAGAGCTATGACAAAGTAGAGAACAAACGCCAAAACAAAGTTTGCTAATGGTCCTGCAAGCAGGATAAAAATCTTTTGCGAAGGTGTTTTTACATTGTAGCTGTCGTCGTCATAACTCTTTTTTGTAGGATCGGAGTCATCCTGACCCTTCATTTTCACATATCCGCCAAGAGGAATTATTGCCAATTTCCACTCGGTTCCCCATCTCTTAAAAGAGGCTACTTTTCGTCCAAAACCTATGCTGAAAACTTCAACGTAGACACCCATTGCGCGTGCCGCAAAGTAGTGCCCAAGCTCGTGAAAAAATATAAGTGCGGAAATTACTATTAAAGATACTAAAAAACTCATTACTTCTTAACTCCCAAAAGTGCTGCTCTAAATCCCCAGAGATACTCAAAACCTGAGTAGAGTGTCAGCGTGACCGCAAGCCATAAAAGCTCAGTCCCAAGCGGCCAGTGCATAAGCAAAAAACCTATGGCAATCATCTGAACAACAGTCTTCACTTTTCCTGCCCATGAAGCCTTGATGTCAAGCCCCTCGCTTACCGCGACGGTACGGATTCCTGTGATAAAGAGCTCGCGGATAATGATGATATAAATAGCCCACGCACTCGCTTCGCCAATCAGCATAAGCCCTAAAAATGCCGCGATTATGAGCATCTTATCTGCAAGCGGGTCTATGATTGCGCCAAGCATTGTCATTTGGTTCCACTCTCTTGCGATGTAGCCGTCAAAAAAGTCCGTCACGCTTGCCAAAACAAAGAGAAGCGATGCTGTGTAGTAGTTCCAGCTTATGTGGTAGCCGTTGTCTGTAAAATAGTCAGGATTTAAGATTATCCAAAACATAAGCGGAGCTAAAATTATTCGAATTGATGCCAAGGCATTAGGAAGATTTAGCAAATATATCCTTTTTTGTTTTACTTTTTTCATAACTTATACGAAACGAACGATTCTGCAACCGAAGGGTCAAAGCTTCAGCTTTGGGGTACCCGCGGTGAAGCCTAAGAGAGTGAGTATTGTTATGAAAGATATTGGTGAAATTTTAGCCTCTTGGCTCTTAATTTAGGCTTGACAATCTATTTACCTCTTGGGTATTATTGGGCTAATATTGGAGCGTATCTGTAAAATGGATTTAGAAAAAATAAAAAATAGAGTTCTCTCGTTTACACGTTATATTAAAGAGATAGAGGTTGTAGAACATAACCATTACCCATATGCTCTAATTTATCCCGATTTTGAGGCTCTAAAAGAGGCAAAAATCATCAATATCCAAGAAGAGCTGCGATGGTACGCCATTGAGCTTTACAATATGGAAGCAGATGAAGCGCAAAAGATAAAAGGATATAGGATTTTAAGAGCGCCGATGCCAAAAACTGCATCAGGAGAGGTTGATTTTGCTGCAATAAATGAACTTCTCAATTCAAAAAATGTGCCTGAAATTGGCGATGAAGATGAGCCAAAAGATGAGATTTATACAACTTTAAAGAGCTACCTCTCGACTATAACAAAAAATAAAATCATGCCATCTTCACACCTAGAGCTTGACCTTGGGCTGGATTCTTTTAACTATGTAGAGCTTTTTGTTTTTATGGAGCAGAGCTTTGGAATAAAAATAGATGAAGCCACATTTTCTGGGCTAATGAGGGTTGAATCACTCTACATGTACATTTTAGAAAATTCTCTACATGTAGATTTTGTAAAGCCTGATTGGGAGAAGATATTGGATGAGAAAATAGATGAAAAACTTGTCTATTCGCCAATCATAATGTTTGCATACAAAACTGTCCTTTTTCCTCTATTTAAGCTCTATTTCCGCCTTGAAGTAGTTGGAGCAGAGAATATTCCTTCGTATCCATGTATAATCGCGCCCTCGCATCAAAGTATGCTTGACGGCTTTTTAATAGAGTCGATACTGCCATATAAAGTTTTAAAAAAGAGCTTCTTTTTGGCGTATAAACAAGTTTTTGGCACAACGCTTTTGGAGCCGATATCAAAGCATGGACAGTCAATACTCATCGACGCAAACGTAGATCTGAAACATACGATGCAGCTGTGTGCGCTGCCGCTGAGAGAGGGGAATAACCTTGTTATTTTTCCAGAGGGTGCGAGAACAAGAGACAGAAAACTTCTGGAGTTCAGACCGTTTTTTGCGATGCTCTCCAAGACTTTTAATATCCCTATTCTCCCCGTTGTGATTGACGGCAGTTACGAGGCATTACAGACCGGCAAAATAGTTCCAAGACCCAAAAAAATAAGAGTTACTTTTTTAAAGCCAATAATTGCGGATGGTTTTGAGAGCACAAAACTCGCTAAAATAACAAGAGACGCGATAGAGAGCGAGTTAAAGAGAAATCCTGTTTCACTTTAGCGCATTTTTTGCATCATCAGCCGTCTTCTTCTCATCCACAAAATAGAGCAAAATTGCGCCGAGTATAAATAGTATGGAAACAGAGCCGATAGAGGCGCGTGAGTTTTGAGAAAAAAGTGCAACAAGAGCCACTAAAAGCGGTCCTAAAATAGCTGCAAATTTACCCAAAAAGTTGTAAAAACCGAAAAATTCCCCAGCATGCTCTTTTGGAATCATCCTTGAGTAGTACGAGCGGCTAAGCGCCTGAATACCGCCTTGAACAAGTGCAATCATAACGGCTAGAATATAAAACTCATACACCTCTTGCATCATCGTAGCCCAAAGCGTTATAAAGAGATAGATGCCGATTGCCAAAAATATAGCCTTTTTCGTATCCCAAAGCTGGGCAATTTTTGCAAAAAGAAGAGTTGCGGGAAAACCTACAAACTGAACGATTAAAAGGGCAAAAATAAGATTTTTGGAGTCAAATCCAATCGCCATTCCGTAATCAACCGCCATTCTTATAATTGTATCAACACCGTCAATGTATAGCCAGTAAGCCAGTAAAAACAGAAAAATGCCTTTAATCTCTCTTATCTTACCGAATGTATTTTTTAGTCTGATAAAGCCGTCTTTTACGAGTACGAGAGCACTTTTTGACTCCCCTTTTTTCTCCTCAACAAAGAGAAACAGCGGAAGCGAAAAGAGCGCCCACCAGATTGCCACACTTAAAAATGCGACTTTTATCGCCTCGGCTTCATTTTCCAGCCCTAAAAGTGAGAAGTTTTGCACCATTGCAACATTAAGCGCAAAGAGTATTCCGCCGCCGAGATACCCAAGCGCAAAACCGAGTCCGGAGACATAATCTACATTTTTTCTATCCGATATAGAGGGAAGCAGACCGTCGTAAAATACATCGGCACCCATAAATCCGACATTTCCAAGTATGTATATAAATGCCGCCAGCTGCCACTCACCCTGAGAAACAAGCGCCAAAGCAGCGCTCATCAAAATACCGAGATATGCAAAGAGAAAAAGAAACCTTTTTTTAAGTGAGCCGCTATCTGCCATTGCGCCAAGCAGAGGGGCGATAAGAACTATGATAAAACTAGAAATGGAGTTTGCAAAACCAAGATGTGCCGTGCTTAGTGTTGCTTCAACGTCTGCACTGTAGTAGGACTTGAAAAATATGGGAAAAAATCCAGCCATCACCGTAGTTGCATAGGCAGAATTTGCCCAGTCGTAAAGCGCCCACGAGTAGATAGTTCTTTTATCTTTTTGCACAATGGCTCCATGACTTAGGTTTGTGTCAATTTTACCACAAAAGCAGAGATTGGATAAAATAAATGATAGAATATTGTATGAAATTTTTAGAACTTTTAAACAAAACCAACATTATTGCTGCTCACAGGGGTGCACGTTCTATTGCGCCTGAAAACACGCTTATTGCGTTAAAAAAAAGTCTAGGAAGGTGTGATTTTATCGAGATAGACGTGCAGCTAAGCCGTGATGGCGCGGTTATTGTCATGCATGACGATACGCTGGAGAGAACTACAAACATAACCGAGATTGAGAGGTTTAAATCTCGTAAGCCATACAGAGTTTGCGACTTCACTCTTGATGAGCTTCGTACTCTTGATTATGGAAGCTGGTTTTACAAGGATAAAAAGCATAAAGAGCCGCTGCTTACTCTCAGAGAGGCGTTAGAGTTTATAAAAGAGAATAATATTTTTTTAAATATTGAGATAAAAGATATGAGTGGCATACTCAGCGATGATGCGGCAGTCGAGGCGGTTGTAAAAGAGATAAAAGAGAGCGATGCAAGCGAGCTGGTTTTGATATCTTCGTTTAGACACGAATACCTAAAATTGGCTAAAGAAAAATTGCCTGATGTGCCGACTGCTGCTCTGGTTGAGAACAATCACCCTCCAAAACTTATTGAATATTTAAGAGAGCTGGGCGTAAACGGATATAATCTTAACAGTGAGCTTGTTGATAAAGAGAGTGTTGAGATGTTAAGAGAAGCTGGTTTTTTTGTGGGCGTCTATACGGTTAATGATGTAAAGCGTGCAAAAAAGCTCTTTGGCATGGGTGTAAACTGTATATTTAGCGACACTCTGGAGAAAAAAGAGGTAGGTGCTTTATGAGTTATGAAAAGTTTCAAGAGGCTCTTGACATACTTGATATATCTTCGCGCGTATCTCATGCTGAGCTTAAAAAAAGGTACCGTAAAATATCAAAGAGTTATCATCCTGACATGCCTGATGGCGATGCAAAAAAGTTCAAAGAGATAAACGAGGCTTATAAAATAGTTGATGAGTATATGCAAAATTTTAGATTTAGACTAGATGAAGAGGAGTTTTACGAACAAAACCCTTTTTCAAGAAAATCAAAAGATTGGTTTTATAATTTTTAAGGAGCAAAAGTATGGTTATAGGAATTCCAAAAGAGGTTAAGACTGATGAGTTTCGCGTCGGAGCAACGCCATCAAATATTGCTGTTTTAGTGAGTGATGGGCATGTAGTATTTGTTCAAAGCGGTGCAGGCGAGGGGAGCGGTTTTAGCGATGAAGAGTACGTATATGCAGGGGCAAAAATAGCGCCAAGTGCCAAAGAACTCTATGAAAAAGCAAACTTGATTGTAAAGGTTAAAGAGCCGCAGCCCTCAGAGTATGAATTTTTAAATGAGAAGCACACGCTCTTTTGTTATCTTCATCTTGCCCCAGCAAAAGAGCTGACGAAAGCCTTGGTGCAAAAGAGAGTTTGTGCGATTGCTTACGAGACGGTTGCTCTTGGAAGCGAACTTCCGCTTTTAAAGCCAATGAGCGAAATAGCAGGCTCAATGGCGCCGATAGTCGGAGCTTATCATCTAAGTAGGTATCAAGGCGGAGAGGGCATCCTGATATGCGGTTCAGAGGGAGTTGAAGCGGCTAAAGTTTTGGTCATCGGTGCAGGCAATGCCGGATTTAGCGCAGCTAAGATAGCTTCAGGCATGGGCGCGGATGTAACGGTAGTTAATCGCAGTCTGCCAAAACTTGAAGAGCTGCAAAAACTGCTCCCGAATGTTAAAACTGCTCTGTATTCAGAAGAGTTCTTTCTTGAGGCTATAAAAGTTTCAGATATAGTTATAGGCGCGGTCCTTGTTCACGGCGGTGCCCCAACTCCAAAATTTATTACATGTAAGATGTTAAAAGAGATAAAAAACGGGGCTGTAGTTGTGGATATTGCCATAGATCAGGGTGGTACCTCTGAGGTTTCACATCCTACAACCCACACAAATCCTATCTTTGTAGAAGAGGGCGTGTTGCACTACTGCGTGGCAAATATGCCGGGAGCTTATCCGAAAACCTCCACTTTGGCACTCTCAAACGCAACAATCTCTTATGTTAGAAAATTGGCAAATGAGGGAGTTGTTAATGCTATTAAAAATGACGCATCACTCGCTCTTGGCGTTAATATTTGCAGAGGCACTGTGACGAATCTCTCAGTAGCAAATACGCACAATCTGGAGTTTAGAAGCATTGAATCATGTCTTGCGGGCAGATAGCCATGAACTCTAACAGCGAGATGGTTGATTATCTTATAGATATCGGTGCACTTCGCTCAAAAAACATCATAGAGGCGTTTAGAAATATAGACAGAGCTGATTTTGTCGCAGACGCGAGAGCCGCAGATATCTATGAGGACTATCCTCTTGGTATAGGTCGTGGACAGACCATATCCCAGCCAAGAACAGTGGCGATGATGATGGAGATGCTCTCTCCAGAGGAGGGACAGAAAATACTCGATATTGGAAGTGGTTCAGGATGGACAACTGCGCTCTTGGCATACATTGTGGGAGAGAGCGGCTCAGTAATAGGAGTTGAGAAAGTAGCGGAGCTAGTAAAGTTTGGAAGCGCTAATCTCAATAAATACAATTTTAAAAATGTTAAGATTATGGAAGCGGGAGATAAACTAGGCATTGATGGCGAGACGTTTGAGCGCATCTTGGTCTCTGCCGCAGCCGAGGAGTTTCCATATGAGCTTAAAAGCCAGCTAAAAGTCGGTGGAAAGATTGTCATCCCGGTGCAAAATTCAATATACGAGATGACAAAAGATAAAAACGGTGAGCTTGATGGAGTTGAACATTACGGATTTACCTTTGTTCCGCTTATTTATTAGATAAGAGAGTGTTTAAGCCAAATAAAAAATAATGATATAATGTTTTTTTATATTTTCTTTATTTAAAAGATAAAGGAGGTTTTTGTGAGTATAAAAGAAAAATATATGATAAACAGATCACTGTATGATGCTGTTATATTTGATCTTGATGGCGTTGTTACCAAGACGCAGGAGCTTCATGCAAAAGCATGGAAAAAAACTTTTGATGATTTTTTAAAAGAGAGAGCGAGGGGAACTTCATTTATCCCTTTTGATATCTCTAAAGATTATCTTAAATATGTAGATGGAAAATCCAGAGAAGACGGGATAAAAAGTTTTCTTGCTTCAAGAGATATAAAAGATACAGAGTGTGTAGAAATTTTAGGAGATGCCAAAAACAGCTATTTTTTAGAGCTTGTATCCAAGGGCGTAGAAACGTATGAGAGTTCTGTAGAGCTACTTTTAAAATTAAACAATCTAGGTTTTCTGACCGCTGTAGTCTCCTCAAGTAAAAACTGTACCTCAATACTGCAATTAGCCAAAATAAATTTATACTTTAACGTAACGGTAGATGGCTTTGATCTTCAAAATTTAGATTTAAAGGGCAAGCCTGAGCCAGATCTTTTTTTAGAAGCTGCCAAAAGATTGCGTGTTAAACCATCCAGAAGCATCGTGATAGAGGATGCGGTTGCCGGGGTAAAGGCAGGAAAGAGAGGAGAATTTGCAAAAGTAATAGGCGTAAATAGGGGCAGACATTCAAAAGAGCTAAAAAAAGCCGGAGCGGACTTGGTTATAGAGGATCTTGCCGAGATAGATATCGAAGCAAATACAACACAACTTCCCTCTGCACTACAATCCTTTAAGAAAATCGAAAACAAGTTTAAAGACAAAGAAGTTATCCTCTTTTTTGATTACGATGGAACACTCACTCCCATTGTATCCCATCCAAAAGATGCAAATCTCTCTGTAGAGATGAAAAACATATTAACAAAACTATCAAACCAGTGCAGTTTGTCCATAATAAGCGGCAGAGGACTAAACGATATCAAAAGCAGAGTCGGCATCAAGGGCATCTGCTACTCAGGCAGTCACGGTTATGAGATTGAAGGTCCAAGCATTAAAATGGAGTATCAGCCGGCTTTGGAATTTGTTGCACTCTTTGATAAGTTGGAAGTAGAGCTAAATGAAACAGTATCGGGCGTAAAAGGGGTTTTGGTTGAGCGTAAAAAATTTAGCATCGCACTTCATTATAGAAATGTTGCAAATAAGGATATTGCTGTCGTAGAAAAAGCGGCGGATGATGCACTCAAAAAATATCCTAAAATTCGTAAGAGTTACGGTAAAAAACTATATGAACTGCAGCCTGATCTGGAGTGGAATAAAGGCAAAGCCGTAGAGTGGCTTATTGAAGCGCTTCATATTGAAAAAAAGGGAAGTAAAATATTTTACATCGGTGATGACATTACCGATGAAGATGCTTTTAATGCTATTAAAACTTATGGAATAGGGATATTGGTAGGGAATGAAGCACGAACAACATCAGCTCAGTACAAATTAAAAGATACACAGCAGACTCTGAAATTTTTAGAGATACTCTCCTCTTCTATAGAAAAAGGTAATATCTGGTCTTTGATTTATAATAATTATACGCCAAAAGAGGAGAAGCTTAGAGAGGTGTTATGTGCGCTTGGCAACGGTTATTTTATCACAAGGGCAGCCGCAACTGAATCAAAAGCTAATAACACACACTATCCAGGAACTTATTTGGCAGGCGGCTACAATAGGCTTAAAACAGTAATTCAAGGAAAAGAGATTAAGAATGAAGATCTTGTTAATTTTCCAAACTGGCTGAGTTTAAAATTTAAGATACAAAACGATGATTGGTTTAGTATAGACGAAGCTACAGTTCTCTCTTTTCGCCAAGAACTTGATATGCAAGATGGCATTTTTCATAAACTTATAAACTTTAGTGATGCAAAAGGAAGGGAAACGAGGCTTATAGAGAAGCGTTTTGTTCATATGGGAAATAAGCATATTGCTTCAGTTGAACTCATTATTATCCCTATTAATTGGGAGGGGGCTATTGAGGTGGAATCAGGGATAGACGGCAATGTAAAAAATGAAGGAGTGCAACGTTACAGTGCTTTAAGCAATCAACATCTAAAGTGCATAGAAAAAGAGTTTGAGAGTGATGTAATTTTTTTGAAAATGGAGACACTGCAGTCAAATCATGCTATTTCCATGGCAGCGAAGACAAGACTTTTTATAAAAAGTGAGCCTTTTTTGGCAGAGGTTGAATTTATAGAAGATGAGTCCTACATTGCCAAGCGTTTTTTTATAGAGTCTATAAGTAACGAAGCGTATCTTAAAATAGAGAAGAGTATATCGTTTTATACTTCAAAAGATAAAGCGATATCAAACTGCTATCTTGAATCGAGACTTGATTTAGAAGATATCAAAAGATTTGAGGAAATGCTTGTTGAACATAAAATCGCTTGGGGACATCTTTGGGACAAGTTTGATATAGAGCTTAAATTTACAGATGATAAAAAAGACTATTTTTTAAAAAGAGTGCTGCACCTTTATATTTTTCATCTTTTGCAGACCGCTTCTGTTCATACCATTGATATGGATGTCGGTATTCCGGCTAGAGGATGGCATGGAGAGGCATACAGGGGTCATATATTTTGGGATGAGGTGTTTATATTTCCATTTTTTAACTACAGGGTTCCCCAGATAACACGCTCTTTTATCCTCTATCGCTACAGAAGACTTCCTGAGGCCAGACGCGCAGCTAAAGCGTTGGGATATAAAGGTGCAATGTACCCGTGGCAGAGCGGAAGCAACGGCAAAGAGGAGACGCAAACACTGCACCTTAACCCGCATTCCAATAGATGGATAGAGGATAATACTCATCTTCAAAGACATATCAACTCTGCTATTGTCTATAACATTTGGCAATACTACCAAGTAAGCGGTGACAATGAGTTTTTATATTTTTACGGTGCTGAGATGATACTTGAAATTGCCAGATTCTGGTCTTGTATCGCAACTTACAATGATAGCGAAGAGAGATATGAGATTTTAGGTGTTGTCGGACCTGATGAGTATCATGATGCTTATCCAAAAAGTAAAACTTCGGGAATTAACAACAATGCGTACACAAATATTATGGCTGTATTTGTTCTTAATAAAGCTATTGAGCTCCAAAAAATAGTATCTCCATTGCATTTTGAAGAGCTATGCGAAAAACTACAAATAGAGCAGAGTGAAATCCAAAGATGGGAGGATATCCGTCGCAAAATGAAAATTTCTTTTCATGATAATGATATTATCAGCCAGTTTGAAGGGTATGAAAATCTTAAAGAGCTTGATTGGGATTTGTATCTTCAAAAATATGAGAATATTCAACGGCTAGATAGAATACTAGAAGCCGAAGGGGATAGTGCAAATCAATACAAGATATCTAAACAGGCAGATGTGTTGATGCTTTTTTACCTCTTTTCTCATGAAGAACTCAAAGGGCTCTTTCATCAGCTCGGTTATATGTTTTCCAAAAAAATGCTCAAAAAGAATTCTAAATATTATCTACAGAGAACTTCTGGCGGTTCCTCTTTAAGCCAGGTCGTGCATGCATGGATAAGTGCAAGAACAAACAGAAGAGAGTCTTGGAGCTTTTTTAACGAAGCTTTGTTGACGGATGTAATGGACAGACAAGGAGGAACAACACCTGAGGGCGTCCATATCGGTGCGATGGCAGGTACTGTTGACATAATGCAGCGTTGTTATACTGGTCTAGAAGCAAGAGATAACACTTTTATTCTTAACCCCTCTCTTCCAAAAGAGCTCGACGAGATAAAACTAAAACTGCACTATAGAGGGCAGTGGCTAAAAATTAATATATATAAAAATATGGTTATTGTAGAAACTCAGGTTCCAAATGCGGAGCCTATAAGCGTTAATATAAAAGGTAAAAAATTTGTACTTAATGGCAAAGAGATTAGAAAGATAGAGTATGGCAACTGATATAGAAAGGATAAAATAATGCAAGATAGAGAGAAGAGAAGATTGATTGTTGTTTCAAACAGGCTTCCTATTGTGGTAAAAAAGATTGATAATGATGAGTATAGAGTGCAGTCTGCATCAGGAGGTCTTGTTACGGCTATGACCCCAATTTTAAAAAGAGACGGTGGTCTTTGGATAGGCTGGGCAGGGAATTATTTTGAGGAGAGTGTTGAAGTCGAGAATCTTTTAAAAAAAGAGGGTGAGAAATTAAATTATGAGTATAGATCCGTAGATATTACTTTAAATGACTATAAGCTCTACTATAAAGGTTTTTCCAATGAAGTGCTGTGGCCACTTTTCCATAATGTCTCTGTTTATTGTAATTTTGTTCCAAAATATTATGAAGCTTTTAAAAAGGTAAATAAAAAGTTTGCTAAAACAGTAATGGATGAACTAGTAGACGATGATTTTATATGGATTCATGATTATCATCTGATTAATGTGGCAAAAGAGTTAAGAGAAGAGGGTGTAAAAAATATAGTAGTTTTTTTTCTTCATATACCTTTCCCTCCCGCAGAGACTTTCAATCGTCTTCCGTGGCGGCTAGAGATTATAGAAGCAATGTTGTCGTATAGCCTTATAGGATTTCAGACTGCACTGGATAAAAAGAATTTTCTAGAGGTTGTTACCTCACTTATAAAGAGCGCTGTTGTTGAAGATGAAAAACTTGAAATCTCTAAGATAATAATAGATAAAAAAGAGCATAAAGTCGGTGTCTTTCCAATAAGTATAGATTATGACGAGTTTCATGATAAAGCAAAAAGCAGACGTGTCTCCAAAGAGGTAGAGAAGATAAATAAAGAGTACTATGGCCAAAAAATTATGTTGGGAGTTGACAGGCTTGACTATAGTAAAGGTATCTTGCAAAAGCTAAGGGCTTACTGGAAGCTTTTGGATGAAAATCATGATTTGCACAAAAAAGTTAAATTGATTCAAATCGTCGTGCCAAGTCGTGAAAATATAATAAAGTATATACATCTTAAAAGTGATATAGAGCAGTTGGTAAGTGAAATAAATGGGGAGTTTACGCAACCCGGATGGATTCCTATTCAGTATTGTTATTACTCTTTAAATAATACAGAACTCCTTGCCTATTATAGAGCTTCAGAGATTGCCATGGTAACTCCTTTAAGAGATGGTATGAATTTGGTTGCAAAAGAGTACTGTGCTACAAATATTAATAAAAACGGAGTATTGATTCTTAGCGAGTTTGCTGGAACAAAAGATCAGTTTAAAGATAACGCTCTGCTGGTAAATCCATTCGATGAAAATTCTGTAGTTGAAGCTATTAAAAAAGCTCTGTTGATGGATGACAAAGAGAAACAACGTCGCATGAAAAATATGCAAAAGATTGTTAAAAAGTTTGATATTTATTGGTGGGTAGATACATTTTTAAAAGCTTCAAAGATATAAATGAAGTGATGATAAAATAGTTTAATTTATACACAGGAGAGCAAAATGTCACAAGTAGCATGGTTAAGTAAAAAACTCGACAGCGGAAAAATCTTGTGTCAAGCATGTGCGCAAGCTTGCAAGCTTAATGAGGGCGAGTATGGGATATGCGGTGTAAGGCGTGTAGAAGATGGCGAGCTTAAGCTTCTTGTTTACGGTCTTGTGGCGGCTGTTAATATCGACCCCGTAGAGAAGAAACCGATGTTTCATTTTCTGCCAAAAACAAGAGCCTTTTCGGTTGGAACTGTGGGATGCAACTTCTCTTGTAAGTTTTGTCAAAACTATGATATATCGCAATACCCAAAAGAGCATGTACACAAGATAGTCGGTCGTGAATTTTCTCCGCAAAGCATTGTTGAAGCGGCTGTGGATAATGTCTGCAAATCTATAGCCTACACCTATAATGAGCCGATAGTCTTCTTTGAGTACACATATGACACGGCAAAAATTGCGCATGAAAAAGGGCTGAAAAATATCTACGTCACAAGCGGCTATGAGACACGCAAAGCAATAGACCTGTTAGCGCCTTACATAGACGGAATGAACATAGATATTAAGAGTTTTTCTGATGAGTTTTATCAAGAAATTTGCGGTGCGAGATTAAAACCGGTGCTTGAAGCTGTAAAATATGCACATGAGAAGGGAATTTGGATAGAGATAACTACTCTTTTGATTCCGGGTAAAAATGACTCCGATGAAGAGATAAGAGGTATTGCAAAGTTTATAGCTGCTCTTGACACATCTATGCCTTGGCACCTATCGGCATTTCATCCGACGTATAAGATGCTTGGTGTCCCCAGTACTCCAGAATCTACTCTTCTTAGAGCCTATAAGATAGGAGCAGAAGAGGGGTTGAAGTACCTTTATATTGGCAATATTGATAATGAAGACCATGAATCTACATATTGCCCGAGCTGCAAAAAAAGAGTGATTGACAGAAGCGGAAATATCGGGCAGTTCGTGACAAACGAGCTTGATGAAGAGGGCAAATGCCCGCATTGCGACTATATGCTTGAAGGTGTATGGAGCTAAAGTGCTCTATTGACTTGATAACGCTTCTTGGTTATCATTGATTGTACTTTAGCGTTATTTTAAACCAGCAAGGCGGTTAATATGATACGTTTATATTTTCTTCTGCTTTTGACATTTTTGTCGCTTTTCGCGGAGAACTCGCTTGTAGTTAAGCTTGAGATAAAGGGTGCCATCGTACCCGCCAGCAGCGAGTATCTAAATGAGGGGATAATGTTTGCAAGGGATAGAGATGCTCAGATTGTTTTAATCGAGCTTGACACCCCAGGCGGGCTATCCACCTCTATGCGAGAGATGATACAAAGCATTACAAACAGTTCTGTCCCAGTGGTTATGTATGTCTATCCAAAAGGCGCACATGCGGCAAGCGCAGGCACATATCTTCTTTATGCCTCCCACATCGCAGCAATGTCGCCCGGAACAAACCTCGGCGCCGCAACTCCAGTCACTCTTATGCCATCACCTCAAAGCGGCGATTTAAACTCCAGTGTCGCAACGACTATGGAGAAAAAGGTAACCTATGATGCAATGGCGTATATCAAGAGTTTGGCAGAGCTAAACGATCGCAATATTTCATGGGCGCTCTCTGCGGTGGAAGAGTCAAAAAGCATCTCTGCGGAAGATGCTCTCAAGTACGGCGTTATAGATTTAATAGCCCAAAATACCCAGGAGCTCCTAAACAGACTTGATGGCAGAAGCGTTACTATCTCGGGCAAAAGTATTACGCTCCAAACAAAAGATGCTCAAATTATAGATTTTGAGGCAAACTGGAAAACACGTTTTTTATCAACCATTACCAATCCAAATATCGCATATATTCTTCTGCTTATAGCAATATACGGTATATTTTTTGAGCTTATGAATCCAGGTACGCTTTATTCAGGGGTTATCGGTGTGATAAGCGGGGTTATTGCGCTCTACGCGCTGAATATGCTCTCTTTTAATTATGCTGGATTGCTGCTAATTCTGCTTGGCATAGCATTTATGGTCGCCGAGGTCTTTATTGCCGGATTTGGAATTTTGGGCATCGGCGGCGTTGTCGCCTTTGCTTTTGGCTCGCTTTTGCTCTTTGATGCGGATGTTATTGGAAGCGCGGTTTCTATCCCGCTTGTCGTTGCTTTTACAATAATAAGCCTCTCTTTTTTTATTGTAGTTATAAAACTGTTTTTAAATGCAAGATCTGCAAAAGTGGTCTCAGGAGCAGAGGAGATGATAGGTGCCGCTGCGGAAGTTATCGATAGCGTTGAGAATGGCTACATCGTTCGATGTCATGGAGAGATGTGGAGTGCAACAAGTCAGAGTGAACTGATTGTCGGACAGAGAGTAGAAGTTATTGAACTCTCAGGTCTTGTTTTAAAAGTTAAACCAATAAAGGAGTCTAAATGACTCCTCTCACCAAAGGTGAAGCTTTAGTGACTGAATATAATTTGGACGTGTTCAAATTATATGAGATTAATTAATAGGAGTAAGCAATGTTTTTTGATTTTTATGTAACCGGAATATATATGGCTTTTTTTATAATCGCTTTTTTAGCTGCGGCTATTCGTATTTTAAGAGAGTACCAGCGTGCCGTCATATTCACGCTTGGGCGTTTTTCAGGCATAAAGGGTCCAGGACTTATTATATTGATTCCCTTTATTCAGCAGATGGTCAGAGTAGACCTTCGCACCGTCGTGCTAGACGTGCCTACACAGGATGTAATATCGCATGATAATGTCTCGGTACATGTAAATGCGGTTGTCTATTTTCGCGTGATAGACCCGCAAAAAGCGATAATTCAGGTTGAGGATTTTTATGATGCAACAAGCCAGCTTGCACAAACTACACTTCGCTCAGTTCTTGGAGGACATGAGTTAGATGAGATGTTGGCTGAGAGGGAAAAATTAAATCGTGATATACAGGAAATTTTGGACAAACAGACTGATGCGTGGGGGATTAAAATATCCAACGTTGAGATTAAACATATCGACCTTGACGAGAGTATGGTCAGAGCGATGGCAAAACAGGCTGAGGCTGAGCGTGAACGCCGCGCCAAAGTCATAAACGCAAAAGGAGAGCTGGAAGCGAGCGAAAATATACTCTTAGCCGCTCAAAAACTAAGCGAAAATGATTTGGGAATACAGTTACGTTATCTTCAGACAATGAGTGATATCTCAAATGATAAATCAAGTACGCTTATCTTTCCGTTTCCGATAGATTTTGCCAAGATGTTCAAAAGCGGTGCAAAGGAGTAACTTAAAATTAAATTATTTTTTAAGTTTTTTAGGAGTAGGATGGTTGCAATTCAAATAAAAGGAGTCTATGATGTTACTTGCTACATATGATCCGTTTAGAGAGTTTAGAGAACTCGAAAAGAGGATGAGAGGCGGTTTTTCTGCTTTAAATGAGGAGAGTGCGCTGTCAGGATTTACACCTGTTGTCAATACCAGAGAGGGCGAGTTTGCCTACCACGTTGAGGCTGATTTGCCTGGAGTAAAGAAAGAGGATATCTCTGTTGAGACAAAAGATAACGTCTTGACGATATCAGGAGAGAGAAAGCATAAAGATGAAGTTAAAAAAGATGACTACTATAAGCTTGAGAGCAGTTATGGAAAATTCGTAAGAAGCTTCACTCTTCCAAAAGGCGTTGATGCAGAAAATATCAAAGCAACTTGTGAAAACGGCGTTTTAGAGGTTGTTATCCCAAAATTAACCAAAAAAAGCGAAGAGAAGAAGAAAATAAAGGTTAAATAGCCTTAATGAAGATACAGCACAAGACTGTATCTTCACTGTTTAAAAATTTCTTGACGGAAGTGATTTTTGTTTTCAGTCTATTTTTTCTGTTTTTTGAACATCTTCTAAAACATATTTACTACGCCGTAATCCAATAGCTCTTCGTACTGCTCTTTGGTGAGGACGGCTTTTACCTGTTCAATACAATTTAAATGCAATTTTGTAAGTTCCGCTCTTAGTTTTGCTATCTCATCAATTTTCGGATGCAATTCAGTAGCTTTTATGCTCTTATACTCAAATGAAATTTTTTGGACTACTTCTAGTTCAAGCTTTTTTACAACTAAAGCTTTGTCAATCGCTTTTGTCATTAGCTCTTTTTTGATTTTAAGTATCGCGTCAATTTGCCCTTTGCTTAGGTTTAGATTTGAACTTGATGGGTCATACAGAGAAAGACCGACTAGATATGGAAGGTTTTTCGGCATTAAAAAATAGTCTTTTGGAAAATTTTCTTTAGCAACAAATGCTCCTGCAGGACCTGCCTTTTTTTCCACTTTTGCGAACTCTTCTGCCGGCAGAGGAAGATTTGGTTTTGCTATCGCAGTAGTAGCTAACATGATAGTACAAGATGTAATTGCAACTATGGTTTTGATTGATTTCATTTTGATTCCCCTTTAAGTTTTGTGTAAGTCTGTATTATACACGTCAATATATAACCAAAACTTAATAAAATCAATTTTTAACAAATCAAAATTTACTTCAGAAGTGTGATTGCTTTTTTAACGCATGAATCCAATGATGTCGTCTCAGAGACAACAGGTGTGATGTAGGATGGAAAGTAGTTTTTTGTAGTATGACCGATACAAACAGCTCTGTAGCTCTCATCCCAATCGGCACTCTTTAAAAAACACTCTATTGTAGAGGGCGAGGAGAATATGATTACGGATTTTTTCGGAAGCGTAATCTTCCTCTTAAAATTTACGCACACTGTCTGATAAACAATTGCTTCATCGCAAACAATATTGTTGGAGTTTAGCGTATCTACTAAATTGCTAACAACTTTTGAACCTCTTATATAGAGAACTTTTTTGCCCTTTAGCAGAGGAATAAGCTCGTTAGCAAACGCATCTCCATGCTTCTCTTTGCCTACAAACTTTATCTTTCCGCCAAAATTGCTGGCAACTTTTGCCGTTTGTGGAGCTATGACGTAGAGAGGCTTTGTTTTCCACTTCTGATTGTAGGAGTTAAGCGAATAGAGTGCATTTTTGGATGTAAAAATAAGCGCATCATATTGTGAAAAATCAATAACGGCTTTTATGGTCTCTATTCTGATTACAGGAAGATTTTTAGCCCATTTTACTTTTTTGTCATTAAGGACATAGATATTTAAAGAGCTGTTTTTGATATTTTCAACAATAGAGCTAATGTATCTTTTGATTCTTGAGAGAAGTGTGTTTTGGCTGTTTAAAACCAGAGATTTGTTCTCATCTACGAAAAAATTTATATTTTGCTTGCTCAGCAGATACGTAATCTTTATAAGCTCTTCAAATATATGCTCGTTTGAGTAGTTTCTATCAAGTATGAATGAGTTAGCTGCCTTGTCATACTCGTAGTAGATAAGATTTAACGGCTCAATGAGTTTTTGCATATTTTTCATAGAGCTGATAATAACATTATCTAGGTAAATATTTTATTTTAGATTATTGAAACGTTGTTCCGCCGTCAATGACGATTGTCTGTCCTGTAAGCCAAGAAGACTCGTTGGCGCAAAGAAAGAGACATGCCCCCGTGAGGTCTTCAGGCTCTCCCATTCTAGAGAGCGGAGAGCGCCTTACTACTTCTCTCTTTACCTCTTCATAGTTTGGAAAAGCTTTAAGTGCATCCGTATCAATCGGTCCGCCGCTTACCGCGTTTACTCTTATGTTTTTCTCACCGAGTTCCGCCGCTGCATAGCGAACCATCGCTTCAACTGCAGCTTTGTTTGTTCCATGTCCTGCGTAGTTTGGAGTGTAGACGAGATTGCCCGTAGAGCTCATGCTGATGATGCTTCCGCCGCCCGCTTTCTCCATTCTCTTAGCTGCTTCTTGAACACCTACGACAAAAGCATCTACGGTTGCTATATATATATTGTTTAAACCTTTTGGTTTTAGTCTCATAAAAGGACCAAATCCGCCGACAACTGCGCGACCGGAGATGATTGCATTTGATATAAAAAAGTCAAGTCTCTCAAAATCTTTGTCAAACTCTGCATAAACATCTCTGTATGTCTCAGGCTCAAGTATATTAAGCGCATAAGCTCGGGCTTTTATGCCGTATTTTGACTCGATGTCTGCGATAATCTCTTTTGCGGTATCTGCTTTTGTCGCATAGGTAAATGCCACATCACACCCTTTTTCGGCAAAAGCGTAGACGATTGCCTTTCCGATTCCGCGAGTTCCTCCGCTTACAAATAGAGTTTTTCCCTTCATTTTACAATCCCTTAATCTTATAGTTTTTCATAACTTCTTCTAGTTTTTTCATATTTTGCAAACTTGGGGCGACAAGAGGGAGTCTGTACTCCAGTGTTTCAATAAGCCCCGCTATATACATGGCAGCTTTTATCATAATCGGATTTGATTCTAAAAATAGAACTTTGTTTATAGGAAATAGTTTGTCATTTAAAACTTTGGATGCTGCAAAATCACCGCTTAGCGCTTTTTGTACCAGTTCACTTTTAAGGTCAGGCAAAAGATTTGACGTTACAGATGTTATACCCGCTCCGCCGTTTGCAAGAATAGGGTAGTCGATTGCGTCATCACCGCTGAATACTTTAAGTTCAGGTCTGCGTGAGAGCAGCTCTATTGTGCGCTCCAAACTTCCTGTAGCCTCTTTTATGCCGTATATATTTTTAACATTATCAAAGAGTCTTATAACAGTATCTGCACTAATATCCACGACCGTACGCCCCGGAACATTGTAGAGTAAAAACGGCATTTCAGGAACCGACTCGGCAATAGCTTTGTAGTGTTGGTACAGTCCCTCTTGAGACGGTTTAACATAGTACGGTGCAACGGAAAATATAGCATCAACGCCACATTTCTGTGCAGTTTTTGCGGCTTCAATCGCTTCTACGGTTGAGTTGCTTCCTGCACCTGCAAGAACCTTTGTGTTAGTTCCACGGCATACTTCAACTGCTATCTCTATACATCTTCTGTCTTCATCATAAGTAAGCATAGCACTCTCACCGGTTGTTCCTACGGGACAAACCGCATCAATGCCATTTTTAATTTGTCTTTTAATTAGGTTCGCGTAAGTCTGCTCATCTAGTTTTCCGCCTTTAAACGGGGTGATGAGTGCAGTTGTTGAACCGGTTACGATATTCATCTAGTTACCTTTTTTTAAAATAAGTGTTGTCGATTTGTTAAAGTTGAAGTATTTTTGAGCAACTTCTTGAACTCTCTCTTGGGTTATCTTTTTAATATTTTCTTCATATGTTAAAAGTGGCGTCAAATCGCCTCTAACAAGATAGCTTCCAAAAAGGTTTGCAACCGATGTAGAGCTCTCTAGCGAGTAGATAAAGTCGGCTTTTGTGTTAATCTTAACCTTCTCTATCTCTTTTTCATCAACTTTTTTCTTCTTGATAAGCTCTATCTGCTTAATAAGCTCTTTTTCAACGTCGGCAGCTTTTACGTCAGGATTACATGTTGCTAAAAATATAAAAAGTCCCGGATCGATATTTTCCATATTGTATGCGTAGATGCTGTTTACAAGACGTTTTTTCTCGATAAGCTCTTTGTAGAGTCTTGAGCTTTTTCCTGAAAATAGAATCTCTGAAATCATATTTAACACAATCTGGTCTTCATGTTTGAAGTCGGGAATATGAAAAGCAATTGCGAGCATCTCAACTTCGCTATCTTTATGGATAATTACTCTTTTTGCGCCGTTTTGTTCAGGCTCCACAAATTTTAGCGTAGGAATTTCTGCTTTGTTTTTGATATGTCCGAACTTCTTTTTTGCTTTTTTGAAAACTTCCGCAGGCTCAACGTCGCCTGTTACCATCAAGATGGCATTGCTTGGCTGATAGTATGTTTTGTGAAAATCTTTTATATCATCAATACTCCAAGTCTGGATATCATTCATAAAACCTATCGGAGTCCAGTGGTACGGATGATATACGTAAGCGTTGTTAAATAGCGCAAAGTAGAGATAACCAAGCGGAGAGTTCTCAGTTCTCCAGCGTCTCTCTTCTGCCACTACGTCACGCTCCGGCTGAAACTCTTTGTCTTGGAGTTTTAGATTTTGCATAAGTTCGGCATAGAGTTCAAGCGACTTCTCAAGATTTTGCGTGCTTGATTTTATGTAGTAGTGGGTGTAGTCAAAGCTGGTAGATGCGTTATTTACGCCGCCGATGCTCTTTACCTCTTTGTCAAACTCTCCTGCAGGGAGTTTTTTTGTGGATTTGAAGTTCATGTGTTCAAGCATGTGAGCGATACCTGTTTTGCCCATGACCTCGTTTCTGCTTCCGACTTTATAGAAAATATCCGTGCTAATGACATTTGTAGAGTTTTTTAGCGGAATTACGACGATCTGCAATCCGTTTTTTAGAGTTTTCGTTTCATATTTTGGTAGTGAAGATGCCATTAATGCTCCTGTGATGAGTGTGAGTGCTAAGAAAATTTTCATACTATTTTCTGTCCGCACCTATTGCTTGAGTTATGTTTGTGTATCCGTCGGCTTTTATTAGCTCTGTGAGTTCCATATTGATGTTTTTAACCATGTCAAAGCCATGAAATACAAGTCCGCTGTATATTTGAACAAGTGAAGCTCCGGCTTTTATGCGCTTATACGCCTCTTGCGCTGAGTCAATCCCGCCAACTGAGATAAGCGTTGTTTTTCCGTAAAGCTCTTTTGCAACAGCTTCAAAAATCTCAAAACTTTTTTTCTTTAAAACCGCACCGCTAAGTCCGCCGAAGCTTTGTGGATTTTTTACAAGTGAGTAGTCAACGGTAGTGTTTGTTGCGATTATACCGTCAGCTCCGCTCTTAGCCGCCAAAGTTGTAAGCGCAACCGCATTTTCAACAGACATGTCGGGCGCGATTTTTAGCAGAATCGGTTTAGACGTTATAGCCTTTGCTTCTGCGAAAAGCTTCGTTATAAACTCCTCATTTTGCAAGTCGCGAAGTCCGGGGGTGTTTGGCGAAGAGATGTTTATAACGAGATAGTCTCCAAGTGTGTGAAGCGCTTTGATAAGAGTCGTGTAGTCGTTTATTGCTTCACTCTCAGGCGTAACTTTGTTTTTGCCGATGTTTATGCCTATGGGTGTTGTAAAAGGGTATCTGGTTTTTAATCTATTTTGCACTTTAAGCAGACCGTCGTTGTTAAATCCCATAGCATTTTGGATACTCTGCTCTTCAATATGACGAAACATTCTAGGCTTTGGATTTCCTGTTTGGGGTTTTGGAGTAACTGTACCTATCTCGGTGAAACCAAACCCTAAAATCTGCATACCGCGAATCATAGTAGCATTTTTGTCAAACCCCGCACCAAGACCTATCGGGTTTAAAAATGTGCGGCCAAAGAGCTCTTGCTTTAAGATGTTGTTCGTTACGAAGTGAGACTCTAAGAATGGGTTGAAAGGTATCTGGCAGATATTTGGCAATCTAAGAATAGACTCTGCAAGATAGTGTGCGTTCTCGGGTTCGAGCTTGAATAGCCAAGGTTTCATGCTTTGATAATCTATCATTTGGTTGCCTCTTTACCTTTTTTAAAAATTTAGTGATTATACAAAAATAATGGTAAAGTTTTGCTAAGAGCTATTTTTCTCTCTTTTCGTTCCTGATGAACTCTAGAAAAAAGACGAAAAATATAGATAAAATCAGACCCGTTACAAAAGCGACTGCGACAATGAGCTTTTTCTTTGGAATATTTATTGGAGTGCCATCTATTTGAGTCTCTCCAATCTGTTTTGTCATTATATGCTTAGTATGAAAGCTTGCTTTTTCTTTATGTCTCTCTAAAATAAAAGAGACGGCACTGTTTAAATTGTTTGATATTAAGTCTTTATTAGTACTTGAAGATGTAAGTTCAATCAATTTATTTGTACCTTTTGGAACAGAAGCGGATATGTTTTCAAATTGATTAGATACAACAATAGATAAGTTATCAGGATTATCAAAATAACTGGTGCCAAAATTATCACTCTGGATTTCACCGATCTCAACTAAAACTTTTCCTTGATAAACTGGAGTAGGATTTTTCATTAAGGCATAAACAATCGCAGCAAGAGTAATTATGAGAGTTGTAAAAATAATAATTTTTCTATTTTTTGCAAGAGTTTTAAAAAGCTCTCTTAAATCTATTTCGTCTTCTTGCACGGCGTAGTTGTTTGTATGGTTCATAATTTTTCCTCTCTTTTATCGGTAGAATGATACAGAGATACTCCTTTAATTTTTCTTCTTTAGTAACGTATGCTTTTGTGCGCAAGAGCGAGCATCTCTTTGTCTCCGGAGCTGTCACCGTAGGCGTAAATAGTCTCATAGTCGCTGACGTCAATGTGTTCATGTATGCGTCTTGCTTTCTCTTTTCCGTGGCAGTTTGGGGTTAAAAATTTGCCGCTGAAGAGCCCATCTTTAAACTTAAGCTGCGTTGAAAGCAACTCAATACCCTCTTTGTCGCACCAAGGCTGCAGCCAACAGCGCATAGAGGCTGATACAATGACGACTCTGTCTCCTTTTTCTTGATGCTCTCTTAGGATTTTAATCCTCTCTTTGTTGATGATAGAGTCTAGTTTTGTAAGTGAGAACTCTTTTGCTCTTTTTTTAAAAAACTCCTCATCCGTCCCTTTGAAAAATATCCTAAACAGATGCTCTTTTGCCACACCGTTATTCATGAGCCTAAGTTGCCAAAGTATAAAGTACGGAACAAATTTGAGCATATTTAACATGTACTTTTTTTTGCCAACACTCTCTTTTAAAAACTCGTCAAGCGAGTCCTTTGTCGTAAGTGTGCCGTCAAAATCAAAAAGTGCCAGATTCATTTATAATACCTCTCTTTAAAGTAGCATTTTCCAACAGGAAGCCATGGTGGAATGTTGTAAAATTTCTCATTCTGATAATCAAGATAGCGTTTTTTATACTCATCATACTTAAACCCGCTGCATTTTGCGGTATAAAAAATTGCACCGTCTGCCTCGAAATTTTCTAACATGTAAGAGTTGCAAACCCCATTTAAGAGCTCCTCTCTAATCGGGCTTTTATTAAAGATGGCAATCTCTTTGCCTGCCAAAGTTCTTACATCCAAAAGTTTGTCATCTAAGCGACCATATTTTGAGTTGTTAAAAAGAACCTTCAAATCTCTTTTGCAGTAGTGCGAGAGCAGTGAGGCGGTAGAGTAGCTGGATGTGAAAATCCTCTCATCATCAAATCTCTCAAGCTCTGAGCAGATGTTCTGTGGCTGTGTGTACATAACAACATCTGAGTATTTTTTGTGTCCACTTAAGAGCGAGGTTGGAAGCAGTAAAAGAGTCATAAAAACAGCTACATGCAGAAATGTAAAAATCGCGTTGTATTTGAAGAGTTTTGCAAGATTTTTCTCATCCAAAAAGCTAAAGAACAGAAATATATATGGTGTAAAGAGCAAGAACCAGTGAAGTCCTATTTTATTCTTTAGCGAGACAACAAAAAAGATAAAAAACGCAACACCAAGAATTGATAGCAGAAGCTTATAAAGTGTTGTTTTTTCAAATTTTGTCTTAAATAAAAAGTAGGCTCCCCATGGAGTCAAGATGTAGAGAATAAGTCCAAAATAGCCGATAATCGTGCCTATGTTATAATTGCTCTCCTCGGTTCTGGCAAAAAAATTGAACATTATGTTGTTCCAGCAGCTGTTGTAGTTGAAGTAGAGGTTTTGGGCTATAAATAGAGATACGACTGCGCTTACTATTAAGACGTTTTTTAGGGCTTTTAATTTGTACATGTAAAAAGAGAAAATAAGCAGCGAGAGCATCAGAAAAACTGCAAAATATTTGCTTAAAAATGCGGAGCCCAAAAACAGACCTGCCAGAATAGAATATCTAAGCCACTCTTTTTTCTCTAAGGAGTATAACAAGAAGAGAGTTCCGAGCGAGCCAAAAAAGAGTAGGGCGACGTCGTTTGTCATAAGCATAAGAAGCAGATCAACCGGCGAAGCCAAGAATGCAAACGAGGTTAATAGTGCTTTTGATCTCTCTACTCTGTAAAGCAGAGCAATTTTATATATGACAAAAGCCGCAACGAATGTGGTTGCAACTGCAAAAAGTCTGAAAAAGATATGCGAGCCGCTGATATAGTTCATAAGATAAATCAGCCAGCCGACCATCGGTGGGTGATCGTAGTAGCCTATATTCAGGTTCTGCGCCCACCTTATAAAGTAGACTTCATCTCCGGTAAGTGGCAGAAGCGCGAGTAAAATAATCTTAAAAACAAAGATTGCAAAGAGGATGCGAATCTCTTGATTGTAGCTGCTTCTCATATGCTCATTTTCTTAAAAATAGACTCAGGGATATGCTTGATGATTAGCATAATAATCATCCAGATAGATTTTGAGTAGAGAATATTTCTTCCTTTTTGCTGGGCATTAAAGATATCTTCTGCCACTTCGCTAGGGCTTGCCGTGAGTTTTTGAGGCAGGTCAAGCCCCTCTGTCATTTTTGTATCAACAAAGCCCGGTTTCACTGTTAGAACCTGCACCCCGCTCTCATGGAGTCTATTCCTAAGACCGCTTAAGTAGGCAGAGAAGCCTGCTTTTGCGCTTCCGTAGATGTAGTTGGCTTTTCTTCCTCGCTCACCCGCAACAGAGCTGACACCGACTATAAAGCCGCGTCTCTCTTTTTCAAAATCGTTGGCGACTATGTTTAGGATGCTGATGGCTCCTGTGTAGTTTACGTTAATGGTGTTTAGAGTCTCAATCCACTCTTTTTGCGCCGTTTTTTGCTCAGCCATATAACCGGAGACGACTATAACGCCAAGCGGTCTTTTTTTAAGCGAGTCGTAGAAGTTTTCATGAGTCGCATAGGCTGTAATGTCAAACTCTTTAAGCTCCACTTCCACGCCGCCTCTTATTTCGATATCCTGCTTTAAATCCTCTAAAGATGAGCACTCTCTAGCTGCAAGATAGAGGTTGTAGCCTGCTTTGGCATATACTCTTGCCACCTCTTTTGCGATGTCGCTTTTTGCGCCTATTATCAGAATGTAGCTCATATTTTTATCCTTTTTGATTGGAGTGAATTTAATTTTTTATCCATGTTGTTCTCTCTTCTAAACGCACGAAACTTCTCTACTAGCGGATAGCCCTTCTCAAACATCTCAGAGCTGACGCGCACATCTTTTGTAAGATAAATTCTGCCGCCGTACTTAACAACACTCTCATCAAGAGTGTTTAAAAGCTCAAACAGACCCGCCTCTATCTTAAAATCAAGCGCGAGCGAGTAGCCCTCTAGCGGAAATGAGAGGTAGTTTCCATTCTCTTTGCCGTATAGTTTTAAAACTGCCAAAAATGAGCCTTTGCCTGAAGCAGAAATTTTGGTTAAAATCTCTTTTAAACCCTCAAAACTGCTCTCTTTTGGCAGGATAAACTGATACTGCGTAAAACCGCCGCTTCCGTAGATTCTGTTCCAGTTGCCTATGGCATCGAGCGGGTAGAAAAAGGTGTCTATATCTACTTTTTGTCTGGATACACCGTCTTTCGCTTTTGCGTAGTAGAGAGTGTTAAAAGCTTTTACGCTCAGGTTATTAAGTGCAAAAGAGGGGAAGTTAAACGGGATGCTTAGCTTCTTTTTGCTTTTGTAATCCAAGTCGCCGTCGTCGGCAAAATCTCCGACCATAAGCAGAGACTTTCCAATCTCCTCGTCTTTTGCCAAACAATCTATCCACGCCACGGAGTAGGGCATCTCCTGATAGTTTTCAAAGGCTTCAAAAGTCTCTTTTAGGTTTTTTGTCTTTATGGTTGTCTGGTTTATATTTTTGGAGTTTATTTTTTTGAGGTTTATTTTTGCAGCTAGTATTACGCCGGTAAGTCCCATCCCTCCGCATGTTGCACGGAAGAGTTCATCGCCCTTTTTACAGCTCTTTATCTCGCCGTTTGGCAACATGATGTCAAACGCTAAAACGCATTCGCTAAAACACCCCTCTACGTGGTGGTTTTTTCCGTGAACATCGCTTGCAATCGCTCCGCCAATGGTGATAAGCTTGGTTCCAGGGGTCACTTTTAAAAACCATCCGCGTTTCACAAAGGTGTCGAGTATTTCGCTAAGAAGAACTCCAGCTTGACATGTAAGAGTGCCGCTAAGCTCATCAAATGCTAAGAAATTGTTATATCTTTTAGCGTAGAGAATATTTTCGTTTAAAGCACAATCACCGTAGCTTCTGCCGTTTCCGTGCGGGATGAACTCATCCGTTTTTTCGATATATGCGCCAAGCGCTTCTTTGCTTCTTAAAGAGAAGATTTTGTTTTTTATCTTTGGGTACATTCCCCAGCTAAGTAGTCCCACGACTAATCCTTAAAGACGAATTTTTTATCTAAAAAATATTTAACGACATAACCTATGCCAAGACCTATTACTGCGCCTATATATTTTGCGTTTTGGCTCTCAAGCATGTAGTCAAATCCAATCTCAAAACCCCAGAAGATAGACGTCGTAAAAACGCCCATAAGAGAGTAGAGAAAAAACTTTTTGCCGTCATCCTTTTTGCTCCTTGGAGTATGAAAAAAGATATATTTTTTATCCAAAATATATTTTAAAACAAGCCCTGCAACTGTTCCCGTAACCATTGCCACATAGAGCGAGAACTCTCCATCGTAAACCAAAAAACTAAGGTATTGAAATGCAATATTTACGGCAGTAGAGATTAACGCAAATAGCGCGTACCAAAGAGCAATCATGTAAGTTTTGCAACTCCGATAAAGGTGAGCAGCCAGAGAAAAATCGTAACTTTTAAAAATCTGTCTCTTATGACCACCTTTGTAGGACTCCCGCTGTCTTGCTCAACAAAAGTAATCTGCATATAGCGAAAAATTCCAAGAATGACGAAAAAAGAGGTAAGGTAGAGATACTCTGTATCAAGCCTCTCTATAACTTCGGCCGAGATTGTGTACTGGATATAGCTTACAATGACAACTCCAGCCATTAAAACCATTGCCGCATTTACAAACTCTAAGTTGTATCCGTCTATGTTTTTTCGCGTCTCTTGACCTTCAAGGGAGAGCAAAACGTCATCTCGTCTTTTTGTAAGCGCCAAAAAGATAGCGAGCAGAAAAGTCATAAGAATTATCCACATTGAGAGGGAGATGCCTGTAACTGCAGAGCCTGCAAAAAGACGCAGAACAAAGCCTGTTGCAATGATGAAAATATCCAAAATAGCTATGTGTTTTAGTTTAAGAGAGTAGGAGATATTGAGAAGAAAATATATAATCATTACCGCAAAAAGCTCGATGTTTACAACAAATGAGATGCTAAGAGATGAGATAGAGAGGAGCAAGATAAGCGCTTTTGCGCTGTTCATAGAGACTCTGCCACTTGCCAAAGGGCGATACTTCTTTTTTGGATGCACTCTGTCTTCGTTGATATCCATAAGGTCGTTAAAGATATAGATGCTACTTGCAAGAAGAGAAAAAAGTATAAACGCAATAAGCGTATTTAGATTGTCGTTAATATTTGCAAAAGAGAAGGAGAAGAGCAGTGGCATAAAAATAAATAGATTTTTAATATATTGGTGGACTCTAAAGAGCTTTAAAATTTCTATCAAAAACTTCTCCTAATTAATGCGGGATTATAACATTTTACTTGTAAAAGTAACCAAAAAAGTATAGAATTGGACATACAATAAAACCAAGGAGCGAGGAATGGTCAGAGTTTTAGTACCGCTAGCAAACGGATTTGAAGAGATAGAAGCTATTAATATTATAGATGTTTTAAGAAGAGGCGGTATTGAGGTCTTGATTGCCTCTCTTGATGAAAAAGTGGCTGTAAAAGGTGCCCATAATGTAACTGTTTTAACAGACATACAGATTACGAACGTTGCGGTTGAAGCTATTGATATGATAGTGCTTCCAGGAGGCTGGGACGGAACTTTAGCGCTTTGTGATGACGCAAATGTGCAGAGAATTCTTCAAGAGATGGATAAAAAGGGCAAAAAAATTGGAGCTATCTGCGCGGCACCCCTTGCTCTACACAAAGCCGGAGTTTTAAAACACAACTACACTTGTTATCCTAATACCGAGGAGCAGATACGTCTTGATGGGTTTGATGAGACAAAGATGGTTGTAGAAGACGGAAATGTTATGACTTCCAGAGGTCCTGCAACTGCTATCTGCTTTGCTCTTCAAATCATTAAAAAGCTTCAAGGCGAACAGAAATACAGCGAGGTTAAATCTGCTCTTTTGGCCACTAACTGCGACTAAAAACCAGATTTTTAACGCTTCTCTCTTCATCTTGGCTTGCAAACTCTTTTAAGTTTTCAAGCCGTTTTACATATTTAAACTCTGGCGCATATTCGCTCATCATATCTGTTATAAAACTCGAATCCAAGTCAGGAGAGTTTAGGGATGCCAAAACTGTGCAGTCGTTTGAGGCTATTTCCGGCAGTTTTTTTACAATCTTCCCATAATCTTTAATAGCTGAAAAACTTCCTTTTTGAAGTGTCGGCGGGTCGATAATAACCAAATCATATGGACCGTTTTGTTTGATGCGTGAGAAGGATTTTAGTATGTTGTATGGCAAAAAACTCACCCCTCTTGCATCAATGTTGTTTAGATGATGATTTGCTTTTCCCACAGAGAGCGCGCTTTTGCTCATATCTATGTTTGAGACGCTTATGGCGCCTCCAAGTTTTGCCGCAACGCTAAATGCACAGGTATAACTAAAGAGGTTGAGCACTCTTTTGTCCTTTGCGTTTTCTCTCACATATGCTCTGGCGTTTTTCATATCGGGGAAGTAGAGGCTGTTTTGATTTAAGAGAAGGTTTAGTTTAAACTTCATTCCATTCTCAACCGCAAAAAGATTCTCTTTAAGTTCGCCCTCTACAACCTCGCTCGGACTTCCTTTTATGTATCTTCTTTGCACCACTATAGTTTTATGCCCGCTTGCAGTGATGAAGTTTTTTAACATCTCTATCAGCTCGGCTTCCAGAGTGCCCTCAGATTCAAAGTAGAGAGCTACGCTTAAAATATCGTCAATAGAATCAATGGTTAAGTGTCTCCACCCCTCATAAAGTCCGCCGCGACCGTGAAAAAGTCTCTTAAATTCATTTATTAAATTTGCTGAGTTTTCTCTTAAATGCGCCTCAATCTCAGATATGCTCATTAAACTCTCTCCCAAAACGTTCCCGCAGCCGTGTCCATCAAACTAACGCCAAACGCCAAAATCTCATCGCGAAGTTTGTCTGAAGTTGCAAAATCTTTTGCTTTCTTTGCTTCATCTCTCTGCATTATTAGCGTATTGATTTTTGCTTTTGTCTCTTCATTGACGCCGAACTGAAAATACTCGTAAGGGTTTTTTACACCAAAACCCAAAACATCTTCTGTGAACGCAAGGTTTGAGAGCGTGTCGCGCTTGAGCTCTTTGTGCTTTCCTGAAGTGTCGAGAGTCTCGTTCGCAGATGTAATCATCTCATCAATGAGTGCGAGCGAAGCAGATACGTTCAAATCATCTCCCAAAACTTTCAGCAGCTCATCTTTAAATGGAGTTTTGACATTTTCACTACTCAAACCAAAAAGGCGTTTTTTCACTCTGTAAATCTTGTCCAGACGCTTTTTAGATGAGAGCAAATCATCTTCATTAAAGTTGAAGTTGCTTCTGTAGTGAGTGCTTAAAAGGTAGAAGCGTAAAACCTCGCCGTCGTAAATTTTAAGTGCGTCTTTTAAAAAGAAGCTGTTTCCGAGGCTCTTTGACATCTTTTCGCCGTCTATGTTTACAAAACCGTTGTGCATCCAGTAGTTGGCGAGTGAATGTGAAGTTGCGCATCTTGTCTGCGCGGCTTCGTTTTCGTGGTGTGGAAAGAGCAGGTCTGCTCCCCCGCCGTGAATATCTACCGCAAATTTTTTATTTGGTTGTGCCAGATGTTTTTCAATCATCGCAGAACACTCTAGGTGCCATCCGGGACGACCAGCTCCAAAAGGGGAGTCAAACGTAACGCTGCCGTCTTTTACACTCTTCCATAGAGCAAAATCCGCACTGTTTTTCTTCTGCGCAGAGCTCTCTACTCTTTGAAGCTTCTCATCTTCGTTTTGAACTCTGTGGGAGAGTTTCAGGTACTCACTGTCGCTTAAGGTGTCAAAGTAGACATCTCCATCGGCAGTTTTATATGCGTGTTTGTTATCAAGTAACCTCTGAATTAGCTCAAACATCGCTTCAAGCGATTCGGTCGCTTTTGGCTCGATATTTGGTTTTGTAACACCGAGTTTGCCCATCTCTTCATGGTAAGCATCGGTATAAAAATCTGTTATCTCTTTTATCTTCTTGCCGCTCTGGCTTGCTTTGTTTATGATTTTATCGTCGATATCCGTTATGTTTCTGGCATAGGTAACATCGTAGCCCTCAGCCTTTAAAACTCTAGTTAAAAGGTCAAAAACAAGAGCGCTTTTTGCATGTCCCAAGTGGGCATCATCATAAACGGTAGGACCGCACACATATAGGCTTGCTTTGCCGCTCTCTTGAGGGATAAACTCCCTTTTTGTTTTTTGTACTGAATCGTAAATTGTCATTAAATTATTTCCTTTTAAAAACTTCTTATTTCATCGCTGAAAGTACCGTTTTTTGCAATTTTCTCATTGTAGATGCTGATAGAAGTTTTGTTTTTAGACTCCCAGTTTTTCATTTCTTTTGCTTTTTTAAGTAAATCAGAATTTATACTGAGGTTGGTTACATTTTTCTTTACATGTAAATTGCAAAGTGCTGTCATTTGTATTTCCTATGATTTGTTACACCTATCGTTATTTTCTACTTTTCCAATAGTTTGCTTTTCTGTTTAGTTGCATAACAGCTAAAATAATAATTTTATTATCTCTTTGAAAATAAATTATTCCAAATGGAAATCTATTTGTTAAACATCTTCTTATATCCATATTCAGTTTTTGCCAAGCAGTTGGATATTCTAAAATTCTTTGGATTGTTTTTTTGAACTTCATATGCAAATTCTCCTCCAAGTCCATCTTTGCACTCTTGATAATAATCAACCGAAGCATTTAATTCAAGTTCAGCATCTGGGTGGAAAGAGTAGGTCATTTATGAGTGGAGTCTTTGAGATATTTTTTTAAAAACTTCATCTCCATCAACTAACTTAACGGAATTTGACTCGATTTCTTGTTTTCTTTTGTTAGCTTCTTTTATCCATAATTTGTATATTTCACTGCTTAGCGGTGTAATACTAGCCAATATCTTATCCACAATTTCAGTCTTTAAATCTATTGGTAAAATATCTATTTCTTCAAAAAGTTGTTCTTGTTTTAAAGCTAACATCATGAACTCCAATATTTTAATATACACCATTTTAGCAAAATGATGTATATTTTATCATTAAATGATATATACATAATTGTATCCATCATGTGAGTGAATCTCCTAAATCAACTCTCATTCTTGTCGGCATTTGTCAATCCTATCTTTTAATCATGTATCTTAACTATTTATATTCATTACAATTAAACATATTGCAAATTGAAAGATTTTAGTTTAAATCTGTATATGTGATTTTATAGAAAGTGGAGATGCTACCTCTGGGGTGTAATTTTGGTGTAATTTTCCCCTGGGGTGTAATTGGGGTGTAATTTACAAAAAGTGGAGATTCATTCACTGGGGTGTAATTTGGGGTGTAATTGGGGTGTAATTGGGGTGTAATTTACAAAAAGTGGAGATTCATTCACTGGGGTGTAATTTTCAAAAAGTGGAGATTCATTCACTGGGGTGTAATTGGGGTGTAATTCATTCACTGGGGTGTAATTTGTGAAATATTTTCGTTTGGCTTATAATTTGTATGCAAAAAGTGGAGATTCATTCACTGAGGTGTAATTTGTAGATGTACGGCTGTGGACTAAGAATGAACGAGGCTTTAAGCTTGAGAATCAAGGATATAGACTTTGGTTTTGATAAGGTATATATTTGGGATTCTAAGTCATTAAAAGATAGAACTGTTCCATTGCCCTTGAAGCTAAAGCAGCAATTGATTAGTTAAGTTGAGTTGGTTACAAACCTTGAAGTAAAGAAAAGAGGCGACATCATGTTCACCCACAAACACTTGGTAGAAATATCAAAGTAGCATCCCAAAAAAGCAAATTTAAATAAGCGCGTTACTTCCCATATTTTTAGATATTCGTATGCTACACATCTACTACAAACTGGGATAGATTTGCGTTCAATTCAAGAACTCTTAGGACACAAAAGTGTTGAAACTATAATGATATACATGCATGTTGTTTCAGAGATGAACAAAGCTAAAGTTATCAGCCCTTTAGACTTTTGAGAGCAAACCGTTTTTAAATATAAACAGCTATAAAATCTTTAAAAAGCAGAAGGAGTATAGTGAGCAAAACAGAGCCTGCTGCAAGATATAGCGCTTTTTTTGATGCAACTATATCAAAAAAGTTTTTTACTCCAAAAGCTTTAACGGTCATAGCAAATCCTAAAAATCCGCCGATTGTACCTGCAAGAGCCAAACCGCTTGCTCCCATCGGGCCGATAAATGTGAGTGCGGATACAACATAAAACAGCAGAGAAAAAGTGGCGATTTTTGCGGCTCTCATCTGCTGTTCGTTCGCATAGAGCCAGAGCAAAAAGAGTTTTTGAAGTCCAAGCGGAAGAAGTCCTATCATGTACATCTGTAAAACCGCCGCGCTTTGGAGTGTATCTTGTGCAGTAAAAGAGCCTCTCTCAAAAAGAAGCCAGATGATTTCATGTGAGAGTATATAGCCGCCGATTGTGCTGGCTGTAAGTAAAAACGCCAAAAACCAAAAAGCCTTCTCCATAAAGAGTCTGGCTTTTGTCTCGTCGTTATTTTTTATATATCTGGCAATGGTTGGAAAAAGCGCGATTGAGGTTGCAATAGCAAAAAGAGCAAGAGGGAGTTGAAATATGCGGTTTGCATAGTAGAGATAGCTGATAGAGCCAGAGACCAAAAAGGATGCCAAAAAAGTGTCCAAAAATGCACTAACCTGTGGCGTTGAATTTCCCCACATTGCAGGAAAAAACTGCTTTTGAAACTTTTTTGTTTCGCTTTTGATTTTATATGACTTTAGTTTGAGATATTTAAACCCGCCGCAAAAAGGTTTTAAAAGACCAAGCTGATGTATGGCAATAAGATGCGATATAAGCTGCAAGATACCGCCTGCAACAACTCCAAAACTAAGGTAGTAGACTATCTCGCCGTGGCTTTTGTCGGAGGATAGATACAGAGCCGCGATAAGCGATATATTTAGAAGCGCAGTAGAAAATGCTGTGGTTGCAAAGTGGCGTTTGTACTGAAGCATGGCACTTAGAAACGTTACTGTAAATATAAGCGGAAGATACCAGAAGTTTATAGCAACAAAAGGAGAGGCAAGTTTAACTGTCTCTTCATCAAAACCAACCGCGATTGCCTGAGTTGCAAGTGAGGGTAAAATGTTTACAAGCAGTGTGATGATAAGTATGATTGAGAGAAAAATAGTAAATATTTTTGCCGAGAAGACCGACTTGTGCCGTGAGCGTGCATAAGCGGGGATAAAAACCTGCGTAAAAGCGCCCTCTGCGAAGATACGGCGAAAAAGATTTGGGAGTTTGAAAGCGACGAAAAATATGTCACTGTATATGTTTGCTCCAAGAGCCGAAGCAGTCATCATATCTCGTAAAAATCCTAAAATTCTTGAGAATAAAATTCCAAAACTATTGGTGAAAATTGCTTTAAACATGGGCTTCTTTTGGAGAAATAGTATAACTTTTACGAAAGTTTAACAAATATTTGATTAAAATGGAGAGTTTAATTTTTAAAAATTTAGCTATGGATAGAGAATATATGGGATTATTTGGTTCAAACAATAAAACAGAACAAGTAGTAAAAAAAATTCGTCCTACCGTTGTAAAAACCCAAAATGTTGCAAAAGAGATAATCGAGATAGCAAAAAGAAACGGCGTAAGTACAGGCAGTTTAGATTTTGACATCCTTGAAGTGCAGACATATACAAGAACAAATAAAGATAAAATTGAATCCGACTGGGAAGAGAGAAGCAAAAACGAACTTCGAGAGCTTGACGATGCTACAGAAATACTAAATCAAAATTTTGAGATAAAACAGATATACGAGATTGAGATTTACTCCAAAGAGGATAACGACGTATTTAAAAACTTTCATGCCGCTGTCGGGGCAAATGCCACAAAGTGCAAGGTCTATCTAAGCATAAAAGCAGGTTCCGAAGCTATTTCAAGTCCAAAATTTGAAGAGGATTTTTTAAATTATATAAAGAAGAGCAAAATACGCGCCGGAATACTTGTGGATATATTTGAGGAGATGGTTCCAGAGGTTGTTTCAAGAGTTTCCGCTCTTGCAAAGGTTGATGGAAAAATTGGCTACGATAAAAACCAGACAATCCTTATCTCAGATGCGTATGAACCAACACCGACAATAAACGACGAGCTTATTTTGCATTATGACAAAGAGAACACATTAGGACAAAAGAACGAAAACGAGCGTGTTGACTACTCCAATAGGGGATTTATCCACAGTGTTGTAGAGGGCGACCTTTTGATGGAATATATAAAGCCAAAAAAAGGAAAGCCGGGAAGAAATTGCCGTGGCGAATATATGGAGCCTCCCGAGCCTGAAGTAAAACATGCACCTGATTTTACGGTTAACGAAACCATCGAGATTGTAGATAATAAAGATAATGTGCTCTACCGTGCAAAGACAAGCGGATATATAAGCCTTGACGGAAAAGTTTACCAGATAAAGTCGGATATGGATGTAGGAGAAATCAGCTTTAAAACTACAGGCTCTATCTCTACGGGTCTTGATTCGGATGTGTCTCTAAGCGTAAAAGAGAATGACTCCCAAAAAGATGCCATAGGCAGTGGCATGGAGGTTGAGGTAAGCGAGATAGACATAAAAGGCAATGTCGGACCAAACGCAAAAGTACATGCTAAAAGAGCTACTATAGAGGGTCAAACTCACAAAACCTCAGAGATAAAAGCCAATGATTTGACAATTAACGTGCATAAAGGCACGGCAATAGGCGACAATATAAAAATAACCAGACTTGAACACGGAATAGTTGAGGGCAAAAAAGTAGAAATCGTCGAAGCCGTAGGCGGAAACATAAGAGCAAAAGATATAGAGATAGGCATCTGCGCCTCTTACGTCAAAGCAACGGCTTCTAGACTTATCGAGATTCAAAAGCTTCAGGGAAGTGAGAATGTCTTCACAATAGACCCTCTAATGCAAAAAGACAAACAAGAAGGGTTAGGTGAAAACAAGCATGAGATTGATGAACTTAGAGTAAGCGTAGAAGAGATAAAAAAAGAGGTAGATAAATATAAAAAGATGATTAAAGATAACACAGACTCTTTTAATGAAATAAAAAAAAGATTGATGCATTTTAAGCAAAACGGTATAAAAATGCCAGAAGCGTTTGTGACAAAATATAAGCAGTTTACAAAGGCTCAAGAGCATCTTGAGGGAATAACAAACGAGTATAGAGTAAAAAACGACAAACTTCATCTTCTAACCACAAAAACAGCATCTTTTCAAGATAATATCGTCGATGCAAGGATTATAAACAGAGACAGATGGATAGGACACAACGAGCTTATTTTCAAGCTTATAGAACCGCCGATAGAGCTCAGTTTTAAACCGCCTGAAGGCTCGCCTGACAAGATATTTGCAGTTGTTGAGACGGACGAGGGAGTATTTGAGATACAGGCGGTGCATCAGTGATAGTAGGCTTAAAAGGGAGGGTTTCTTATAAAGAGCCCTCGTTTGTACATGTAGATGTGAACGGCGTAGTTTATGAGGTGTTTATCTCCCTTCAGAGCTTTTCTGCTCTAGGCGGTGATGAGGTAAAACTTTTTACGTCGCATATTATCCGTGAAGACGCACAGCTTCTTTATGGATTTTTGGAAATGAGCGAAAAAAAGCTTTTTGAGAGGCTTATTAAAATCAACGGCGTGGGTCCAAAGGTTGCAATGGCAATCTGCTCGACATACACTCCATCGCAGTTTGGCGCGGTTATAAACAACAAAGATATAAACGGTGTTCAGAGAGTCCCTGGAATTGGACCTAAGAGTGCAGGGCGGATTTTGGTTGAGCTTAGCGGGTTTGACGTTGAACTTCTCTCATCATCGGACACACCTAAAAATCTATCGGTAGCTCAGGCAAGCGAAGCTCTGGAATCTCTTGGATTTAAAAAAGATAAGATATCCAAAGCTCTAAGCTCATGCAGTAGCAGCAACGATACTGCAACACTCGTAAAAGAGGCCTTAAAGCTTCTGCAAACACTTTAATCAAGGAAATATATATTGAAATTAACTATTTTATTCGGCGGCGCTAGTTTTGAACATGAAATTAGCATAGTGAGTGCAATCACTCTAAAGCAAAAACTCTCAAAGTTTGACTTGAGCTTTGTATTTTGCGATCAGGACCATACGTTTTATATTATTGAACCATCAAAGATGAAAGCGGTGACTTTCTCAAAAGGTCTGCATAAAAAGATGCCTAAACTCTCCATTACAAACGGAGCTTTTGTTCAAAAGGGATTGCTTGGTTCTACCGAGCACAGCGGTACTGTCTTAAACCTTATCCACGGTGCAGACGGTGAAGACGGCTCTATTGCAGCTCTTCTTGACTTCTTCTCTATCAAATACATAGGTCCTAGAGTCGATGCAAGCGTATTTTCATACGACAAGAGATATACAAAGTGGCTCTGTAAAGCAAGGGGTATAAAGTCTTTAGAATCAGAGAGTCTGAGTACAAAAGAGCACTCAAATATCAAAATCCCATATCCTATAATAGTAAAGCCTGCCCGTCTTGGAAGCTCTATCGGTGTTAGTATCGTAAGAGAGGAGAACAAGCTTGATTATGCACTTGAGAGTGCGTTTGAGTTTGATAACAACGTTTTAGTGGAGCCGTTTATTGATGGCGTTAAAGAGTATAACCTTGCAGGTTTTAGAGCAAATGGAAAGTTTCATTTCTCTATTGTAGAAGAGCCGCATAAAGAGGAGTTTTTGGACTTTGAGAAAAAATATATGGATTTTTCAAGAAGTGAGCAGGTGCTAAATGCTGACGTGACTAAAGAGCTTGAATTAAAACTAAGAGCAAATTTTGAAAAAGTTTACAAAGACCTTTTTGAGGGTTCATTGATTAGATGTGACTTTTTCGTAGTAAACAACGATGTCTATCTCAATGAAATAAACCCGATTCCAGGCTCAATGGCAAACTATCTTTTTGAAGATTTTCAAGGCTCTTTGGAGATGCTTATAAACTCGCTTCCTCATGCAAAAAGACCAAAAGTAAATTATGAATATATCCACTCTATTTCCAAAGCTAAAGGAAAATAATGGCTATAAAGTCGATTCAGTTCAATCAACACACTTTAGATATAAGCTATGAGATATTAAACCCCGACGCTCCTGTTGATTTGATAATTCTGCACGGCTGGGGCAGCAATAAAAACCTTATGAAGCAGTCATTTTCGCCATATATGGACGCTTTTCGCCATATTTATATAGATTTGCCAGGGTTTGGAAATTCTACATGCAATTTGGCCTTAGAGACTAAAGATTATGCAAGAGTAGTCGAGCTTCTTATGATTCATCTAAACGCTTCAAAAAATATAATCTTGGGACACTCTTTTGGCGGAAAAGTGGCTCTTCTGCTTGAGCCTCAAGTGCTTGTTCTTGTCTCAAGTGCCGGTATTTACGTTCAAAAATCGCTAAAAGTAAGAACAAAAATAGCGATTTTTAAATTTTTAAAACTCTTTGGATTGGCTAAATTTAGAGAGTTTTTCATTGCAAAAGATGCAAAAAAGCTAAGTGAGCCGATGTATCAGACTTTTAAAAATGTCGTAAACGAGGATTTTTCACACGAGTTTGCACGCTACGGCGGAAAAGCGCTTCTTTGCTGGGGAGAGAGTGACACGGCAACTCCTCTTGAAAGTGCCAAAAAGATAAAAAGCCTTATAAAAGACTCAACGCTTATAACATACGATGGCGATCACTACTTTTTTATGAATCACGCAAAAGATATAGCGCAAAACATAGAAAATACATTTTTAAAGATACTGGAGCATAAATAATGCAGGATTACGAAATATTTATGGCATTTATTACTAACGTACTTTTTGTAACTGTTTTAGGCTGGTACCTTATCACAAACCTTCAATGGTATGACTACAAAATATCGCGTGTCGTTTTAAAACATCACAAGCCGCAGTGGCATATTATCTACTTTTTTATTCCATTTATCGCCTACTACACGACAGGGCAGTTTTTTCTGATATTTTTCTATTTTGCCGTGCTGCCTTCTATCTTTATCTGGCATAAAAATCTGGACAAAAAGTTAATTTTGACATGGAGAGTAAAGAGATTTCTTATTCTTCTTGTTTTTTTGGTTCTTTTCCAAAACACGCTTTGTACTCTAAAGTCGGCATGTGAGACATACGGCGTATTTTTCCCGCTTCTGCTTGCTTATGCTGGAAGTTTTGCAATAGAGAAGTTCCTGTTTGAGTCGTTTAAAAAAGAGGCGAAAAAGAAGCTTCAGAGCATGAATAAGTTGCAGATAATTGCCATAACGGGAAGTTACGGGAAAACAAGTATCAAAAACTTTGTGCGAGAGATTTTGGGTAAAAAATATAGAGTTTACTCAACTCCAAGAAGCGTAAACACAATCGGCGGGATTATCAGAGATATAAACGAAACACTTCCAAGCGACACTGAAATATATGTCTGCGAAGCAGGGGCAAGAGAGAGCGGAGATATTTTTGAGATAACCACTTTTTTAGAACCTCAGGTGGTAGTTGTCGGTAAAGTAGGGCTTGCGCATGTTGAGTATTTTAAAAGTTTGGAAAATATCATAGCAACAAAATTGGAGATTATGAAGTCTCCAAGACTTGAGTGCGCGTTTATCCACACTTCGGTTACAGATGAGCCACATGACAAGGTTACGTTTTTCGGCGATGAGATACAAAACGTAGATGCAAGGCTTGACGGAACGGATTTTGATTTAAAAATCAACGATGAGATTTTACACTTTTATACTAACGTGCTGGGCTCTTTTCAGACCATAAACATTGCAGTTGCGGTTCATATAGCAAAAACGTTCGACATGAGCAACGAGGAGATAATAGAAGCGGTAAAGAGCTTGACTCCTGTAGAGCACAGACTTCAGATGATAAAAGCTGGCGGAAAGCTCATTCTTGACGACGGATACAACGGAAATATAGACGGAATGCTTGAGGCAGTTCGTCTCTGCTCGCTGCATGAGGGCAGAAAAGTTATCATTACGCCGGGGCTTGTAGAGAGCAGAGATGAGCTAAATCTGCAACTTATCAATGCGATAAATGAGATATTTGACATCGCAATAGTTACAGGCTCTCTAAACGCTGAACTGTTTGATAAAAATTTAAATGTAAAAAACAAGATTATTCTGCATGATAAGTCAAAGATAGAGAGTTTGCTTGCAAGTCAGACAAGAGCAGGGGATATCATTCTTTTTGCTAACGATGCACCAAATTTTATATAAGTGTAAAAAGTGAACTGCATAGATAAAACCACAAAATATCTGGGTTATTTTACAGCCGTAATACTTGGGCTACTGGTTTTGCTTGTGGTTTACGATGCAACGGCAAGATATCTTTTCTCAATAGGCTTAGTGGCTCTGCAAGAGCTTGAGTGGCATCTGTTTGACATAGTTATACTCTTTGCAATCGCATATACCTTAAGAGAAAATGCACATGTAAGAGTGGATATCTTCTACGCCTCATTTAGCCAAAAAACAAAAGCTCTTATAAACATCATATCTTCGCTCTTTTTCATACTTCCGTTTTCAATCCTTATTATATACATAGGTATTGATTTTGTATATATGAGTTTTGTGCAAAACGAAGCTTCTTCAAATCCGGGCGGTTTAGAGTACCGCTATCTTGTAAAAGCGCTTATGCCTCTCTCTTTTGCATTCTTGCTTCTGCAAGCCGTAAAAGAGGCGAAAACAAACTTTAGCACATGGAAGTCTCTATGATTGCTATGTTTATGTTTGTGGTGGTTTTGGCACTTCTTATGGTCGGTATTCCCGTTGCTTTTGTATTTGGCGCAGTATCGATAGTTTTTGCCTTTTTTATCCCTGAGCTTGGTTCTGATATCTTTTCGACACTTCCGTTTCGTATCTACGGCATTATGTCAAACACGACGCTTATGGCGGTTCCTCTTTTTATAGCGATGGGTTTGATACTTGAAAAATCACTTATGGCGGAGAGGTTGCTTGTTGCCATGAGTTCTATGTTTCGCGGTGTTCGTGGCGGTTTGGCGGTAAGCGTCGTACTGGTCGGTGCAATGCTCGCCGCATCAACGGGAATAGTCTCTGCGAGTGTTGTTATGATGAGCGTTATAGCGCTTCCTCTGATGTTGAGAGCGGGTTATGACAAAGGTCTGGCTTCTGGAACAGTCGCGGCAAGCGGAACTCTTGGGCAGATTATACCGCCCTCTATCATTCTTATCATTTTGGGCGATGTTATGAGCGTAAGTGTAGGCGAGCTTTTTATGGGCGCAGTTTTGCCGGGGCTTGTTTTAGTCGCTCTTTATGTCGCTTATATTCTTATTCGCGCATACTTTAACCCTGAAGTCGCTCCAGTTGCAAAAGATATAAAAGAGGTTGGTATAAAAGAGATAATAGTCTCAATAGTTCCTCCAATGCTTCTGATGATGTCTGTTTTGGGAAGTATCTTTTTGGGCATCGCATCTCCGACCGAGTCGGCTGCGTTTGGCGTTATCGGCGCGCTTTTACTTGCGGCTATGAACGGGTCGCTCAATTTTGGGATGCTAAAGTACGCCTCGCTTGAGAGCGTAAAACTGACTGGTATGATTTTTATGATTCTCATAGGAGCAACCGCATTTTCTCTGGTCTTCAACGAACTTGGCGGAACAGACCTGATACTGGAGTTTTTCTCTCAGGATATCGGCGATGTTTGGATTTTTATAGCAGTTGCGATGATAAGCATATTTATACTCGGCTTTTTTATAGATTTTATAGAGATAAGTTTTATCATCGTTCCTATTTTAGTGCCTGTTATGAACGCTTTTGGAATAGACCCTGTCTGGTTTGGAGTTTTGATAGCTCTAAACCTTCAAGCCTCGTTTTTAACGCCGCCCTTTGGGCTTTCGCTCTTTTTCCTAAAGGGAGCCGCGGGAGATACGATAAAAACCATTGAGATTTATAAAGGGATTATTCCTTTTATACTGCTGCAGTTGGCGACGCTTATTTTAGTGCTGATGTTTCCAAATCTAGTCTTTGCATTTATTTGATTTTAACGCAGAGGAAGTAAATTCCTCTTTGCTACGCTAGACCTCAACCAAAGAAAATAAACCGCTAAGGCACTAAAGCAGCCTCATTCGAGGCAGATATTTGAACAAAAGGGATTAAATATGAATGATATTTTATATGCGCCGTGGCGTGATAAGTACGTGACAAACAAGAAGATAGAAGGGTGTGTTTTTTGTCACATAAGCTCTAATGAGAAAGAGGATAAAGAGTTGCATGTACTTTACAGAGACGAGCACTGTTTTATAGTTATGAACCGCTATCCGTACACTCCTGGGCACTTTATGATTATTCCCCATCTTCATACCGACAAACTAGAAGAGTTGCCGAGCCAGACTTGGCTTCACATGAGCGATTTGGCGCAAAAAAGCGTGAGACTTTTAAAAGAGGGCTTCGGCGCTCACGGAGTAAATATCGGCATGAATCTTGGAAAAGACGCAGGAGCAGGTATTGCGGAGCATGTACACTTTCATATCGTCCCGCGCTGGAAGAGAGATACAAACTTTATGACATCCGTTGCGCAGAGCAGGGTTTACTCTACCGACTTTATGAAGATATATCAAAAAATTAAGAGTTTGATTCCCGAATATATCGGGTAGTTTTTAACCCCTGTGAATGAATCTCCACTTTTCTTTTCTCGTTCCAATGGTCTCCGATGGGAATACATACTCTAACAATAACCTGAAATACACACTCCTACGCAGGAGCATGGGAGCGAGTAATACCATATACAAACATTTCAATCTGTCATATTTTTATACATCTAAAATTAAAATCGCTACTATTTAAAATATTTAACATTGTTATAAAAATAATTTAGTTATCATTTGATGATAACATAGGAAGCATTATGAATGATTTAGAGTTTTTACTAAATCTTGATGGCGAAGTTTATCCTTTGGATAGTGGTTACTGGGTAAAGTTTGAGGCAAAAAAAGTTCAAAATAGCAAAGCTATTGCTCATGGAGTTAAGTACTCTTTAACTTTGCATGACAAAAGAAACCATAGAGTGGTCGTTTATGATAATGCACATAGTTTTAAGTCTTCTAAGAAGTATGCGGCTAGAAAAGAGACATTAGACCATGTACATAAGAAAATGGATATCGTACCTTATAAGTTTGAGTTTTGTGCGCAACTTGTAGAAGATTTTTGGAATAGTGTGGATTACTATATAGCGAATAATTAAAAGGATAAAAAAATGAAACTAGAGACTTTAAGAGTAGGCATAATGCCTTTAAAGCAGTATAAAAAAAGAACGATAGCAATCGCAAAAGGTGAGTACATCCCAAAAAAAGATGAGCCTAAAATCTGGTTTGAATCTTTAAAATCAATGGCTCAAATTCTTTCAAACGAAAATCAAGAGCTGCTTAGAATCATTTTGCTTAACAATCCTCAATCACTTAGAGAACTTGAAGAGTTGAGCGGAAGAGCAAAGTCAAATCTATCAAGAACGCTAAAAACACTTCAAAGATATAGGATTGTAGATTTAAACAAAGTAAAAAACAACATAGTTCCCGAGGTAAAAGCGACTTACTTTAAAGTAGAGTTTGGTTTGCAGAGCGTGACGTAGCAGAAAATATTTTTTAAAATTCAATTGTTATTTAAATTGGCTTTGTTTCGCTATTATTCATTTTTAAAATTTAATGAACCGGAGTTCGCATGGTAGAATCGTTTTTAGCTTTTGGTCTGTTTTTTATAACAGCCGTTGTATTGGTAGGTCTTTTTTTGTATCTTTACGCCATAGTTACCCCATATGATGACTACAAGCTCATTTTTCATGAGAACAATATGGCTGCATCTTTAACGTTTGGCGGTGCTATTATAGGCTTTTCAATCCCGCTTTACAGTGCGTTGGTGAGTTCAGTTTCTTATGGAGATTTTTTAATCTGGGGAAGCGTTGCTATGTTTATTCAGCTTACTTTTGCTTTGGTATTTACAAGAATCCCTAACAAGTTTTCTCTTCAAGAGCAGATAAGCGAGGGTGTTGTTCCAGTTGGCTTGCTTATGGCATTTTTATCTGTCTCCATCGGGCTTCTAAACGCAGGTTCAATGAGCTACTAAAAGCGCTAAATAGGAAATAACATGTTAGAAGTTTTTTTACTTGCTTTTGCACTCAGCATGGATGCTTTTGCCGTCTCAATCGGGCTTGGCGTGAAAAATAGAGAATTTAGCAAAGTACTGGCTTTAAAAGTCGCTCTTTTGTTTGGTCTTTTTCAGGGGCTTATGCCTCTTTTTGGATATCTTGCGAGTGTCGGTCTTGGTACTATTATAGAGTCCGTAGACCACTGGGTGGCATTTTTGCTTCTAAGTGCAATCGGCGGTAAAATGCTTTATGAGAGTTTTGGCGAAAACACTGAAGACGAGATAGCAAGCATCACAAACAGAGTGCTTCTGCTGCTTGCTATTGCCACAAGCATAGATGCCATGGCGGCAGGCTTTACGCTAAATCTGCTTGATTTAAACCCTTTTGTCTCTATGGCAATCATAGGGCTTGTTGCTTACATATTTAGCTATATCGGAGTATTTGTTGGCTCAAGAGGCGGCGGATACATCCAGAGCAAAGCAGAAATGCTCGGCGGCACCGTTCTTATAGGCATCGGCGTTAAAATTCTGTTTGAACACACGATGTAACTTTGCACTCTCTGCGAGCCTTAGCGCTTCATCTCTGACCAAGCTGTTTATCTGTTTTAACTGCGTGGGTATGAGAATACTTTTTTGCACCGTAAGTTTTAAAAGCGTAGACTTTGTAAACGTTAAGCCATAAGTAAAAGATGATAAGAAAAGAGGCAAATACAAAAGCCAAAGTTTTAGCCGCTTTAGAAGCGGTGAAAAAATTCACTCTTTTTGCCATTATGATAAACGCCCATATTATCGCGATATAGTTCATAAGGCTGAATATTTTAAGCCAAGAGTCTTGTCTGGCAGCGAGAGGTTTTACTTCATCTGCTGAGATAAAAAAACCTTGCATAAAACCGTTTGCTATGTCGCCGTAGTGGTGAAGAAAGAAAAATTCATACGTATGAGAGAGACCGCCTATAATAAATATAGGCGCAAAAGCATACCCCAGAGTGTAAAATACCTTGCTAAAATTCTCTTTTAAAAATTTTGAAGCTACAAACATACCGAAGTAAGCCAAAAAGATAGTAGTTGAGAGTGCAAGAAAAAGGGCGCTTATTCCTACGTAGTCAAGTCCTGCAAAACCTATTTTTTCTTCTAAAAAGAGTCCCATTTTTGACCAGATAAACTCATCTGCGATTGCCACTCTTCCGAGCGCGTGATGAAACGACATAGTAACCGTAATAGCCGCAGTTATGAGTATAAATGCCCAAACTTCCGCTTTTTTGATTTGAAAGTTTTTAAAGAGCGATTCGGATGGTTTTACAAATTTAAAACTAACCGCTTCGCATGCACCGCTGCAGTCCATACACAAGGTGCAGTCTGTCATGCTTGCTCTTTTGTCAAAAGTAAAAGGTTTGAGATTGTATGAGCAGGCGTCCGCACACTCAAATGTAGTGCAGCTTTTGCATGCATCGCTGTAAGTCCCAAGCTTTGTAAATGATATTTTGGAAAATCCGCGCATAACCGTGCCTATCGGGCATATTGACTTGCAGTAGCTCATGTCGTCATATATATAAAAAAAGACAATGGCTATAAGTGTCAGCACTATAAAAAAGATTGCCGTTGCCAAAGGAGTTTTATAAGCAGCTGGATATATATAATAAACCGCCCAAAAAGCTATTAGAAGCAGAAATATGCCTATGAATGGGTTTGCGAGAGCTTTTGGCATCTTCTTTTTAAGACCGAATTTGGTTATATACTTTCCTATAAATCCGTGCGGGCAGATACCGCAAAAAATTCTGCCAAAAGTTGAGAGTGTTATGACAATAAAGAGCGGCCAAAAGAGCGACCAAAAAAGAGCAGTCGTAAAAATATTCTCCTCTTTTGAGGGATATATGATCCCAAACACTATTGCGTAGACAAAGAGCGCTAAAACAGAGAGTTGCAGAGCTCTTATGAAGATTTTGTTTTTAAATATAAATCTCAATACCGGAATATTGTAAATATCGTTTTTATCTCTCTTTTGATAATCAACCATACTGTCTCCTAAAACTTGTAGCTGTATGTAAGCATCCCGCTAACAGGAGCAGCCGCTTTGTATGATTCGTTGCCGTAGACATCTTTTAGAGCTTCCATCGCATAGTATTCGTTTGTGATGTTTCTAATATTGAGCTGGATGTTGTGCGCTTTATGCTCATAGCCGAGCATCAGGTCTGTCACAAACTTGTACCCCTCATACTTTTGCGTATTTGCATTGTCCATGTAGTAGCTTCCCCACGTTTTTGTTGTAATTCTCGATTTAAAACCGTTTGATAGGTTGAGTGTCGCAAACAGAGAGTACTGATTCTTTGGTATGTACGGCAGATAGTTTCCGTCTCTTGAAACCAGAGAACCTGCCACCGACTCGTTGAATGTTACAAATTTAAAATCGCTGTATGCGTAAGAGCCGCCAGCTCCGACTTGCTTATTTATGGCATAAACAGCGTTAAACTCCAAGCCTCTCTTTTTTGTTTTTCCTGCATTGTCATAGATAGAGTTTCCGTTTGCATCTCTAATTTGAATAATCTCATCATCAACAATATTTTCATAAAGCGCTAAATCATAAGAGGTACTCTCTGTTCTTGTCTTTACTCCCACTTCATAGTTTATACTGGTTGATTTATTCAGAGATTCGTTCTCGGAGAGCTCGCTTGTGGTCGGAGCCTGATTCGCGGTTGCAACAGATATATAGGCATTTGTACTGTTGGTTACTTTATAAATAGCACCCACTTTTGCAGAAAAGAGAGTGTAAGACTTGTCAATATTATATAGACCTACTCCTGCAATATAATTTTTTGTACTGTAGCTGTAGTCTGATATCTGGTTTCCGCTTATGTCAAAACTGAGTTTGTCTACCCTTGAGCTGACGTCTAGCGTTATATCTTTTGTGGGAGAGAATGTCTCCATAAGGTAAGCGCCGTAAAGCGTTGTCGTACTATCTTCAGTAGCTGCCAAATCGCCTTTATTATTTGAGAGCGTCTCACTTATATAAGGCGTAAAAGGCCATGAAAAAGAGGGCAGAGTTATATAATCTGCATATTTATATTTTTTAGCATCTTTTGTTATATCTGCTTTTAGCGTTACACCCGCTACTAAAACAGCCTTCTCTCCAAAAAGATTATGGTTATAGTTTAGTTCCAAGTCGGTTCCGTAGACTTTGTTGTCGTCACTCTCGTTTATTATTCCGCTCACAGGATGGAAATGCTTCCAAGAGTTGAAGTAGACTCTTGGTTTATATACTAAATCCCCGACCTCTTTTTCATACTTTGTGTTTATAGAAAATATCTTGGAGTCTCTTGCACTGTGCTGCCATTGGTAGCTTGTGTCGTGCTGCGTTCCGCTGCTCTTAAAGAGTTCAAACTCTGCAGCATCCATAGACCCTGGAATATTCATATTTGATTTTGTATATGAAAATTCACTCTCCATGATAGAGTCGTCTTGGAAGATATGACCATATTTTATGCTTGCTTGAGTAGAGTCAAACTCATTGTTGTCTCTCCAGCTGTTTTCAATCTCTCTTCTGCTTATAGTCGCTGAGATAAAATCGTTTTCGCTTAACTTTTCTCTTACTTTAAGGTTTATATTTTTTTGCCCGTCATCGCCTATGCCGATTTTTATTCTGTTTTTATCTTCTTGAAAAACAGACTTTGTTACAAGCTGGATAACGCCGCCTGTTGCATTTACGGCATTTATTGAGCCGGGTCCTTTTTGCACCTCAACGCTTAGAACATCCTGCATATCTATAAAATCAAATCTTGTAAAAGAGTCGGGGTCTGTCAAAGGAACGCCGTCTTTAATGACCATTATCTCTCTGACTCCGTATCTTGCCTTTAGTCCAGCACCTCTTATGATAAGTCTTGGACTTGGAGAGTTTGTAGAGGACTCGGCATTAACACCGGGGATATTTTCTATCGCTTCTTGTATGTTTAAAATGTTTTTGTCTTCTATTGTTTTTTCGTCAATAACTGCAATTGACTGGGAGATGTCTTTTGTGGCAGTTGAGATTTTTGTTGCTGTTATGCTTATTGAATCAAGAGTTACTTCTTGTGCATAAATGGATGAGATTGCCAGCAAAGTTGCCAGTGAATATTTTATTTTCATATCTTTCCTTAATTTTTAAAATTAAATATATTTTTAAAAATTTAGCTAAGGAGTGTTAATTTTGTATTAAGAATGTCAACAAATTGTCATTTTGTTGTCAAAATGCGGTGTTTTTATATGAAAGTAGTTACTTTTTAGATTTTAATACGAAGTAAAAGACGGCAGCGATTACGATAAAAATGAGAGTTCTAATGATTATAGCAGTTGAGTCTAAGTCTTCCATTAAGTATCTTTTTGCATGGATTATGTGTGGATGGGGTGAAGGGATTCGAACCCCTGAATGCTGGTACCAAAAACCAGTGCCTTACCGCTTGGCGACACCCCAATAAAATGACGGCTGTTTTACTCTTTTTTTGTAAAACCGCTGGAATTATAAATATTATAGCCTTATAATACCCTTAATTATATCTCTTTTTGCCGCGAATTATCTGCTTGAAATATTAAAGGCAAATAGCAAAAAAATTACTATAATATAGACTTCTAAAAAGAGTAAAAAAACGCTGCTGCAAATGCAAAAAAAAGATGTATTATTTCGCTAATATTTGCTATGAAAAAGGATTTAAATGGGCAGCCTCACAGTCAATAAACAGAAGTTAAAACGTTTTTCAATCGCTATAAAACCTGTTATGGAAAAGTATCTCTCAAAGCTTGATGTGGATTTGAGCGATTACACATTTGCCGCAAATTATATCTGGCTTGCAAACAGTAGCGGATTTTACGCAATTATAAATAAGTGCTTCTGTCTCTTTATCATGACGGGCGGGGAGCTAACCATGCTGCTGCCTCCTTTGGGAAAGAAAAAAAATGTCACGGATGCTATGATAAAATGCTTCGAGGTTATGAATACAAACAACTCTTCTCCGTACTACTCACGTATTGACTATGTTCAGGCCTCTATGATTGAAGAGTTTGTGCAGTCTGCGGATGAGGCTGAGAGCATGTTTCAGATGCTTGAGAATTATCTTGTGGAGAAAAAACTTGTAGATTATGTTTATGAAGCAAATGCCCTTATTGAGCTTCGCGGAAACAGCTACCATACAAAGCGAACAGAGATAAACAAGTTTATGAAGTCTTATCCTGACTATGTTATCGAGCAGTTAGAGAGCGTAAAACATAAAGAGGAAATTATGCACCTCTTTAACAAGTGGGTCTCCGACAGAGTTAAATACATGCCAAAAGAGGAGGCAGAGGTCTTTTTGGAGGGTATTCACCAGGAGAGACATGCAATAAAGCAGATGCTTAAACACTACGACGAGCTTTCTCGATAGCGTCAAAAATTTTCTGTAAATTCATCATCAACTTCATTTAACTGTTCCAAATCTTCCCAAGATACATATTTTCTATCAAGCCATTTTGCGTTTGTGTCTACAGCAAGCAGGACTAACAGACGCAGCACGGAGCCTTGATTTGGAAAAGCACCTACGACTTTGGTTCTTCTTTTTATCTCTTTGTTGAAACGCTCTACTAGGTTTGTAGAGTGTATTTTTCTATGATGCGCTTTTGG